>NZ_JBFUKH010000008.1:0-337260 GCF_056400965.1 Asticcacaulis sp. P4_H10 | reverse complement strand
CAACGGCCGTGGCGAGCGCAAGGTTTTCCGCCACAACGATCTCGCGCACCTCGAAGAACTGCTGCAGGCCGCACCCGCCAATGCGCCGAAGCTGATTGCGTTCGAGTCGGTCTATTCGATGGACGGCGACATTGCCGATATCCGCGGTACGATCGACCTCGCCAAGAAGTACGGCTGCCTGACCTATATCGACGAAGTCCACGCGGTTGGCCTCTACGGCCTGCGCGGCGCCGGCGTTGCCGAGCGCGACGGCTTGATGGGTGAGATCGACATTATCGAAGGCACGCTGGGCAAGGCATTCGGCATGATGGGCGGTTATATCGCCGCCAAGTCGGTGGTCATCGACGCCATCCGTTCGTGGGCGTCGGGCTTCATCTTCACGACGTCGCTGCCGCCGGCGGTGATGGCCGGTGCAGCGGCTTCCGTTCGCTGGCTGAAGGATCATAACGAAAAGCGCATCCAGCACCAGGAACGCGCCCAGACCCTGATGAAGCGTTTCAAGGCGGTCGGCATTCCGGTCTTCCCATCGGAATCGCATATCGTTCCCGTGCTGGTCGGTCATGCCAAGCATTGCAAGATGATCTCGGACATCCTGTTGAACGATCATGGTATCTACGTCCAGCCGATCAACTATCCGACCGTGCCTAAGGGCACCGAGCGCCTGCGCTTTACGCCGTCGCCGGACCATACGGATGAGATGATGGACCATCTGGTCGGCGCTATGGACAAGCTGTGGACGCACTGCAATGTCGCGCGCCTGCCGGGCGTGGCCTGATCAAGAGGTATGCGTCATGAGCCTTCGCCTGACGCATATCATCTACTTTACCGACAATATGGACGGCATGACCATCTTCTATCGCGATGTGTTGGGCCTGGCAGTTCTTGCCGATCATGGCGACTGGCGTGAGCTTGATGCAGGTGGTTGCGTGATCGCGCTGCACGCCGGCGCCAAGGGCAAGCCCAACGGCCATAATCCCAAGCTCTCCTTTCATGCCGACGATGTCGCAGGCGTTCGGGACGAGTTGATCGCCAAGGGCGTTCCCATGGGCAAGCTGTGGGCGTCGCCTGACATTACCTTCTCGCAAGGGGCAGACCCCGACGGCAACGCGTTCAATATCTCAAGCCGTTGAGGGCTTTTCCTCCCTCTCCGCCCCACGAAGTGGGGACCGCCAGGGAAAGCGCAGCGGTGGAGGGTATTTTCTGACCTTTATACCCCTCCGTCGTTTGCTAACGCAAACGCCACATCCCCACCGCCTGCGGCGCTAGGGAGGAGGGAGAGGGTTGAACCGCCGTAGGCGACGCGTGATTCTGCGTTACCTGTAGCGGGGAGTTGGCGAAATCCCCCGATTCAGCTATTCTGCTGCCATGTCCGAAATCTATCTCGAACTCCAGCGCAACGGTAACTTCCTGCGATGCACGGCTGTCGATGCCGATACCGGCGAGGAAGCCATTGCCATTGGCCCGGTCAACGATCCAGAAGCCGTCAAACGCCTGGCCGTCCAGAAACTGCGCAACAAGCTGAACGGCGGGCCGCCGACGCCTCCGCGCAAGCCGGGAATAAGCGTTTAAAGGGTTGCCCTGTCGGGTCCGAAGGCGTAAACGCTGCCTCATCCTCCCTTTCCATTCTTGCCAACAGGATTCCCCGTCTTGAACGCTCCCGCGAACGCTTCCGCTTTTACCCCCAAAGGCTTCTTCCACAGCGACCTGGCTACGGCCGATTCGGAAATCCTGAAGGCCATCAAGGGCGAACTGCACCGCCAGCAGGACGAGATCGAACTGATCGCGTCGGAAAACATCGTCTCCAAAGCCGTCCTCGAAGCGCAAGGCTCGGTCCTGACCAACAAGTACGCCGAAGGCTATCCTGGCCGCCGTTACTATGGTGGCTGCGAGTACGTCGATGAGGTCGAAAAGCTGGCCATCGAACGCGCCAAGACCCTGTTCAACTGCGCCTATGCCAACGTCCAGCCGCACTCCGGCGCCAATGCCAACCAGGCGGTCTTCTTCACCCTGCTGCAGCCGGGCGACACCTATATGGGCATGGACCTGGCCTGCGGCGGTCACCTGACGCACGGTTCACCCGCCAACCAGTCGGGCAAGTGGTTCAACGTCGTGCCCTACGGCGTGACGCAAGGCGACAATGTCATCGACTACGACCAGGTCGCCGACTTGGCCAAGAAGAACAAGCCAAAGCTGATCATTGCCGGCGCGTCCAACTATCCGCGCCACATCGATTTCAAGCGTTTCCGTGAGATCGCCGATTCGGTTGGCGCCTACCTGTTCGTCGACATGGCCCACTATGCCGGCCTGGTCGCCGGTGGCGTCTATCCGGACCCGCTGCCGCACGCCCACGTCGTCACCACAACAACGCACAAGACCCTGCGCGGTCCGCGCGGCGGCATGATCCTGTCGAACGATACGGACCTCGGCAAGAAGATCAACTCGGCCGTCTTCCCCGGCCTGCAGGGCGGGCCCTTGATGCACGTCATCGCTGCCAAGGCCGTGTCGTTCGGCGAAGCGCTGCAGCCCGAGTTCAAGGCCTATGCCCACCAGGTCGTTGCCAATGCCCGCGTCTTGGCGGCTACCCTCATCGAGCGCGGCCTGGCCATCGTCACCGGCGGCACCGACAGCCACGTCATGTCGGTCGACCTGCGCCCCAAGGGCCAGACCGGCAAGGCGACGGAAGCGGCGCTGGAAGCCGCCTTCATCACCTGCAATAAGAACGGCATTCCGTTCGACCCGCAGCCCTTCACCATCACCTCGGGTGTCCGTCTCGGCACGCCGGCAGGCACGACGCGCGGCTTCACCGAAGCCGAGTTCCGCATCATCGGCAACCTGATCGCCGACGTTGTCGACGGCATGAAGTCGAACAGCGGTTCGCCGGACGAAGCCGTCCAGGCCGAGGTCCGCGCCAAGGTGAAAGCCCTGACGGCGCAGTTCCCGATTTACGGCTAAGACGATGCGCTGCCCGTTCTGCGGAAATCTCGAGACCCAGGTGAAGGATTCGCGGCCGTCGGAAGATGGCGCCGCGATCCGTCGCCGGCGGTCGTGCCCGGAATGCGGCGGCCGTTTCACGACGTTCGAGCGCGTACAGTTGCGCGAACTGATGATCGTCAAGCGTTCCGGCCGGCGCACGCCGTTCGACCGCACAAAGCTGGAACGCTCCGTCTCGATTGCGCTGCGCAAGCGGCCGATCGAGCAGGAGCGCATCGACCGCATGGTGTCGGGCATCGTCCGTCAGCTGGAAAGCATGGGCGAGACCGATATCCCGTCCGAAGCCGTTGGCGAACTGGTCATGAAGGCGCTGCGGACGCTCGATGTCGTTGCCTATGTCCGCTATGCCAGCGTCTATCGCGATTTCCGCGAAACGTCTGACTTTGCGCGCTTTCTCGGCGACGAAGGCCTGAGCAATGATGTCCTCGATGATCCGCACGACATACGGCGCGGTTTAGGCGAACAAGACCTGTCACCGACTGACGACGCCTAGTGGCCCGGCCCTCCATTACCCTAAAACTCGCAACCACGCTCGACGGCAAGATCGCCACGGCCGGCGGCGTGTCGCGCTGGATTACGGGTGAGCCGGCGCGCAGCGTTGTCCATGAACTGCGCAGCGCGCACGACGCCGTGCTGGTCGGCATCGAGACGGCGATAGCCGACGATCCGGAACTGACCGTTCGCCTGCCGAACTACGAAGGCTATCAGCCGACGCGCGTTGTGCTCGATTCACGTGGGCGCCTGCCGCTGAACTCCAAACTGGCCCAGACCGCGCGCATCATCCCGACATGGGTGGTCACGACCGTCGACCTGCCGGGAGAAATGCTGGCGGCGCAGGTCAAGGCCATCAAGGTGCCGACAAAGCATCAGCGCGTCGATCTGGTGGCGGCGCTCGATGCTCTGTCGAAAGCCGGCATCGAGAGCCTGTTTGTCGAAGGCGGCGGTGTGATTGCCACGGCTTTTCTGCAGGCCGGACTGGTCGATCGCCTTGAATGGTTCCGCGCACCCACCATAATGGGGGGAGACGGACGGCCGGTCATCGGCCATCTCAATGTAACGGACCTGGGGCAGATGTACCGCTTCGACCGCCTTGCCGTACAGACGGTGGGTGATGACCTCTGGGAAAGTTACGAATTAAGTTAAGAGGCAGAAGTGTTTACCGGCATTATCTCAAGCATGGGCACAATTGCGGCGTTGGAGCGGTCTGATGCCGGCGCGCATTTCATCATGCGGGTCGATTTCGACCTGTCCGACGTCGCGCTGGGCGCTTCGATCAGCCACGCCGGCTGCTGCCTGACCGTGGTGTCGAAGACGGCCAATACCTATCGTTTGGATGTGTCGAATGAGACGCTCAACGTCACCAATCTCGGTACGTGGCGCGAAGGTCAGTTGGTCAATCTGGAACGGGCGCTGAAGATCGGCGACGAACTGGGCGGACATATCGTCTCCGGCCACGTTGACGGCCTGGCGGAACTGCTCAGCGTCAAAGGAGACGGCGACAGCTAT
Organism: Asticcacaulis sp. P4_H10; assembly: GCF_056400965.1. Classification (NCBI taxonomy): domain Bacteria; kingdom Pseudomonadati; phylum Pseudomonadota; class Alphaproteobacteria; order Caulobacterales; family Caulobacteraceae; genus Asticcacaulis; species Asticcacaulis sp. P4_H10. The sequence continues at coordinate 332,763 of NZ_JBFUKH010000008.1, read as the reverse complement.
CGCCTGAAGTTCCGCGCGCCTAATCCGCTGCACCGTTTCATCGCGCCCAAGGGCTCGGTGGCGCTCGATGGCATTTCGCTGACCATCAATGAGGTCGAAGGGGACACCTTCGGCGTCAATATCATCCCGCACACCTGGACGCACACCACATTGTCGCAGACGCAAGTCGGTGGCTTCGTTAATCTTGAAGTCGATCGCCTTGCGCGTTATGCCGCGCGGTGGTTCGAAACGGAACCAGCAGTAAAGTCGAGCCTATGAGTTTGAACGCCATCCCCAACGATCCGGAATCACCTGTCTCCGCCATCGAAGACATCCTAGAGGATGCCCGCAATGGCCGGCCCTATATCCTGATCGACGCCGAGGATCGTGAGAATGAAGGCGACGTCATCATTCCAGCCCAGATGGCGACGCCTGATATCATCAATTTCATGGCGCGACATGCGCGTGGACTGGTCTGCCTGGCAATCACCAGTGAGCGCGCCAAGCAACTGCGCCTGCCGCCGATGGTGCATGATAATGGTGCGCGCAACGGCACAGCTTTCACGGTGTCGATCGAGGCGCTTGAGGGCATCTCCACCGGTATTTCCCCCAAGGACCGCGCCCACACGATTGCTGTCGCCATCGATGCCACCAAGGATTCGCGCGATCTGGTCAGCCCCGGTCACGTCTTTCCGCTGGTGGCGCGCGACGGCGGTGTTCTGGTTCGCACGGGGCACACCGAAGCGGCCGTCGATATTTCGCGCATGGCCGGCCTGGCGCCCGCCGGCGTGATCTGTGAAATCATCAATGATGACGGCTCGATGGCGCGTCTTCCGGACCTCATCAAGTTCGGCCAGCTGCATGGCCTGAAAATCGGCACGATCGCCGACCTGATCGCCTATCGCCGCCGCACCGAACGCTTTGTCGAGCGCGTGCTGGAGCGGCCGTTCGATAGCCAGTGGGGCGGCCAGTTCCGTCTCTATGTCTATCGCAATACCCTGGATGGCTCAGAGCATCTGGCCCTGGTCAAGCAATTGCCCCAGGCCGGAAAGCCGACCCTGGTGCGCATGCATCAGCTCGATATCGCGTCGGATGTGCTGGGCGGGCTGGGCGCTTCGATGCGCGCCAATTACGTCGAGCAGGCGATGCAGGTTCTGGCGGCACACGATGGTCCGGCGGTCATGGTGCTGCTGCGAGATCCGGACGCCAAGGTCCTGTCGAACCGTTTCGGCGCCGAAGACGGGCCGGGGCAGGGTGCGCGCGGCTTGCGCGACTACGGCGTCGGTGCGCAAATCCTGATCGATCTCGGTGTCCGCGAAATGATCGCCCTGTCGGCGACGCGGCCAAAGCCCGCCGCGCTCGAGGGCTACGGCCTGTCGATCATCGACTGGAAGACGCTTTAAGCCTGGTCACGCTTTTTATCCAGAAACCGCTGCACACTTTCTGGAAAGCGCTCTGAATAACGCATTCCAGATTTGACCTTCTTTTTTCGCCGATAAGGCGCTATTGAGCGTGCCTTATTCTAAAAAGCTTTAGGACCATCGCCTTGTCCCCAGAAAACCCGCTGCGCATCCTTATCGTCGAAAGCCGCTTTTACGACGACCTCTCCGACGAACTGCTGGCCGGAGCCCGGGACGCGCTTGAGGCCCACGGCATTGACTACGACGTCGTGACCGTGCCGGGTGCGTTTGAGCTGCCGGCCGCCATCGCCATGGCAGAAGACGCTGCGCATCGCCCGATGGGTGTCAAGTATGACGGCTATGTCGCGCTGGGTGTCGTCATTCGTGGCGAAACCACCCACTACGACTACGTCTGCAACGAATCGGCGCGCGGCCTGATGGAGCTGAGCTACACCCAGCGCCTGGCCATCGGCTACGGCGTGCTGACGGTCGAGGACGAAGACCAGGCCTGGGCGCGCGCCCGTCGTTCGGAAGGCGACAAGGGCGGCACGGTCGCCAATGTCTGCCTGAGCATGATCGAATTGCGCAAGTCGCTGCTGGAGGGTTCGGTCCGTGGTTGATCAACCGTCCGACGACAACGAAATCCGCAAGCCGACCAGCCTCAAGGCGGTCATCGAGCAACTGAACGCGCAAGAAAGCGCCCAGGAAGACGCACGTCCGTCCTCGGGTCTGACCAAAAAGCAGAAGCGCGCCCGCACCGTTGCGCGTCTGGTCCTGGTCCAGGCGCTCTATCAGATGGAACTGACCGGCGGTGGCGTCGAATCGGTCATCCGCGAGTTTTCCGACTACCGTTTCGAAGGCGATCTCGATGGCGAGCAACTGGCGGAGGCCGATGAGGCCTATTTCGCCGAGGGCGCACGCATGATCGTCAAGGAACAGGCGCCCATCGACCTGCTGATCTCGGACCGTCTGGCGGCCGGCTGGCGGATCGAGCGCCTTGATACGACGGTGCGCGCCATCCTGCGCGCCGGGACCTGGGAGCTGAAGTTCCGCAAGGACGTCGGCCTGGAAGTGATCATCAACGAATATGTCGAGATCGCCCGCGCCTTCTTCGGCGAGACCGAGGCGCGCTTCGTCAATGGCGCGCTGGATGGGATTGCCAAGGATGTTCGGCCGTAGTCAGGTGCCTGCCAAAAATGCATTAACTTCACGGGAAGTTTCACGGCTTAGCCGTTTCCCGCATTGATTTTTCGCCTGTTTGGATAAATAACGCATCTCCCCCAAGGGAGGGCACAACATGGCCGAACACGACGAATTCTCGATCATCGATCAGCTTTTCAAGCCGCTGGCCGGTTTGAGTCGCGAGGCGAGGGGACTGGTCGATGACGTTTCGGTCCTGCCCGCCGATGCTGCTCACGATATCGTCGTCAATACCGACGCGATTGTCGCTGGGGTCCATTTCTTCGAACACGATCCGCTCGACCTGGTGGCGCGCAAGCTGATGCGCGTCAACCTGTCCGACATCGTCGCTAAGGGCGCCAAGCCCTATGGCTATCAGTTGATCACCGCCTGGCCGCGCGGCACGACCTTTGCCGAAAAGCAGGATTTCGCGCGCGGGCTGAAGATCGAGCAGGACCGTTTCGGTCTCGACCTGTTCGGCGGCGATACCGTGTCGAGCTACGGACCCTTGCATGTCTCCATGACTATGTTCGGCAAGGTGCCGGCGGGCCGTGCCCTGTCGCGCACAGGGGCGCGTCCGGGCGACAAGGTGCTGGTTAGCGGCTATATCGGCCAGGCCTATCTGGGGCTCAAGGCGCTGGAAGGCCAGTTGATGGGCGTGTCGCACGACGACATGAACGAGTTGATGATGTCGTATCATCTGCCGGAAATCCGTGCCGATCTGGCGGTCTGCGTGCGCGACAATGCGCGCGCCTCGATGGACATATCGGACGGACTGCTGGCGGATGCCGACCATATGGCGCGCGCCAGCGGGCTGATGATCCGTATCGACCTCAACAAGGTGCCGACTTCGCTGACGGCGCGTGCGGCGATTGCCTCGGGGATCAGCCCGGTCGCCCTGGTCACGGGTGGGGATGACTATCAGATCCTGTGCACGGCCGACGAAGCTGGCGCCAAGGTACTGATGATGTCCGGCTTCTACGTCGTCGGCGACTGTATCGGCGTTTCGGAAGAGACCCCGGCTGGCGCAGAGCTGTGGGCTGACGGCCGGCGGATCGATGTAGAGACCATGGGCTATCGTCACCCTCTGTGACAAAGTGCACTTTAGCGAAACCTTACAAACGATTGACTGATTCCACCGGCGTGTAGAATTGCTGACGGCGTGACGCAGGCCTAGCGTCCTCTCCAGATACAACAAGAGGGATGCACATCATGGAAAAGACAGCAAAAATTGCTGCAGCCGTCGCCTTGGTCGCGGCTTTGGCCGTACCCGGCCTGGCCGTCGCACAGTCGCGTTATGAGGTCCGCAATTACGATGGCTACTGCTACATCAAGCAGACCGATGCCAAGCGCAATGGCCTGATCATCGGCGCCGTTGCCGGCGGCCTGCTGGGCAGCCAGGTTTCCAAGAATGAACGCGGCCTGGGCGCTGTGGTCGGCGCGGTCGTCGGTGGCGCAGTTGGCCAGAACATCGGCAAGAAGAGCGTCAAATGCTATAACGGCGAATACTTTGCCTATCAGGGCCGTTATTACGATCCGCCGCGGGGGCCGTCCGGTTATGTGCCGGTCTTCTACGAGCAGCGTCCGCCCAACAGCATGTATTCCGAGGTCTATTACGACCGCAACCGCCGCAACGGTCCGCCGCCCTACAGCTACCAGGACAACAACAACTGGCGCGACGGCTGGCGGGACAACCAAGGCCGCTGGCACGAAGGCAAGCCGCCACGTGGCTATCGTCAGGACCGCGACGGTTACTGGCATCGACGCTGATAGAACCGTTTGAAATGGTGAGAGAAAAGGGCTCCTGGACCGCAATGGCCAGGAGCTTTTTTATCTGAATTTCCGGAAATAAGGTGAGAAAATCATAAGACGCAGGGCTTGTCGGAATCTTACGGTTTGCTCATCGAATCCGCTGGCGGGCGAAATTGTCGCTCAAACGGAAATGGTTAATATCGGCATCATTAGGCGGGGAGCCCGGATTGCAGTCCTCATGACGTGACGGGCACATTTTATGGAGGTTACCGATGTTCAAAGCGTATCGATCCGTAGCCCTGGCCGGTGGTCTTGCCCTTGCCTGTGCTGCCCTGGCCCCGATGGCCGCAAATGCCCAGGATTACGGCCGTTATCAGGACGGTGATGTCTATGTCCATCATCGCGATAACCGTGGCTATCATCGTGATGATCGAGGCTACAACTGCCGTGAACGCCGCAATGATAATGCCGCAGGTGGTGCCGTGGCCGGTGCGATCGTCGGCGGCGCAGCGGGCGCGGTCCCCGGCGCCTTTGTTGGTGCGATTCTGGGCGGCGCGGTCGGCAGCGAAAGCACGCGCTGCTACTACCGCGACACCTACAGCTATTCGTACAATGACTACGACGACGACTATTATGACAATCGAAGCTACGAAGGCCGCCGCTACTACCGCGAGACGGACTATGGATATCGTGATCCTTATTACGAACGCCGCAGCGAGCGTCGGTACCAGCGCTACAACAACTGGTAAGTTGATATAGGTGTGATGCGACGAAGGCCGGTCCAGGTGACCGGCCTTTATCTTGTGTCAATCAATCTCGGCCATTCTGTTGGGATGCTGAAATTGATCCGATCTGCACTCGCTGCCCTTGTCCTATCCATGTGTGTCGCCGGCCCGGCCCTTGCCAATGGCGGCGAAGCCAAGGATGCTGCTGACCCGTCCGTCAAGCTTGCCTCGGTTGGTATTCCGGTCTTCGAAGGCCGCAATGTCGTCAACTATCTCTTCCTCAGCATCAAGATCAACCTGACGCCCAAGGCCGATCAAGGCAAGTTGCGCGACATGGAGCCCTATTTCCGCAACGCCCTGGTCCGCGCGGCGCATAAGACGTCGTTTGCCATGGCGGGACGCAACGACAAGCTGGACGAGCCGCGTTTCAAGGCCGTCATGAAGGCCGAGTTCCTCAAGGTCAGCGGAGCAGGGACGATTGAGTCGGTCGAAGTCGTGTCGCAAAGCCCGAAACAGCACCGCTGAGCGGTATTCCCTGCACATTGATGCGCAATTTATTATTGCGGCGCGTCAATTTTCAAAGTGTTGAAATACAATTTACTGCGCCGATGTCTTCTGCGCTGCAGCGCAATCTATTTCGCAGTTGCATTTTGCATAATGTCTAACACCGTTTTCTTGCCTTGAACTTATGGCGAAGTTTTGGCACTCTCCGGTCAGTCAAAAATAAGGGCCTGATTTTCAAGAGTGATTTGCAAGTGACTGTGTTCGACTTGCCGTGTCACTGGCAGGTAATCCCCGGATACATCCTAATCATTTGAGGCCAGCTTTTTTGATCCCGTAAACCGGGGACGAGGCTTTGCGACTGCTTAGCCGTTTGATCCCCAACTATAAAGAAATACAGGGGTTACAGATGAATTATGCTTTGGTGCTGGCCATCGTGGCCGGCATAGTCGGGCTGCTGTACGGCGTGGTGCAGACCATGTCGCTCATGAAGGCCAGTACGGGCAATGCCCGTATGCAGGAAATCGCTGCCGCCATCCAGGAAGGGGCCAGTGCCTACCTCAAGCGTCAATATACGACTATCGGTATCGTCGGCATCGTTATCTTCGCTGCTGCGTGGGTCTTTCTTGGTCAATGGTCGGCGATAGGATTTGCCATCGGCGCCGTTCTGTCGGGCGCGGCCGGGTACGCAGGCATGCTGGTTTCCGTCCGCGCCAATGTGCGAACGGCGCAGGCGGCTTCCGAAAGCCTGGCCAAGGGCCTTAACATGGCGTTTGGCGCGGGCGCAGTGACGGGCATGTTCGTCGCCGGTGGCGCGCTTGTCGGCGTTGCAGGTTACTATGCCTTGCTGACCCAGGGTCTGGGCCTTGCGGCCACGGATCGCACTGTCGTCAACGCCCTGGTGGCGCTGGGCTTCGGCGCCTCGCTGATCTCGATCTTCGCCCGTCTTGGAGGCGGTATCTTCACCAAGGGCGCCGACGTTGGCGGTGACATGGTGGGCAAGGTCGAAGCCGGTATCCCCGAGGATGACCCCCGTAACCCTGCCACCATCGCCGATAACGTCGGCGACAATGTCGGCGACTGCGCCGGCATGGCGGCCGACCTTTTTGAAACCTACGCCGTGACCATCGTTGCGACCATGGTTCTGGCGACCATCTTCTTTGCCGGTTCGCCATTGCTCGAAGCCATGCTCATGCTGCCTCTGGCCATCGGTGGAGCCTGTATCTTCACCTCGATCATCGGCACCTACTTCGTGTCGCTGGGCAAGTCCCAGGACATTATGGGCGCGCTCTACAAGGGCCTGATCGCCACCGGCATCCTGTCGGTCGCCGCGGTCGCGGGCGTCATCTATCAGTTCGTCGGCTTCGATACTGTCATCACCTATGCCGGCGCACCGCATGACTTCACCGGCATGACGCTGTTCTGGTGCGGCATGGTCGGCCTGGCTGTGACGGCGGGCTTCATCGTCGTGACGGAATATTACACTGGCACTGGCAAGCGTCCGGTCGTCTCGATCGCTCAGGCGTCGGTTACCGGTCACGGCACCAACGTCATCCAGGGCCTGGCCGTTTCTATGGAATCGACCGCCATTCCGGCGCTGATCATCGTTGCCGGCATCATCGGCTGCTACCTGCTGGCGGGCCTGTTCGGCATCGCCATTGCCACGACGACCATGCTGGCCCTGGCCGGTATGATCGTCGCGCTCGACGCGTTTGGTCCCGTCACCGACAATGCCGGCGGCATCGCCGAAATGTCGGGCCTGCCCAGTGAAGTGCGTCACACGACCGACGCACTCGACGCTGTCGGTAACACCACCAAGGCCGTCACCAAGGGCTATGCCATCGGTTCCGCCGGCCTCGGCGCCCTGGTGCTGTTCGCCGCCTATACGTCGGACCTCAAGTACTTTGCCGAGAACGCAACGCCCGGCAGCATCTTTGAAGGCATGGGCGCCTTGACCTTCTCACTGTCGAGCCCGTGGGTTGTTATCGGCCTGCTGATCGGTGGTCTCTTGCCCTACCTCTTTGGTGGCATGGGCATGACCGCCGTCGGCCGTGCGGCGCAAGCCGTCGTCGAGGAAGTCCGCCGTCAGTTCCGCGAGGACAAGGGCATCATGGCCGGCACCTCCAAGCCGAACTATGGCCGCGCCGTTGACATGCTGACCAAGGCCGCGATCCGGGAAATGATCGTCCCGTCGCTGCTGCCCGTCCTGTCGCCGGTCGTCCTGTTCGCTGTCGTCTACTATATCGGCGGCACGGTCGAAGCCTTCGAAGCCCTGGGCGCCATGCTGCTGGGTGTCATCGTGACCGGCATCTTCGTTGCCATCTCGATGACCTCGGGCGGCGGCGCGTGGGACAACGCCAAGAAGTCCTTCGAAGACGGCTTCGTCGACAAGGACGGCGTCAAGCACATGAAGGGCTCCGACGCGCACAAGGCGTCGGTGACCGGTGACACGGTCGGCGATCCTTACAAGGACACAGCCGGTCCGGCGATCAATCCAATGATCAAGATCACCAACATTGTCGCTCTGCTGATGCTGGCGGTCCTGGCCGGCGGTCACTGATCCGTTCGATTTGAAATGAGAGGGCCCCGCGAGCAGTCGCGGGGCTTTTCTATTGTGGACCAGCCTAACGCCTGGCCTCACTCAGAGCCCAGAAACAAAAAAGCCCCGGACAACATCCGGGGCTTTTTCTGAAACTGTGGAGTGGTTGCTATTCGCGGCGACGCTGTCTGCCGGGATCGCTGTCGCGGCTGTTGTCGATCTTTTGCTGGCCGACCGTACCGAGAACCTGTTCGAGCGCAGTGAGCGAACGGCCGCGAGTCGGAGTCTTTTCCTGAGTCGGCGTCAGCGCCCGGCCATCGGCCAGCGTCAGGGTCTTGACCGTGGCAACCGTCTTGGCGTCCTTGTCAAACTTGACGACCGTGACGTTGCGCGAGGTGACCTTGGGTTGCTTGTAGGTCATCTTCATCGACACCTGGTCGATATAGTACCACTCGGTCGGATCGTAGAGCGAGGTCTGCGATGGCGTGCCCAGCTTGTCGAGCACAGCGGCTTCGGTATCGCCGACAGCGATATCGGTTGCCGGATTGGCGTCGTATTGCAGATAACCGGTCTGCTTCAGGGTCGGCGCACAGGCGGTCATCGTCAGGAGCGCGCCCAGCGCTCCAAGAGCCACAACAGACTTGATTCCGAAAGTATGCGGACGCGGAGCCATGAAAATCCTTACACGTGGCGCGAAACCTGTTTGACCTATAACGAAATAGGGCTTACGGCAAGGGTAAGGCTGAAAGAAGGCCTGATACAAGGTATTTTTTCGCAGGCTTGCCACACAGAGCTGGCGACAGCCGCGGGGACGCCAGATGCAGTTCAATCTCGATCGCCTCAAAGCCTTTTTCCAGCCGCGCGCCGTTACGCGCACAGGGGAAAAGCTCTATGGCAGTTGCGTATCGCAGTCGCGTTTGCCGGTCTTTTATCTCGACTACGGTATCGAGGACGCCATCGGCGCGCGGTTTGAATTGCTGACATTTCATGTCGGCACTGTCATCCACACGCTGAAGGCGCTGCCCGCTGAAGACCGCCGCCGCGAGCAGGCACAGGACACCGCCCAGGCCTTGTTTGATGCCTTCCTGCTGGCGCTCGACAACACCCTGCGTGAGCAGGGGACGGGCGATCTCAGCGTAGCCAAGAAGATGAAGCCACTGGCCGAAACCATCTATACCCGCATGAAGCATTGGGAAGACCTGTGGGCCGCTTCGGCCGGGCGCGACGCGCAGGCGGCTTACGCCGCGCGGACCATCTTTGCGGGTGTAGGCTATGATGGCGAAGTGGCGGAGGGCGGCGCTGTTCCCGGGGCGGCTCTGGCATTTGCCGACTATATTGATGATATGCGCGCGGGGCTGTCGGTGGACGATATTCTCAGTGGCCGGATCGGCTGGCCAGAACCCCGGACCCTGGAAACCCAGGCTTTGGAAGCCGACGCTACCGCGCAGACCGCGTAAGAGAGACGAACGATGAGTGATTCCCAAATGGACGAAGGCCTGTGGTCGCATACGGTGCGGTTCGACGCGGCGCGGCGTGGCCTGACGCTTGAGCTGACGGCGGACGAAGTGACGCGGTCGAGGATCGCCGAATCGTTCGGCATGATTTCGTTGGATGCCTTGAAGATCCACGCCGAAACGCGCGCCCTGCCTGGCATGAAACCCATTGTGCGCGTCCATGTTAAGCTCGACGGCGACGTGACGCAGGAATGCGGCGTCAGCCTGGAGCCCTTCAGTCACGCCATTACCAGCGATATTGAAATCGACGTCATTCAGGCGGCCGACGTCACCGACGAGGTCACGCCAATCGGCGAAGGTGAGCTGAACCTCAATGATCTCGATGAGCCAGACGTCGTCGGTAACGGCCAGATCGATATTGGACAGTATGCTATCGAAGCCCTGGGCGAGGCCTACGATCCCTTCGCGCGCAAGCCCGGCGTGGTTTTCGAGGAGCCGGAAGCCGAGGTCGAACCGTCACCTTTTGCCGTCCTGGCCCAGCTGAAGCGGGATGAATAAGGTTAGTCCTGCAAACTGAGGCTTGCATGGTTGCGAACAAGCGTTATTTTCGCCTCAAAGACCGGCCTGTTCGCACCCTCGGACAGCGTACGGAAAGACTGTAACAGGGTTTGCCAGCTTTAACGGGGTTTGTATCCGTCCGTGTCGACACTTGTAGAAACTCCGTTGGATTCCTCTCAGCACAAGGGCGCGCCGAAAGATGCTCTGGTCATAGCGATTGACGCCATGGGCGGCGATCACGGCCCGGCCGTGACGGTCGCCGGCGCCGCGATTGCGTTGCGGACCAATGACCGGCTGTTCTTCCAGCTGCATGGCGACAGCGTGCTGATCGCGGCGGAGCTCGGCAAACATCCCGAATTGAAGGCGCGCAGCGTCGTGCGCCACACCGACCAGTCCATCGCTATGGACGAAAAACCGGCCCAGGCGATCCGCCGCCGCAACACCAGCCTGGCCAATGCCATCCACGCCGTGAAGGCGGGCGAAGCGGGGGCGGTGATTTCCGCCGGCAATACGGGCGCGCTGATGGCCCTGTCCAAGATGATTCTCAAAATGCTGACCCACGACCTCGAACGCCCGGCGATCGGCTGTTCATGGCCCAACCCGCACGGGTTTGGCACTGTTCTGGACGTCGGCGCCAATGTAACGTCGGATGCGCGCCAGCTGATCGAGTTTGCTCTGATGGGCGCGGCCTTCCACCGTGCGGTACGCGGCGTCGAAAAGCCGTCGATCGGCCTGCTCAATGTCGGCTCGGAAGACCTCAAGGGCCACGATGAGGTCCGTGAGGCGCACCGCCTGCTGCGCGCCAACGCCTTTGGCCTCAACTATCATGGCTTTGTCGAAGGCACGGACCTGTGCGAAGGCACGACCGACGTCGTCGTGACCGACGGCTTCACCGGCAATATCGCCCTGAAGACGGCCGAGGGCGCCGCGCGCTTCATGCAAGACATGCTGCGCACGGCCTTCAAGTCGTCGCTGCTGGCGATGATCGGCGGCATGCTGGCCAAGCCGGCTCTCAAAAAGACGTTGAAGCGCATCGATCCCGGCGAGTCCAATGGTGGACCTCTGTTGGGGCTGAACGGCATCGTCATCAAGAGCCATGGCGGCGCCGATGCCCGCTCATTCTCAAATGCCATCAAGGTCGGGGTCTCGCTGGCTGCCAGCAACTACCAGCAGGATCTGGCCAATTCGCTCTCGCAACTCACCGACCATCTCGCTGCCGCACAGGCAGCGAGCGAGGCCGGTCTTGCGGAAAGCACTCCGGCGACAGATATCAAGGGTCTCGCCCTGGCGGCGGACAAAAAGGTTTCGTAAGACATGCGCGTTTTGAGATCCGCCGTCACCGGTGTCGGCGGCTACCTGCCACCCAAGATCATGACCAACCACGACATGGCCAAGTTCGTGGACACGTCCGATGAATGGATCGTCGAGCGCACGGGCATCCGTCAGCGCCACATCATCGAGGATGGCGGCAAGACATCCGACCTGGCCGTTGAGGCGGCGAAGGTCGCCCTGGCCGCCGCCGGAAAGACGCCGGCCGATGTCGACATGATTGTGGTTGCGACCACGACGCCCGACATGCCGTTCCCGTCGACCGCTTCGATCGTCCAGCAGAAACTCGGCATTGCGCCGTGCCCGGCTTTCGACGTCCAGGCGGTGTGTTCGGGCTTCGTCTACGCTTTGGGGGTCGCCGATGGCTTTGTGGCGCGCGGCATGAGCCGCTGCGTGCTGGTCATCGGCGCCGAGGCCATGTCGAGGCTTCTGGACTATTCTGATCGCGGGACCTGCATCCTGTTCGGCGATGGCGCTGGCGCCGTCGTGCTTGAGCCCGTGGACGGCGAGGGCAACAATGCCGATACCGGCATTCTCGGCTTCGACCTGCGCTGCGACGGTACCAAGACCGATCTTCTCTATGTTGATGGCGGCATGTTCGAGAGCGAAAACCGCATCGGCAAGATCCGCATGCAGGGCAATCAGGTCTTCAAGCACGCGGTGCACAAGATTGCTCAAGCTATTGAAGCGGCGGTCGAAAAATCGAACCTGACGATCGACGACATCGACTGGTTCATCCCGCACCAGGCCAACCAGCGCATCCTGAACGGGGTCGCGGAACGCCTGGGCCTGGATGAGCACAAGGTGATCTCGACCGTGGCTTTCCACGCCAACACCTCGGCAGCGTCGATTCCGCTGGCCTGGTACGAAGGCGTCAAGGATGGCCGCATCAAGCCGGGCGATGTCGTGCTGATCGAGGCGCTGGGCGGCGGCCTGACCTGGGGCGCGGCAGCGATCCGGCTGTAGGGGCAGCGATATCCCGAAACAACGTTCGGCGTAGCCAAAAGTGTGTAGCGGTTTTCGGTTAGATATCGCGTTCTAAAAAAGTGAGTGCAGGTCGTCAGGTTACGGTTGCGCTTTGGGTCGCACAGGTCTGATTTCCTTGAGCTTCGCGCATAAGAAGCCCCAAGGCGTGGCATTTTTCCCCAGTCCGATGTTTTCTGTGACCAGTTGGGCTTAAGCCTTTGACGGTAGCTGGAATTTGCGCCATGGTGCCTGACAGGACATGGTGACATGTAGGCGACTCATGCTAAGCATGTCCTGCTTTTTGTTTTTCGCGCTTTTTGTCGAAAAGCGCTTCAGATGCCGATTAGAACAAGCCGGAGCTGACCATGAAAACGCAAACCCTGACGCGCGCTGAACTGTTCGAAGACGTCCATAACGAGTTGGGTTTGCCGCGCCAGGAATGCGCCGCCATCGTCGAGCGGACCCTGGACCTGGTCGTCGAGGCGCTTGAGCGCGGCGAAATGGTCAAGCTGTCAGGCTTCGGTGTCTTTCAGGTGCGCGAGAAGAACGCCCGTGTCGGCCGCAACCCCAAGACTGGCAAGCCCGCCGCGATCGATCCGCGTAAGGTCATTTCCTTCCGCGCGTCGCAGATCATGAAGGCCCGCGTCGACGCCGGCACCCACGAGTAATCTCAAGAGTTAGTGCGGGATTAGCCGTGAGCAAGGGCCCATTAGCCTTAAGAACGATTTCTGAAACCGCTGACCAGCTTGGCGTGCAGCAACATGTGCTGCGCTTCTGGGAAACCAAGTTTCCTTTCATCCGTCCGACCAAGCGCGCCGGCGGCCGCCGCTTTTACAGGCCGCAGGACATCGACATGCTGGTCGGGGTGAAGACCCTGCTGTACGATCGCGGCTATACCATCCGTGGCGTCCAGAAGCTGTTCAAGGATGAAGGCCAGAAGGCCATACTTGGCGCCAATGCCGCAGTTGCTGCCGGTGAGGGCGCCGTTGCGACGGAATCCGGCCTGATCATGGCGGAGGACGTCGCCGAGGCGGTCGCCGAAGCCGGCGGCACGGCCTATGCCTTCACACCGGCCGACCTGGCCTCGATGCAGAAGATGTCGCAGGAGACGCGCGACAAGTTTCTCGATATCGCCAAATCGCTGGAAGAAGCTCAGGAAGCCCTGGGTCGTCAGCTCGGCCGCAATGGCCGGGGCGTCAATCGCGGCAAGTTTTCCTGATATTTCCAGTCGTGGTGGAAAATTCCCGGAAAAGCTTATCCGGGGATTGCGGGGGCCGGTTTTCATCTCTATAAGCCGCATCCTTGCCGGTCACGGAACCGTGTCTGGCAGACAATGACGGAGCGTGGCGCAGCCTGGTAGCGCACTTGACTGGGGGTCAAGGGGTCGCAGGTTCGAATCCTGTCGCTCCGACCATTTACAAAGAAAAAGGCCGGATCCTTCAGGACCCGGCCTTTTTCTTTGGTGTGATTGAGTCCCCAGCCTTTACTGAGCGCCGTTGCCGGCGGCGGCGCGGATTTCCGTCTGCATCTTGGCCACGTCTTCTGACCAGTTGTAACGCAGGGCGACGGTGAGCGAATCATCGGCGCCGGCGATATCGCCCTTGAACACCAGGGCAACGCCGCGCCCGGCGTAGTACTTGCCGCGATCCTCGTCCGTCAGGTCATAGGTGGTGGTCAGTACCTTGTCGGCGAAGGCGATCAGTTGATCGAAGCGTTGAAGTTGCATCAGGGTGGCAAGATATTCCGACTGCAGGGCGTGGTCGTTGGGATACAGGGCCAGACCCTTGCCGAACGCGGCCAGCGCGCCTTCGAAATCGCCCTGCTCGTACTTTATCCAGCCGACCGTGTAGGCCAGGGCGCTATGGTTGAGGTTCGGCTGCTTGACCAGCGGCAGGTTGGCTGGGAAGCCTGTGTCGACGCCTTGGGCGCGCAGCGTGCTGAGCTGGAAGAACTGATAGTCGGTATAGGCGTTGATATGGTTGGCGTTACAAATTTCGGGGCGGATTTCGTAGGGCAGGAGGCCGTTGAACTGCGCCTGAAGCGCCGGCAGGATCGCCGCCTGGGTGGCCTTGTCGCCGGCGGTCATCGCCTTGAAGGCGTTGGCCAGATTAGGCGCCAGACCCTGTGACTGGGTGAAATAGGCGTCGCAGATCGGCGCACCGGCAGCACTGTCGATGGCCGCCATGCTGGCGACGGTCCGCTCGGCGGAAAAGACGCCTTCGGTCACCGACTGGTCCGAAGCCGTGGTAATCTTGCCGGAGTGTACCGAGGCGGGCTGGGCCTTCATGGCGATGGCCGGGGCGCCCGCTTTCATGGCCTCGAGCTGGCGCAGCCCCATCGACGTCGCCAGGCCATGCGGGCGCGGCATATCAACGGCTGCCGAGGATTGCGGCTGCGCCTGGCCGGGCAGGACATCAGCCATTGCCATTGGAGCCATGACGAGCGGCGCGGTGACGAGGAAGGCGGAGCCAAGACATGCGGATACGGCGAAGCGAAATTTCACGGACATATGTAACCCCCTAAATATTTGGCTCGTTAACCATTGTGGCATGAATACACGGAAAGCCAGTGGCGGCAACATCGGCGAACACGGTTTTTCATTGCCTGTGGCCCCGGTGCGACCTTCGGGAGCGGTGGATTAAGGCGAGCATACCCGTGTGGCCTGTGTTATGGTCCGCCGACTGTGATGGGAGGGGAATCATGCTCGGGATTTTGGCGGGACTTTTAAGCCTTGTGCTTGTGGCGGGCTC
Organism: Asticcacaulis sp. P4_H10; assembly: GCF_056400965.1. NCBI lineage: Bacteria > Pseudomonadati > Pseudomonadota > Alphaproteobacteria > Caulobacterales > Caulobacteraceae > Asticcacaulis > Asticcacaulis sp. P4_H10. The sequence continues at coordinate 317,631 of NZ_JBFUKH010000008.1, read as the reverse complement.
AGCCCTTGCCGCTGACCGGTCCGTTCCGCCGCCTATCCCGCCCGTCGATGCCCTGAGCGCGCCGCCGGTCACAGCACGGTTCGCCAAGACCTTCACGATAGGCGATCTCGACGCCACCTTCTCGCAAATTGGCCTGGGCGGCATGAAGAAGGCGCTGGGTGCTGGTACGGTCGCCAGCATCCAGGGCATGTCGTGGCTGTGCTACGATCTGCCAGCGGCTAAACAGCGCGTCTGGCTGTCATCGACCAGCGCGGCCGGGGCGATGGAGACCGTCACCGTCACGAAGATCGGTGCGCCGTCAGCGTCTTGCCCGGTCTTGCCTGCGAAGACTCAGGCGGTTGTCGTGGATGGCGGTATCCGCATCGGCATGACCCGGGCTGAACTGACCAAGCGCCTGGGGCAGCCATCGCGACAGATTGACACCTGGGCCGTCTATTCGGCGCAGCAGTCCGGCGGACGCCAGGGACTGGCGGTCCAGTTCGTCAACGACAAGGCAGCGTTCATCGCCATTACCCACCTCGATAAATAGAGGCGCACATGGACAGGATGGTCGTAATCGTCGGTGCGATACTGGCCTTCATGGCGGCCATTATTCTGTTTGCGTTTCTGAGCCGCAAGGCGGGGAGACCGCAAGGTGGCGGCGAAAGCAGCAGCGGGGCGTCGGACGGCTGGTTCTTTTCCACATTCACCTCGGACTCGTCCAGCGACGGCGCGAGCGGCGACACCTCCGACAGCGGTTCTGATAGCGGCGGTTCTGACAGCTCAAGCAGTTCGGACAGTTCGAGCAGCTCCGGCGGAGATTAGGTGTCACAGAACTGTCATACGTAAGTGGTATCTTCTGTAACAGGTAAAAACGAAACAGAGGAGACCGAATGCAGACTGACAAGGCCCTGTGGCAGGCCATAAACGCCTACGATATTGATGCCGCTGACGCGGCATTGCCCTTCAGCGGCCGGTTGGCGCGCGACAACGGATGGACCCGGGATTTTGCCCGCCGGGCCGTCGCCGAGTACGAGAGGTTCATCTACCTCGTCTGTATTTCCGGCAGCACATTAACGCCTTCCGAAGCGGTCGACAGCGTCTGGCACCTCCACCTGATCTACACACGCGACTACTGGGACCGTTTTTGCGGTGAAACGCTGAACCGCGACGTCCACCACGGTCCGACTGAAGGCGGGCAGGCGGAAGCGGACAAGTATCGCGACTGTTACGCACGAACGCTTGGACTCTATCGCGCCGAGTTCGGAACGGAGCCGCCGGGCGACATCTGGCCTGATGAAACACTCCGGTTCGCGCCACCCACCACGCAAACCATCGATAACCGAACATACGTCATCCTGCCCAAGCGGCAGGTTTTTTTATGTCTCGGCCTGGCGCCTGTCATGGCTCTGGCGGGATGCAAGGTGGTCGAGCAGTCGCCGATGCTGCCGTGGACAATCTTCGGGCTGTTGGTCGCGACGATCTTCACCCTGAACTTCGCCGCGATTAAGCGCTTCGGGACCGTCAACTATCTGATATCGGGCGGCTTGTTGAGCTTCACCGGCGCCTGGTTCTTCGGCAATGGCTGCGCGGCGATGCTGGCCAAGGGGTGGGGACTGCCGATCACGGCCGAAACCGGCCAGGCGGTCGTGGCGAGCCTTATCGCCAGCCTCTATACTTGGTTATACACCACGCAGAAGCCGCACACCGGATCCGGATGCAGCGGCGGCGGATGCGGTGGCAGCGGAGGATGTAGTGCCGGCGACGGCGGAAGTGGCTGCGGCAGCTCAGGTTGCGGTGGCGGCTGCGGAGGTGATTAAATGGAAAGGCTACTTCTTTTTCCGCTTCGACTTGTAGTCCTCGGACCACGAAATCAGCGGCAGGATGGGCACGCCCCACAGCGTGCCTGCCAGCCCGTAGAACAGCAGTTGCGCCCACAGCACCTGCGGCAGACGGCTGCCGATATCGCTGACGACAATGATATAGACGATCAGAAAAACGACGATCCCCAGGCAGGCTATGGCGCGGCGCTGGGGCAGGCTGAACTTGCGCGGTTTGTCGTCCATCAGCGGCGCTCGAAGGCCCGGGACAGGTGGAACATGCCCAGCAGGCCGGCGGCGCCCAGCAGCGATACCCACAGAATCGGCAGGAAATTGCTGCGGATCATTTCGGCCGATACCATGAAGAAGTTGAGCAGGCAGGCGCCGAAGATGCCGACAAACAGGTTGATGGGAAAGCTGAAGCGGCTTTTCGATAACAGGTTGGCGATCCAGCCGACGAGCAGACCCGCAAGACTGGCAAGGATGTAGTTTTCTGCGGTCATAGTTCCATCCTCTGATTCTTTTGCATGGAGCATAATGCGGTCAGTCGAACCGACATCATGCTCCAGATTTGCTTTGTCGCGATATTTTGCCAAAAACCGCTGCACACTTTTTGGCATATCGCTCTAATGCCTTGAAATCGCCGGAGCGCTGTGGGCAAATCGCGCCGTCTTGTCCCTTCGTTACCGTTTTCGGACGATAACAGCAAGACGGCCGTATGGCGGTGTTGCCGTGCGATACGATTGCGTTGTTGTAGAGGCGTTCTTTTGCGACTTCCCCTGAAATCCCCATCGGTCGCGGCCTGGCTTTTCGTCGCCGCCTTTCTGATTTTCGCCCTGGTCGCCGTCGGCGGCGCGACCCGTCTGACCCAGTCCGGCCTGTCGATCACCGAATGGAAGCCGATTTCCGGCATCGTACCGCCGATGAGCGACGCGGCGTGGACGGCCGAGTTCGAAAACTACAAAAAGATTCCGCAATATTCCCAGATCAACGCCCATATGAGCGTCGACGATTTCAAGGGCATCTACTGGTGGGAATGGGCGCACCGTGTTCTGGCGCGACTGCTGGGCTTTGTCTATCTGCTGCCCTTTGTCTGGTTCCTGATCCGCAAGGAAATGCCCAAACGCATCCTCTGGCGATCGGCCGTGGCCATAGGCCTGATCCTGTTCCAGGGTGCCGTTGGCTGGTGGATGGTCGCGAGCGGCCTGACCAAGCGCGTTTTTGTGGCGCCTGAAATGCTAATGGCGCACCTGTCGATGGCATTGATGCTGTTCATGTGGACCCTATGGACCGGGCTTGAGGCCGGCGCGGGTGAGAACCGCAGCCGCGGCGCGCCCATGGGGTGGAAGATCGCCGGCTTTGCGCTGGCAGGAATCGTCTTCCTGCAATGCATGCTGGGGGCGCTGGTCGCCGGCAACCATGCCGGCCTGCTTTACAACGACTGGCCGCTGATGAATGGCGGGTTCATGCCGCAAATCGATTGGTCGCGCGGCCTCTATATTACACTCTTCCATGACCAGGGCTGGGTGCAGTTCATCCATCGCATGAACGCCTACCTGCTGTTCCTGTTCGCGATTGGCTTTGCGGCGTTGTTGACCCGCAAATGTCAGGACGATGACCTCAAGGCACTGGCCTGGGGCGTCGCGGGCGCTGTCACCGTCCAGGCGGGACTTGGCATCGCGACGCTGTGGACCGTGGTCAATATCTGGCTGGCCCTGGCACATCAGTTGATGGCGATTGTCGTTCTGGCCTTGAGCGTCTTTTTGGCGTGGAAAGTGGCCCGCGCCGATCGCGTCTTCCGGCGCGGCGGGTTTTAAAAAAAAGCCCTCTCTGCCGGGCAAAGAGGGCTTTTTACTTACGCCTGTACCGCCACATCCTTGAATGTATTCCACGGCCCGGTGATGGCGACCGTTATGCCATTGGCCTGCAGGTTGGCGAACAGGGTCGAACCGTCCGGCGAGAAGCACACCCCCGCCCATTCCGAGTTCTGCGGATTGACGTTGCGCGCGAAGGTCGCGATCTTGCCCTGCGGCGTCACGATGCGCAGGTGGTTGATCAGCACGTCCGAATAGCGGTCCTCGCAGACGTAGAGGTGCCCCCACGGCGAAACCGTTAGATTGTCGGCATAGTCCAGCACGGTCTGGTCGCCGGACTCGACGAACAGGTCGATCGTACCCGGATGTCTGGCTTCATCGCTGGTGCCTTCGTGGGCAGACGGCGTGTAGCGCATGATCTGGCCGAAGCCGTGCGGACCGCCGGCGGTGCAGGCAAAGAACAGCTCGCCATTGCCCCAATGAATGCCTTCGCCGCGTACGAAGCGCGCCGCGCCCTGCGCAAAGCCTTCTTCGCGCAGGGTATCGCCCGGGCTTTCGACATTTTTCATGTCGATCCACGAGACTTTGAAACGGTCGCCCATCTTCCATAGTACGCTGGTCTGGTTGCCCGTTTCGGCCTTGGGGGCGTCGCGGATCACCAGGGCCTGGAGCTTGCCGCCGTGTCGCAGTTCGCCTTTACGGGCCGGGATAAAGCGGTAGAACAGGCTGTTCGGCCGGTCCTCGGTCAGGTAGACGATCCCGGTGCGCGGATCGACGCAGACCGCCTCGTGGTCAAAACGTCCCATGGCCTTCAGGGGCAGGGGCTCGACCAGGCCCTTGTGCGCCGACGGCACTTCGAAGACCCAGCCATGGTCTTTGCCGACGCCGTCGCCGGTACCAATGGTGGTTTCTTCGCAGGTCAGCCACGATCCCCAGGGCGTCAACCCGCCGGCACAGTTGGTCGAGGTGCCGGTCAGCGACAGGTAGTGGCTGTCCAGCGTCTGCGTCTTGATATTGTAGATCAGGGTCGAAGTGCCGCCGCCCAGCGGGAAGTCGTCGTCAGATGTAAAGTCATAGACCTTGCTGCGATCCAGCTTGTCCATGTTCTGGCCCAGGCCGCCAACCGGAAACTGGTTGCGCGTCTTGTGGTTGAGTTCGTGGTTGCGGACGAGGATAACCTTGTCCGGATCGGAATGCGCGAACGCCGCCATGCCGTCGTGCTTGCCGGGCACCAGCAGGCCGTCGTCCATGGTTTCGCCCATGCGCGAGAAGATGCGATAGCTGAAGCCTTCCGGCAGTTCGATCAGGCCGTTCGGGTCGGCCTTCAGCCTGCCATAGCCTTCGATCTCGTTGCGATAGCCGGGATCAGCTTTGGGGTCGGCTGGCCGGATAGCAGCTCGGGCATTGAGGCCCATGAAGGCTAAAGAGGTGGCGGCGGAGCCGGCCAGGAAGAGACGACGCGATAAGGACATTATGGAACCTGAAGTTTTGTGTCGGGTGAAACGGTTAGACCAAAGCGTATCCGTCGCATAGAGTGCGGGCATCAAACTTTTATGACGAAAATAAGCGGTAATTTAATACCAAGTCCAATTTCTTCAATAAAATCATATCGATCCGACCGGTTTTGCGCGAAATAATGCGTTGACACTCCAGGGGGCCTCCTGTACATGACGCGCCTCTTCGCCGCGCAGGGGCTAACTTTGCGCGACAATCCAAGGAATTTCTCATGTTGACGTCCACAACCGCGGCTCTCAAGCCCGCCGATGTCGAGAAGAAGTGGATCGTGATCGACGCCCAGGATGCCGTGCTCGGCCGTCTGGCGACCTTCATCGCCATGCGTCTTCGCGGCAAGCATCTGCCGACCTACACCCCGAACGTCGATTCCGGTGACTATGTCATCGTGATCAACGCCGAAAAGGTGCATCTGACCGGCAAGAAGCATAACGAAATCTTCTACTGGCACACCGGCCACCCCGGCGGCGTCAAGCAGCGTACGCTTGGCCAACTGCTGAACGGCAAGTATCCTGAGCGCGTGCTGACCAAGGCGGTCGAGCGCATGCTGCCCAAGGAATCGCCGCTGGCCCGCGCCCAGATGACGCACCTGCGCATCTATGCCGGCGAAGCCCACCCCCACGAAGCTCAACAGCCGGAAGTCGTCGACTTCAAGGCGCTGAGCCGCAAGAACGTCCGGAGCGTCTGATCATGGCCGAAGTTGAAGAACAAACCACTGGCGGCCAAGGCCTGGAAGCTCTCGCTTCGCTGTCGTCCAACCCGGTCGAAGCCAAGGTCGAGCGCGTTCAGATCCTCGACAAGTATGGCCGCGCCTATGCCACCGGCAAGCGCAAGAACGCCGTCGCCCGCGTCTGGATCAAGCCGGGTTCCGGCAAGTGGATCATCAATGACCGCGAACAGGAAGTGTACTTTGCACGTCCGGTTCTGCGCATGATGATCGCTCAACCGCTCAACCTGACGGACCGCGCGACGCAGTTCGACGTCTTCGTGTCGGTGCACGGTTCGGGCCTGTCGGGTCAAGCCGGCGCCATCCGTCACGGCCTGTCGAAGGCGCTGACCTATTATGAGCCCGGCCTGCGCCCGGCTCTGAAGGCCGCCGGCTTCCTGACCCGCGACTCGCGCGTCGTCGAGCGTAAGAAGTACGGCCGCGCCAAGGCTCGCCGCTCCTTCCAGTTCTCGAAGCGTTAATCGCTGCGGAATACGTACGCGAAAGGCGCTTCGGGCAACCGGGGCGCCTTTTTCTATGCTTGTTTTATTTGACGCCAACGCTTAACCCGGCGCGAAGTTCGGGTAGCGGAGATTCATTATGACGAAAAAGGTATTCATCGACGGTGAAGTCGGCACGACGGGCCTGCAAATCCGTGAGCGCCTGGATGGCCGCAGCGATATCGAACTGATCCGCCTGACCGAAGACAAGCGTAAGGACGCCGGCGCGCGCAAGGAAGCGCTGAACGCCGCCGACGCCGTCATCCTGTGCCTGCCGGACGATGCGGCGCGCGAAGCCGTGTCGCTGATCGAGAGCCCTGACGTCTGTGTCATCGACGCTTCGACCGCCCACCGTGTCGCCGAAGGCTGGACCTTCGGCTTCCCGGAAATGACCGAAGGCCACCGCGAAGTGATCGCGGCCTCCAAGCGCATCAGCAATCCCGGCTGCCATTCGACCGGCTTTATCGCCCTGGTCCGTCCGCTGGCTGAGATCGGTGTCATTCCGCCTTTCTTTCCGATCACCGCATCATCGCTGACTGGCTACACAGGCGGCGGCAAATCCATGATTGCCGAATTCGAAAGCGGGCAGGGGCGTGAGCGCATCTACGCCACCAGCCTTAAGCACAAGCACCTGCCGGAAATGCAGGTCTATTCCGGCCTGGAAAGCCCGCCGGTCTTCTCGCCGACGGTTGCCAAGTTCGCGCAAGGGTTAATCGTCCAGGTGCCGCTGCACCTGTGGGCGCTGCCGGATGAGCCCGATGTGGCCGGCATCCACAGCATCCTGACGGCGCACTACGCCGGCGAGCGCTTCATCCGCGTCGCCTCGCTCGAGGAAAGCGCGGAGGCCAAGGCCGTTGATGCCGACGCCTTTGCCAACACCAATCAACTGTTGATCCATGTCTTCGGCGACGATGACACGCAGACCGCCAACCTGGTTGCTGTCTTCGACAATCTCGGCAAGGGGGCGTCGGGCGCGGCTGTGCAAAACCTCAATCTGGTGCTAGGTGTCGATGAAGGCCTCGGTCTGATTTAACAGAGGCCACTGGAGTTTCTGCCCATGTTCACCACCATCGTCACCTGGATCGCCATCTACATCATGATCTGGTGGGTGACCCTGTTCGCCGTCCTGCCGATCGGCGGTAATCCCAGCCACCACGAGGCGGGCGTCGAAGTCATCAAGGGCAACGATCCGGGGGCGCCGGTCAATCCGAACCTATGGAAGAAGGCCAGGCTCAACAGCATTGTTGCCTTTGTCGTCTGGGTGCTGGTGCTGGGTTTGAGCTTCTTCGTGCACATCCCGCTGCCGGGCACCGAATAGTTCCACACCGGCGTTTTTCGCCATCAAAAAGACTGACACATTTTTCAAACCTGCTTAGGGTGCGCGCGCCCTGATATCTAACTGAACGGATTCTCTCATGCGCCTGTCGCGCTACTTCCTGCCCCTTCTCAAGGAAAACCCCGCCGAAGCCCAGATCGTCTCGCATCGCCTGATGCTGAGGACCGGCATGATCCGTCAGGAAGCCGCCGGCATCTATGCCTGGCTGCCGCTGGGCCTCAAGGTGCTGAAGAAGGTCGAAAAGATCGTCGAGGAAGAAATGGCCCGCGCCGGCGCCATCCAGATGCTGATGCCGACCCTGCAACTGGCTGACCTGTGGCGCGAATCCGGCCGTTACGAAGATTACGGCCAGGAGATGCTGCGCATCAAGGACCGCCATGAGCGCGAAATGCTCTACGGCCCGACCAACGAGGAAATGATCACCGAGATCTTCCGTGGCACCGTCCGGTCGTACAAGGACCTGCCGCTGAACCTTTATCACATCCAGTGGAAGTTCCGCGACGAGCAGCGCCCGCGCTTCGGCGTCATGCGCGGCCGCGAATTCCTGATGAAGGACGCCTACAGCTTCGACGTCGATGAAGCCTCGGCGCGCAAGGCTTATAACCGCATGTTCGTGGCCTATCTCAACCTCTTCGGTCGCATGGGCCTGAAGGCCGTGCCGATGCGCGCCGACACCGGCCCGATTGGCGGCGATCTCAGCCACGAATTCATCATCCTGGCCGACACCGGCGAAAGCGCCGTCTTCTGCCACAAGGACCTGGTTGATATGCCGACACCAGGCAATGATGTCGACTGGGACGACCTGCAAGCCATAGTCGACGGCCGCACGTCGCTGTATGCGGCGACCGAAGAAATGCATAATCCCGACGATTTTGCTGACGTTCCGGCCGACAAGCAGTTGTCGGCGCGCGGCATCGAGGTCGGCCACATCTTCTATTTCGGCGAAAAGTATTCCAAGCCGATGAAGGCCGTCGTCAACGGCCCCGACGGCGAAATCACCGTCCACATGGGCTCTTATGGCGTTGGCGTCTCGCGTCTGCTCGGCGCGATCATCGAAGCCAGCCACGACGAAGCCGGCATCATCTGGCCGGAAAGCGTCGCCCCGTTCGATGTCGGCCTGATCAACCTGCGCGCTGGCGACGAAGCTTGCGATGCCGCCTGTGACAAGGCCTACAAGGCCCTGGCTGCTGCCGGTCGTGACGTCCTCTACGACGACCGCGATGATCGTCCGGGCGCCAAGTTCGCCTCGATGGACCTGATCGGTATTCCGTGGCAGCTGATCATTGGACCCAAGGGCCTGGCCGAGGGTAAGGTCGAGCTGAAGAACCGCGCCACGGGCGAACGCCAGACGGCCGATTTCGATGAAGTGCTTGCACAACTGACGAAGGCAAAGGCCTGATCATATGGGATTTTTGAAGGCGCTGTTCGGTTTCCGTCCCTGGGAATTCAGCCTGGCCATGCGCTATCTGCGAACCCGCCGCAAGGATGGCGGGATCGCCGTCATCGCCATCATCTCCTATATCGGCATTGCCCTGGCCGTCACGGCGCTGATCTCGACCATGTCGATCATGAACGGCTTTCGCGATGAGATGCTGTCGCGATTGCTGGCCTTCGGCGGTCATGGCTATCTGTATGGCGCGCCGCTGGATGACTTTGCGCACCGTGACGACATGCTGAAGCGCCTCAAGGCCGTGCCGGGCGTCACGCAGGCGGCGCCCTTCCTGACCGGTGCGGCTCTGATCCAGAGTACCAGTGGCGATATCGATGGCGCCTATGTGCGCGGCGTCGAGCCCGATACGCTGAAGAACACCTCGATCATCGTCAACAATATCAAGGATGGGTCTCTCAAGCAGTTCGGTGTCGGCGACTATGGCGGCAATGTCGTCATGGTCGGTGATGGCCTGGCCAGCCGCATGGGACTGCGCGCCGGCGACGAGGTAACGCTTGTTTCGCCCGGTGGATCGACGGCGTTCGGCGCCACGCCGCGGCGAGTGGTCTATACGGTGGGTGGCGTTTTCCATAGCGGTGTCAGCGAGATTGACCGCGCCTTCGTCTATCTGCCGCTCAACCAGGCCCAGCTCTTCTTCGATCGCGAAGACGAATGGGACATGGTCGAAATCAAGGTCCAGAACCCTTACGATATAACGGCCTGGCGCGGGCAACTGCTGCAGGCGGCCGGCGACAAGGCGCTCTTCCAGGACTGGACGCAGACCAACGGCTCGCTGTGGGGCGCGCTTCAGGTCGAACGCGCCGCCATGGGTTTCATCCTGTTCTTCATCGTCATCATCGCCTCGCTGAACATCATTTCCGGCGTCGTCATGCTGGTGAAAAACAAGGCGCGGGATGTCGCCATCCTGCGGACCATGGGCGCGGATCGGTCCGCGATTTCACGTGTCTTCTTCCTGACGGGCACCACGATCGGTGCGGCCGGTACGGTCACCGGCCTGTTGCTGGGCGTCCTGTTCTGCACCTTCATCCGCGAAATCCAGCACTTCCTGGAATGGGTCTTTCAGCACGACCTCTTCCCCAAGGACGTCTATTACCTCGATCACGTGCCGGCCAAGATGGACCCGGTCGAAGTGACCTTCATCGTCCTCGCCTCGCTGCTGGCGGCGTGCCTGTCGACCCTATTCCCGTCGCTTTGGGCGGCCAAGCTCGAGCCTGTAGAGGCACTTCGCTATGAGTAAGCCAATCCTCTCCCTGCGCGATCTGCACCGCAATTACAAGGTCGGCGAAGGCCGCACATTGACGGTGCTGAATGGTGTCGATCTCGATATTGCGCCCGGTGAATTCGTCGGCCTGGTCGGGCCGTCGGGTTCGGGCAAGTCGTCATTGTTGCATGCCGTCGGTCTGCTCGAAGCAGCGCCGAATGCCCGCCTGACCATAGATGGTCAGGATTTCCACACTGCCAACGAGGAACAACGGACGCGGGCACGACTGGAAAAGATCGGCTTCGTCTATCAGTTCCACCACCTGTTGCCGGAATATTCGGCGCTGGGCAATGTCGCCCTGCCGCAACGTATTCTGGGCCGTAGCGCCGTTGATGCCGAGGCGAGGGCGCGCGAACTGCTGACGACGCTTGGTCTGGCTGAGCGCCTGGACCACCAGCCGGCGCAGCTGTCGGGCGGCGAACAGCAGCGTGTGGCGATCGCCCGGGCACTGGCCAACAATCCGCGCCTGTTGCTGGCGGACGAACCGACGGGCAATCTTGACCCGGATACGTCCAGGCAGGTCTTCGATGCCTTGAAGACGATCGTGAAGGCGCAAGGTGTAGGGGCGCTGATCGCCACGCACAACCTGGAACTGGCGCGGCACATGGACCGCGTGGTGCGTTTGGAGAACGGAACACTCGTACCGTTCACGCCAGAACGCGTCTCCTAACACATTGTAATTTCGCTTCTTTCACATTTTGTTCCCGTAATTCACAGAAAGGATTTGCGGTGAGAACAAAACCGGAATATAGAACAAAACAAGAATTATCCATCAGTGGCCAGGAACGGCCGCACGATGTTCCGGAAATAGGAGTGGAAAAATGGTCGGCGCCTTGCATCATGTATTGTCTTTCGCTTCGGTAGCGGCTTTTGTCGCGGTCATGTGTCAGGTTCTGTCCATGGCGGCGTGAGTCGCGAGAAGACCTGAAGTCGGGAGGCGGCTGTGAGCGAAGACTTTGTCCATCTAAGAGTCCGCTCGGCCTATTCGGTTCTCGAAGGCGCCATAAAGGCCTCCGATATGGGCAAGCTGGCTCTGAAGAACGAGATGCCGGCGGTTGCTATCACCGATCGTTGCAATCTCTTCGGCGCGCTCGAATTTTCGCAGGCCTGCAAGGATGCGGGTATCCAGCCGATCGTCGGCGCCGCCATCCCAGTCAAGGGCATTGGCGTTACGCCGAAGGAAAATTGGGCGCGGATTCCGACGATTATCCTCTATGCCCAGAATGAACAGGGCTATCTCAATCTTACCAAACTGTCGTCCAAGGCCTATGTCGAGAATGACGGCATCCAGGAACCGCACGTCACCTGGGCTGACATTGCCGAGAATAACGAAGGCCTGCTAGCTCTCTCCGGCGGGTTTGATGGGCCGGTCGATGTCGCCTTCCGCCAGAACAAGCCCGAAGAGGCCAAGACGGCCCTTAGGGCGATGCTCGAAGTCTTTGGTGATCGTTTCTACATCGAACTTCAGCGCCACGACGGCGGCCCGCACGGTGGCATAAAGGGTGGACCAGCCGAGATCGGCCTTGTCGAATTCGCCTATGAGAATGATGTCGGGCTGGTAGCGACCAACGACGCCTATTTTGCCTCTCCGGACCTCTACCGCGCCCACGAAGCACTGCTGTGTATTTCAGACAGTACGTTTTTGGGCGTTGATGACCGCCGCAAGGTCACCAAGGATCACTGGTTCAAGCCGTCAAAGGCAATGCGCGAACTGTTCGCCGACCTGCCGGAAGCCTGCGACAACACGCTGGAATTTGCCCGCCGTTGCGCCTTCATGGTCAGTAAGCGCGATCCCATCCTGCCGCGCTTTGATACCGGCGATGGCCGTAACGAGGCCGAGGAACTGGCCTACCAGGCGCGCGAAGGGCTGAAAGAGCGTCTCAAGCAGGTCAAGCTGGCCGTGCCTGAAGAGGACTACTGGGCGCGCCTGGAGCGCGAAATCGGCGTCATCCAGAAGATGGGCTTTCCTGGCTACTTCCTGATCGTTTCGGACTTCATCAAGTGGGGCAAGTCCCACGGCGTGCCGGTCGGACCGGGGCGGGGGTCGGGCGCCGGCTCGCTGGTTGCCTGGGCGCTATTGATTACTGATCTGGATCCGCTGCGCTTTGGCTTGCTGTTTGAACGCTTTCTGAATCCGGAACGGGTATCGATGCCCGACTTCGATATCGACTTCTGCCAGGAACGCCGCGAAGAGGTGATCTCCTACGTGCAGGAGAAGTACGGCCGCGACCGCGTGGCCCAGATTATCACCTTCGGTACGCTGCAGGCGCGTGCCGTTCTGCGCGATACCGGCCGCGTCATGCAGTTGCCGCTGGGCCAGGTTGATCGCTTGTGTAAGATGGTGCCGAACAACCCGGCCAATCCAACCACGCTGGCGCAGGCCATTGAGATCGAGCCGCGTCTCAAGCAGGCGCGCGACGAGGAAGAGGCGGTCAGGAACCTGCTCGATACGGCGCTGCGCCTCGAAGGCCTGTACCGCAACGCCTCGACCCACGCTGCCGGTATCGTGATCGGCGACCGGCCCTTGATCGAATTGGTGCCGCTCTACCGCGATCCGCGTTCCGACATTCCCGCCACCCAGTTCAACATGAAGTGGGTTGAAAGCGCCGGCCTGGTCAAGTTCGACTTCCTGGGTTTGAAGACCCTGACCGTGCTTGACCGCGCGCAGAAGTACCTGCGTAAGCGCGGCATCGACATCAACTATTCGACCCTGGCTTTGGACGATACGCCGACCTACGAACTGCTGGCCTCGGGCCAGTCGATCGGCGTGTTCCAGCTTGAAAGCCAGGGCATGCGCGACACCCTGCGCAAGATGCGCTGTGGTTCGCTGGAAGAAATCACCGCCCTGATCTCGCTCTATCGTCCGGGTCCGATGGACAATATCGACACCTATGTCGATCGTAAGTTCGGCCGGCTTGAGATCGATATGCTGCATCCGTCGCTGGAGCCGGTGCTGAAGGAGACCTACGGCGTCATCATCTATCAGGAACAGGTGATGCAGATCGCCCAGGTCCTGTCGGGCTACAGTCTCGGTGAAGCCGACCTGCTGCGCCGCGCCATGGGTAAGAAGAAGAAAGAGGAAATGGACCTGCAGAAGGCCCGTTTCATTTCCGGCGCCGCAGAGAAGGGCGTGCCCGAAAAGCAGTCGGACAGCATTTTCGAACTGGTGAACAAGTTCGCCGGCTACGGCTTCAACAAGTCGCACGCCGCCGCCTACGCCTTTATTTCGTACCAGACGGGCTATCTGAAGGCCAATCACCCGGTCGAATTCTTCGCCGCGACCATGAGTCTCGATATCGCCAATACCGATAAACTGGCGGTCTTCTACCAGGATGCCCGGCGTTTCGGGATTACGATCAAGGCGCCGGACATCAACACCTCCATGGCCGATTTCGACGTCGAAAATGGCGAAATCCTCTATGCGCTGGGCGCCATCCGCAACGTCGGCTTCGAGGCCATGCAGAGCGTGATCGAAACGCGCGAGCGTGATGGCAAGTTCACCGACATTTTTGACTTCCTGGAACGGATCGACCCCAAGGCGGTCAACAAGCGCGCGATCGAAAACCTGGCCAAGGCCGGCGCCTTCGATTCGATTCATCCCAATCGCTCGCAGATCCTGCAATGCGCCGACATCTTCATGGCCTATGCCCAGAGCATGGCTGCGGAGCGGGCGGCATCTCAGGTCAGCCTGTTCGGCTCCAGCCAGTCGTCGCGGCCACGTGTGCCCAATGTCAATCCGTCGTCGGGACCGGCGCGGCTGGACGAAGAACTGTCGGCGATCGGCTTTTATCTGTCGGGGCATCCGTTGCAGGATATGGTCGATGTCTTCAAGCGCAAGAAGGTGACGCTGTACGCCGAAGCCCTGTCCCTGGCCCAGGAGGGCCGCGAAGCCTTCCGCATGGCCGGCGTCATTCGCAGGCGCCAGGAACGCGCTGCCGCGGGCTCGGGAGAGAAGTTTGCCTTCGTCACCCTGTCCGACCCGACCGGCGAGTACGAGGTCCTGTTCCCGCCGGAATCGCTGAAAAAGAACCGCGATAATCTCGAACCTGGCACTTCGATCGTGCTCAAGGTTCGCTCCAAGGGCCGTGACGGCGAAGTGCGCTTCTTTGGTGACGAGGCGACGCCTCTGGCTGCGACGCTCAACACCAATGATATGGGGCTGCGTGTACACGTCTCGGCCCAGGTCATCGACCTGGCACTGCTGCGGACCTACCTGGAAGAGGCAAAGGGCAAGACCGGCGGTGAGATCACCCTGCTGAGCGATCTGAGCGGGCAGGGTGAGATCGAGGTGAAGATGCCGCAGCGCTACAGTCTCGATGCGACTCTGCGTGGGCGGCTCAAGGCCATGCCCGGCGTGACCTACTTTGAGGATGTCTAAGCTATGTGTGTGTGCGGTTTTCCGCTGACATCGCGACAAAGCAGTTACACACCTTGCGTTTTTCTATTCGTAAGGCTTGCTTTTTTTTGAAATTGTGAATAGGTGCGCGTCATCTCACACGCAGACGTGCGCCCCGACTTGTTCGGGACGTTCCGAGGCTCAGGGCAGGCATGTGTTTGCCCACGCTTTTCAGTCTGCGGAGGATTATCGGAAGAAGGAAGATCTGACTTATGGCTATGCCTGAAATTTCTATGCGCCTCCTGCTCGAAGCCGGCGCGCACTTCGGTCACCAGACCCACCGCTGGAACCCGAAAATGGAGCGTTACCTGTTTGGTGCGCGTTCCAACATCCACATTATCGACCTGTCGCAGACCCTGCCGCTGTTCCACCAGGCGCTCCTAAAGGTGCGTGAAGTGGCTGCTTCGGGTGGCCGCGTCCTGTTCGTCGGCACCAAGCGCCAGGCACAAGGCCCGGTTTCGGTCGCCGCCAAGCGTTCGGCGCAGTACTTCGTTAACCACCGTTGGCTGGGCGGCACGCTCACCAACTGGCGCACCATTTCGGGCTCGATCGCGCGTCTGCGCGAACTGGAGCAGGTGCTGGACAACAACCCGGCCGGCCGTTCCAAGAAGGAACTGCTGATGCTGACGCGCGAGCGCGAAAAGCTGGAACTGTCGCTGGGCGGCATCAAGGACATGGGCGGTATCCCCGACCTGATGTTCGTGATCGATACCAACAAGGAATCGATCGCCATCCAGGAAGCTCGCAAGCTGAACATCCCGGTCATCGGTATCCTCGATTCGAACTCGGATCCGGACGGCATCACCTTCCCGGTCCCGGGCAACGACGACGCCGCCCGCGCCCTGCAACTGTATTGCGACCTGGTCGCTGACGCCGTTCTCGACGGTCTGGCCGCTGGTCAGGTCGCATCGGGCGTTGATCTTGGCGCCGCTGTGGCTCCGGTTGAGCCGGCCCTGTCGGCCGAGACTTCCGAACAGGCCTAAGGCTTCCTATATACGGGTCCAGGCTACAGCCCGGACCCGTCACGACTTGAAACAGCTTAAGGCGCGATTACGTCCTTAAGCTGTTGTTTAATTGACATGGATCGCCGCTAGCATGCGGCACGATCTTAAATTTCTGATCTATGGAGGATTTCATGGCTGAGATCACTGCAGCGCTCGTTAAGGACCTGCGCGACCGTTCCGGCGTTGGCATGATGGACTGCAAGAAGGCGCTGGCCGAGAACAACGGCGATATCGAAGCGTCGATGGACTGGCTGCGCGCCAAAGGCCTCTCCAAGGCTGCCAAGAAGGCTGACCGCATCGCAGCTGAAGGCCTGGTTGTCGTTGCCACCAAGGTCGAAGGCAAGGGCATGACCGCCGCTGCCGTCGAAGTGAACGCTGAAACCGACTTCGTGTCGCGCAACGACCTGTTCCAGACCCTGGCCCGCAACGCCGGTAAGGCCGGTCTCGAAAACGACACGGTCGAAGGCGTTGCCGCGGCTGTCAATGACGAGATCACCAACCTGATCGCCACGATCGGCGAAAACATGGTCGTGCGCCGTTACGCCAAGTTTTCGGTCTCCGAAGGCGTCGTCGCCACCTACATCCACAACGCTATCGCGCCGGACCTCGGCCGTATCGGCGTTCTGGTTGCCATCGAATCGGCTGGCGATCCGGAAGTGCTGAAGGAAATGGGCCGCAAGGTCGCGATGCACATCGCCGCCACGCAGCCGCTGTCGCTGAACGTCGAGGACCTGAACCAGGAACACGTCGAACGCGAAAAGGCCATCCTGACCGAGCAGGCCAAGGAATCGGGCAAGCCGCTGCAGGTCATCGAAAAGATGATCGAGGGCCGCATCCGCAAGTTCTACGAAGAAGTCGTGCTGCACAAGCAAGCCTTCGTCATGAATCCGGATCAGACCGTCGAGGAACTGGTTGCCGAAACCGCCAAGACGCTCGGCACGCCGGTCAAGATCATCGGCTTCAACCGTCTCGCCCTCGGCGAAGGCGTTGAGAAGAAGACCGAAGACTTCGCTGCCGAAGTCGCTTCGATGATGACGGGCCAGGCCTAAGCTGTTGGCTTGACGAAAATCAGGCGCGGTGCCCTTGGGCGCCGCGCCTTTTTCTTTGGCTTTTTTTGTCGCGATATTTTACCAAAAACCGCTGCACACTTTTTGGCATATCGCTATGAAGCCTTTTCCAGCAAGCTTTCGCGATCAAGCCTTGCGTCAAAAGGCCTGGCAAACTATTCAGGGCGCTGAAAACCGCGCGCCCTCAGCGGTCCCCATTTGATTCCCGGAGATATTTCCATGGCCAGCGCCCCGGCAGATTTGAAGTACAAACGCATCCTGCTGAAGGTCTCGGGCGAAGTCCTGATGGGGGATCAGGGCTTCGGCATCGACATGAATACGGTGAAGGCCGTCGCCGAGGAAATCGCCCACGTGGCGCGTCAGGGCGTCGAGCTTTGCCTCGTCATTGGCGGTGGCAATATCTTCCGCGGCCTGTCCAAGGCCGCGGTCGGCATGGAACGTTCGTCTGCCGACTATATGGGCATGCTGGCGACCGTCATGAACGCCCTGGCCATGCAGAACGCCCTGGAACGCTTAGGGGTAGATACCCGCGTCCAGTCAGCCATCCAGATGAACGCTGTCTGCGAACCCTTCATCCGCCGTCGCGCCATCCGCCACCTTGAAAAGGGCCGGGTGGTCATTTTTGCCGCCGGCACCGGTGCGCCTTACTTCACGACCGACACGGCAGCAGCTCTGCGCGCCGCCGAAATGAACTGCGACGCGTTGTTCAAGGGCACGTCGGTCGACGGCGTCTACACGGCCGACCCCAAGAAGGACGCCAGCGCCCAGCGTTACGATAAACTGAATTATCTCGAAGTCTTAACTAAAGATCTTCGTGTAATGGATGCGACTGCGGTATCGCTGATGCGCGAAAACGAAATCCCTATCGTCGTCTTCTCTATCCGCAATGAAGGCGAATTGGCCAAGGTCATCCACGGCGGTGGCGTACACACCGTCATTTCGCAATAATCTCAAAGAAAACAAATAGCAGGAAGCGAGAACTGCCATGAAACCTGATCTCAATCACTATAAGGACCGCATGGACAAAGCCGTGGTGGCCCTTAAGGACGACTTCTCCGGCCTGCGTACCGGCCGCGCCTCGGCATCGCTGCTCGACCAGGTGGTCGTGGACGCCTATGGTTCGACCATGGCGCTGAACGCCTGTGCCGCCGTGACGGTGCCGGAACCGCGCATGATCGCGGTCAATGTCTGGGACAAGGGCCTGGTCATCGCGGTCGAAAAGGCTATCCGCAATGGCGGCCTGGGTCTCAACCCGATCACCGACGGCCAGACCCTGCGCATTCCGATCCCGCCGCTGACCGAGGAGCGCCGCAAGGAGCTGGTCAAGATCGCCGGCAAGTACGCCGAAACCCAGCGCGTCGCGGTGCGCAATGTTCGTCGCGAAGCCATGGACGACCTCAAAAAGGCCGAAAAGGCTTCGGAGATATCGGAAGACGAAGAAAAGAAGGGCGGCACGGAAATCCAGGGATTCACCGACGCCGCAATCAAGCGCATCGACGAGACGCTGAAGGCCAAGGAAGCCGAAATCATGCAGGTGTAGGCGGTGAGGGCGGAATGCCGTCTTAACCCCCGATCTTACGATTTGATTTTACTAGAGGACAGTTGCAAGCTGGATTAGATTATCCGCGCACTGTCCTTTTCGCACGTGTCAGAAAGCCTTTTCATGCCCTTAGGCGTCGCCTCCGCCGATGAGACTAGCTCTGCAAGCGCCAGTGCGCCCTTGCATGTGGCGATTATCATGGACGGTAACGGGCGCTGGGCCAAGGAGCGCGGGCAGATTCGCACACTGGGGCACCGCGCCGGGGTCGAGGCGCTGAAGCGCACCATTACGGCGGCGGTCGATCTGGGTGTCACCCACATGACGGTCTTTGCCTTCTCGACCGAGAACTGGCGCCGGCCGGCGGCCGAAGTCAGCGACCTGATGGGCCTGCTGCGCGCCTTCATCAAATCGGATCTGGAACGCCTGCGCCGCGAAGGGGTTTGTGTTCGCATCATCGGTCAGCGCGATGGCCTGCCTGCCGATATCGTCGGCATGGTTGACGACGCCCACGAAAAAACCAAGACCAATTCGCGTTTCTTCCTGCAGGTCGCGCTGAACTATGGCGCCCAGGCTGATATCGTCGCGTCTGCGCGCGCCCTGGCCGAGCAGGTTCAGGCGGGCACGCTCAGGCCGGAAGAGATTACGCAGGAACGGTTCGAAGGCGGCCTGTCAACGCATGACCTGCCGCCGCTCGACCTGCTGATCCGGACCAGCGGCGAACATCGCCTGTCGAACTTCCTGCTGTGGGAAGCGGCCTATGCCGAATTCGTCTTCCAGGATATCCTCTGGCCGGATTATGGACGCGAGGCATTGCAATCCGCACTCGATATTTTCGCCGGACGAAGCCGCCGCTTCGGCGGCATAGAGGCAGGAAATGTCGCCCAGCCTGCCTAAAACAGCGAAGGCTGGCGCCCGCCGGCGTGAACTTGCCATCCGCATCGCTTCCGCCCTGGTCCTGATACCGATCGTTCTGGGCCTGATCGCCCTGCCGTTCGACTGGATGCCGTTCACGCGGCCTTGGCCTTTCCTGGTCATGATCAGCGTCGGTATCGCCCTGCTGAGCATCGAATGGGGCGTGATGGTGGCGCCAAAGGCCGCCAGCCGGATCGCGGTTGCGGTCAGCGTGGCCATATTGGCAGCGATCTTCGTCGGCTATCTCGGCCATCCTGTCCTGTCGCTGCTGATCCTGGCCTTCGGATCGCTGTGCGCGGGGCTTTATGCTTACAGGCTTGGCGTCGGATGGATCGATGCCGCCTACGGTGTTTTCTATATCGGCCTGCCGGGGACGGTGCTGATATGGCTCAGGGACACGCATCATGGCGTTCACTGGGTTTTCTTCGCCTTCCTGATTGCCTGGGCGGCTGACAGCGCCGCCTACCTTGTCGGTAAGGTCGTCGGCGGCCCCAAGCTGTGGCGGCGTTATTCGCCCAACAAGACCTGGTCAGGCTTTGCCGGTGGCATGATCGCCGGCATGCTCACGGCAGCCAGCCTGAACGACCTGACGCACCTGTTCGTGCACGATACGTCAGGCCTGATCGTCGGCCTGATCGTCGCCTTGTCGACCATGGCCGGCGACCTGTGGGAATCGGCGCTGAAACGGCGTTACGGGGTCAAGGATGCCGGGACGCTTATCCCCGGTCACGGTGGATTGCTTGACCGCGTTGACGGCTTGATGTTTGCCATTGTCGCGATCGGGGCTATACGTCTTCTGGTCATGCTCGGAACAGAGATCTAACGTGCGGCGTATTTCCATCCTCGGATCGACGGGTTCGATCGGCGTCTCGACCCTGCGTCTGCTGGAAGAGACCGGGGTTCCGGGCAAGGACTACCATATCGAAGCGCTGGTTGGGGGGCGCAATGTCGAGCTGCTGGCCGAACAGGCGTTACGGTTTCGCCCAGGCATAACAGTCCTGGCCGACGCGTCGCAATGGACCGTTTTCCGGGACCTTATCGGTGATAGTGGCCTCGACATTGCCTGTGGCGACGATGCCGTCTGTGAAGCGGCGTCCCGTCCCGCCGACTGGATCATGGCGGCGATCGTCGGCATTGCCGGCCTCAGGCCCGTCTGGGCGGCGGCGGCTACAGGCGCGACCCTGGCGCTGGCGAACAAGGAAAGCCTGGTTGGCTGCGGCCGGGCGCTGATTGAGCGCGTCGAAGCCCATGGTGGGCGCCTTTTGCCGGTCGATTCGGAACACAATGCCATCTTCCAGGTACTGGATGCGCGCCAGGCCGACAAGGTCAGCCGCCTGATCCTGACGGCGTCGGGCGGGCCATTCCTGGGGCGGTCGCGCGACGACCTGCGCTTGGTGACGGTAGAGCAGGCGCTCAAGCATCCCAACTGGGCGATGGGCGCAAAGATCACGGTCGATTCTGCCACCCTGGCCAATAAGGGTCTTGAACTGATCGAAGCCAGCTATCTGTTCGACGCCCCGTCGGAAAAGATCGATGTTGTCATCCATCCGCAATCGGTGATCCACAGCCTGGTCGAATATGACGACGGTTCGTCGCTGGCGCAACTGGGTACGCCGGACATGCGCGTGCCGATCTCATACTGCCTGGGCTGGCCAGATCGCGTCACTTGGAAGGCGCCGAAACTGGATCTTGTCGCCAAGGGCAACCTGTCCTTCTGTGCGCCGGATCTGGAGGCCTTTCCCATGCTCAGGCTGGCGCGTGAGGCGCTTGAGGCAGGGCAGGGGATGCCGGTGGTCTTCAATGCCGCCAACGAGGTGTGCGTGCAGGCGTTTCTCGACCGCCGCATCACATTCTTACAGATATCCGAATATGTCGAAATTGCCATGATGAAGGCTCATTTACCGTCTATGCCTTCCCCACATCACACAAGTCGTGATAGGGATGCCGCCATGGTGCTGGCGCTTGACATCGATTCCGGTGTCCGGGAGCTGGTGCGGGGCCTGTTTGCCAACGCCACTCTCGGCGCGTGAAAAGGGGCCCGGCATTGACGAACGGCCGGACAGACAATAGCCGTCGCGGCGCGAGGGAGACCGTTTCTTGATTCAGTTCCTGGTCGGCATACCGCTGTTTCTGGTGATCATTTCGATCATCGTGGCCTTTCATGAATATGGCCATTACAGCGTTGCGCGCCTGTTCAATACCCGCATCGAACGCTTCTCCATCGGCTTTGGCAAAATTCTCGTCCGCCGCAAGGACAAGCGCGGCGTCGAATGGTGCATCAGCGCCCTGCCTCTGGGCGGCTATGTCAAATTTGCCGGCGATGAGAATGTCACCTCGATGTCGCCTTCGTCCGAAGAGCTGGACGCGGCGCGGGCGGCGATTGCCGAGCGCGAAGGCGCTGAGGCCGTTGCCGACTATTTCCATTTCAAGCCGCTGTATCAGCGCGCCCTGATCATCCTCGCCGGACCGGTGTTCAATTTCATCCTGGCGATCTTCCTGTTTACCATCATGTTCTCCGTGTTCGGTGATCGCGAAGGCCACGCTAAAATTACCCGGATTCTGCCTGACTCGCCCGCAGCCGCTGCGGGTCTTCAGGCCGGCGACATCGTGCAAAGCGTCGACGGACGGGCTGTCGTGGGCGCGCCGGACCTTATCAAGCTGGTTGGCCTGCGTGCGGACAGCCAGGCCCGCCTGGAGATCGATCGCGGCGGCAAGATTTTGACAGTGGTTATCACGCCTAAGCGGGGCAAGCTCGATACGGGCGATCCGAATGACGGCGTTCAGGGCGGGCGTATCGGTGCGGAAGTCATGAGCGAGGTCGAGAGCATCCGGTTGAATCCGGCGCAGGCTTTTGTCAGGGCGTGCGCGGAAACCTGGTCCGTTCTCGACACGACTTTCACCTATATCGGCCGCATCTTTGTCGGCAAGGAAAACGGCGACCAGCTGAGCGGCGTCATCGGCATGACCAAGGTGACCGGTGACTTGACGCTGGATCCCGCAATTGCCAAATTGCCACCCGAAATTCAGGCGCTGAACTTGTTCTTGCGCTTCCTGGTCATAACGGCCAGCATTTCCATCGGTGTTGGCTTCCTCAACCTGCTGCCGATCCCGATGCTGGACGGCGGTCACCTGGCATTTTATGCGTGGCAGGGCGTCACAAAGAAGCCGGTGCCTATCGCCGTGCAGAACGTGGCTATTCGCATGGCCGTCGTCCTGATATTAGGGCTGATGCTGTATGCGGCCTGGAACGATCTGAACCGGACCGGTCTGGTCAAATTCGTCGGGGGACTGCTGTCATGACTGAGCGTAAACTGACCTTCAGCCCCGTCTGCCAAGGTGGCGGAGATACCCCGTGAATCCTGACCTTCGCACCGCCACTACCCGTACCCCCAAAAAACGTACTCACAGCCTGCTTAGAGGCCGCATGACCCTTTCCCACAGCCTTTCCTTCAGCGCCAGCGTCATGGCTCTTATTGCGGGCGGCACGTTTGCCACGGCCGCTGACGCGCGCGCCTTCCTGATGCAGGATGCAGCGGCGCCGGTCGCCGAAGCGCCGCCGGAAGCGCAGGCTCAGGCCCCAGCCGCTCCCGCGCAGCAGACCGCCTACGTGTCGGCTATTTCGGTCCAGGGCAATGAGCGGATCGATTCGCAGACCATCGTTTCCTACCTGCCGTTCCAGACCGGATCGACCGTCGACGCAGAAATGATCGACTTGGCGGTCAAGACGCTCTATCGCACCGACCTGTTCTCGGACGTCCAGATCGCCATGAATGGCGGCGAGATGGTCGTCACCGTCGTCGAAGCCCCCATCATCAACCAGGTGGTCTTCGAGGGCAACAAGTCGATGACCAAGGACAAGCTGCGCGACGAGGTCCAGATCCGTCCGCGCGGCGTCTTCACCAAGGCAAAGGTCCAGGAAGACGTCCAGCGCATCATTGAACTGTATCGCAAGGCCGGCCGCATCTCGGCGACCGTGACGCCAAAGATCGTCGAACTGCCGCAAAAGCGCGTCGACCTGATCTTTGAAATCACCGAAGGCGTCAAGACGGGCGTGGCATCGGTCAACTTCATCGGCAATACAGCGTTTTCGGACAACGAGCTGCGTGGCGTGGTCGTGACGCAGAAGTCGTTGTGGTGGCGGTTCTTCTCGTCGAACGACAACTACGACCCGGATCGTATGGATTACGACCGCGAGCAGTTGCGCAAGCACTATACCAACCGTGGCTACTACGATTTCCGTGTCATCTCGGCGGTGGCCGAACTGACTCCGGACCGCAAGGACTTCGCCATTTCGTACACGCTGGACGAGGGCCAGAAGTACAATTTCGGCCGTATCAGCATCAAGACCGACAACGACAAGCTGAAGTCGGAAGACCTGCTGCGCTCGATCTCGATCCGTCCGGGCCAGCTCTATGAAGCCGAGCGCGTCGAAAAGGCTGTCGATGACCTGACCTTCGCTGCCGGTTCACGGGGCTTTGCCTTCGTTGATATCCGTCCTCAGGAAGAAGGTGATCCGAACGATCGCAATGTCGACCTGACCTTCAATGTGCATGAGGGCGCGCGCGTCTATATCGACAAGATCGACATTGTCGGCAACACCCAGACGCTGGACCGCGTCATTCGCCGCCAGTTGCTGGTGTCGGAAGGCGACGCCTACAACAAGGCGCTGCTGGAACGTTCCAAGGTCTACGTCCGCGGCATGGGCTTCTTCAAGGAAGTCGACATCAAGGACAAGCCGTCGCCCCAGGCCGGCAAGACCAATATCGAGGTTGCGGTCGAAGAACAGCCCACGGGCGAACTCAGCTTCGGCGCCGGCTTCTCGTCGTACCAGAAGTTCATCCTCGACATCGGTGTGTCGCAGTCGAACTTCCGCGGTACGGGCCAGCAGATCCGCGCCCGCGTCCAGACCGGCTCGATCCAAAAGGATATCGACTTCTCGTTCACCGAGCCGTACTTCATGAACCGCAACGTTCAGGCCGGCTTCGACCTGTTCCAGAGTTCGTATCACTACAAGGGCGTCAGCTACTCGACCGACACGATTGGTGCCGGCGTTCGCCTGGGGTATAACCTGAACGGCTACTCGCTGCTGCGCCTGCGCTACAACATGCGCAGCGACAATATCGATTATGGCACCAGCGCTTGTGACGACCTGCTGTACAATTGCGGCAAGGGCATAACCTCGTCGGTCGGCTACACCCTGTCGTTCGATCTGCGCAACGACTTCATCCAGCCGACGCGCGGCTGGAACGTCGTCCTGCGCCAGGACTTTGCCGGTCTTGGCGGCGATGTCCGCTACGTCCGCACCGAAGCCGAAGCCCATTGGTACCACGGCTTCCGCAAGGACATGATCCTGCACCTGTCGAGCACGGCGGGCGCCATTATCGCCTTCAACGGCGACTCGGTGCGCATCAACGACCGCTTCTTCAAGGGCGGGGACACGATGCGCGGCTTCGAGTATGCTGGTATGGGGCCACGTGACACCTCGACGACCTACGCCCTCGGCGGCCAGTACTATGGTATCGCTTCGGCGGAACTGGGTATTCCCAACGGCCTGCCGGAACAATATGGCCTTAAAACGGCTTTATTCATGGATTTAGGTACGCTTGGCGGGGTCGATCGCCGCCTTAAGGTTTACCAAACCAGCGGCAATGGTTTCAATGCGGGGGATGCAAACACCAGTATTCGTGACGACCTGTCGCTGCGGGCTTCGGCGGGTGTCACCATCCGCTGGAAGTCGCCGATGGGCCCGATCCAGTTCGACCTAAGCCAGATCCTGTCTCGCGAAGAATACGATAAGGTCGAAACCTTCCGCTTCTCGCAATCGACACAATTCTGATAATAATCGCTGACCTTAACTCTCTCAACCAAACACAAAGTACCGGACATGAAACACGCGAACCTCTTCCTGATCGCCGGCCTGGCGGCCCTGACCGCCGGCGCAGCCAATGCTCAAACCGCTGCCGCTCCGACGCCGCCGACCTTCGGCGCCGCCATCCCAGGTCAGTGCGTGCTCGACGAACAGGCCGCCATGGCCAACTCTGCCATTGGCAAGGCTGCCTCTCAGCGCCTGGTCCAGCTGAAGTCGAACGTCGATGCCGAGCTGCAGCAGCAGGGCACGGCGCTGGAAACCGAATACAAGACGCTGGCTGCCAACCAAAAAACGCAGGCCGCCACGCCGGCTGGCAAGACCGCCTGGGAAACCAAGGCTCAGGACTGGGCCAAGAAGCGCGACGCTTTCCAGGGCAAGGTCCAGCAGCGCCAGCAGGAAATGCAGTATACCCAGCAGGAAGTGATGGCGGCGATCTTCTCGAAGCTGATCCCGAACATCAACGCTGTCGTGACGCAAAAGGGCTGCTCGACCGTTGTTTCGGCCGCCAGCCTGCTCAGCTATGACACGACGACGACGGGCGCGGACGGCAAGCCGGTTGCCCAGAAGTTCACCTATGTCAATCCGGCTATGGACATCACCTCGGCTGTGGTGCAGAAGATTGACTCCACCGGCGAACTGCTGCCGGCCTTCGACCGCGTAAGCCTCGACCAGCAAGCCGCCCCGGGCGCCGCTGCTGCTCCGGCCGCGCCGAGGCCTGCCGCTGCCGCTCCGAAGCCCGCTGCGCCCAAGCCTGCGGCCGCTGCTCCGAAGCCAGCCGCGACGGGGACTGCGCCGAAGCCGAACTAAGAGTTAAGTCCATCTATGCCTGATCTGCGTTTTTTTGAAGTCGGTTCAAAGATCGACGTAGATCAGGTCCTGGGGCTGACATCGACCCGGCTATTGTCGCCGGACGCGAAGGGGAGCGGCTTCATAGAGGCCTGCGCCCCTTTATCGTTTGGAGGGCAGGGTTCAGGCGAAGGTAAGGCGGCGTTTTTCAGTGACCGCCGCTACCTGGGCA
This sequence comes from Asticcacaulis sp. P4_H10, assembly GCF_056400965.1. Lineage (NCBI taxonomy): Bacteria > Pseudomonadati > Pseudomonadota > Alphaproteobacteria > Caulobacterales > Caulobacteraceae > Asticcacaulis > Asticcacaulis sp. P4_H10. The sequence goes on along the minus strand of NZ_JBFUKH010000008.1, from coordinate 291,447 downwards.
AGCTGCAACGCACGCGCGCTGAGTACATTTTCGTCACTCCGGATTTTGCCGATCAGGTTCCGGAAGGCAGTGTTGCGTTGATCGGCGCATCGCCTCAGGCGGCGTGGTCGCGTCTCGCGGCAAAGCTCTACCAGCCGCGCGTTCACGATGGCGGGCAATTCGTGCACCCGTCGGTGCGCTGCGAGGAGGGCGTGTCGCTGGGGGTCGGCGTCGTCATCGGTCAGGGCGTCGAGATTGGCGCCGGTACGCGCATCGAAGCCCATGCCGTGATTGGTCCCGGTGTCCGCATTGGCCGCAATTGTCGCATTGGTGCCCACAGCACCATTTATTGCGCCATGCTTGGCGACCGCGTGCAATTGTCGTCGGGTGTGCGGATCGGCGAGTCCGGGTTTGGCGTCAGCGGTGACGCCAGGGGGTTGGTCGATGTGCCGCAGTTGGGGCGCGTCATCCTGCAGGACGACGTGTCGGTCGGCGCCAATACCTGTATCGACAGGGGAGCTTTCGACGATACGATCATCGGAGAGGCGACCAAGATCGACAATCTTGTCCAGATTGCTCACAATGTTCGAATCGGTCGTAACTGCATTGTTGCAGCGCACGCGGGTCTTTCCGGATCGGTCGAGGTCGGTGATGGCGCCATGTTCGGTGGCCGCGCCGGAGTCGTCGATCACCTGCGTATCGGTGCCGGCGGCAAGATCGGCGCCGGGTCGTGTGTTTTCAAGGACGTTGCCGATGGCCAGACTGTGTCGGGTTATCCGGCCAGGGCGTCGCGGCAGTTTTTACGTGAAACCGTGTGGCTGGAAAAACAGGCCGCCGGGAATACCCCGCCCAGGGACAAGTCGGGCCAAGGATAAGGAAGAGTTAGATGAGCGATGCGGAACAAGACGTCCAGACGGCCCCGGCGGCTGACATGGGTGACGTAGCGGAAACCGGCGTTTCGGTAGATTATGCCGAGATCCTGAAGCGGATTCCGCACCGCTATCCCTTCCTACTGGTCGATCGCGGCGAAAACTGGATCAAGAACAAGTCGATGACCGGCATCAAGAATGTGAGCTTCAACGAGCCGTTCTTTCAAGGGCACTTCCCGGAAAACCCGGTCATGCCGGGGGTTTTGCTGATCGAAGCCATGGGCCAGACCGGCGCCGTGCTGATGTCGAAATCTTTGGACGCAGATGTTGAAGGCAAGACTATCTTCTTTATGTCGGTGGATGGTGTAAAGTTCCGCAGTCCGGTTCGTCCGGGCGATACGGTGCGCATGCCGGTCGAGGTGGTGCGTCATCGCGGCGATATCTTCAAGTTCCGCGGTGAGGCCTATGTCAACGACCGGATCGTCTGCGAAGCCGAATTCGCGGCCATGGTCGTCGAAAGCCCCAAATAATAAGGCCGCTCTTGCGCGGTCAGACTGAAAGACCTGCCTCATGAGTGTGACCATCCATCCCACCGCCATCATCCACGACGGCGCGCAACTTGGCGCGGACGTGGAGGTAGGGCCTTACTGCATTGTGGGGCAGCATGTGACCTTGCAGGATCGGGTGAAGCTGAAATCGCACGTGGTGATCGACGGCATCAGCGATATTGGCGCCGATACAGTCGTGCATCCGTTTGCGTGCCTGGGCGGGCCGCCGCAACATCTGGCGCACAAGGGCGAGCCGACCAAGCTGATCGTCGGTGAGCGTTGTCTGGTGCGCGAAAACGTCATCATGCATACGGGCACGGAAAAGGGCGGCGGGATCACGGTTGCCGGCAATGACTGTATGTTCATGGCGGGTTCGGGGATCGCGCACGACTGTATTCTCGGCAACAATGTCATCCTGGCGAACCAGGCGTCGTGCGGTGGTCACGTGCAGGTCGGTGATTTCGTGTTCCTGGGCGGATCGTGCGCCGTGCATCAGTTTGCGCGCCTGGGCCGGTATTCTTTTATCGGCGGCGGTGCGGTCGTGACCAAGGACGTCATTCCGTATGGTTCGGTGTGGGGCAACCATGCGCGGCTTGAAGGGTTAAACTTGGTCGGTTTGAAGCGCCGGGGCTTTTCGCGGGAAACGATTCTGCATCTGCGGACGGCCTATCGGATGATGTTCGCGGAAGAGGGCACGTTCCAGGAGCGTTTGGACGACGTGCTCGAGACCTATGCCGAAGTGCCTCAGGTCGTGGAGATCGTCAGGTTTATCCGGGAGGATTCGACGCGACCGATTTGTTTGCCGTCGGATCATTGACGCGACGCTGTCGAGTAACGGGGTTTGGGGGCTGTGCCCCCAAGCCTTTAATTCTTTCCGATGATAGGCCCTAGAAGGGCCTTTCATTGGAAAGAACTCATAGATTTGTGGGGTCGCGGACCCCACGCCCCATAAGTCGAAAGCGCCATGACCAACGCCACCAAACTCGCCCTTATCGCCGGCGGCGGCCAGCTCCCGGTCGAAGTCGCCGACTACACCGCACGCACCGGCCGCCCCTACACAGTCGTCCGTATCGAAGGCCTGTCCGACGAAGCGCTGAACGCCCATCCCGGCCACACCCTCGGTCTCGGCGACTTCGCCAAGCTGTTCGAAATCCTCGTCACCGAACAGTGCAAGGCCGTAACCATGTGCGGCTATGTCCAGCGTCCTGACTTCAATACCTTCGACCAGGGCGCCGCCAACACCCAGGCCCTGTCTTCGATCCAGCAGGCCGGGCGGGGCGGGGACGACTCCCTACTGCGCCAGGTCGCCAAGGTCATCGCTGCCCAAGGCTTCCACATCGAAGGGGCCCACGAAGCCAATCCTGACCTTCTGATCGCTGGTGGTTTGCAAGCTGGTCCTGATCCGTCGCCCGAGGCTATGGAAGACGCCCAGGAAGCCTTGCGGATTGCAAGCGCCATTGGCGGGCTGGATATCGGCCAGGCTGTTGTCGTCGCCGGCCGCGTCACCCTGGCCGTCGAAGCCCAGGAGGGCACGCAAAACCTGCTTCGCCGCATCCCAACCTTGCCGGGCAACATCCGTGGCTCGCTTGCACAGCGCAAAGGGGTTTTGGCCAAGCTGCCCAAGCCGATTCAGGACCTCCGCCTCGATATGCCGACCATCGGGGTTTCCACAGTTGAAGATGCCTCGGCCGCTGGCCTATGCGGTATTGTCGGCCGCAAGGACCACCTTTTGATCGTCGACAAGCCCGCCGTCTTCGCCAAGGCTGCAGAACTGGGACTGTTTATCTATGGTCTCGACTGACTCCATTGCAAAGCGCAAGCTGATGCTGGTTGCCGCCGAAGCGTCCGGCGATATGCTGGGCGCCGGGCTTATGACGCAGCTGCGCGCGCAGGCCCCGCACATCGACTGGCAATTTGTCGGTGTCGGTGGCGCCCGTATGGCAGAGCAAGGCGTTCAAAGCCCCTTTGATATCGCCCAATTGTCGATCCTCGGCCTTGTCGAAGGCCTGAAGGCCCTGCCAAGGGTCAATGCGCGCGTCAAGGACACGGTCGCCCTGGCGCAGCGCGAACAACCCGATGCCGTCGTCCTGATTGACTCCTGGGGCTTTACGCTGCGCGCCGCTCAGGCGATCCGCAAGGCTATGCCGAATGTGCCCCTGATCAAATATGTCGGGCCTCAGGTCTGGGCAGCGCGTCCCGGCCGCGCCAAAACATTGGCGCAATCGGTCGATTTCCTGATGGCGCTGCATCCCATGGACCCGCCGTTCTTCGAAGCGCATGGCCTCAAAACCGTCGTTGTCGGCAATCCGGCACTGCACCTCGACTTCTCATCGGCTGATCCGATTGCGTTTCGCAAGTCAATTGGGCTGACGCCGGATGCGTCGATGCTGCTGGTCCTGCCGGGAAGCCGGCCGGCTGAAATCCGTCATATGATGCCGGTCTTCGCCGAAGTCATGACCCGCTTGCATGCCGCCAGGCCGAGTGTGACTTTCGTTATGCCAGTGGCTGATACTGTCCGCGAACGCGTGCTTGAGGCAGTCAAAAATTTGCCCATACCCATCCGATTGATCGACAGCGAAGCTGATAAGCTGTCGGCCATGCAGACGGCGACCCTGGCGCTTGCATGTTCCGGTACGGTCTCGACCGAGTTGGCCCTGGCCGGCTGCCCGATGGTGATTGCCTACAAGTTGGAACCGCTGACACACTGGATCTACACGCGCATCATGACGCTGAAGCACGTCACCATGTTCAACATCATGGCTGATAAACGCATCGCACCGGAATTCATTCAGGATGAGTGCACGCCCGACAACCTGATGAAGGCAGTGACCGAACGGCTGGATAACAAGGCCTTGCGCGAACAGCAGATCGCCGAGCAGTTCACCGCGCTCGATATCCTTGGCCGAGGCCAGCGCCCGACCGCAGAACGCGCCGCCGAGGCTGTTCTGGACTTCCTGAAGGTTCAGCCTTCCGGCGTGCAGCGCCAGTAGTTGGCCGAGCGTCCATTCGCGTAGGTCCAGGTCAGATTCTGTCCGTTTTCCGACAGAACAAGCTCGCTCCAGTGCCGCCCTGTATAATCGCTGCCCGGCGTCGAATCCGCTGTCTGTTCGCCGTAGTCGTCACTTTGCACCCGCACGTGACCCGGCCCGAGCACCCGAATATCGCGAAAGACGCTGGAATCTTCCCACTGGTCGGCGCTGTGTTCATCGATCCGCACATCGCTGCCGCCGGAACTGCATGCGCGAGGCGTCTCATTCCACTCACCGCGAAACTCAGCGGGAATAGACGCTATCTTTTCCGAGACGCCAGGTGCGGTGGCGCAGCCGCCCAGGCCCAGGGTAATGGCGCACACGGCGGATATCATGCAGCGCCGAATCATCAGTCAGCGCCTATCAGACTGCGCATAAAGCCCGCATTGAGTTCGGGCATGGCGATCAGGTGCGAGGCGAAGTAGATAACGGCTTCCCGGCCATCGGCTTCCGACACCGGTACGGTCATTGTCCCTTCAGCGCGCGCCGTGCCCTTGACGTCGACCCGGCCGACGGGCTTGCCGTCGCGCGTGATCAGATAACCGTCGACGATACGGCTGATCGAGCGCGAAGCATCGAAAGTGGTCGGAACCGCTTCGTAGACCACGCCCTTGTATGTCATCCGGGCCTTGATTTTGGCGTACTTGCCGTCGCTCCGGTCCTTGTCGACCGAAACGCTCATCATGTCGCTGGCCTTGACGCTGGTTTCGCCGACCGGAGGTACGGCGACTTCCAGCGCGTAGTCTGAGGGGCTGGTGTTGTCCGTCTCGCAGGCATAAAGCGCGCCTGATGCCGTTGAGCTGACCAGGCCGAATAATGAGGTCTGCGTTTCGGAGCCGATCTGGCACTTGCCGGCCAGAAGCGCGGTCTGATCGCCGCGCGTAAAGCGATATTCGACCGTGACCTTGTACTTCATCTTGCTCAACATCATGCCGCCGGCGCGGCCGGTAGAGGTCAGCTTGGCGTAGAAGTTGTAGCCGCCTGCCGAGAGCGCATCCCACATCATGCCGGGCTTACCTTGCGCCTTGCCCGTGGCGAAGGTTTCGACAGGAACGCTGAATGACGCATCCGCGGCGACTGCGGGAGTGACGACAGCCAGCGCCAGTGCGCCGGACGCGAACGCGGTTCAGATCAGATTATGCATGGTGTTTTCCCCTGACCGGCGAACTCTGTCCTCATCGTTCGCGCGCCGATAACAGTGTTAACCCAAGTGCATTCTGGCTGCAAGCGGAGCGTCAATCCGCCAGTTCCAGAACCGTTTCGTCCGCTTCGGCGGGCAGCCATAGTCAACCGGCACAAAAAAGCCCGCTCGAACTGAGCGGGCTTTTCCGTAAGTGTCGTGGCTATCAGCCGCGGCCGGACAGTGGCACATAGTCGCGTTGCGCCGAACCGGTGTAGAGCTGACGCGGACGGCCGATCTTCTGCGAAGGATCCTCGATCATTTCTTTCCACTGGGCGATCCAGCCCACGGTGCGCGCCAGAGCGAACAGCACGGTGAACATGGTCGTCGGGAAGCCCATAGCCGACAGGGTGATGCCCGAATAGAAGTCGACGTTCGGGAACAGCTTGCGCTCCACGAAATATTCGTCGTTCAGCGCGATCTGCTCCAGTTCCTTGGCGACCTGCAGCAGCGGATCGTTCGGATCGCCGACAGCGGCCAGGACTTCGTCGGCCGACTGCTTCATGACAGTCGCGCGCGGGTCGTAGTTCTTGTAGACGCGGTGGCCGAAGCCCATCAGGCGGTACTTCTTGTCCTTAACACCCTGGACGTACTCCTTGATGTTTTCGGGCTTGCCGATTTCCTTCAGCATGTTGAGGGCCTCTTCGTTGGCGCCGCCATGCGACGGGCCCCACAGGCAGGCGATGCCGGCGGCGATACAGGCGAACGGATTGGCGCCCGACGAACCGGCCAGGCGGACGGTCGAGGTCGAAGCGTTCTGTTCGTGGTCAGCGTGCAGGATGAAGATGCGGTCCATCGCCTTGACCAGGACCGGATCGACGACATAGTCCTCGGCCGGGACGGCAAAGCACATGCGCAGGAAGTTGGCCGAATAGCTGAGGTCGTTGCGCGGGTGTACGAAGGGCTGGCCGACGCTGTATTTAAAGGCGCGGGCGGCAATCGTCGGCATCTTGGCGATCAGGCGGTGCGCCGAGATCTCGCGCTGCTTCAGATCGTGGATGTCCAGGCTGTCGTGGTAGAAGGCTGACAGAGCGCCGACGGCGCCGGTCATGATGGCCATCGGGTGGGCGTCGCGACGGAAGCCGGAGAAGAAGCGGTCGAACTGCTCATGCAGCATGGTGTGGCGCGTAATGTTGCGCTCGAACACCTCGAACTCCGAGGCGCTGGGCAGTTCGCCGTGCAGCAGCAGGTAGCAGGTTTCAAGGAAGCTCGACTTTTCAGCCAGTTGGCCGATCGGATAACCGCGGTGCAGCAGCACGCCCTTATCGCCGTCGATGAAGGTGATCTTGCTTTCGCAGCTGGCGGTCGAGGTAAAGCCCGGATCGTAGGTGAACGCGTCAGTTTCCGCATACAGCTTACGGATATCGATGACGTCGGGTCCCAATGTGCCCTTTTGGACCGGCAGGTCAACCGCCTTGCCGCCGACGTTGAGGTTGGCAGATGTATTCTGGGTCATGTTACGCTCACCCCTTGATGTTTGTGTGCGACGCAACCGAAATCGCGTTCGCGACTGCTATATAAAGTCGCGGATCAAATGAAAAGAGCCGCGTTCAAACGATTGAGGGTTTCGGCCTGTCCAAGGCTTGTCAAAACCTTCGAAATGTCCGGCGCGGGCATGCCGGGAGACAGGACGCCTCTTAAAGCAGGACCTATCTTTCCGAAGCCAATACCTTCATTTTCAATGAATTTCTTCAGCCCGACATCCGTCGCTTCGACCGACCAGTCGGCCCATGCGCTCACACTGTCGTGAAACCGCAACAGTCGCTGACGGGTTTCGTCATTCAGCAGGGTTTTGGTCTTTTCGTCCAGTTCGTGCGGGCCTTTGGCAAGCGCGAACTGGACGGCGTCCGCCAGCTGAATCAGCGTCTGGGCGCGTTCCTTGACCAGCGGCACGGTGCGGCCGAGAATTTCGCGCGTTTCCGGCGTGTCCACACCGACCTGGCCCCGATGATGCAGGGTCTTGATCGTCAGGTCGATCAGGCGGCTTTCATCGCTGGCGCGGATCCAGTGGGCGTTGACCGAGCCCAGCTTGGCGAAGTCGAGTCGCGATGGTGCGCGGTTGATGTCCTTGATGTCAAACCACTCTATCGCCTGCGCATCATCGAAAATCTCATCATCGCCGTGCGACCAGCCAAGTCGCGTCAGGTAGTTGCGCATGGCTTCGGGCAGGTAGCCCAAGTCCTGATAGTCGCCGACTGCCTGGGCGCCATGACGCTTCGACAGCTTGGCGCCGTCCGCGCCGTGAATCAGCGGGATGTGGGCGAAGGTCGGTACGTCCCAGCCAAGCGCCATGTAGATCAGGCTCTGGCGGGCGGCATTGTTGAGGTGGTCGTCACCGCGAATAATATGGGTGATTCCCATGTCATGGTCGTCGACGACGACGGCCAGGTTGTAGGTCGGCGTGCCATCGGACCGCAGCAGCACCAGGTCGTCCATGTCCTTGGTGTTGAAGGTGACGTCGCCCTGCACCGCGTCGCGCACGATCAAAGGCTCGTCCAGCGGCCCCTTGAAGCGGATGACGTGCGGCTCTTCGAGCTGTGCCGCCGTCGGCGTCTTCTCGCGCCAGGTCGAGCGCAGGGCGTGGCCTGCCTCACGGGCTTCTTCGCGGGCCATGTCGGTATCTTCGGCGGACATGAAGCAGTGATAAGCGCGGCCATTGGCCAGCAGGGCATCGACGGCCTTTTTGTGGTGCTTTTCGCGGGCAGCTTGAAAGACAACCGTGTCGTCGGGCTTCAGGCCCAGCCAGTCGAGACCTTCGAAAATAGCGTCGACGGCTTCGCGCGTCGAGCGTTCACGATCGGTGTCCTCGACGCGGATCAGGAACTTGCCGCCGGTGTGGCGGGCATAGAGCCAGTTGAACAGAGCGGTGCGGGCGCCGCCGATGTGCAGATAACCGGTCGGCGAGGGGGCAAAGCGGGTGACAACTTGCGAAGAGGCGTCAGGCATGGTCAGGTCTACTTAGGGTATGGAAGCGATTTGGCGCTCCTTATAGCGGTCTTTGCCGTAACCCAAAGCATTTTTGACAGGGCAGGGTTTGGTGGTTTTAGGGGGAGACTGGGCGGCGAAGATAACCGATGTAGCCACTTGGCGTGAGCGCTGTGCGGATGCCGTGTCGCGCCAACGCGGTCGGCTGTTCCTGTGGTTGCCAGTGGCCTTCGGATTTGGCGCGGCAGGGTATCTCAGCCTGCCGGTTGAACTGCATCTGGCATGGTTTCTGGCGGCAGCCGTAGTATCGGCTATTGCGTGGTGGATTAGCCGGCTGCGTGGGCCGCAAGCCTTGAACGGCTTGCTGTTGGCTTTGGCCTTAGTCTTTGCGGGTGCACTTGTCTGTAAACTGAGGGCGGAACACGTCGCGGCGCCAGTCCTGCCTTCGGACCGCAGCGAATACAATGTCACTGCCGTGGTGGTCGATGTGGTCTCGGGCTCGACGGATTCACCGCGGCTGATGCTGGCGCCGGTGAGCCTGCGCGGGTTGACGACGGAACAGATGCCGCTACGGCTAAGAGTGACGCTCAGACCCGGCATGATCGAGGCCTATGATATCAAACCCGGCGATACGATCTCGGCTTTCGCCATCCTTAATCCGCCGCCGTCGCCCTTGATTCCCGGCGGCTACGACTTTGCCCGCACCGCCTATTTTCAAGGCATTGGCGGCGTCGGCTTTATCCCGGGCGAGCCGCGCGTCTTAGCTGATCAAGACTATGGCTGGCGTCTGGAGGCGGCCGCCGGCCTGAACCGGCTGCGCTGGACCCTGACGCGCAGCATCGTGGATGACATCAAGCCCGCCTATCGTGATGGGCCGGAGCTTGGCGGCTTTGCGGCCGCACTGGTGACCGGGCATCAGGCCTTCGTGCCGCAGAGCCTGATCGATGAGATGCGCGATTCCGGACTGGCGCATATCCTGTCGATATCCGGCGTGCACATGGCTGTCGTCGGCGGGTTCGTCTTCTTTGCCCTGCGCTGGTGCATGGCGGCGGTACCGTGGCTGGCCTTGCGCGTGCCGGTCAAGAAAGTCGCTGCGGCCATAAGTATCGTTGCCGTCGCGCTATATCTGGCGATTTCCGGTACGCCGGCGCCTGCCGTGCGTGCAGCCGTCGTGGCCTGGGTTGCGTTTGCAGCTATCCTGCTCGACCGCCGCGCCTTGAGCCTGCGCGCGCTGGCTATTGCCGCCTTTATCGTCATACTGCTAACGCCCGAGGCGGTCATTCAACCGGGCTTTCAGATGTCGTTCTGCGCCACGGCAGCGCTTCTGGCGCTCAGCGAAGCGCACCAGGCGCCGATCCGCGAGATCAGCGTGCCGTGGTGGGTGAGGGCGTTCCAGAAGGCTGTGCAAGGGCTGTGGTTGTCGATCCTGCTGTCGCTCGTGGCAACGCTGGCGACCACGCCGTTCTCGATTGCCTATTTCAACCGCTTTTCGGTCTACGGACTGTTGTCCAATTTATTCGAAGCGCCGATCACGACCTTTATCGTCATGCCGGGCCTGGCGATCGGGGCGGTATTAAGCGGGACGCCTCTGGGGCCTTTGGCCTTACGGATAGCTGCCGGTGGATTGTGGCTGATTGCCCGTGTCGCTGAGTGGACAGCCGGCCTCAAAGGCGCGGTTATCACCTGGCCTGGCGCGCCGGACTTCGTGCTGGTCATTTCGTTCGTAGGGCTGATTTGGGTATGTTTAGTGCGGGGCAGGGCACGCTGGTTTGGCGTTGCGGCGGGGCTGGCAATTATCTACTGGCCGCGACTGCCAGCGCCCGATATCTGGATCGATCCGCAAGGCGGAAACGCGGCCATTCACGATGGCGATGACGCCTATCTGCTCCGGCCCAAGGTCCGCCGCGCCGGTTATGAGTACTGGTCAAGGCGCTATGGCTTTGACATGCTGGACCAAAACGGGCGTGACAGGGACTACGAATGTGCGGGTTATGCCTGCACGCCCTGGCCCGATGCGCGCCTGCGCGTCGGCTTCTGGTTCAGCAATAAGCCGCCCAACCAGCTCACCTTGACAACGCTTTGTTTGAACAGCGATCTTGTCATCTTGCGCAGCCCCGTCGGCGACTGGCCGGCCGACTGCTCGGATGTTAACCGCATCAGCGCGGGCGACTTCCGCCGTCTCGGCGCCATCGAACTGACGCGCAAAGACGGCGAGTGGCACCTGAAGGCGGCGCAGCCATTACGCGGCAACCGCCCATGGACAAAGTCTTCCGATGCAGAAGATCAGTGGTAACGGCGCATTAGGCCAACCAGCTTGCCTTGCACGGCGACTTCATCGGCATTGTAAATGCGGGTCTTGTAAGCCGGATTGGCGGCTTCCAAAGCGATCGAAGCCCCCTTCTTGCGCAGGCGCTTGAGCGTCGCCGTATCGCCTTCGACGAGCGCCACAACAATCTCGCCTGACTGGGCCGTGTCGGTCTTCTTGATAACAACATAGTCGCCATCGAGAATACCGGCGTTGATCATCGAATCGCCTTCGATTTCAAGCATATAGTGCTCGCCGGCGCCCAGCATGACTTCCGGCACGCGCAGACGGTCGCGCTCCTGGCCCATGGCCTCGATCGGCACGCCGGCGGCGATCTTGCCCAGCAGAGGCAGTTCGCGGGTGTCGTCGTTGACGGGGCGCAGGGCGTCGGGCGCACGCTTGCTTTCAACCACTTGCGGCACAAAGGTCTGGCGGCCACGTGGCGGGGCGGAGGTCGTCGCCTGGTCAGGCAGCTTGATGACTTCGAGGGCACGGGCGCGATGCGCCAGGCGACGAATAAAGCCGCGCTCTTCCAAAGCGGTGATCAGCCGGTGAATGCCGGACTTGGATGCCAGGTCCAGCGCCTCTTTCATCTCATCGAACGAAGGCGACACGCCGCCTTCCTTGATGCGCTCATGGATGAACATGAGGAGTTCGCGTTGTTTGGTCGTCAGCATGGTTCGAGCACCTGTCGGGTAGGACCTGTTTTCGCCGCATGACACCATGCAGCGGTGAACAAGTCATGAACTTGTGCTTCGTGTTCTGTGTGTGTTCTCGTGAATTGTCAAGAGGCGAAGTTTTCGGCGCGATATGTCAAACAGTGTACAACGGCTTTTGACGAAATATCGCGACCCAAAATTAGGCTTCCGGACCGAGCAGAGTTCTAGTGGCGGCGGTGACATCCGCCTGACGCATCAGGCTTTCGCCAACCAGCATGGCGGTGGCGCCGGTCGCCTCAAGACGCACGACGTCTTCGACGGTGAAAATGCCGCTTTCGGCGACGAGAACGTGGTCGGGGCCGGTCATCTTCGACAGGTCTTCGGTTGTCGTCAGGCTGACGCTGAAATCCCTGAGATTACGGTTGTTTATGCCGATCAGCTTTGAAGATAGCTTAAGCGCGCGTTCCATTTCAGCCGCGTCGTGGACCTCTACGAGAGCGTCCATGCGGTAGGAATGCGCAGCCGCAATCAGGTCTGCCGCCAGCGAATTATCGATCATCGCCATGATGACCAGGATGGCGTCGGCACCGATGGCACGTGATTCGGTGACCTGCCACGTATCGACCAGAAAGTCCTTGCGGATACACGGCAAGGAGACCGCACTGCGGGCCGCCTGGAAATGGCTTTCGTGGCCCATGAAGCTGGGATTGTCAGTCAGGATCGACAGGCACGATGCGCCGCCGTTTTCATAGCATTTCGCCAGGAACGGTGGATCGAAGTCCTCGCGAATCAGGCCCTTCGACGGGCTGGCCTTCTTGACCTCGGCGATCAGGGACAGTGACCCTGTGCGCTTGCCGGTGACCAGCGCATTCATAAAGCCACGAGGTGTGCCGGCATCGACCGCGCGGCTTTCCAGCTCGGCAACTGTCACGCCGGTACGGCGCGCGCTGACTTCCTCACGCTTATAAGCGGCGATCGATTCCAGGATGTCCATCAGGCGGCCTTGGTCGTAGCAATGAGGGTATCGAGCGCCTTGCGGGCGCGGCCATCGTCAATGACGGCTTCGCCGAGTTCTATGCCTTCGCGCAGGGTTTCGACGCGGTCGGCGACCAGAAACGCCGCAGCGGCATTCAGCAGCACGATGTCGCGATAGGCGCTTCTGCGGCCATCCAGCAAATCTTTGAGCTCTGAAGCATTGTGGTCGGGGGTGCCGCCGGTGATATCGGCAAGCGCCGCACGTGGCAGGCCGACGGCTTCGGGCGTGATTCGGAACAGGCGAATCTTGCCGTCCGCCCATTCGGCGACCTCGGTTTCACCGGTCGTCGTCAGCTCATCGAGCCCTGCACCATGTACCGCCCAGGCGCGTGTCGCGCCCAATGCCCCCAGGGCCTGGGCGATCGGCTCGACAAAGCGCGGCGAGGGGACGCCAACCACCTGGCGGCGGGCGCCGGCGGGGTTGCTGAGTGGGCCCAACAGGTTGAAAATGGTGCGAAAGCCCAATTGCTGACGGATCGGCGAGACGTGCTTCATGGCGCCGTGGTGCGCCTGGGCGAACAGGAAGCAGATGCCGGCGTCGTCCAGCGCCTTACGCTGTTGTTCCAGCGTCGCTTCGATATTGACGCCCAGGGCCGCCAGCACGTCGGCCGTGCCGGATTTCGAAGTGATGGCGCGGTTGCCGTGCTTGGCGACCTTGCAGCCACCACCGGCCGCGACAAAACCCACGGCCGTCGAAATATTCAGCGTGTGCAGCCCATCGCCGCCCGTGCCGCAGACATCGATGACGTCATAAGGGTGGTCGAGATGGATGGCGGCCTTGCGCATGGCGCGGGCGCAGGCCGCGATTTCGCCGACCGTCTCACCGCGCAGCTTGATGGCGGTGACGGCCGCCGCGACCTGGGCCGGGGTGGGCTCACCGCGCAGGCAGGCGGCGAAAAAGGCTTCGGCGTCGTCGCCATCGAGCGTTGCACCATCGGCCAGACGCGCCAGTAAGGGTTTGAAAGCGTCAGACATAGAGGTTCTGGCTCTTGATGCCGGCCAGTTCGAGGAAGTTGGCCAGAAGCTGGTGGCCGCCCTCGGTAGCGATCGATTCGGGGTGGAACTGGACGCCGTGGATCGGACGCGTCTTGTGCTGGACACCCATGATTTCGCCGTCTTCGGTCCACGCGGTCACTTCCAAATCGTCCGGCAAGGTCTCGCGCTTGATCGCCAGAGAGTGATAACGTGTTGCCGTAAATGGGTTCGGCAAGTCCTTGAAAATACCGACATTGTTGTGATGAATCTGGCTGGTCTTGCCGTGCATCAGGGCCTTGGCGCGAATTACATCGCCGCCATAGGCCTGGCCGATCGACTGATGACCCAGGCAGACGCCCAGGACCGGCATGTCTTCGGGGGCAGCGCGCAGCAGCGGCAGGCAGATGCCGGCCTGGTCGGGTGCGCACGGACCGGGCGACAGCAGGATGGCATTGGGCGCCAGCGCCAGCGCGTCCTGAACGCTCAGGGCGTCATTGCGGTACACCTTCGTCTCCGCGCCCAGCTCGGCGAGGTAATGGACGAGGTTGTAGGTAAAGCTGTCGTAATTATCGATGACCAGAATCATGTGCGCCTCCGCGAAGCGCGTCCGGTGGAAATCGAGAGCACGCAAAGCCTTTGTTTATTTAAGCAATGCGGCGTCCATTTCCAAGCCATAAGATTTACAGACCAGAGTTAAGATTGGTTAACGCTTTGATGGTTGATTGGCTGCCACGACAGATACGATTCGACGACGGTACGCATGACGCAGATAAACGAGATGACCGCAGACCTGGACGACCGCGATGCACGCCTGTCCGAAGCGCTCGGCCTGTTGAGTCCATCGAGCCAACGGTCGCGTCACGGTCTGTTGTCGCTGGCGGCGATTACCGGTCTGGCGGTGTCGGGCACGCTGCTGGTCACGCTTCTCAGTGGCCATGAAGAATCGAAAAAGCCGTTGAAAGTGAGCGCCGTACCTGCGACAGCTTCCGCAGACTTTGAACTATCTGCGTCGCCGTCACACGTCGAGCCCGTAAGTGAAGCGGTGCTGATCGCCACCGAGCGCTGAAGGCTAGTTGTTGGCTTTGTAGTCGTAGCGCCAGGCATCCTGAGCGGCCCGGATAAGTGCGCCGGCCTTGTGGCAGGTTTCTTCGTATTCCATCTGGGGCACACTGTCGGCGACGACACCGGCACCGGCCTGGACGTAGATGTTGCGATCCTTGAACAGGGCCGTGCGCAGGACGATGCAGACGTCGACGCTGCCATTCGAAGAGATATAACCCGCACCGCCGCCGTAACCGACGCCACGCTTGACCTGTTCCAGCTCATCGATGATTTCCATCGCGCGAACCTTTGGCGCGCCCGACAGCGTGCCCGCCGGCAGTGCCGCCAGCAGCGCATCGACCGGATCGAGCGTTTCTGGCGCATCGCCTTCGACGTTCGAGACGATGTGCATGACATGGCTGTAACGTTCGATGATGAACTTCTCGGTGACGCGGACGCTGGCCGGCTTGGCGACGCGGCCGACATCGTTGCGGCCGAGATCGAGCAGCATCAGGTGTTCCGACAGCTCCTTAGGGTCCGCCAGCAGTTCCTTTTCAAGCGCGCGGTCCTGTTCGACCGTCTTGCCGCGCGGACGCGTGCCGGCGATCGGCCGGATGGTCAGCTTGCCGTCGCGGATACGCACCAGGATTTCCGGGCTGGAACCGGCCATCTGGAAGTCGCCGAAGTTCAGGTAGAACAGGTAGGGCGAGGGGTTGTGACGGCGCAGCGAACGGTAGAAGGCAAAAGGATCGAGCGGATAGGGCGCTTCGAAGCGGTGGCTGAGCACGACCTGGAAGATGTCGCCGGCGCGGATATATTCCTTGGCGCTGTCGACGATATTGCCGAAATCGAGCGGCGAGGTCGGCGATGACAGCGCTTGTTGTGCATGGTCGCGCGGCGCCGGCTGGGCGCTGAGCGGCACGCGCAGGCCATCTTCGACGGCGTCAAGGCGCGCCAACGCTGCGCTGTAGGCGTCCTGGGCCGACAGTTCCGACGGCCATACCGGGCTGGCCAGCAGGATTTCGTGGGCGACATTATCAAAGACGCAGACCACGGATGGGCGCACGACGACGGCGTCCGGCAGATTGAGCGGGTCGGGGTTGGCTTCACCCAACGGCTCGAACAGGCGAATCATGTCGTAGCCGAAGACGCCGAAGACGCCCGAAACCATGGGCGGCAGGCCTTCGGGGATATCCATCCTGTTGGCGGACACGAAGGCACGCAGCGATTCGAGTGTAGGCTTGTCTTCAGCCACATAGGTTTCGGTCGCGATGCCCTCACCGGTGGCCAGTTCCGCCTTGTCGCCAAAGCAGCGCCAGACCAGGTCCGGATTGAGCGTAATGATCGAATAGCGGCCCGACAGTGCGCCGCCCTCGACCGACTCGAACAGGAAGCTGAATGGACGCTGGCGGCCGAGCTTAAGGTACGCCGAAACCGGCGTTTCAAGGTCGTCGATCAGGGTGCGCCAGACGATCGACGGCTTGCGGGCAGCGTACTGGGTCTCAAAGGCGCTTTTGACGTCTTCCGGTGAGGGGGGAGCGCCACGCGCTGCTACGGAAGGCGATGCGGTCACGACTTCTTTTCATCCTTGGCTTTGGCGTCCTTGGCGTCGGCTTCGGGCGGATTGACGCCCAGAGCGCGGACCGCGGTGTCCGGATAGGTCCGCGTCTTGACAGCGCCGCGCGCAGCGGTGCGGGCCAGGCCAACGACGTCCTGAGCGATCGACATGCCCATGCGGGTTTTCAGACCGGCGGCGCTGGTATTGGCGTCGGCGGGTTGCGCCTGATGGACGGCGTCAAGACGGCCGACCAGGATCACGCCCTGCTGAAGCGGCGCGTGAAAGGTTCCGCCCGGCTTGGCATTGAAGACCTGACCGGTGATCGCCGGCGGGACCTGATGCGCGCCGCCCGAACGGTCGACGCCCTTTTCGGTCTGAAGCGGGCTGCCGGCTTCGGCCGCCAGCGTCGTCAGGGATTCACCCTTGCCGAGGCGCTCAGCCAGGGCTTCTGCTTTTTCCTCGATGGCAGCGGCGGCCTTCTGGGCGCGCCAGGCACCGATCAGCTGCGGCTTGACGGATTCGATCGGTGGCGCCGCGGCTGGCTTCACAGTCTTCAGGTTGACGACGAAATACTGGCCCTGGCCGGCTTCCTGAACGTCCGATGTGCTGCCGGGTTGCAGGTCGTAAATCGCCTTCACGATATTGGGGAAGCGCGAATAATCCTCACCCTGCGTCATGCCTTGCGGCGTCATGATATTGCCCTGGGCGTTCATCCACGGCAGGTCCTTGACCGCCAGACCCAGCTTCTGGGCACTGGCGTGGAAGTCGTCGCCGGCGGCCAGCGCATCGGCCAGCTTGTGCGAGGCGTCATTCAGCTTGTTGGCTGCGGCTTCGCGCTTCAGGTCTTCGACGATCTGACCGCGCATGCTCTCGAAAGACGGCGTGGCGCCGGCGTGGATGTCGCCCATGCGCAGGACAGCGATGCCGAGTTCACCCTGGACCGGACCCGAGACGTCGCCGGTTTTCATGGCGAAGGCAGCGTCGGCAATCTTGGCGTCGGGCACGGCAGTCTTGGCCTGGCGGTCAAGGCGCAGCAGCGTGCCCTTGTTGGCCTTGGCAACAACGTCGGGCGCCTGGCCGGCCTTCAGCGCCGCCGAGATGGCGTTGGCGGCCTTGGCGTCGGGGGCCGTGATCTGGACGAAGCTGCGGGTTTCCGGCGTGCGGGCGGTTTCGAGACGAGCCTCATAGGCCTTGCGGACCTCGTCGTCGCTGACCGAAACGCCCGGGATGAATTGCTCGACGCTGAGGACGACGATCGAGGCCTGGCGCAGTTCCGGCATGGTCAGGCGCGCCAGGTTTTCCTGGTAGAAGGCGCCGATTTCGGCGTCGGTCGGCATGGCCGGCTCGGCGATGCTTCTTGCGGTGACATAGAAGTAGCTGAAATCGCGCGTCTGCATCGAGAAGGCCGCTTCGGCGGTCGAGAAGATGCGCGGCGCCTGGAAGCCGGCGAGGGCGCCGGTGACGAATTGCTGGCCAGCCAGCTGGTCGGCGACGTCGCGCTCGAACATCTTCTGGTCGATCTGGACGCGGGCCAGGGCCTGCTTATAGGTTTCGCTGTCGAACTTGCCGGTCGCCGAGTTGAAGAACTGCGGCGTCTTGGCCAACTGATCGACGATCAGCTTGGCCGACGGCTTGATGCGCAGGCTGTCGAGCCAGGCGCCCAGCGACTGCTGGTCAGCCAATTGTTCGATCATGGCCGTGTGCGCGCCCTGGGCCACGAACTCTTCGTTCGTGAAGGACTGGCCGTTGCGCTCCTGGGCCCACTGCTGCTTGTTCGTTTCGAAGATCTGCTTGAAATCTCCGGCGGAAACGACACGTTTGCCGGCTTCGACGACATTGGTCGCAGATTGGCCCTTGAAGGCGTCGCTCATGCCAAAGATAGCGAAGGACAGGATCAGCAGGCCCATGAGGCCGATAAAGACCCATGACTTGGTGAACTGGCGGAAAAGGCTGATCATTCGAATTGTGTCCGGTGTCGTTATATCGGCATTTAAACCTACGTGACCGGTTCATACGGCACGATCAAGGCAGATTCAAAGAAAAATTGCGGGCGTGGACTCAAGGTGCGGCCTTTTTCTGTTGGCGACGGGGCAACTTTCTGTTGGCCATGCAGCCATGGGCGGTCTATGTTTTGCACTGCGTCATGAACTTGTGCCCGCGTTAGAGACCGGCAAGATCGATTGCTGGCGGGGCGGAACGGGCGATGACGCACAAACATCACATAACAACAAAGACTTAAATGCCACATCGTCATCTTATTGCGGCGAACTGGAAGATGAATGGCCTGAAGAGCCAGATCCCCGTTGCCCAGGCTATCGCGGCCGAAAGCCGAAAATACCAGGCGCGTGTCGCCCTGTTTCCGCCCTATACCCTCTTGCCGCTGCTGGCGGACGCCCTGCAAGGGACAGGCGTCATCCTCGGTGGCCAGGACTGCCATCACGCCGATATCGGCGCCTATACAGGCGATATCTGCGCAGCCATGCTGAAAGACTGCGGCGCCGACATGGTCCTGCTGGGCCACAGCGAACGACGCCATGGCCACCTGGAGCCGTGCGCTCTGGTGGCGCGCAAGGCGATCGCAGCGTTGAAGGCCGGGCTTGAGCCGGTCATCTGCATCGGCGAGACGCTGGAGCAGCGCCGTCAGGGGCTGACTGCCCAGGTGTTGTCGCGCCAACTGACCGACAGCCTGCCGGAGGAACTGAAGACCGAGCGCTTCCATGTCTCCTATGAGCCCGTCTGGGCGATCGGAAGCGGGCTGGTGGCGACGGATCAGCAAATTCTTGAAGCTTTTGCCTTAATCCGGTCCTTCCTGAGTTCGCGCTTTAACTGCGTGCATGAACCGCAGCTGCTTTATGGCGGTTCGGTCAAGGCATCCAACGCTGAAGGCGTCCTGGCGATCGAAGGTGTAACGGGCGCCCTGGTCGGCGGCGCGTCGCTGAAGGTCGAGGACTTCATGCCGATCGTGGCAGCGGCGGATAAGGCGCCGGTGTAATTGCTTTTGGCATGACGCTGACACCGGTTGTCCTCTTGCAATTATCCCGGCACGTCATAAATGGAGGGGGCAAACCGGATTCGCCTATGGTCATCCATGGCCAAGGGTGCTAAGGGCGTGCAACTTTCACGGACGCGTCCGCGATCCGTATCCCTGGCTGTGACCTAAAGACAAAAAAGCACATATGTTACTTGGCATCCTCCTGACCGTTCAGATTATCATCAGTCTCATTATCATCGTTCTGGTGCTCATCCAGCGTTCCGAAGGCGGTGCGCTTGGCATGGGCGGCGGTCCGTCGGGCTTTATGTCGGCGCGTGGCGCGGGCAACCTGCTGACCAAGGCGACGAGCATCATGGGGCTCCTGTTCTTCGTGAACTGCATCGGCATGACCGTCGTCGGGAACTATGCCAGCCGCCCGTCGTCGGCGGTTGATTCGGTCGATACCTCCAGCCTGATCCTGCCGGGCACGCCGCAGACCGCAAATTCGGGCCAGGCGCCCGCCGCAGCAACATCTTCGAGCGCCGCGCCATCGCTGAACGACCTGCCGCTGAGCGGCCCGGTCGCTGCGCCGGTTCCCGCCGCACCGCAGGCCGCGGCATCGCGTACCGCAACGGCGTCCCAGCGTCCTGTGGCCCTTCCGGCGCCGCTGTCGTCGTCGGCATCGTCGCAGGCGCCACGCGTGGGCAGTATCTTCGCCAACTCGTCGTCGTCGGCCGCGCCGGCCTCGACTACGCCGACCCAGCCGTAGTCAAGACGATAAAGACAGCTTCAGCGGCTCACTCACAGGTGAGCCGCTTTTGTTTGGGCAGTTTGTAAACGATGATGCGCGCGAATCGCCGTATCATGAGACTTTCAGGATTACGCCGTCATGGCCCGTTATGTATTTATCACCGGTGGGGTGGTCTCTTCGCTTGGCAAGGGGCTCGCCTCGGCGGCTCTCGGTGCGTTGCTGCAGGCACGCGGCTACAAGGTTCGCCTGCGCAAGCTCGACCCTTATCTGAACGTCGATCCGGGTACGATGAGCCCGTACCAGCACGGCGAAGTCTTTGTCACCGATGATGGCGCCGAAACCGACCTCGACCTCGGCCACTATGAGCGCTTTACCGGCGTCAGCGCCAGCAAGGCCGACAACATCACCACCGGTCGCATCTATTCGAACATCATCGAGAAGGAACGCCGCGGCGACTATCTGGGCGCGACGGTGCAGGTAGTTCCGCACGTCACCACCGAGATCAAGAACTTCGTTCTGGCCGACGCCGGCGACGCGGACTTCGTGCTGGTCGAAATCGGCGGCACGGTCGGTGATATCGAAGGCCTGCCGTTCTTCGAAGCGATTCGCCAACTGGGCCAGGAACTGCCGCGTCGCGAGACCTGCTTTATCCATCTGACGCTCTTGCCCTTCGTCAAGACAGCCGGCGAGATGAAGACCAAGCCAACCCAGCACTCGGTCAAGGAACTGCGCAGCATCGGCATCCAGCCCGACATTCTGCTGTGCCGCTGCGAGCAGGAGATCCCGGTCGAGGAACGCCGCAAGATTGGCCTGTTCTGTAATGTCCGTCCGTCGGCCGTTATCCAGGCGATGGATTCCGAGAACATCTACGCCGTGCCGATCGACTACCACCGTCAGGGCCTCGATACCGAGGTGCTCGATGTGTTTGGCATCGAACACGATGGTGGCGAGATCGACCTGGCGCAGTGGGAAGACCTGTCGCAACGCTATCAGCATCCCGACGGCGAAGTCCAGATCGCGGTTGTTGGCAAATATACGGTCTTAAAAGACGCCTATAAGTCTTTGATTGAAGCCATTCATCACGCTGGTATGGCCAACAATGTCCGCGTCAAGATCGACTGGGTCGAGGCCCAGACCTTCGAAGGCGATCCCGACGCCATCATCGAGCGTCTGGAAAACACCCACGCCATCCTGGTGCCGGGCGGCTTCGGTGAGCGCGGCGCCATGGGCAAGATCGCAGCGGCCAGGTTCGCCCGCGAAAACGAGATTCCGTATTTCGGCATTTGTTTCGGCATGCAGATGGCTGTTCTGGAAACGGCGCGCCACATGGCCGGGATCGAAAACGCTTCGTCGACCGAGTTCGGCCAGGAGGGTGAGCCCGTCGTTGGCCTGATGACCGAATGGCTGAACGGTAACGAACTGGAACAGCGCAAGGCCAATGGAAACCTGGGCGGCACGATGCGTCTGGGCGCATTCAACGCCAAGCTCGCCGAAGGCTCCAAGGTGGCGGAAATCTACGGCGGCACCGCCATCTCCGAACGCCACCGCCACCGCTATGAAGTCAACCGTGACTATATTCCGCAGCTCGAAGCCTGCGGGCTCAAATTCTCGGGCATGTCGCCGGACGGCTTGTTGCCGGAAATCGTCGAGCGTCCGGACCATCCGTGGTTCATCGGCGTCCAGTACCATCCGGAACTGAAGTCGCGCCCGTTTGCGCCGCACCCCCTGTTTAAGGGCTTCATCGCCGCCGCGATGGACCGCAGTCGCCTGGTGTGATCGCGCGCTATCCCGACGTCAAAGACGAGCGCGGATTGTCTGTGCTGCCGCCACTGGTGCAGCGCGGACTGGGCCGGGTGGGAGACGACGTTCACGCCGGGCGTATAAACATCGCCAATCTGGTAGCCGTCCTCGAAGGTCTGTCGCAGTTACCCCTCACGGCGGTTGTTCAGGCCAATCGCGAAATCCAGTTTCGGACCGGATTTTTTGGATACGAACGCCCCAGTTTCCTGACGTGGATTCACAAGGTTTTCCGTCGACAACCCGAGCAACTGTTGGCCAGGGTCGAAGGCCTGGCCTATATCTTCGTATCGCACGGCAGTGGCTATTTGCGTGAAGCGGCACTGAAGCGAATTACAGAGCCAATGCCCAGTGCATTTTTGTTTGCGCTGGTGGCCTACCAGTTAAACGACTGGGTACCGCAGGTTCGTAAAGCCGCCAGAAATTGCCTTCGCCGCGTCATGCCTTTGACCGACGCCGCGATAGTTGCGGAAGCCGCCATGTATCTGCTGCAATACCGCGACTTCTGGCAGCGAGGCGTGACGGAGATCGGAATTCTCGACACTGTTCTGACTGAGCCCCGTCTGCGGGAAGCGCTCGTCAGCCGCCTGATGGTGTTCTGCGACGGCGCACCAAACCGCACACTTGTTGCAGCGCTCAGATATCCGGAAGTCGATGTCTATCTGCCGGACCTGATGAGGGAAGCTGTGCATCCGGAAGTACGCGCCGTTGCGGCGAGAGCAGTTATTTCAGGCGTTGCGCGGTGGCCGAGAGGCACGGAACGCGCCTGGATCGACAAGTCGATGGGATCATTTCGTACGGTCATGGTTTTTGAAACGCGAGTGGTCAAAGGCGCAGGTGATATCGACAGCCATATCTTGCAGGCGGCCGGTGATCGGGCAGTTCAGGTCCGCAAGGTGGCGATGCAGGCCTTAATCGACGCAAAGGATTTGTGGGAGATCCGCAAGCCATTGATCGCAGAGATGGCCGGCGACCGGTCATCCGCCATCCGCGCGGGCATAGACTATATATTGCGTCATCGATCCGCAGATCAGCCCTAGCGATTTTTGCGAGATTGCGTGTGTAAGCCGTTGATCCTGCGAGCGCGACAGCGTAAGCGACGCGCATTCTTTTTGACTTCCAAGGATGCGCTTCATGCCCCGCCAATTGATTTCCTCCGGCTCTCCGTTCGAGGGCGAGATCGGTTTTTCCCGCGCCGTTCGCGTCGGCAACCGTATCGAAGTGTCGGGCACGGCGCCGATTCGCGACGGCAAGGTCGCCGGCACCGACGCCTATGAGCAGACGAAGGCGGCGCTCGAAATCATCATCAATGCGGTCGAGCAGGCCGGCGGCAAGGCGTCCGACATCGTACGCACGCGCATCTTCCTGACCGAAATGTCGACCTGGAAGGACGCCGCGCGCGCCCACGGCGAACTGTTCGGTGACATCCGCCCGGCGTCCAGCTTCCTTGGCACCAGCGCCCTGATCAACCCGGAATGGTTGGTCGAAATCGAGGCTTCTGCCCAGATCGAAGAGTAGTTTGCCGATCGAGCCGATCCGCGTTATTCTGGGGGCGCAAAACCCCGGGGGATTACGGATGAAGCTCAAGGACGATCTCGGCTTGGCCGCCCGCAGCCTGTATTTTATCATGGGTGTGGTGCTGGCGATCGCCACGGTGGCGGCGGCTTTCAACCAATGGCCGACCGTCATGACGGGCAAGGCATCGCCTCTGGGCTTTGCCCTGCTATTACTGATCGCCATGCCGCTGGCATTGTTTGTCGTTGTCTGGGCGGTTATTGGCCGCCATCGCGAATGGCGGATCGGCGAAGATCATATTCGCGTCCGCCTGCTGAGCCTGACGTCGTGGCAACGCGATTTTCGCATCCATCCGGAGCAGATCGAGGCCATCAACCGCCAGCAGTACAGCTATGATGACAAGCAGGGCCGTGTGTCGCATGCGATTACCGTCACTTTACGGGACGGCCGCACGCTCGAATCACCCCTGACCTTTGATGCCCATCAGGCCGATCAGGCGTGGCAGAAACTGAAAGGTCTTTGCAAACGCGGGCAGTTCAGCAGCTAATCAAGCAGAATATCGCGTTACAGGCGGCATTTCCTACTTGATCGCACAGGCGAGTTGAGGCATAAGCGCGCCTTCCTGACCAACCCTGTTGAGTCATACCCCTATTTTGTGCCTGAACGTCCGTGTGATGTTCGGCATTTGACCAGAAAGCAGAGAGACGGACATGGCCGTACCCAAGCGCAAAACCTCGCCCTCGCGTCGCAACATGCGTCGCTCGCATGACGCCCTGGGCACCAACCCGTACACGGAAGACAAGGACACCGGTGAGCTGCGTCGTTCGCACCACATCGACCTGAAGACCGGCATGTACAAGGGCCGCCAGGTCATTACGCCGAAGAACGACTAATTTCGTCGATCTTATCGGAATTTGAAACGCGGATCGCAAGGTCCGCGTTTTTTTGTTGCCAGGACATAATCTTTGTCACATACATGCGACGTGTGTCGCATTGCGGGGCGGTGATGATCAAGCCAAGTGACTATGAACTGAAACTGCTGCGGCATCTATGGCGGGAAGGGCGGTTAAGCGCCCGTGAGTTGCATGACGCCAGCGCCCCTGAGACCAACTGGTCCTACTCGGCAACGCGCAAGACGCTGGAACGCATGGTCGAGAAGGGGCTGGTCACGCTTGAAGCCGTTCATGGCCTGAACACCTATGTCGCCGCCCAGTCCAAGGTCGAGACACTGGCCGTGCTGGCCAGTGCCTTCGCACGCGACGTGCTGGATCTCGATGCACCGTTGCCGGCCGCGGCCTTTGCCGGCAGCAAGCTGGTGTCGCCCGGTGAGATCGCCGAACTCGAAACCCTGCTGAAGGACTTGTCGGCCAAGGCGGGAGACAAGTCATGATGGCAGGTTTGCTGGTTATCTTCGCTTTGCCACTCGTCTGGAGCGCGGTGCTCTGGCTGACGCGCCGGTTTGTCTTGCGTGCGCCGGGCGCACCCAATGACGCCCAGGAAAAGCGCGTCCTGTTGCTGATGCTGAGCCCGGTTCTACTGGGGATGGGCGTGCTTATGGTCGCGCGGCTGTTCGCTGTGCATGTGTCGCTGCCTCTACCCTTGGCGCCAATGGGCGATATCGATGGTGGCTTTATCGGTGAGGTCGCGCCAAGAGTCGCGGCGAAGCGGGATGCGATCAGCCCGTGGCCGATGGCGCCCATGATGCTTATGGCCGGCTATGTGGCCATTACGCTCGTCCTGGCGGTGCGTCTGCTGATCGCGTACACGCGTATCGCTTTGGTTTGTGCCTCCGCGACACCCGAGAGCCAACTGGGGCAAGGCGTGCGCGTTTCTGAGCGCACCGGCATTGCGCTGGCGTGGGGCAGGGCGACGGTCCTGCTGCCGAAGCGGCTCTTGCAGCACCTGTCAGTGACCCAGACCGAACTGATCATCCGCCATGAACGCGCGCATCTGACGCGTCGCGATCCGCTCTATTTCGCGGTGTTGTCGTGGCTGGATGTTTGTCTGTGGTTCAACCCGTTTGTCCGTGCCCAGACCCGGCGATGCCGGCTGGCGGCGGAACTCGATTGCGACGCCCGGGTAACTGGTGCTTCGCCCCATATGCGCGAGACCTATGCTGAAACTCTCATCATGGCGCTCAAGCATGCCGCTGGAAACGCACGGCAATGCGTCCCAGCGGCCTTCTCACCCGTAGAATCTGGAGATTACCGCATGAGAATTAGCGAAATTATGCACCCTCAGTCCAAGGCGCGCAAGACACGCCTGCTAATCGTGGCTGGCGCTGTCCTGCTGGCGCCCGTGGCACTGGCGCAACTGGCCTGGTCGCAGGGGCAGGCTGTGAAGTCTGTAGCCGTGGTTGCTGCCGCGGCGCCGGCGCCGGCGCCGGCGCGGGTCTTCACGGTCGTGCCGGTCGAGGGCCGGCTGAGCAGCGGCTACGGCATGCGGCTAAACCCGGTGACGCATGAGACATCGATGCACGAAGGTGTCGATATTGCCTCACCGATTGGCAAGCCCGTCCGTGCACCGGCGGGCGGCCGCGTCGTTCGCGCCGACCTGGCCGAGCCGTGGTTCGGCAAGGTGCTGGAGATCGACCATGGCAATGGCCTGGTGACCAATTACAAGCATCTCGGTGATTTCAAGGTGAAGGTCGGTGATACCGTCATGGCTGGCCAGGAGGTCGCCAAGTCGGGCAATACCGGCCGTTCCACCGGGCCTCACACCCATATTGGCCTTTATGAGAACGGCAAGGCGGTCGATCCGGCGGGACGGATACCGCTTCCTTCGGCAAACTAACCGGAAACGCGGGCCGTGCAGCCCGCGTTTTTGTTTCAGAATCCGGTGGATATGGCGGCGGCTGCGTCCGGCACCTTTTCCAGCTGCGAGCGCGGTACGGCTTCGACGGGGAAGCGGTCATCGTCCCATTTCACAAAGACACTGTCCGGACCGATATCGGTCGAGCCTTCGACCTGGATGTCGATCTCTTCGCGTTCAGGGGCAGTGACGACTGTTCCCAAGCCCTTTTCGGTGTGCTGGATACGGTCGTCATGCGCAAATGTTTCGGTTTCATTCATCGGCAACTCCTTGTATCCGCATGTTTTGCGAAGGCGCATAAGGGCGCAATGCCGAAGGATGAGGGGCTGTGACGTACAAACTGGTGATTTTCGATTTCGACGGCACGCTGGCCGATTCGTTTCCGTGGTTTCTCGACGTCTTCGACATCCTCGCCGAACGCTTCAAGTTCAGGAAGCTCGCCCGCTCGAACATTGAAGTCTTGCGGCGCATGGACAACAGGGAACTGCTCAGAGCCTTGGACGTGCCGATGTGGAAGGTGCCGGTGATCGGGGCACACGCCAAGGCCATGCAAGGCGAAAATCTCGACAAAATTAAGCTGTTTGACGGAATAGCCGATGTGCTGGATGAACTTTCCCGTCGCGATGTCGTCATAGCGGTCGTGACGTCAAACAGCCGGGAAAATGTCGAAAAGGTCCTCGGCCCTTCGGCGGCGAATATTCGTCACTATGAGTGCGGGGCGTCACTGTTCGGTAAGGCGGCGAAGTTTCGCGGCGCCATGAAGGCAGCGGGTGTAGGCCCCTCAGAGACGCTTTCGGTCGGCGATGAGGTCCGCGATATCGAAGCCGCGCGTGAATGCGGCATCGCCGCGGGCGCCGTCAGATGGGGTTATGCCGCGCCGGAACGGCTTGAGGCCGAGCGGCCGGATTTTGTGTTCAGCACAGCCGATGATATCCTGGCCGCTCTTAGTCGGACATGAGGACTTATGGAGCGCGTGCTGGCGATCATAGTGTTGCTATCCGGCCTGATATTTCAGGCTGCACCATCCCGTGCTGCCGATATTCAGTCGAAGAATTTAGTTTGGGCCGAGTTGTTTGACATGACTCGACTTGAGCTCCCTACGGACACCGACCCCGAAGGTCGGGTTGATTTGCGATGCCAGCTCATCAGCGGTGATGGCCACCTTAAGTGTCGAGTTGTTGGAAGTTCGCTCGATCCTGATCCGAGAGGCAAATATTCAGGGATGATTGCCGATATCGTCGAACAAGGCGGACGCATCGACATGGCCAAAACGGCTGGCGCTAGAATCGGAAAATTTATTGTTTTCGCCGTCGTTATAACAATATCCGACACCTAAGCGTCAGCTAACGCAGGCGGCGCTTTTCCTGCTTGGGCCTGTCGCGCTTGTCTTTAGGGATGAGCCTTGCTAAGGGGGCGCGAACTTTCCTTCCCCTCCCATATTGCAGGACGTCCTTCATGCCCGAAATCATCGATATCGTCGCCCGTGAAATCCTCGATTCGCGTGGCAATCCGACCGTCGAAGTCGACGTGACCCTCGATGACGGCAGCTTTGGCCGCGCCGCTGTGCCGTCGGGTGCTTCTACCGGCGCGCACGAAGCTGCTGAAAAGCGCGACAATGACCCGAAGCGCTATGGTGGCAAAGGCGTTCGCCAGGCTGTTGACGCGGTCAATGGCGAAATCTTCGAAGCGATCAACGGTTTCGAAGCGCTGGACCAGCGCCGTCTCGACCAGGCCCTGATCAACCTGGATGGCACACCGAATAAGTCGCGCCTGGGCGCCAACGCCATCCTCGGCGTTTCGCTGGCCGTGGCGCGCGCTGCCGCCCAGTCCGTCAACCTGCCGCTCTACAAGTACGTCGGTGGTCTGCAATCGCGCGTCCTGCCCGTGCCGTTGATGAACATCATCAATGGCGGCGCGCACGCCGACAATCCGATCGACATCCAGGAATTCATGATCGTTCCGGCCGGTGCCGAAACGTTTGCCGAAGCCCTGCGCATGGGCGCAGAAATCTTCCACGCGCTGAAGAAGGGCCTGAAGGCCGCCGGTCACAACACCAATGTCGGCGACGAAGGCGGCTTCGCGCCGAACCTGGCTTCGGCCGAAGACGCGCTGACCTTTATCATGAAGGCGGGCGAGCAAGCCGGCTATAAGGCCGGTTCGGACTTCTGGCTGGCGCTGGACGTGGCTTCGACCGAGTTCTTCAAGGACGGCAAGTACAATCTGGAAGGCGAGGGCAAGGTCCTTACGCCGGCCGAAATGGTCGACTATCTGGTTGGCCTGGCTGACAAGTTCCCGATCTGCTCGATCGAAGACGGCATGGCCGAGGACGATTACGAAGGCTGGAAGCTGCTGACCGAAGCCCTGGGTGACCGTATCCAGCTGGTCGGCGACGATCTGTTCGTGACCAACCCCGACCGCCTGGAAACCGGCATTGTCGAAGGCATGGCCAACTCGATCCTGGTCAAGGTCAACCAGATCGGCACGCTGTCGGAAACGCTTGACGCCGTCGATATGGCGCACCGTGCCGGCTACACCAGCGTGATGTCGCACCGTTCGGGTGAAACCGAAGATTCGACGATTGCCGACCTGGCGGTGGCGCTGAACTGCGGTCAGATCAAGACGGGCTCGCTGGCGCGTTCGGACCGGACGGCGAAGTACAACCAACTGCTGCGCATCGAAGCGATGCTGGACGATGAAGCGGTCTATGCCGGCGTCGGCGTCATCCGCTGCTAAACTTATGGGGTTTGGGGGCTGTGCCCCCAAGTCTTCTAAAATCAAAGTAAAAGCCTGGCCTCTTTGGGGCCAGGCTTTTACTTTGATATCAGGGAAAGTCTGTGGGGTCGCGGACCCCACACCCCATCAATTTTAGTACGGACTTGCGGTCGGCCGCACGATAATCTCACTGACATCGACATCCTTCGGCTGGCTGATCGCATAGGCAATCGCATTGGCAATCGCTTCAGCCGGCAGCGCTATCGCGCGGAATTCCTTCATGAATTCCTGCGACGCTGGATCGGTGATCGTCCCGGCCAGTTCAGATGTTGTGACGCCAGGCGCGACGGTCGTCACGCGCAGGAAGGTCGATTCCTGACGCAGGCCATCCGAAATGGCGCGGACGGCGAACTTGGTGCCGCAATAGACCGCCGCCGTCGGATAGGTATTGTAGGCGGCGATAGAAGACACACTAATGATTTGGCCTTCGTTCTGGGCCTTCATGACCGGCAGGGCCGCGGCGATGCCGTACATGACGCCCTTGATGTTGACGTCGACCATGCGGTCCCACTCATCGACCTTCAGCGCTTCCATGGCCGACAACGGCATCAGGCCGGCATTATTGACCAGCACATCCAGCCGGCCAAAGCGTTCAACGGCTGCTGCCACAAAGGCCGAGACGTCATCGCGCTTGGTGACATCCAAAGCGGCGAAATGCGCCTGACCGCCAGCGGCAGTGATTTCTGCCACCAGCGCTTCCAGACGATCAGTGCGCCGTGCACCCAGCATCACCTTGGCGCCCCTGGCGGCCAGAACGCGTGCGGTGGCTTCGCCGATACCGCTGCTGGCGCCCGTAATGGCGACGACCTTGCCTGCTACATTTTCCATTTCAAAATCTCCTGTCGAAGGCAGCCGGGGAGTGGCTGCGGTACAGGCTGGAAAATAGGCGAGGGCAGGCGTGAGGCGGTAGGTCGATCATCCATGATGATTGCACGATCCTCCAAATGTGATCCTCACAACCACGACAAAGGCGCAAATATGCTGTAGATCGATTGTCCGAAACCGAAGAGACGACCGTGACCGACACCACAGACCTTGCCGAAGCTATGCGCCGCCATGCCCACGCCGAAGGCATGCTGGAAACCGCCATCAACGGCATCTATGTCATCCGCAGCGACACCCGCACCCAGCCTATCCACGTCGTGCACGTGCCGGCTTTGTGCATCGTCGCGCAAGGCAGCAAGACCGTCCGGCTGGAAGGCGAGGGTTTCACCTATTCGCCCGGCCAGCACCTGACCATCGCCGTCGATCTGCCTTTGAGCGGCGAGGTCATTGAGGCCACGCCGGACGCGCCCTATCTGTGCCTGCGCGTCGATCTCGATCCGATCATGCTGGCGGAAATGTTGAAGGACGCCGGCGTCGCCAAGCCGTCTTCCGATCATGACGGGCGCGGGCTGGCGATTGGCCGGTGCGAACAGGAGGTCATCGACGCGACAACGCGGCTGGTAAAGCTTCTCGATGCGCCATCGACCGCGAAGATCCTGGCGCCGCTGGCCGTCCGCGAGCTGCTCTACCGGCTGATCCTGTCGGGCCACGCCGAAGGCCTGCGCCACATCGCCTTTGCCGATTCCCGTTTGCGGCGGATCGGCGCGGCCATCACCTGGATTACCCACAACTTCCGCGAGCCGTTTGCCATCGCAACCGTCGCGGCGGCCGCCGGCATGAGCCCGTCGTCGTTGCATGCTCATTTCAAGGCCGTGACGGCGCTGACGCCGCTGCAATACCAGAAACGGCTCCGGCTGCAGGAAGCGCAAAGGCTGATCTATGCCGGCGCCATGGATGCGGCGTCTGCCGCCTTTCACACCGGCTATGACAGCCCGTCGCAGTTTAGCCGCGACTATCGCCGCCTGTTTGGCGCACCGCCGATCCGCGACGTCCATCGCCTCCGGCAGAGCGGCGCCCGCCTCGAAGCCGTCGCGTAAACGCTGTCAAAATCCCGTTTTTTGACACTCCTGATAAAAACGACGTGATTGACCCAAAGCGCCAAGTCGCGGATTTGATAAATTTTTCTCATTTCCCCGACATGTTCAGCAACAGTTTGTTAACCTAGATGGCGGAAAACGGACAGGAAAGTTGCGTATACAGTTCCAGAAGGAGCGAAATAGAGTGTTTGACCGATTGAGGCCTTACTTGCCTACTGCACTTATCGCACTTGTATTGACCTATGTCTGCGTCCAGTATCTGACTGGCGACAAGGGTTTCTTTTCTCAGGAATCTCGCGACCGTGACTTGGTCGTGAAAGAGCAACAGCTCGCTAAGCTTCAGTCCGAGCGTGAAGACCTTGAGGCGCGCGCCAAATACCTGCGTACCGACAATCTATCCAAGGATCTTCTTCAGGAACGCGCTCGCGTCCTGCTGGGCCTGACCGAGCCGCATGCCTATGTAATTCGTTACAATACGCCTTCCGGCACCAATTCCTGATCCCCTAATAGCACTTTACGCGAACGCAGGCTTCTCATAAAGGGAAGAGGCCTTTGCGCGTCCGCGCACCTGGTGTCCACTTCAGAGGGGGTGTGCGTCAGTTAGAAGAGGGCTTCGGCGCCGCCTTTTTGCGCGCCTGTACTTGAGGCCGAATCTCCCCATAACGGCCCAAACACTTGAGGAGGTGTCCATGGCGCGTGCCGCCCAAAAAGACGCTAAGACCAGCGACTCTAAGCTGAGCAATGTATCCAAAGACGAACTGCTGAAATATTATCGTGAGATGGTGCTGATCCGCCGCTTTGAAGAGCGCGCGGGACAGTTGTACGGCATGGGCCTGATCGGTGGCTTTTGCCACCTGTATATCGGTCAGGAGGCCGTCGCCGTCGGTATGGAGGCCGCCTCCAAGGATGGCGACCAGGTCATCACCGGTTATCGTGACCACGGCCACATGCTGGCCGCCGGCATGGACCCCAACGCCGTCATGGCCGAACTGACTGGCCGTTCCGGCGGGTCGTCGCGCGGCAAGGGCGGGTCGATGCACATGTTCGACATCGAGACCGGCTTCTTCGGCGGCCACGGCATTGTGGGCGCGCAAGTTTCGCTCGGCACCGGCCTGGCCTTCGCCGACTTCTACAAGCAGAACGGCAATGTCTCCTTCACCTACTTCGGTGACGGCGCGGCCAACCAGGGCCAGGTCTATGAAAGCTTCAACATGGCCCAGCTGTGGAAGCTGCCGGTCGTGTACGTGATCGAAAACAACGAATACGCCATGGGCACGTCGCTGGCGCGCGCTTCGGCGACCGTCAACCTGTCGCAGCGCGGCGCTTCGTTTGGCATTCCGGGCGAAACCGTTGACGGCATGGACGTGTTCGCCGTCAAGGAAGCGGCCGAACGCGCTGCCGAGCACGCCCGTTCGGGCAAGGGCCCCTACATCCTCGAGATGAAGACCTACCGCTACCGCGGCCACTCGATGTCCGATCCGGCCAAGTACCGCTCGAAGGAAGAGGTCGACGAGGTCAAGACGACCCGCGATCCGATCGACCACATCAAGACGATGCTGCAGCAGTCGGGCGTTGCCGAAGACGAGATCAAGGCGATCGACGCCGAGATCAAGGCCATCGTGCTGGAAGCCGTCGAGTTCGCCCAGGCCTCGCCTGAACCCGATCCGTCCGAACTGTACACCGACGTTTATCTCGAGGCGTAATTTACATGACCGATATTCTTATGCCCGCGCTCTCTCCGACGATGGAAGAGGGCACCCTCGCCAAGTGGCACATCAAGCCGGGCGATGAAGTTTCCGCCGGTCAGGTGATCGCCGAGATCGAAACTGACAAGGCGACGATGGAAGTCGAAGCTGTCGACGAAGGCAAGGTCGAGGCCATCCTGGTCGAAGCCGGCACCGAAGGCGTCAAGGTCAATACGCCAATCGCCCGTCTCGAAGGCGGCGCTTCGGCGTCTGCTGCCCCTGCGCAAGCCGCGCCTGAAGCCGAGGCCCCTAAGGCGGAAGCGGCTCCGGCCGCTGCTGCTGCACCGGTTCAGGCCAAGCCTGCCAACGATCCGGAAGTTCCCGCCGGCACGCCGATGGTCAAGATCACGGTCCGCGACGCGCTGCGCGACGCCATGGCCGAAGAAATGCGCCGCGACGACAAGGTCTTCCTGATGGGCGAGGAAGTCGCCCAGTACCAGGGCGCCTACAAGGTCTCGCGCGGCCTGCTGGAAGAGTTCGGCGAACGCCGCGTCATCGACACGCCGATCACCGAAATGGGCTTTGCCGGTATCGGTTCGGGCGCGGCCATGGCCGGCCTGAAGCCGATCATCGAGTTCATGACGTTCAACTTCGCCATGCAGGCGATCGACCACATCCTGAACTCCTCGGCCAAGACGCTGTATATGTCCGGTGGTCAGATCAAGTCGTCGATCGTGTTCCGTGGTCCGAACGGTGCAGCTTCGCGCGTCGGCGCCCAGCACAGCCAGGACTATTCGGCATGGTACGCCAACGTCCCAGGCCTTAAGGTCGTGGCACCTTATGACGCGGCTGACGCCAAGGGCCTGATGAAGGCGGCGATCCGCGATCCGAACCCGATCGTCTTCCTCGAACACGAGATGATGTACGGCCTGGAGTTCGATATCCCCGATGTAGAAGACTTCGTCCTGCCGATCGGCAAGGCTAAGGTCCAGCGCGAAGGCGTTGACGTGACGATCACGGCGCACTCGCGCATGGTCGGTTTTGCGCTCAAAGCTGCCGAGCAACTGGCGGCTGAAGGCATCGACGTCGAAGTCATCAATCTGCGGACGCTGCGCCCGCTCGACACCGAAACCATCCTGACCTCGGTCCGCAAGACCAACCGTCTGGTGACGGTGGAAGAGGGCTGGGGCCCCTGCGGCATCGGCGCCGAAGTCGCCGCCCGCGTCGTTGCCGAAGCCTTCGACGATCTCGATGCGCCGCCGCTGCGCGTCCACCAGGAAGACGTCCCGATGCCTTACGCTGCCAATCTGGAAGCACTGACGGTGCCGAGCGTCGAAAAGATCGTCAAGGCCGTCAAGGCCGTGACTTACCGTAGCTAATTCAGGGACATATTTGAAATGACTGACATTTTGATGCCTGCCCTGTCTCCGACTATGGAAGAGGGCATTCTGGCCAAGTGGCACGTGAAGGTCGGTGATGAGATCACCGCCGGTCAGGTGATCGCTGAAATCGAAACCGACAAGGCGACCATGGAAGTGGAAGCCGTGGACGAAGGCAAGGTCGAGGCCATTCTGGTCGAAGCCGGCACCGAAGGCGTGAAGGTCAATACGCCGATCGCGCGTCTGGCCGGTGGTGCTTCGGCACCCGCTCCTAAAGCTGCTGCTGCGCCTGCTGCCGAAGCCCCGAAGGCTGAAGCTGCCAAGCCGGCTCCGGCTGCTGCGGCATCCGCTGCCGCTCCGGCGCCTGCCGCTGCAGCGTCGGGTGCACGGGTTGCGGCTTCGCCGCTGGCGCGTCGTCTCGCGGCAATCAACAATATCGACCTGAAGGCCATCAAGGGTTCCGGCCCGCACGGCCGGATCATCAAGCGCGACATCGAGGCTGCGCAACAGTCCGGCGCAGGCAAGACGTCCGCCGCCGGTGGCGCTTCGGCACCGGCTGCAGAGCCGCGCAAGGTTCAGTCGCTGGAACAGATGGGCATTCCTGCCGGTTCCTACGACCTGATCCCGCTCGACGGCATGCGCAAGGTCATCGCTCGTCGCATGACCGAGTCGTTCCGCGACATCCCGCACTTCCCGCTGACGGTCGACATCGAACTCGACAGTCTGCTGGCTGCGCGGTCGAAGATCAATACGGCGCTTGAGTCGCGCGGTGTGAAGGTGTCGGTAAACGACATGATTATCAAGGCAGTAGCGCTGGCACTTAAAGCTGTACCTGAGGCGAATGCCTCATATACGCCCGAAGGCATTGCGCTCCATAAGAATGCCGACATCGCGGTGGCCGTGGCCATCGACGGCGGCCTGATCACCCCAATCGTACGCAAGGCGGAACTGAAGACCCTGGCCGAAATCTCGACCGAGATGAAGGACCTGGCGCAACGGGCCCGCGACCGCAAGCTGAAGCCGGAAGAGTTCCAGGGTGGCACCTTCTCGGTGTCCAACCTGGGCATGTTCGGCATCAAGACCTTCACCTCGATCTTGAACGAGCCGCAGGGCTGCATCATGTCGGTCGGTGCTGGTGAGCCGCGCCCGGTCGTCAAGAACGGCCAGCTGGCGATCGCCACGGTCATGTCGGTCACGCTGACCTGCGACCACCGCGTCGTCGACGGCTCGATTGGCGCCAAGTTTATCAGCGCCTTCAAGCCGCTGATCGAAGACCCGATTAAGATGTTAGCGTAGGGGACTGATAACATGGCTTATGATCTCGTAGTTATCGGTTCCGGCCCTGGCGGTTATGAGGGCGCGATCCGCGCCGCTCAGAACGGCTTCAAGGTCGCCATCGTCGAGCGTGAACTGCTGGGCGGCATCTGCCTGAACTGGGGCTGTATCCCCACCAAGGCGCTGCTGAAGTCGGCGGAAGTCTTCGACAAGATCAACCACCTGGCCGATTACGGCCTGACCGGTGAAAAGCCTGGCTTCGACTTTGAAAAGGTCATCGCCCGGTCGCGCGCCGTCGCCAAGCAATTGAATGGCGGCGTCGGCTATCTGATGAAGAAAAACAAGATCGACGTCATCGAAGGTTTCGCGACGCTTGAGCCCGGCAAGGATGCACCGAAGGTCAAGGTGAAGCTGACTGCCGGCGGCGAACAGGTGCTAGAGCCCAAGAACGTCATGCTGGCCGTCGGCGCCCGTGCGCGGGAAATCCCGGCGA
This sequence comes from Asticcacaulis sp. P4_H10, assembly GCF_056400965.1. Taxonomy (NCBI): domain Bacteria; kingdom Pseudomonadati; phylum Pseudomonadota; class Alphaproteobacteria; order Caulobacterales; family Caulobacteraceae; genus Asticcacaulis; species Asticcacaulis sp. P4_H10. The sequence continues at coordinate 255,973 of NZ_JBFUKH010000008.1, read as the reverse complement.
TCGGCGCGGTTTCGGACGGCGAGGCGATCTGGACCTACCGCAACGCCTTGTCGCCCAAGAAGATGCCGAAGTCGCTGGTCGTCATCGGCTCGGGCGCCATCGGTATCGAATTTGCCAGCTTCTACCGTTCGCTCGGTGCTGAAGTTGTTGTTGTCGAAGCGCTAGATCGCATCCTGCCGGTCGAGGACAAGGAAGTGTCGGCCGAAGCCCACAAGGCGTTCGAAAAGCGCGGCATCAAGTTCCGCGTCGGCGCCAAGGTCACCAAGGTCGAAAAGGCCGGCGGTGGCGTGAAGGTGTCGGTCGAAGCCGGCGGCAAGGCCGAAGTGCTGGAGGCCGAGGGCTGCATCGTCGCCGTCGGTATCGTTGCCAACACCGAAAACCTTGGCTTGGACAAGCTGGGTGTCGAGCTGGACCGCGGTCACATCAAGAATGACAGCCACGGCAAGACCAATGTGAAGGGGCTTTACGCGATCGGCGACTGCGCCGGACCGCCCTGGCTGGCGCACAAGGCTTCGCACGAAGCCATTCATGCCGTCGACTATATGGCCGGCAAGAAGCTGTCGAACCTGAACCCGCCGATCCCGGGCTGTACCTATGCGACTCCGGAAGTGGCCAGCGTCGGTATCACCGAGCAGGGCGCGAAAGAGAAGGGGCTGGACGTCAAGATCGGCCGCTTCCCGTTCAAGGCCAATGGCAAGGCAATTGCCGCTGGTGAATCGGGCGGTTTCGTGAAGGTCATCTTCGACAAGAAGACGGGCGCGCTTCTAGGGGCGCACATGATCGGCTCAAACGTGACCGAGATGATCCAGGGCTTCTGCCTGGCGATCACCATGGAAGCGACGGAAGAGGACCTGCAAGGTACGGTCTTCCCGCACCCGACCATGTCGGAAGCCATCCTCGAGGCGTCTTTGGACGCCGACGGCCGCATGATCAACCTGTAATGTATCGGGGTCTGGGGCCTGCGGCCCCAGCTCTTTGCCTTCAAAAGCCCGGTCTTACGACTGGGCTTTTGTTTTACTTCGAATTATAAATTGCATTTTGCAATTAAAATTTGGCTTGTGGTTGGCAATTAACCTTTGAGTCCCAGCCATTCACGTGTTGCCGGGACACGTCTCAGGATCAGGTGTTCGGTGAGCGCGACGGCGATCAGGCTGATGCCGAGCACCGGCAGGAAGATGGCAAGTGCGATGATCAGCACGGCCAGGCCGGCGCCGAGGCGCTCATCGGGCAGGAGCGCCGGGGCACCGAGTGCGTCGCTCGGACGGCGCTGCCACCACATGATAACCGCGCTGACGCACAGGGTCACGAGGCCGATGGCGGTGAGCAGGCCCAGCAACTGATTGACCCAGCCGAACAGGTGGCCTTCGTGGGCGGAAATGCCGGTGGCGACGACGCGATCGACCAGCGCCTTGTCACCGAAGGTCTCGCGTTTGGTCTCCTTGCCGGTGGCGGCATCGTAGGTGACGGTAAAGCGCGCGGTCAGATTCTGCGTGCCTGAGGTCGCCTGCCAGGTTGTGTCCTTGACGGGTTTGAGCAGAACCGGTGCGGGCAGATCGAGCTTAAGGACGCGCGGCGCCAGGGCATCGATGCCCGTCAGGTTGATGCCCATATTGTGGCTCATGAGCGCGCCCTGGTCGTGGTGGGCGTGCTCGTCCTTCAGAGCCTTGGCCTCACTTGCGCGGCCGGCGGTCCATTCGGCCTTGGCGGTGGCGGGCTTGGTCGCGGCGACCACAGCCCGAAACGCGCCGCCCCAGACCGAGGTCCATGGCAGACCGGACAGCAGCAGAAACAGCGCGAAAAATGAGATCCAGATGCCGGTGACGGCGTGCAGGTCGCGCCAGAAGATGCGCTTACCCATTTTGAGGCGCGGATAAAGCAGGCCGGCCGGGCCTGTCGCATTGCGCGGCCACCACAGGTAAAGGCCGGTAGCGATCATGACGATGGCCCAGCACGCCGCCAACTCGACGATGGTTTCGCCGAAGCGGCCGAGGGTCAGCTCGCCGTGGATGTTCTTGATGATGGCCATGAAGCGCTGGTCTTCGGCCTGGACTTTCAGGACATCGAGCGTCTGGGGGTGGATATAGACGCGCCACAACTCGCCGCCGTCGTTCATGACGACGCGCAGCGCATCGTGCGGATTGGTGCGCAGTTCGACCTGCTTCAACTCGGCGCCATGCAGGGCGTGCATGGCATTGAATATCTGCTCGCTGACGGGCTTTGGGGCGCCTTCGAACGGCAGATTGTCGTAACGCGCATCCAGGGCCGCTTCGATCTGCGGCTTGAACAGGTAACAACTCCCCGTGACGGCTAGCAGGACGATGAACGGGATGCAGACGAGCCCAGCGTAGAAATGCCAGCGCCAGATCATGCGATAGTCGATGATGCGCCGCCTGGCGGCGTCCCCAGAAAGCTTAATGTCGGGGTCGTTCATGGCCTATTTCCCCGTCAGACGAATGCCGACAAACAGCGCGCGGCCTTCGCCCGGCCAGAAGACCTTGCGCGACGATGCGGCCACCGAAGCGAAGTTGGTCAGCGCGTTGACGTTCGACACGTAGCGCGTGTCGGCGAGATTGCGGGCATCGGCATAGACTTCGATATTGTAGCCAAAGCGCTTGGACAGGCTGAGGTTCCAGACGGTGTAGCCTGGCGCCTTGGTAGTGTTGGTATAGTCGACCCAGACGTCAGACGGCGTCCACTCAACCGCCGGTGTGATGCGCCAGCCGCCTGCCGAAGCCGTCAGGCTGGCGCGATAATAGTGCTCCGGGATGACGGGCAGGCGGGCATCGCCATAGGTCTTGTCGCCATCGAAATGGAAGTCCGACCAGGTGTAGGTCTGGCGGAGACTGTAGCTCCACGGACCGACCTTGGCGAACGACCAGTCGAGCGCGGCTTCGAGGCCCTGGTGGATGGTCTTTTCGGCATTGAAGGTCGCGGCCGGCACATCCGGCGTGACGATGAAGTTCAGCATCTCGCCAGTAATCGCCGAGCGATAGGCCGCCACATCCCACGCCAGGCTGGCATTGCGGCCGCGCAGGCCAGCCTCGACGGTGGTGGCCTTCTGCAGATCGACCGGCGTGAATTGCGGCAGCGGCGTCTGGACGAGGGCGCCATAGGTCGGCGCCTCGATCGAGCGCGTGATATTGGCGAACCACTGATGGCCCTGTTCGTTCTGCCACAGCAGGCCGATGCGCGGCGCAAACCAGTCGAAATCGGCTTTCTTGTCGTTGGCGTGGTTGAGCAGGTTGCTGTAGTCGCGCTCGGTCCAGCCATAGGACCCGCCGGCGACGACTGCCAGCTTATCGGTGACGAAAACGCGGCCTTCGCCGAACAGATCGATGCTTTGAGCATTCTGGCGGGACTGGCCGGTCAGGTTGCCGGGCTGGCCGTTCGCGTTGACGAAGACGTTGGCGTCGGTCAGGCCGGCGCGATAGTTGATGCCGGCGAAGACATCGGCAGGGCGGCCGGCAAAGGTGCCCTTGCCATCGAGACGGGCGAAGGCGCCGTAATTCTGATAGGTGTAGTCGATGTAGATTGAGATCGGGTGGATCAGTTCCTTCCACGCCGCATAAACGCCAACCTGTAACTGCCAGTTATCGTTCAGCTTCCAGTCGGCCTGAGTGGTGGCGCGGACGGATTGCATGTTGCGGCCATAGTGCAGGGCCGGGTAGTTGGCAGCGGCGGTAATGGTCGGCGTGTTCAGCGCCTCATTCAACGTCAAACCACCGGCAATGCCTTGCTCGACATCGTTGGCCTGGACGATCAGGCGGACGGAGCGGCCTTCGCCGAAGCTGCGGCCGATATTGGCGGTGACGCGGCGGGCTTCCTGGGCCGTGTTGTCGCGCCAGCCGTCGGCTTTGGTAACGGTCGCCGACAGATAGAGATCGTAGTCGCCGATGACGTCCGCATAGGCCGCGTGACCGCGCAGGGTGCCGAACGAACCGCCTTCGACGCGCAACTGGCTGCGATAGCCGGCATTGTGGCCCGAGGGTGTGACGTAGTTGACCGCGCCGCCCAGTTGCGCGCCGCCGAAGCGCAGGGCGTTGCCGCCCTTATAGACCTCGATATAGCGGACGCTGAGCGGGTCCATCTCCTGAAAATCGCCCGAGCCGTCGGCCTGGTTGACCGGGATGCAGTCGATCGCCAGCCACGAGCCGCGATTGTGGGCCGAATTGCCGATGCCCGAGCCGCGGATCGAAAAGCGGCCGTCCTCGCCTGATTTCTTTTGTGCGAAAACACCAGAGACGTCTTTCAGCGTATCGAACAGGCCCAAGGCATAGCTGTTGTCGAAGTTTTCACGCGCCACCACTGCGACGGCGCCAGGCGTACGCGACAGGCGCGCGCGGGTCGATTTAACGGCGGGTGGGTCGAGCGGATCGGGGCGGGCGGTGACGATGACGGTCGACGGATCGTCTACTTCCCCTGCATCGGCGGAAAAAGGAATGAAGGGCAGGACGGAGGCTGTGACGAGCAGGGCGCCAACGAAGGTGCGGGTAGACATTTTGGACATGGGAGAACCGAAAATCAGAAAGCAGTCAGGCGCGCGGGATCACATCCTGCGCGGGCGAGGGACTTCAGATTTCGGACGGTGGGCCGCAGGAATGCGGGCGCGGCGGCGCGCGGGCGCGGACGGTGGTAGCATTGGCTGCCGGCGTCAGACTGACATACTCGGTGACGTAGACGACCGGAACGATTTGCGGTGACGGTGTGGCGATCGCGGTCAGCGAGGCCAGGACACAGTCGGCGCATTTCAGGCCCTGATAGCCTTTGGTCTTGGAAGCGTTGGCGATCTTTTGCGCGGCCACAGTGTCGGCAACGGCCGGCGCGTTGACCTGTTCCACGCATAACATAAAGCCAGACATGGCTTGCGCCGACACCTGGACCGGGAACAGGAAGGGGCAGAGCAGGGCCATGACCACGGCGAAGCAGGCCCAGAAACGGACCTCCGCCTTCGCTGCTCTGTACGTCATTACGGCCATGTCCCGCGCTTACGTTGCCGCCGCTAAGCTGTCAATATGCGTGATTGCCGCAGACCGCTATGCGGCCTGCAACTCAACCTCGGCCAGCTTCTGAAGGGCGACATAGTCGGTCTTGCCGGAGCCCAGGACAGGAACGGCTTCGACCTTCAGGATCTTTTTGGGGACGGCCAATGAGGGTGTGCCGTTTTCCTTGGCCCAAGTGGCCAGGCGGCTCATCTCAGCATCGGAATTGTCTGTGAACAGCACCAGGCGCTCGCCCTTCTTGTCATCGGCGACGGCCACGACGGCGTGGCGGTTGTCGGGCCAGACCTCTTCGGCCAGGCGCTCGACGGCGGTCAGTGACACCATTTCGCCCGCGATCTTGGCGAAGCGCTTGGCGCGGCCGAGAATCTTGATGAAGCCCGAGTCATCAAAGGTGACGATATCGCCGGTGTCATGCCAGCCGTCTTTCGGCGCTTCGATAATATCCGGAGTTTCTGGATTAATATATCCGGCCATCACGTTGGGGCCTTTGACAAAAAGACGTCCGCCTTCTTTGATACCCTCGACCGGGTCGAGGCGCGTTTCGATGCCGGGCAGGACCGGGCCGACCGTGCCGAAGTGGTTGTCGTCGGGATAGTTGACGGCGACCACTGGCGAGCATTCGGTCACGCCATAGCCCTCCAGGATCGGCACGCCGCCGAATTGGGTCTTGAACAGCTCGTGCGTCTCGTTGCGCACTTTTTCGGCGCCGCAGACGACGAACTCCAAGGTCTTGAAATCATCGGGCTCGGCCTGGCGGGCATACTGGTTGATGAAGGTGTCGGTCGCGAACAAAAGCGACGCCTTCGATTCGCGCAGCAGCGGCGGGATCTGCTTGACGTGCAGGGGCGATGGGTATTGGAAGCTGCGCAGGCCGGCAAGAAGCGGCAGGATAACGCCGCCGGTCAGGCCCAGCGAATGAAATATCGGCATTGGGTTGAAAGCGACCCATTCCGGCTTGAGCGCAATATGCGCCGCGATCTGGCGGCAGTTGGCAACCAGGTTGCGCTGGCTGAGGACGACACCTCGCGGGCTGCCGAAGCTGCCCGAGGTGAACAGGATGACGCCGATATCGTCCGGTGTGGCCTTCTTGGCGAACATCCGCGGCAGCTTGGAGGCGACAAAGGCATAGACCTTGTCGGCCAGGGTAATTTCCTTGCGGATATCGTCGAGATAAACGATGCGGACACAGGCGCCCATCGCTTCGACCAGCTCTTCCAGCTTGGCGTTTTCGATGAAGCGCCGGGCCGTAACCACTGTTTTAATTTGCGAAACCTGGATAGCTGCTCGGATATTGGCTACGCCGGCGGTAAAATTGATCATCACCGGTGCGCGTCCGAGCGCGTGCATGGCCCAGAAGGACAGGGCGCCGCCCATGGAGGTCGGCAGCATCAAACCGACGCGCTTCTCATCGCCGATATGGCGCTCTAGCAGCCGCGACAGGGCAAAGCTGCCGGCGATGAACATGTTGTAGTCGAGCGGTTTGCGGTCCTGATCTTCGATAATGATCTTGGTTCCGCCGTAACGGTGTCTGGCTTGGACCAGCGCTTCAAACAGCGGTGTCTCAAACGCCTTGGCGTCCAGCTCGCGCTTCATGCGCAGGCACTCCCCTCAGAGAGCGGCCGCCGTGAGCCATCGCCCGCGATCCTGTCCGCCCGAACAAACGGCCCTCCGTCACCGGGATGGGTCGTAACATTCGGTCATAATAGCTGATCCGAAGGGGCGGTAAAGGCCTGAATCTATTTCGGGCTAATTATTTTGAACTGCGTTCATAAATCGTATCGCGACGCGCCTAGTTGCTGATGCGCACCACCGACACGACACGGGTAAACAGCGCCGACATGGCGTCGGATATGCCTTCACTGGGGCTGACCTCAAAGAACAGGCCGGGCGAAGCGCAGGATTCCATATCGGTCGCCAATTGCGACTGGTATTTGGCCAGGTGCGAATTGTAGAAGGCGTTGGTCGGCAGGGGCAGGTAGGTGGTGTACAGGACCGCGATGCGAACGCCGCGCGCCTTAATGGTGTGGCACTGCTGAGGATCGATCGGCGTGATACGCCGGCAGGTACCGCCGTTGGAATAGGCGCAGTCGTAGCCATCATTGGCGCCGTCCGACACCATGAACAGGACCTGTTGGGGCTTTTGGGCCGAGGTGCCATCACCAGACGCCGGGATAATGTTGTTCATCCCCTGCAGCATCGACTTGAAGTTAGTTTGGCGATCGGAATTGTAGTTCTGATAGGGGATGGTCATCAGGTCGATCGCCGCCGCATTGGTGGCAGACGTGTCGAGATTGGTCGTCAGGGCGCTGACGAGATAAGGTTCAGGTTTCTTTTGGTCGATGGCGTCGGCCGCCATGCCGAAGTGGTAGATGGCCATGCTGTACTGGCCGGGCGTGGTTTGGCTGGCCTTGGCAGTCGTCATCATTTTCTGCGTCGCCTGGCGCACGACGTCGATGCGCGTGGTGACGCCCAGAGCCTTGGCCTTGGCGTAGTAGTCATTGCCGGGCTTGTCCAGCTGGTGGCAGGCAAAGGCGCATTTGTCAGGGGTGTTGGCGACCATCTTGTTGATGTCAGCCGTGGTGGCGCCGACGCCCATGGACGGGCTGTTGTCGAGCAGCAGGTAGAAATTGATAAAGGGCGGCAACCCGGCCGTCGACACCGAGTTCACGGTGATCGGCATGTTGGTAAAGCCGACGAGGCCGAGCAGGAACGGCTTGTAATTGGCGGTGACGCTGACATTCGCCGTCAGGGTTTGCCCCGTCTTGGTGACGGTGGCAGACGGAGAGACGCCCGTAAGTTCGCCGTGCGGCCGGGCATTGCTGTTGAAGATGGCCAGCGCCTGGGTGACGCCGTCTGGCACCGCGCCATTGCCCCCCATATTGCCGCCGGCCTTGTAACCGCTGGAATTGACGGCGATGGCCCCCAAAGCGGCCGTATCGGCTGCATCCTGAAGCTCCATGCGCAACTGCGTCATACGGCTGAAGTCGATGGCACCACCCACGACCGCCAGGACGACCGGCAGGCAGATGGCGAAAATCATGGCGGTATTGCCGGCGATGTCCGCCTTCAGGCGGTTGAGGACGGACAAGATGGTGTCTCCGGTAGCGATTTGAACCGGTATCGTCGCACGGAATGTTTAAGTCCCGGTTAGCCGGCAGCTATTTTGCGGCCGGACGGGCGTTGCGGATAAAGGCAGCGACGTCTTCACCGAGCGTATCCGGGCCGCTGGTCGTTTCGACACGGCACTGCGAGATGCGCGCACACAGGGCCGCAACGGTGGCGGACTGCGTCGTGTCCCTGGGTTCGATGACGACCACAGGCGCGGATGGCGCCGTCAGCGAGATGACCGGCAGGTGTAGGCTGTTGAGGTCGGAATAGGCCTTATGCATCTGTTCGCGCCACGGCTGGCTCTTGACGCGCAAACGCAGGTCCGGATTAGACGCGCGCCAGGCGTGGGCGATGCCGTCCCAGTAGCCGGTCGCGACATCGGTGCTGTGCCATTCCGTGCCGGCCTTGATGTCCTGGCCCAGATAGGGGGCGTAGGCGATGAATCCGGCCAGCGTCCTGTCCTTGGCGGTCGTCGACAGGGACAGGGCGTTGAGCGCGCTATAGCCGGTGCCGACGATGAACAAAGGCTTGTCGGCGGAAGGGTGCACGATGTCGCGAATGAAGCCGACGACCGCCATCTGGCCGTCGCGGTAGGTGCGCGTAAAGACCGCTTGTTTCTGGCCGGAATACTGGCCGGCGCCGCCCTGGCCCGGCACTTCGAACAACCAGACGCCGTAGCCGGCATCGAGCAGTTGGTTGGTCAGTTCGAAATAGGTCTCCGCCGGATAGTCGGCGTCGGCTAGGATCAGGACCTGGGCGCGCGGATTGACCGGAGGAGAGGCGACGCCATAGCGCGCTTCAGGTAGTGAGCCGCTACGGTAGCCGCCCCAGACAAAGCCTTGCGGCGGAAAGTATTGCGGCGACAGGCCAGGGGGAATCTGGCTGTCGAGAAAGGCCTGTCCCGGCTGCTTTTCCGCAGGCCCCGGCTTCGAGCACGCGCCAACCGTCAGGACAAGGCCCAGCGCGGCGACGGTTAGCCATGATCGGAAGGACGAAGACATGCGTTATCTATAACCGAGATTCTGATATCCCGCTATGACCGGCAAGCGACAGTCAAAAGCGATATGCCAAAAAGTGTGCAACGGTTTTTGGCATATCGCGACGAAGCAAAAGCTGAGAGCATGATGGCGGTTTGATAAAAACGCATCATGCTCTCATGACGTTTCTTCACGCGTCATGTCGTCGCGCAACAGCGGATTTGACTTGATAAATTCAGGCAATACGCCCAATTAGATGTGGGGCAGACGTGTGCCCGCACAAGCAGTTGAGCCATGGTCACCCTTATAAACCGCGTCGACGCCAGCCCCCGTGAGCTGCGTCATCCTGAAAAGCAGAACCGCCCCGATTCGCCGATCCAGAAGAAACCCGAATGGCTGCGCGTGCGCGCCCCCGGATCGCCCGGCTATAACGAAACGCAAAAGATCGTCCGCGACGCCAAGCTGGTAACGGTGTGCGAAGAGGCTGCGTGCCCGAATATCGGCGAGTGCTGGTCGAAGAACCACGCGACCATCATGATCATGGGTGACACCTGCACGCGCGCCTGTGCCTTCTGCAACGTCAAGACCGGCCTGCCGCAACCGCTGGACACCGATGAGCCGCGCCGTGTTGGTGAAACCGTTGCGCTGATGAAGCTGTCGCACGTCGTTATCACCTCGGTCGACCGTGACGACCTGGCTGACGGCGGCGCCTGGCACTTTGCCGAGGTCATCCGCCAGATTCGCGCGCAATCGCCCAAGACCACCGTCGAAATCCTGACCCCGGACTTCCTGCGCAAGGATGGCGCCGCCGAAATCGTCATTGACGCCAAGCCGGACGTGTTCAACCACAATCTTGAAACCGTACCGCGCAACTATCTCAAGATCCGTCCGGGCGCGCGCTACTATCACTCCCTGCGCCTTCTCGAGCGCGTCAAGGAACGCGATCCGCAGCAGTTCACCAAGTCGGGCATCATGGTCGGCCTGGGCGAAACGCGCGAAGAGGTCATGCAGGTCATGGACGACATGCGCTCGGCCGGCATCGACTTCATCACTATCGGCCAGTATCTCCAGCCGACGCGCAAGCACGCCGCCATCGACCGCTTCGTGACGCCTGACGAGTTCAAGGCCTATGAAGCCATCGCGCGCGCCAAGGGGTTCCTGATGGTGTCGTCGTCGCCGCTGACCCGGTCGTCGCACCACGCCGGTGAGGACTTTGAACGTCTGCGCGCCGCCCGAGCTGCAAAGGCCAAATAATGACCAAGGTCAGTTTCGATCGGGTGCTGCCGTTCGCCGCCGACAAGCTGTTCGAGATGGTCGCCGACGTCGAAAAGTATCCGGACTATATCCCCTGGATCACCTCGATGCGGGTGAGCAATCGTATTCTGATGTCCGAAGGCGTGACGCGCTTTGACGCGGAGGCGGGGGTTGGGTTTAAGTTCCTGTCCGAGCGCTTTTCAACGCGGGTGACGCGCGACGCCAACAATCGCACTATTTCGATCACCCTCTTAAAAGGCCCGTTCAAGCAATTGAATTGCGAGTGGAAATTTGAAGAGGCCGAAAAGGGCTGCCGCGCCTCGCTTAAGATGGATTTTGAATTCAAGAACCCGTTCCTGACCGGTTTCCTCAAGGCCAATTTCGACAAGGCCGTATCCAAGCTGATGGCCTGTTTCGAAGGCCGCGCCGAAACGCTTTATCCGAAGACGGCGTGATGGTGCAGATTGCTCTGCTTTTTGTCTCCTTGCTTGTCCTTCCGCTTATGGCAACCGCCGAAGAAAAGAGCGTATTCGGTCAGGCCATTGAAGATTCGATGAAGATCATCATGACGGTTGCAAACCCGTCAGCCAAAGCCGCTAACGAAGCCTTTGGATCTGGTGACAAGGTCAAGGGGTGCTCGGAAGCAAAGCTCGCTTATGACGGCTATACCGACGCACGACAGGTGTTTCGCAAGGCGCTAAAGCACTACAAGACAGAAGACGCGACGGAAACTAAAGCTATCGGATATTTGACGGAAAATATCGGCAGCGTCACGCGTATGCGTTTGCCGTATGAGCTTTTTCTTACCAATGTTTGCCCTGCGATAACCGGCCTACCTGCACCTGTGGACAGCTAAGCTTCAGCTTTTGAGTACGGTCAGCGCCCAGTTCAGCGCCAGTTCCACGCTCTTTTCGCGTACGGCCTTGCGGCCGATGGCGCCGAACTGCTCGACCCTGGCTTCGGTGATGATCTCGCCCGTGCGACCGCTGCGGCTCAATCCAAAGCAAACCATGCCGACGGGCTTTTCCGCTGAGCCTCCCGTAGGGCCTGCAATGCCGGTGATGCTGAGCGCGATATCGGCGCCGGCTTCGCGCAAAACCCCCTCGGCCATGGCGCGCGCCACTTCCAGACTGACAGCGCCGTGGGTTTCCAGCAGGGCCTGGGGCACATGGACCAGACGCGTCTTGGCGGTGTTGGAGTAGGTGATAAAGCCATAGTCGAACACGGCCGATGAGCCGGAAATCGCCGTAATGGCGCCCGCCACCAGGCCGCCGGTGCAGCTTTCGACTGTGGTGATGTGCTTGCCCTGGGAGCTAAGCAACCCGACAAGTTCCTGAGCCAGGGCGTTGGACATCTTTCCCCCAAAACAAAAAGGCGGCCCGATTGGACCGCCTTTTCTTAGCAAATAACCGTCGCGATTACACGCCCGGATGCAGCGGCGCGGCCAGGTTCTGGTTGGCGAAGTCCCAGTTGGCCAGGTTGCCAAGGAACACTTCCAGGAATTTGGGGCGCAGGTTCTGATAGTCGAGATAGTAGGCGTGCTCCCAGACGTCGCAGGTCAGCAGCGGCTTGTCACCCTTGGTGAACGGCGTTTCGGCGTTCGGCGTCTTGGTTACCTTCAGCTTGCCGTCGGAACCGAGGACCAGCCATGCCCAGCCCGAACCGAACTGTGTGGCGCCGGCGGTCTTGAAGGCTTCGGCAAAAGCTTCGAACGAGCCGAAGTCGCTATTGATGCGGTCGGCGATCTCGCCGGTCGGCAGGCCGCCACCGTCCTTCTTCATCGAGCTCCAGAAGAAGGTGTGGTTCCACACCTGGGCAGCGTTGTTGAACACGCCCGGATTCTTGCCTTCCGAAGCCTGGACGATCTCGACCAGCGACTTGCCTTCGAACTCGGTGCCGGCGATCAGCTTGTTCAGATTGTCGACATAGGCCTTGTGGTGCTTGGCATGGTGGTAGCTGAAGGTGTTGGCCGACATGTGCGGCTCAAGGGCATCGGCAGCGTAGGGCAAGGGGGGAAGTTCGAATGCCATGACAGACCTCTCATCTGTAGTGTTTCGGGGGAATGCTTCACCCACCAGCATATATTCGGGCGAATAACCCTTTTCAAGCCTCGTAATGGTGAGAATGCTTCGCAATAAACCCTAGCAATTCCATGGGTTTATAGGATCAGGCAGGAAACGCGATCGCGCAGACGGCCTGCGCCGCCAGACCTTCCTCGCGGCCGGTAAAGCCCATCTTTTCGGTGGTGGTTGCCTTGACGCTGACGCGGTCGATGGTGATGCCCAGGATCTCCGACAGGCGTGTGCGCATGGCTTCGCGATGCGGTTTCACCTTGGGGCGCTCGCAGATGAGCGTCACGTCGACATTGACGATCTCGCCGCCCTTGGCCGCGACCAGATCGACAGCGTGCTTCAGGAACAGGTCAGAGGGTGCGCCTTTCCATTGCGGATCGGTGGGCGGAAAGTGGTCACCGATATCGCCCAGGCCCGCAGCACCCAGTAGGGCATCGGTCAGGGCGTGCAGGCCAGCGTCAGCGTCGCTATGGCCGATCAGAGTCTTGTCGTGGGCGATTTCGATCCCGCACAGCCACACGCTGCTGCCATCACCCCAGCGGTGGGCGTCGAAACCCTGGCCGATCCGTGTTTGCATGGTGGGCTTGTCCTGTTGAATGAAGGCTTCGAGGAGAGCGAAATCGGAGGGGTAGGTCAGTTTGTGCAGGTGCGGATCCCCTTCGACCAGAGCGACCTCGATGCCGGCAGACGCGGCGACCATGGCTTCGTCGGTGGCGATATCGCCGTCCCAGGTCGAATAGGCTTCGGCGATGTCGCCAAGACGAAACGCCTGCGGGGTCTGGGCGCGCCACAGGCCGTCGCGCGACGGTGCATCGGTGATGACGCCAGTGTCGCCCTTTTTAAGCGAATCCGTCACCGGCAGGGCCAGGATCGCCGCGCGCGATTTCTCAAGATTTTCGGACAATGCGTTGATATGATGTGGTTTTAGTAACGGCCGGGCCGCGTCGTGGATCATGATCACATCATTGAGGTCGGCCATTGTCATCAGCGCGTCGAGGCCATTGCCGACGCTGCCCGCACGGTCGGCGCCACCGACCGTGACCACGGCGACCGTAGCGTAACGCGCGCGCGCCGTGTCGAAGTCCTCAGCCGGAACGACGACGACGATATGGCCGGCGCCGGCTTCGGCAAAGGCCTCGACAGACCAGTCGAGGACGGGCTTGCCGGCCAGCATCATCCACTGCTTCTTGCCGCCCGATCGGCTGCCGGAGCCGCCGGCGACGATGATGGCGTGAAATGCCGTCACAGGTCGTGCTCGAAATGGAAAGCCTGGACGGTCAGGCCTTCGCGGAAATAGAACTTGTGTGCCTGGCGGCGATGCGTACCGCTGTCTAGGCGCAACTGCGTGCAGCCCTCCTTGCGGGCCAGGTCCTTCAGCCAGTCGAGCAGCGTCTTGCCGTGACCGCCGGAGCGGGCATTCTCATCCGTCACCAGGTCATCGACATAGAGTATGCGGCCTGACACCAGCCATTCGTGGACGCGAAAGCCCGCGCACGCCGCGACCTGTCCATCGCCTTCCGTGTAGGCCAGGCGCCAGCCGGCGTCGCGCATCTGGCGGCGCGCGCGTTCCAGCAATTCGTCGGCACTCGTCAGGTGTGGGCGCAGCTGTTGCATGACAGGAAAGCAGCGGCGGATGTCTTCATCGGTTTCGGCAAGTCTGACGTCGGGCATGGTATCTTCCTTCGGAGCCTCTTGGGCCGGGTTTAGAAGTGCTTGCCGCACGGGTCAATGATCCATGGTGTTCGACGGCAGTTTTGTGTATGGAGGCGTCATGAGTGCCAAGGGTTTGAAAATAGGCGATGTCGAGGTGGCGGGCAGGGTGCTGATCGCGCCCATGACCGGCGTATCCGACCTGCCGTTCCGCCGTATGGCGCACAAGCTGGGCGCGCCCTATGCCGCCACTGAGATGGTCGCCTGTGCTGAACTCGAAAACGGCCGTCCGGACGTGGTACGCAAGGCGCAACTGGGCGACCACGACGGCCTGAAGATCGTGCAACTGATCGGCCGCGATCCGGTCCATATCGCGCGCGGCGCCGCCCTGGCGGAACAGTCCGGCGCCCACATCGTCGATCTCAACTTTGGCTGCCCGGCCAAGGAGGTCACAGGCGTGCTGTGCGGCTCAGCCCTGATGCGCGATCTCGACCAGGCCGAAAGGATCATGACGGCGGCGCTGTCGGCGACCTCACGGCCTGTAACGGTCAAGATGCGCCTCGGTTGGGACGCGCCGCACAATGCCGCCGAACTGGCGCGCCGGGCGGAAGCCCTGGGTGTTGCAGCAGTGACCGTGCACGGCCGCACGCGCCAGCAATTCTACAAGGGCCAGGCGGACTGGCGCGCGGTGGCGCACGTCAAATCGGCCGTCAGCATTCCGGTTATCGTCAACGGCGACATCGTCGATATCGACAGCGCTCGAACCGCTCTTTCCCAGTCGGGAGGCGACGGCATCATGATTGGCCGCGGCATCTATGGTCGGCCATGGCTGGCGCACGGCCTTGACCGGGCGCTCAATGACAATTCCCCTCTGGATTCCATGTCCTTGCCGGCGTGGGCTGATATCCTGTGTGAGCATATGCACGCCAGCCTTGCCTTCTATGGTGCTTCACTGGGGCTGAAAATGTTCAAGAAGCACCTCGGCAGCTATATCGAAGGCGGCGCCTACCATCCCGACCCGATCGTGCGCCGCCAGGATAAGGGCCGAATCTGCCGTATGGACGATCCGCAGGCCATCATGCGCGAAATAACGGCCCTGATTTCCGCCTGATCGCGCAATAGCTGTCTGAATTTGACACATTCGCGCAACATTCCTGTTGATATTCAGACACAGTAGTGCGCAAATGCCACGCACTTTGGATTAGGTTGCGGCCTCTATTGACTACCCCGGCTCGAAAGCACTCCTGGCAGGTCCTGTGGCGCAGTTTGCGTAACGTCCATTCGACGGGCACGCAGCGGCTGTTGCTGGCGGTTGGCTATGGCGCGTCGCTGCTGACGACAGCCTTTATCATCTGGCTGATCATAGCCACCCCTGGTACCGCGCCGATCGCCCAGACCAGCCAGTACCTGCTGATCCTTGTCTGCCTGAACCTCGTCCTCCTGTTGGGCCTGCTTTATATTGTTGTCCGGCGTGTCGTCCAGCTGGCGCGAAGCCGCGGGGCGGATGCCGGTGCGCGTCTTCACCTGCGCTATGTGTTCCTGTTTTCCATGGCGGCGGTCCTGCCGGCCATCGTCGTGGCCTCAGCCTTTCTGTTGATCAATCGCGGCGTCGATACCTGGTTCGAAACGCGGGTCCGCAGTGCCGTTGAGAATGGCTACCAGATCGGCGTTATCGCTCTGGACGACAATAACCAGGCCGTCGGCGCCTCGATGGACTATATCCATGCGGCCCTTCAGGGTGAGCGGGCGCGAGCGCTGTTTGCCGACCGTCTGGCCTTCTCAATTGCTTTGAAAAGCACGCTGGATACGCGCGGACAGTTGAGCGCCATCTACATTGTCGATGACAGTGGCCGGATTCTGGCGCGCGCTGAACAGCCCGATGCGCTTCCCTATGTCGCGCCGCCGGTGAAGGTCATCCAGGAAGTGAACGACAAGACCAAGTCGGTTCAGATTCCGGCAGCGGACGCCATGCGGTTTCTGTACAAGCTGGAGGGATACGACAACGGGCGGAATCTTTACCTGTACGGGATAAAGCCGCTTCCGCCGGGGCTCTACAGTCGTATGGAAGCCGGCAAAAGCGCCGTCAGGGCCTATGACGACGCGGCGCGCAATCGGACCCAGGTCCAGGGCGTGTTCGTCATGGCCTATGTCGAGGTCGTTCTGCTGGTGCTGATCGGCGCCATATGGGGCGGCACGTCGTCGGCGGAAAGCATCGCCACGCCTGTGGCCCGGCTTGTGCAGGCAGCCGACAAGGTAGCCTCAGGGGATCTCAACGCGCGCGTCATGACCCATAAGCAGTCCGAAGACATTGCTGTGCTGTCGCGCGCCTTCAACCGCATGACGTCCGACCTGCAGAGCCAGCAGCTTGCCTTGAGCACGGCGCGTGAGGAAGCGGAGGCCCGCAGCCGCTTCATCGAGACCGTGCTGTCGGAGATCAGCGCCGGAATCGTCGGCATCGACAGCTTCGAACATATATCGGCGATCAACCGCCACGCCGCCAGCTTCCTGGGCGTAACCTCGGACGACGCCATCGGTGTCAATATCCGCGACCTGGCCCCTGAAATTACTGAGATTCTGGACAAGGTGTCGGTCCACCGCGTCGAGGAACAGGAAGTCGACCTGGTCCGCAAGGGCGAGACCCGTCGCGTCCGCGTTCGCGTTTCCGGCCTTGAGACCGGCGGCTCGGTTCTGACCTTCGACGACATCACCCGCCTGATCTCCGCACAGCGCAACGCCGCCTGGCGGGATGTGGCCCGCCGCATCGCCCACGAAATCAAGAACCCGCTGACGCCCATCCAGCTGTCGGCCGAACGCCTGCGCAAGAAGTACCGTGCCCAGATCGCCACCGACGGCGAAACCTTCGAACGCCTGACGGATACCATTGTGAGACAGGTCGGCGATATCGGCCGCATGGTCGACGAGTTCTCGTCCTTCGCCCGCATGCCGGCGCCGAACTTCTCCGAGGAGGACGCGCCCGAACTGGTGCGCGCCGCCGTCTTCGCCCAGCGCGTTGCCCGCGCCGACATCGCCATCGACATCATAGAGCCCCTGCCGGAACTGCACGTCGTCTGTGACGGCCGTATGCTCAGCCAGGCGCTGGGCAATGTCCTCAAGAACGCTTGCGAGGCCGTTTCATCCCGCCTGCTGCGCGACAGCGGCGTCGAAGAGGTCGGCAATCCGGAAGGGCCTGCGGGGCATCTCAGGGTCGAAATGACCGAGGCTCCGGACTTTGTGACCATTACGGTCGAGGATGATGGCATCGGCCTGCCCGAAAAGGATCGCGACCGGCTGACCGAACCCTATGTCACCACGCGTGAAAAGGGCACGGGGCTGGGCCTGGCGATCGTGAAACGCATTCTGGAAGACCACGGCGGCGACTTCTTCCTGTCGGACGCCGAACATTTGAGCGGTGCGCGCGCGACCTTGCGCCTGCCGCGTTTGCAAGCCGGAAAAGCTCCGGCTGACAGCCAAGACGGCGCCCAAGGCGCCAAACTCATGAGGGTATGATGAAACTGTCGTCTGGCGTTGACATCCTGGTCGTTGACGATGAGGCCGATATTCGCGAACTCATCGCGGGCATCCTTGAGGACGAAGGCTATGCCGTGCGCACGGCTGCGGACTCCAATGCGGCGCTGCGGGCTATCAAGGCGCGCAAGCCGTCGCTGTGCGTGCTCGATATCTGGATGCAGGGCGGAGGCCTCGACGGGCTGGAACTGCTGGGGGTCATCCATGAACTCGATCCGGATATTCCGTGCATCATGATTTCGGGCCACGGCACGATTGAGACCGCCGTGACCGCCATCAAGCGCGGCGCCTTCGATTTCATCGAAAAGCCTTTCAAGACAGAGCGCTTGATCATGGTTGTTCAGCGTGCGCTTGAACTGACCAGCCTGCGCCGGGAAAACCGCCGTCTGCGCAACCAGGCGGTCGTGCCAGACGGCCTGATCGGTAATTCAGCGGCCGCCCAACTCCTGCGCTCGACCATTTCCAAGGTCGCGTCAGCCAATTCGCGCATCATGATCTCTGGCCCCGCCGGTTCCGGCAAGGAGCTGGTGGCGCGCATGATCCACGACGCCAGCCCGCGCGCCAAGTGCGAGTTTGTGCCGATTTCCGCCGCCGGCATGACGCCGGAACGTCTAGATGTCGAACTGTTCGGCGAAGAGGGCGAGGGCGGTAAGCCGCGCAAGATCGGCGTGTTCGAGCGCGCTCACGGCGGCACGCTCTTCCTGGACGAAGTGGCCGACATGCCGCCCGAAAGCCAGAGCCGCATCCTGCGCGTCCTGGTCGAGCAGCGCTTTGTCCGTGTCGGCGGTGTCCAGGATGTCCAGGTCGATGTTCGCGTCATCTCCTCGACCTCCAAGGACCTGGCCTCTGAGATCACTGCCGGCCGCTTCCGCGAAGACCTGTTCCACCGTCTGAACGTCGTGCCGGTGCGCGTACCGGGTTTGTCCGAACGCCGTGGTGATATCGCCGAACTGGTCAACTACTTCATCGAGCGTATCAGCTCGGCGCAGGGCCTGCCCAAGCGCATACTTTCCGAAGATGCCATGGCGACGCTCCAGGTCCACGAATGGCCGGGCAATGTCCGTCAACTGCGAAACAATATCGAGCGCCTGCTGATCCTGGCTTCGGGGTCGCCCAGTGAGCCGATCACCGCCCAGATGCTGCCGTCGGAAGTGGTTGAATCAGCGGTCGCCGGTGCCATTCGCCCCGAGCGCATCATCGCCCTGCCGCTGCGCGACGCCCGTGAGGTTTTCGAGCGCGAATACCTGTCGTCGCAGATCGTTCGGTTCGGCGGCAATATCTCGCGCACGGCCAACTTCATCGGCATGGAGCGCTCGGCCCTGCACCGCAAGCTGAAGTCGCTGGGCCTGGCCCACATCCGTGCCGAAGACGAAGACTAGGGGCAAGCCCCTAGGACCGGATTGTTGACGTCACGCGGGCTAAGGCCTCATGCTCACGGCTGCCATTTGTTCCGCGCCTGCATGCGCCGCCCTGTGTGCCATGATCTCTGGATAATGCGCAACGACCCACTGCTCCATCGTCCTGGCCAGTTCACTGAGTGAGCGGCCGAGGTCCGTAAGCTGGTATTCCACCCGCGGCGGTACTTCCGGGTGGCTGATGCGCAGAACCATGCCGTCGCGCTCAAGCCCGCGCAGGGCCTGGGTCAGCATCTTCTGTGAAATACCGCCTATGGACCGCATAAGGACACCTGTCCGTACCGGTCCCTGCTGCAGGCAGCACAGAATCAGAATGGACCATTTGTCCCCGACAAGATCGAGGAGGTCGCGCGACGGACAATTCAGGTTGTAAGGGTTGGCCGGTTCAAACATTCTTAATTATTACCAAAAGGTATGTACTGTTCTTTCTGCAACTATAGGCCATATTGCTAAGGAAGCCAAATTTTGCGTGGAGGACATGATGAAGGCGTTTACCGAAACAGTGCGTGAAAAGCTGGCGGCGCGCAGTCTTGAGCTGCCACTCAACCTACCGGCGCCAGCCGGTGCTTACGAACCCTATCGCCTGTGGCGCGGCACCGGCTATCTTGCCGCCCAGGTGCCCGGCTACGGTCCGGGTTCATTTCCCGGCCGACTGGGCGCCGAGTTGTCGCTGGCCGACGGCCGGGCTGCGGCGGCCAGGGCGGCGTTGAACGCCATCGGCCGCATTCACCAGGCGCTTTCGGGTTTTGACCGTTTCGAAGGGCTGTTGCACGTGGCGGGCCATGTCGCTTCGGTGGATGATTTCCGCGACCAGCCGGAAGTGCTGGATGGCGCTTCCGACCTCTTCGTGCATGCATTCGGTGACAAGGGACGGCACAGCCGGACGGCCTACCCGACACCGCGGCTGCCCAAGAATGTCAGTATCGAGCTGGAAATCACCTTCGCCTATCGCGACTAAGTATGATGGTTGCCAGATGCGAGGTGGAATGTCATTGAGGCCTTGATCTCAAAAGGACTCACCATGCCCCGTATCGCCTATGTCAATGGCGCCTATGTTCGCGCCGCCGAAGCCGTCGTTTCGATCGAAGACCGGGGCTATCAGTTCGCCGATGCCGTCTATGAGGTTTGGTCGGTCTTTGGTGGACGCCTGGCCGATCTCGACGGCCATATGACCCGTCTGGAGCGGTCATTGCGCGAACTCAGCATCGCCCTGCCTATGCCACGCGCGGCCCTGCTGACCGTCCTGCAAGAGGTCGTCCGCCGCAATCACATCATCGAGGGTATGCTCTACCTCCAGGTCAGCCGCGGCGTCGCGCCGCGCGACCACGTCTTCCCAAAGGGCGTAAAACCGGCCGTCGTCATTACCGCGAAACCGGTCGATCGCGACGCTGCCGCCCGCAAGGCGGAGGCCGGCGTCAAGGCGATCAGCAGCCCTGATATTCGCTGGGGTCGCTGCGATATCAAGACCGTGGGCCTGCTGCCGAACGTTCTGGCTAAACAGGCGGCGAAAGAGCAGGGCGCCGCCGAGGTCATCTTCGTCGATCGCGATGGTCTGGTCAGCGAAGGCGGCTCGACCAATGTCTATATGGTTGGAGACGACGGCGTTATTCGCACGCGCACACTGAAAGCCAATATTCTGGCCGGCGTGACGCGCCTCAATCTGCTTTCAGTGATTGCAGACTCCGGGCTTGAAATCCGCGAGGATGCCTTCACTCTGAAGGAAGCCAAGGCCGCGCGCGAAGTCTTCGTCAGCGCCGCCACCAGCCTTGTTTTGCCGGTCATTGCCATCGACGGTCACGTCATTGGCACCGGTACACCGGGACCCGTTGCCCTGTCCCTGCGCGATTCGTACATAGACAAGGCCCGGCGTACCGCCGGCGTATAAAATATTTTTTGCCGCAGTGCGGTTGAAAAATGCGATCACATACGCCTAATATCGTTATGCGCGTTCCGAAGATCAGTACTGGGCGCGAATCTGTGTTCTGTGTGGGAGTATTCTGCTCCCGATATTTAGCAAACGAGAAGGGCCACCAATGTCCCACGACAAAAAACAAAACCTGCAAGACACGTTTCTCAACAGTGTCCGAAAGACCAAAACGCCACTCACCATTTTTCTGATCAACGGCGTGAAGCTGCAAGGTATCGTCAGCTGGTTTGACAATTTCTGCGTGTTGCTGCGACGCGATGGCCAAAGCCAGCTGGTATACAAGCACGCGATCTCGACCATCATGCCGGCCGCACCCGTGCAATTGTACGAACAGGAAGACGAGTCTGATGACTAACGTCCCTGTTCAAAGGGGACTTTGTCATTGACTGACCGCTTTCATGAACACGCTCCGGAAACGGAGCGTGCCATCGTCGTTGATCCGGATGTTGTCACGCATTCTTCGGCCGAGCGCGCTGCCCCGCGCCGGTTCGAAGAGTCGCGTTTGGAAGAAGCGACGGGCCTGGCCCTGGCGCTTGATCTCGATATCGTCGGTCAAATGACGGCGCGAGTGCGCAAGATCAATCCGGCGACCCTGTTCGGCCAGGGTAAGGTCGAGGAAATCAAGGCCTTGTGCGAAGAGGCTGAAGCGACGCTTTGTGTCGTCAATGGCGCCTTGACGCCGATCCAACAGCGCAATCTCGAAAAGGCCCTGGGGGTCAAGGTCGTAGACCGCACCGGCCTGATCCTGGAAATTTTCGGCCGGCGCGCCCGCACGCGCGAAGGCAAGCTGCAGGTTGAACTGGCGCGGCTGGAATACGAACGCTCGCGCCTGGTGCGGACCTGGACCCACCTGGAACGTCAGCGCGCCACGGGCACCACCGGCGGTCCCGGCGAAACCCAGATCGAACTCGACCGGCGGATGATCGCCGACAAGATCAAGTTGCTTAAAGCAGAACTTGAAGAGGTGCGGCGCACGCGCGGATTGCACCGGTCCGCGCGCAAGAAGGTGCCTTATCCGATCGTGGCGCTTGTGGGCTACACCAATGCCGGCAAATCGACCCTGTTCAACCATCTGACTCGTGCCGAAGTGTTCGCCAAGGACCTTCTATTCGCAACGCTCGACACGACGCTGCGGACGCTGAAGCTGCCCAATGGCCGCTCGGCGATTATTTCGGACACCGTCGGTTTCATTTCCGACCTGCCGCACGAACTGGTCGCTGCCTTCCGTGCAACGCTGGAAGAGGTGATCGAGGCCGATCTGATTCTGCACGTCCGCGACGTTTCGAATCCGGAAACCGAGGCTCAGAAGGCCGATGTCGAGCAGGTCCTGGGGCATATCCTGCCGGAACTCGACCGGTCGAAGATGGTCGAGGTCTGGAACAAGATCGATCTGCTCGACGAAGAGTCGAAAGAGGTGCTGCTGGCGCGCGCCATTACCGATCGCGCCGGCAACAAGCCGCTGCCGGTGTCGGCCGTGACGGGCGAGGGCGTCGAAGCGCTGCTGGCCAAGGTCGCGCT
Organism: Asticcacaulis sp. P4_H10; assembly: GCF_056400965.1. Lineage (NCBI taxonomy): Bacteria > Pseudomonadati > Pseudomonadota > Alphaproteobacteria > Caulobacterales > Caulobacteraceae > Asticcacaulis > Asticcacaulis sp. P4_H10. The sequence goes on along the minus strand of NZ_JBFUKH010000008.1, from coordinate 233,527 downwards.
GCTGGTTGATGCCGCCGGTGAGGAGATGGACGTCGTGCTGGAGCCGCAGCAGGGCGACCTGCTGGCGTTTTTGTACAGCCAGGGCCGCGTGCTCGATCGTTTCGAGGACGAGGACGGCAAGGTCCATCTGCGCGTCAAGTTATCCGACCAGGCGTATGGCCGTTTTGAAAAGATGCTGTCGGCTTAATCCGTAAACTGCGGACTTGCATTGCCGAGACGTCAGGCGTAAATAGTTAGCCATCTAACTATTAGGTGGCTAATGTCTACAGGTTCGCCCGAAGAACGCTTTTCCAGCGCCTTGCACAGCACGGCCCGACTATGGCGCGTGGCACTCGATGCGCGCCTGAAGCACCTTGGCATGTCGCAGGCCGGCTGGATGACCATCGCCATGATCGCCAAGGCCGACACACCACCGTCCCAGGCCGAACTGGCCGCGCAATTGTCCGTCGAGCCCGCCACCATGGTCGCCATGATAGACCGGCTTGAGAAGGCCGGTTTCGTAGTGCGCGTAGCGTCCGAGACCGATCGCCGCGTCCGCCATATCCATCTGAAGCCGGCGGGGGACGCGGCCTATGCCGAGGTCCGCAAGGCCGCCACAGCCTATCGCGCCACCTTGCTTGAAGGCATTCCGGCCGACAGGCTGGCTGACCTGACGCATTTACTGGAACAGATTCAGACGCGTATAGAGATTTCCTGATGAGTAGCGTAAATACAGGCGGTGCGATTAACCGTCCCATGATCACCATTTCGATCATGCTGGCCACGGTCATCCAGGCGATCGACGGCACGATCGCCAATGTCGCGCTGCCGCACATGCAGGGCGCGCTCAATGCTTCGCAGGACCAGGTCACCTGGGTCCTGACCTCCTTTATCGTCGCTGCGGCGATCGCCACGCCCTTGACCGGCTGGCTGAGCGACCGTTTCGGCCTGAAGAACCTGTTCTTGGTCTCGATCGCCGGCTTTACGCTGGCCTCGGTGTTCTGTGGTTTTGCCGGCTCGATGACCGAGATGGTGGCGGCGAGGTTGATGCAGGGCGTGTTCGGCGCCGCCCTGGTGCCGCTGTCGCAATCGACCCTGCTCGATATCAACCCGCGCGAAAAGCACGGCCAGGCCATGGCGGTCTGGGGTATGGGGGTGATGGTTGGGCCGATCCTTGGGCCGACGCTCGGCGGCTGGCTGACCGATTCCTACGACTGGCGCTGGTGCTTCTTCATCAATGTGCCGATCGGTATCGCGGCCTTCCTCGGCATCTGGAAGTACATCCCAAAAAGCCCGCCGGGCAAAGGCATCCGCTTCGATGTCTTCGGCTTTACCGCGCTGAGCCTGGGCATTGGCGCCCTGCAACTGATGCTGGACCGTGGCCAGCAGGCCGACTGGTTTGCCTCAACTGAAATCTGGATTGAAGCGCTTATCGCGTTTACTTCATTCGGTTTTTTCATCATCCATACCGCGACGAGGCCTGCCGGCGAGACCTTCTTTGACTATCGCCTGCTGCTAAATCGCAACTTTCTGACGGGACTTCTGTTCATCTTCATCGTCGGCATGGTGCTGTTCGCGACGCGAGCCCTGATGCCGTCGATGCTACAGGGCCTCATGCACTATTCGGCTGTTGACGCGGGTATTGTTACGGCGCCGTCGGGCCTTGGCACCATGGCGGCGATGCTGGTCGTCGGGCGTATGGTCGGCAAAATCGACCTGCGCCTGATCCTGGCCGCCGGCTTCGGCCTGACCGCCGTCTCGCTGTGGATGATGTGCCAATATACGCTTGTCCTGTCGCAGCACGACATCATTTGGCCGGGCGTCATTCAGGGCATAGGCATGGGGCTGGTCTTTGTGCCGCTGTCTGCGGCGTCGTTCGCTACGCTGGATGGCCATCTGCGCCCGGAAGGCACGGCCATCTACAGCCTGATCCGCAATATCGGCTCCAGTATTGGCATCGCCATGGTCCAGGCCTTCCAGGTCGGCAACAGCCAGGCCGCGCACGAAGGCCTGGTTCAGTCTCTCAACAGCGGCAATGCTAACCTGATGGACAGTGGTTTTGCCCAGGGTGGAGGCGGGCTGGATATGCTCAATGGCGAAGTGTCACGTCAGGCCAGCATGATCGCCTATATCGACAATTTCTGGCTAATGTTCATCCTGACCCTGCTGGCCATGCCGTTGCTGCTGCTGATCCATCAGCCGAAGCGCGCCAAGGCGTCATCGGCGGACAAAGAACACATCGAGGCGGCGGCGTTCGAATGATCAGAAAGCGCTGAATTAAAATAGGCTGAGCGTTTCTTCGGCGGGATCGGCCTCGATCTTTGGCGCCTTGCGTGCACGCGGTGTGAAGTGACGGCTCAGCTTGGATGCAAAGGCCTGCTTGTTCTTTTGCATCTCGGCGATGACTTCCTTGGGCATGTCGATCCGCGGCTCATGCTTCAGGCTGTAGAGCGTCATTTCGACCAGAAGCGGCGCCAGATCGGCGCCTTTATGCGTCAGCCGGTAGATGAATTTGCGGGCATCGGCCGGGTCGGGCGACTTGGTAATCAGGCCATTCTGTTCCAGCCGCATCAGCCGGTCGGCGAGGATATTGGTGGCAATCTTTTCCTCGGAACGCAGGAAGGCCTGGTAGCCGGTGTGGCCGCGCAGCATGAGGTCGCGGATGATCAGCATCGACCAGCTGTCGCCAACGGCCTCAAGCACCAGATTGATCGGACACAGCGACCGGCGGCCCATGGGCTTCGCGGTCTTGACGACCGGCTTGGCCGCCTTGGGCGCATCACCGCGGATCAGCCGGGAACGGGGGCGTGATGCCTCCGGTTGGGGAGCGGGTTTCTTGGCACGCGGCATGACGGACTCTGACGATGAACGCTGGGACATTCACAAGTCTTAACGCTGTCGGCTTTCGATTCGCAAGGAGGGTGCGAATTCCGGTTGCGGATAACAATTAAAATCTGTGACTTTTATTTTGCAATGAAAATAAAATGCTGACTCTTAAGCCTTTTCGATCGTCTTGGCCGCATTCCACAATGCGTCCATTTCCGCCAGTGATGACTGTTCTGGCGTGCGTCCCTGGGCCTTAAGCGCCGCCTCGATCGCTTCGAAACGGCGGACGAACTTTGCGTTGGTCAGGCGCAGGGCGTCTTCGGGCTCGACCTCGAGCTTGCGCGCCAGATTGGCCATGACGAACAGAAGGTCTCCCAACTCGCCGCGTGCCTTCTCGGTGTCGCCGGCGGCAATCTCGGCCTTCAGCTCCTGTGTCTCTTCATCGAGCTTCTCGAGGACTTCGCCAAGGCTCGGCCAGTCGAAGCCGACGCGTGCGGCGCGCTTGGTCAGCTTGGCGGCGCGTGTGAGGGCCGGCAAGCCGACGGGGACGTCGTCCAATACGCCGCCCTTGTCTTTGGCCTTGCGCTCCTCGGCCTTGACCTGCTCCCAGGCGACCGTCTGTTCGTCGGCGGTGCGGTGCATGACGTCACCGAAGACGTGCGGGTGCCGGCGGATCAGCTTGTCCGCCATGCCCTTGGCGACGTCATCGAAACTGAACAGGCCGGCCTCTTCGGCGATACGGCTATGGAAGACGACCTGGAACAACAGGTCGCCCAGTTCTTCTTTCAGGTCGCGCATGTCGTCGCGCGCAATAGCGTCGGCGACCTCATAGGATTCTTCGACAGTATAGGGCGCGATCGTTGCGAAGGTCTGTTCCTTGTCCCACGGGCAGCCGGTTTCCGGATCGCGCAGACGGCGCATGACTTCGAGCAGGGCATTGATGGCGGAGGCGTCGGTCACACGATTTCCTTTGCGCGCAGCCGGTCCATGATGGCTCGGTGCTTTTCCGGCGTCAGGTCATAGTCCTTCATGACCAGGGCGCCAAGTATCAGGAACACGACGGGCAGGCCGACGAAGAAGATCTGCACCCACATCAGCGCTTCGGCCGGGCTTGCCGACGGCACTTTGACGTTCAGGCCCAGCCAGCCAAGGATGGTGATGGTCAGAGCCGACAGGGCGTAACCGACCTTGGTGGTGGCTGACAGGATGGCCATCAGCGTGCCCTTGTGGTCGTGGCCGGTTTCCGCCAGCACCTCATCGCCGATATCGGCCATCAGGGCGCGCGTTAGCAGTAGCGAGGCGGCGTAAGGGATGCCGTTCAGGAAGGTCAGGATGGCGCAGCCGATGAAATTGCCCTGCGGCGCAAAAGCCATGGCCGCGTAGAGGACTGCGAACAGGACACTCGACCAGATGAGGGTCACGTGCTTGTTGAATTTTTTCGACACCAGGACCCAGATCGGCGCGCCGACTATGCCGGCGACGAAATAGAGCAGCATGGCGATGGAGGCCTCCATGCGCGTCAGCCCCTTCACCTGTTCGAAGAAGTAGAAGAGCAGGGCGCCCATGATGCCCGGCGCCAGCCCCATAAACAGGTCGGCCCACAGAATGCAGCGGACATTCTTGCGCCTCCACATATCGAAATAGTGGCTGAGCTTCAGGTCGTGAGTGGAGGCGTTGGAAACCTTTTCCGGCACGACGAGCATAGCGATGCCTATTGTCAGCGGCAGGACGATCATGATGAATATGCCAACCGCCTGTACGCCTTCGATATAGGTGTGACCCAGGGCCTGGGCAGCGACCGGGATGACCGCAGCGCAGATGATGCCGAGGATATTGCCGACCTGCCAGAAGGCGAAAATGCGCGAGCGTTCATCGTAGTCGGTCGACAGCACCGAGCCCCAGCTCGATTGACTCAGCGCCGCCATCGAGAACCCGACATAAAGGACGAACAGCCAGATCCCGAGGTAATGATTGCCGACCCCCTTCTGTGCCAGGAAGATGAACCCTGTGCTGATAAACAGGACGGGCAGGCACAACAGCATCCACAGCTTGAAGCGGCCGAGTTTGCTGCGCGTACGGTCCATCCAGTAGCCAAGCGGAGGATCGATCAGGATATCGAAGCAGCGCACGATGAAGAAGATCAGGCCGACAATGCCCCCCAACTGTAACTGGGTGCCGTAATATTCGGGCAGGATGGCGACGAGCGGCAGGCCAAGCGCTGCGAACGGCACGCATGGACCGATAAAGGCCAGCATCTGCCCCAGCTTCACCTGGCGTTGAGCGGGTTGGGCTGGCGCCGGAGACTGTGTGGTCAAGTTTCCCCCTTGTCCGGTCAGCACCGGGCAATTGTCAAAGACGGTTGTCAAATCAGCAGCCCCACCTAGAATTACGACGAAGTAGCTGATTTGCCAATGCGTGTTTGGGCGGAAAGGCGCTAATGTCTATTGATCCACGGGACCGTCGTCGGTGAAGGTCAGAAGATCACCGGGCTGGCACTGCAACGCCCGACATAAGGCTTCGAGCGTTCCAAACCGCATGGCCCTTGCCTTACCGGTTTTGAGAATGGACAGGTTGGCAAGGGTGATGTCCACGCGGCTGGCCAGTTCAGTCAGCGTCATGTTTCGTTTTGCCAGCAATTCGTCCAGCTTGACGATGACGGGCATCAGACAGTCCCTTCCAGATCCCAGCTCATGGAAATACCCTGCCGAAAAACGCGAGCGAGGACGAACAGCACCAGGGTCAGCAACCAGCCGCCGGGGTTGATGCCCGAACCGTGCAGAGCTTGCGCATAGGTATGGTCCTGGCCGTGCATCAGCGCTGCCGCCCACACCCAAAGCCCGCCAGTCTTCAACGCCAGAAGATTTGCCACGATACTCAGCCATCCCATTACCTCCAGACGGCGCGCATTTTCCGGCACAAAGGGATTGCCCTCGGCGACGCTGCTTACAAGCCGCCGCAGTTGCGCCAGGAAGGCAAAACCGAGGATTGCCATGGCGGCGACCGCCAACAAGTTCATCGACATGAGAAAGGGCATACTGCCGGCATCCACATACTTAATGCCGGTCATCGCGGCCGCCATTTGATCTTTTATCAGCCAGACAAGCAGGGACGTGCCCGCTGATACCACGGCCATAATAGCCAAACCGACCATGCAAAGGAGCGAAACAAAATGGGTTCCGATCAGAAGCGGGTCCCGCAGACGGGAGGCCACGGTCGAAATCGGCTGAAATAAAGCATTCGCAAACGACGCATTGTGATGAGATGACATTGTTGACTCCGTGAATTCATCCTTATCGATAAACGATAATGCGATGTCGCGATTTATTGTCAAACGATAATATCGATAAACGATAAATTTCCGGAAGCAGGCGCATTGCGACTGGTTGAAGACTGCCGCAAATGATAGTGCGTGTGGGGGCAAGGCGGCGCAACATTTTCCGACGGAGCAGGCGGTCATGGTTCAGAAGCATACGCGCCGCCAGTCACTCCATCCCTGGATCGATACGGTCTGGCAGACCATCTGTCTAAACGACGGGATATACAGGGCTACGCCGGACGGTTCCTGGGATTTGATCCGCAGTGTGGCGCCGGGCGGGAAATCCTTCGTGTTTCTGAGTGGCCAGGCAACGGAGCCGGTCGAGGTGCCGTATCTGGAAGGTGAATCCTCGGTCGTTATTTCCTTCGCCGCCCATGTCTATCTGGCGGGTGACAAGGAGGTGCGAACCGGCGCGGCTATCCGTCCGTTGGAAGTCACGGCCGAACGATTTTTACTGGATGGCATCGACTTGCCGCTGCCAACGTTTCAGAACGCCGAGAGCCTTGTCGACGCAATGATCAGGGCAGGGCTCCTCCTGTCCGATGACACAGTCGCGAAGGCCTTTACTGCAAAGCCCAGGGCTGCCTCCAGGCGTTCGGTGCAGCTGCATTTCAAGAATACCACGGGGATTACGCAAAAAGACTTTCAGCTGATCCGGAGGGCCCAGGAAGCCGTGCGGCGTCTGAAAGACGGTGAAAACGCCGCCGCGGTGGCCATCGATCTCGGCTACACCGATCAGCCGCACATGATCAAATCGATAAAGAAGATAATGGGGGCATTGCCATCAAATCTCGAAGCCGTTCACAAGATCTGACGCCGGCGATGTACGCGTCCGGCGTCAGGTCCTATTTCAGTTATCTCGCGATGAGCATGGCAAAGGTCTTGATATCATTGACGTAAAAGGTCGGGTCTTCCCAGGCCGCGAAATGGCCTGCCTTTGTCATGTCATGAAACTGCACCACGTTTCCGCCAGTCTGGCGATCCGCCCATTCGCGGGGCAGGCGCACACCGCCTGGGATCGGCGCTTCCGTTGCCACCGCGACCGGAACCCTGGTATTTTGCCCCTTGATGGTCGGTGGCTGCATGGCATTCTGGTTGTAATTACGGAAGGATGAGCCTGCCGTTTCCGTCAACCAGTAGATCATGATGTTGGTCAAAAGGGCATCACGGCCAAATCGGGCGTCTGCCTCATCGCCCAACCCCATTCCAGCCATGAAGCTCATGATCCATGCCGCCAGTCCGACCGGCGAGTCATTCATCGCGAAGGCGAGGCTTTGCGGCTTTGTGCTCTGGACGAGGTTGAACGCGCCATGGGCAAAGAACCACTGCTGAATGGCGCCCGCATAGGTTTGCTCCGGCTCGCTCAGGACACTAAAATCCGTCGTATGGTCCGGGTAGCCTACGTCGGTTACATGGTACCCGAGAAGCTTGTACGGATGACGTTGCGACAAAGACATGGAGATGACCGATCCGCCGTCGCCGCCCGCAGCGATGAAGCGGTCGTAACCCAAGATGTCACTCATAAGATTGGCGAAAATATCCGCCACCTTGTCTACGGGGAGGGCTGTCTTGCCGGAGAAGCCAAAGCCCGGGATCGACGGCACGACGACGTTAAATTCCTCCGCCAGGGCGTCCACGACCTTATGATACCGGTAAAAGCTGTCCGGCCAACCGTGGATCAAAAGAATTGCCGGTGCGTCCGTCTTCTTCGACGTTTTATGGACGAAGTGCAGGTCAATGCCTTCGATTTCGACCTTGTAGTTCGGCAGGGCGTTCAGGCTGGCCTCGGCTTTCCGCCAGTCATAATCATTGAGCCAGTAGTCGGTCAGCCGCTTCATATAATCCAGGTTTGTGCCGGTCATCCATCCTGCATCGGCAGGTTCATCCGGCCAGCGCGTATGCTGCAGACGCAGCTTGAGATCGGCGAGCTGTTCGTCGGAAATGGCGATTTTAAAGGGTGTGGGCTTGGTCATGGCGATGGGCTCCTGTGCAAGGGTGCGGCGAGACAAGGCGCTACCGAGAAGGCCGGCTGCGAAGAGGTTTTTGGCAAAATCGCGACGGTTCATTTTCGTAGCTCCGCGTGTGTTCAACGGGGCCAAATTACCGGGACAGGGGCGTCGGAGATTGTAATTTTGCGCAAATCATCAGCGGCTGATCTCGCCGTCGATCGTCATTGGTCAGTGCGTTTGGGAGCTTTGTGGTGCCAGCAGGGGCCGGGGTCGCCTACTGACTCTTCTTGGTCAGGTCCACACTGATATCGTGATGTTAATGTAACTTGTCAGCTGAGAATGCCGGCCTGAAGTCCGCTGCCGTACTGCGCCGGGGACATGCCGAGTCGATGGGATATTGATAATTGGGTGACAGATTGGAGAAGAGCCGTTGACTGTATTATATTACTCCCGCAATCCTAACCCACGGCTCGCTCTGGCCGTCGCCCGGCATTTGCAAGTACCTGTTCAGTTTGAATTTGCGGCGCCGTTTTCTGCCGAACACGCTGAAAAATTCAAGGCGCTTAATCCAACACAACGCATTCCAATTTTGGTTGAGAACGGGCATTCGCTGTGGGAGACGGACGCTATTGCATGTCGTCTGTCGATACTGGCCGAGTCGAATTTCTGGAGACTGGACGCCGATTTGCCCGACATGATCCGTTGGATCAGCTGGGGCAAGCCAAGTTTTGTCCATGGCTGCGATATGGTTCATTACGAACTGGGGACTAAGCAACGCTACCACCATGGCCCAGTCGATCCGATAGAAATCCAAAAGGGCCTTGCGCTGTTCCATAGCAGTGCGAAACAGCTCGACGCACATTTGCAGGGTAGAGACTTCCTGCTGAAAAGCGGGCTCAGCTATGCAGATTTTCGTATGGCGACATTTCTGCCCTTTAACGATGTGGCTAAACTGCCGCTGGCCGAATACCCCAATATCAGCAAATGGAATGAGCGTCTGGAGTCAATGGATGCGTGGGCCGATCCCTTTGAAGGGCTGAATACGCCATTGCTGCCACCATTGCCACAGTAGGCGGGCCGTAGGTGCTATGGCGCTGACATTTGTATTTTGCGGCTCCATATATTCATCGTATAATAAATATTATGGGAAATAAAATGACCGTTGTGGCGCATTTCCCACGGATAACCGTAATCCGGGCCATCTTATGGCTTCCTTACCGGCACAACACCGGTATCGAACTTAAGACTTATGAGCGTCGCGATACCGTCAGTCTCACAGCCGCACATACCGGCTATCGTGAGTTCAAGGAAATTGCGTCATGGCTACAACTTCCGCCGCCATCTTCAAACCGTCGACCGACAGCTTCGGCCATCTGACACTGCACGCCACCATCCTTGGTGACGGCATCATTTCGCCGGAAGATCACAAGGCGCGCATCAACGGTCTGAGCCTGTTGGCCTTTGTGCTGGTGCTGATTACGGCGATCCTGACACTGTATACGGTCGACAAGACGATGTTCGCGCACCACGATCGCGCCATTGCTCCGACCTATGCTGGCATTCCGGTCGATACTAATTGAGCCTGAATCTGGCGTCTCGCGTGTTAACCTTTGGCTGCGTTTTGTCGTTAAGACTTATAGCGTCACTTCAACGGTCAACTGGTCATAGGCCGGCTCGACATTGGCCGGCAAAACCGCTTTTAACGCATCGTAGTCGAGATCCTGATGCAGATTGGTTAGGATGGCGTGGTCGGGTTTGACCCGTGCGATCCATTCCAGGCTTTTCTCCAGGTGCGAATGGGTCGGATGCGGCGTATAGCGCAATGCATCTACGATCCAGAGCTTAAGACCTGACAATGCTTCGAAGCTTTCTTCGGGAATGTCTGAAACGTCGCTGCTGTAGGCGACATCACCCAACCGGTAGCCGACGCTGCGAATCGGGCCATGCTGCTGATCGAAGGTCCGGACCGGAATGGTCCCCCCCTCACCTGCAACGCCCCATCTTGTTCCGTGTGGCGGGATGAGGTGGTCTGTGTATACCGGTGGATAGCCTTGATTTCCGCGAAAAGCATAACGAAATCTGGACATTAAGGTATCGTGCGTCGCCTGGTCCATATAGCCGTCTATCGGCGTTTCGCGGTGAAAGATAAAAGCCCGCAAATCATCGATACCGTGGGTTTGGTCGGCATGGTCGTGCGTCCACAGAACGGCATCGACCTTTGGAATGGCGGCGGCGATTACCTGGTGGTGCAGATCTGGTGACGTGTCGATTATGACACTGGTCAGCTTGTCCCGCATAGCGTCGTCGTAGGCCGACACCCAGGCCGAGCACCTGTTACGGCGGTTTTTGGGGTTTTGCGGATCGCATGCTCCCCAATAGCCGTCAACGCGCGGCACACCGGTTGAACATCCAGACCCCAGTATGGTGACACGCAGTTTCTGCGTCATCGTGCGTAGGCCTCCGGCCGGTCGATGCGGTCGAACAGTTTGAAGAAGGCGTCGTGCGTCGTGTTGCGCGTATAGTCGCGGCCCCAACCCCGAATTTCCGCTAACTTATCATAGACATGCGACACGAAGGCCGGCTCATTGCGCCGGCCGCGCATCGGAATTGGCGCCAGATAAGGACAGTCCGTTTCGACAATGATCTTGTCGATCGGCATGTCCTTGATGATGTCGCGGACGTCCTGGGCCGCTTTGAAGGTCGCGATGCCGGATACGGAAAACCATGCGCCCAAAGCCGCCGCACGTCTGGCCAGTTCTGGTCCTGAGGTATAGCAGTGCAGCAGCAGCTTGAAGGCGCCTTTTGCGTGCTCTTCCTCGAGGATCTGCGCCATCAGGTCATCGGCTTCGCGCGTATGTACGACGAGCGGCAAGCCACTTTCGCGCGCGGCAGCGACGTGGACACGGAAGACGGCCGCCTGGACGTCGCGCGGGCTGTAATCGTAGTGAAAATCGAGGCCGCATTCGCCGATGCCGACGACTTTTGGCTTTTCCGCCAGGGCCAACAGGTCCGCAACGGTCAGTTCGGGGTTCTCCTTGGCCTCGTGCGGATGCGTGCCAGCCGTGGCCCAGATGTCGGCATTTTGCTCAGCGATGGCATAGACGGCATCGAAGTTCGACACGCGATCACAGATGTTGACCATCAGCCCGACGCCCGCTTCCCGGGCCCGGGCAATGGTTTCCGCGCGGTCTTCGTCGAACTGTGGTGCGTGCAGATTGACGTGGGAATCAATATATAGGCAATCAACCATATAGGCTCACATATAATCTTAGCTTATGCGTGACAAGTCACTGTAAATTGACCAAAAATAGTCTCCGCGATCAAGATTGACGGATTCGATTTCGGCAACGCTATTGCTGAGCCGTGACCACAGTTGCGCAAAGGATTGGCCAATTTGTGGCGTCTCGGCGCTGAGCGCGCGATCCTGGATGCGGTCGCTCAAGCAGGCGATAAAAGTCGCGAAACGACGCGCGCCGTCCGACTTGGCCGACGACGATTTGAATTGGGCGGCCATGGCCATCAGCGTGGCGCGATCGGGTTTTTGCGGCGACAGAAGCTGTCCGGCGAAGGCGTCGAGCTCCAGAGCCCCTTCGTCTACAAGGCCCAGCGCCCTGCCCGGCGCACCGTGCGCCAACCGGACCAGCCGGCCAAGATGCTCGTCTTCGACGTCCATGCGGCTCTGGACAAAGCCCCGGACGGTGGAGTCGGTCCAGGTGGCGAAGTTGAGCCGCCGGCAGCGGGAACGGATGGTTGCCAGCAGTTTTCCCGGCGAATGTGAAATCAGGAAGATGACGCCCTTATGAGGTGGCTCTTCAAGAATTTTCAACAAAGCATTGGCTGAATTGATATTTAGGTCGTCAACGGAGTCAATGATGCAGACGCGATAGGGCGAACGCGACGGGGCCTTGGAAAAGAACTCGCCAATTTCGCGGACGGCGTCGACGCTGATATTCTTTTTGAGCTTGGTCTCGCCCATCTCGCGTTCCAGCACCAGAAGGTCCGGATGCGCCTGGGCGGTGACCAATCGGACGTCGGCATCTTCAGGCGACATGCCCAATGCGCCGAACTCTTCATCGCGCGTCTTGCCGAGCAGAAAACGTGCGCAACGAAAGGCAAAGCTGGCCTTGCCCAGACCTTGCGGGCCGCACAGCAGCCAGGCATGGTGCAGCCGGTTGCGGTCGTAGGCGGAAATGAACGCGGCATCCTGGGCATCGATCTGTTCGAGCGCAAACGTGTCCCTTGGCTGTGTCAGGACCGCGTCAGCCATCTCAGTGTCCTCGGAGTTCGTCGAAGACGCCGCTGACCGTGTCCCAGACCTGGTCACGGATGATCTCGATGGTCTGGTCGGCATTGATGATCCGGTAGCGTTCGGGGATGGCGACGGCGCGGTGGAGAAAGCCTTCGCGCAGGCGTTCATGGAAGGCCAGGCCCTTGGATTCGAAGCGGTTTTCCTTGTCGGCGCGTGAGGCAGCACGTGCAAGGCCGGCCTCGACAGGCATGTCCATGACGATAACCAGGTCGGGCTGAGTCTCGGCGACGACAGCGGAATCGATCTGTTCGATGATGTAGGGCGCGACACCGCCGCCGGCGCCCTGATAGGCTCGCGACGAGTCGGCAAAGCGATCGCAGACCACCCAGGCGCCGCGCGCCAGCGCCGGCCGGATGACCTTTTCCAGGTGATCCGAGCGTGAGGCGTACATCATCAGAAGCTCACTCATGGGCGACCAGCGCCCGGCATCGCCTTGCACCAGCAGGTCTCGCAAGGCTTCGGCGCCTTCGGAACCACCCGGTTCGCGCGTTTGAACGACTTCGAGGCCAAGGTCGCGCAGGCGCTGAACCAGCGCCTTGACCTGCGTGGACTTGCCCGCGCCCTCACCGCCTTCGAAGGCGATGAAGCGGCCGCGTACGGCATTCAGGGATGTGTCGGATTGCGTGCTCACAGGGGCGCAGATAGACCGGGTTGCGCCGCAATCTCAAGACAATTTTTCAGTTGTCGCGCCTGAGGACGCTGTCGCCGAACCCGGCGCTGATCGCCCGCTGGCGTCCTGTTTCGGCCTTGGCGGCGCCGGAAAACGGTCCGAGGTAGACAATATAGAGGCCGTCCCGTTCGCGGATATGTGCCCCGTCGAGCCTGTCATGCGCGGCTTCGGCGTTGTCGCGCTGGGAAAAGGCGCCGATCTGGACGATGTAGCTCATGTTGTCGTCGGACACGCGCGCCGGTCCGCCATAGGCCTTCGCGGCGCCGGTTGGATCGGCGGGACCCAGAAAAGTGACGCGGACCCGCGCCGTGCCGTTATTGTAGGTACCCAAGGCTCTTGCGGCTTCGCGTGACAGGTCGATGACGCGGCCGTCGACGAATGGCCCGCGGTCGTTGACGCGAACTCGCACCTTGCGGCCGGTGTCGAGATTGGTGACTTCGGCAATGCTGGGCAGCGGCAGGGTTTTGTGGGCGGCAGCCAATTGGTCGGTGTCGAAATGCTCGCCATTGGCCGTTGTGGCCGATGGGGATTCGTAGGCGTACCATGACGCCAGGCCGGTTTCCGACCAGCCGACCTTCGGGATTTCCGGCTGATAGGTCTTGCCGCGCACTGTGTAGGGCCTGAGGTTTGCCGGCTTGTAGCGTCCGTCGCGATCGACTGACGGCCCGGCGATACTGCCGCTCGGTCGTGTTGTGCCGCATGCGCTCAGGACCATGAGCGATACGACGCTCAGGGTTACTATGTTGAGAGGCTTGGCGAGGCGTGGCGGCATTGGAACTCGGGAGTGGAACGCTGGTTCAAGGATGGCAGCAAGTCGGAAATTGATGGTTAATGATGTCAAAACCTCGTCTCCCCCTCACTTTGTGAGATTGGAAGTTTCCGACATGCAAAAACCACTTGGCAGCCTTGGCGGTGCGCGTTACAAGCCCGCTCTCTTGCTTGCCAAGATGGACAGATGGCCGAGTGGTTTAAGGCAGCGGTCTTGAAAACCGCCGTAGGTGGAAGCCTACCGTGAGTTCGAATCTCACTCTGTCCGCCACTTCATATCAAAGCCCCACAGAGTGGGGTTTTGATATGAAGTGCTGAGTGTGGACTCGAACTCACGGAATAAAGCGAGTCCGGTGCGAGCCGAAAGGCCGCACGATGCCGAAGGCACCCGAAGGGCAAGCATCGTTAAGCAGCGAAGCGTAGCCAATCTCACTCTGTCCGCCACCTTTCCCAAGTCCTTGCTCTGTATTCGTTCTCTGGATCGCGGAAATCATGGAGCTGAGGTACCACCGTCTCACGAAATACGCGTGCTTTAGCTACCGGAAGTGCTTCAAGCGCGCAAGCTCGTGGGCGCGGGCTTCAGAGCTGGTTCCGGTTGGAAAGCCCTTGCCTGTAGCCCTATTGGAATTTGAAGACGGCTACCGAAACGCATGCCCCCAATGCGGAGTGGCAATGCGGTTTGTCGGCCAGGCGTTCAAGGCGCCCAAACACAAGGATATACGTAGTTGGGAGCGACTGAGGGCCTTCTATATCAATAGCCGTGACCGAAGGTTAGATGCGACAGTACTCCGCATGAAGCATGATCACCTCTGGTACATGGTTTAACGTCCCGACCGTCTCACCTAACATCGTCTGAACTTCGGGACTATGCGGGCTATCTGCTACGTACGATTGCTGACATTAAAAAAGACGGCGTCTGCCGTCCTTTTTTAATGTGATATCGCTCCGGCGATAAACCCGGCGAATTCAAAAAGCGCATAGCCGCCGACGGCCAGAAGCGCGACGACCAGGAGCACCAACCCCATTTTTGTGTCGTCACTCAGACTTCGGCGGTCGCCAACGGGTTCATTTCTGTGAGATAGGCGCACGATTATCTCCTCATGCGGGCCCTCCGAACCAGGTCCATTCTATCAGGCCGCGCATAATCTTGGCATGTCCGCCGATTGCTGCTGCCATAAGCTGCGTGTAAGCCTTGTTATGCGAGTGCGCCGGCCATAGAACGATGGCAAAGCCCGCGAAGGAGGAAACAATGGCGGATACCGTAGATCATGTGTCGGACACGGCGTTTTGGGTCGCCCATTACCGCGCTGTAGAGACGCGCCGACGCGATGCCCTCTTCCGTGATCCCTTGGCCGAAAAGCTTTCCGGTGAGCGCGGCCGTCGGGTGGCCAAACACATGGGTGCTCAACGCGCCATGCAATGGACGATGTCGGTCCGGACCCTGGTCATCGATGCGCTTATCCTGGATGCGATAAAAGGCGGGGTCGATCTGGTACTCAATCTTGGCGCCGGTCTGGACGCCCGCCCCTACCGCCTAGATCTGCCGGCGGACTTCCAATGGATCGAAGCCGACTTCGTCCATATGATCGATTACAAGACCAAGACACTGGCGGATGAAAAGCCGGTCTGCCGACTTGAGCGCATCGCTTGCGATTTGTCGGACGACGCCGAACGCCGCAATCTGCTGGCTGACGTCAATGCGCGCGGCCGGAAGATCCTGGTCCTGACCGAAGGCGTTATTCCTTACCTGAGCAATGACGCAGTCGGCAGTCTGGCGAAAGATCTTGATGCGCAAGATAATATCGCCTTCTGGATCGCCGACTATTCGTCACCCCTATTCCAGACGGTTTCGGTGCGTAGCGGCATTCGCAAGCGCCTGGCACACAGCGCGCCCTTCCTGTTCGATCCAGGGCCGGAAGCGGATTCCTGGCAGCGCTTCTTTGCCGAAAAACATTGGCAGATCAAAGATATGCGCTTCATTGGTGAAGAAGGCCGCAAAGTGGGGCGCGACCTCCCCGCCGGCCCGATAGGCCGCTTTTTCATGCAATTTGCAGCAGAAGAGCGCCTGAGGCCCTATCGCCGCATGAACGGTTACGCCCTGCTGGAAAAGGGCGAAAGCGTCGTCGCCCTCTAGTTAACCTCTCCTTAGCCAATTGATGTGACTCTTTGAAATCGCTTGCAGATTCGAAGAGAGCTTAAACGCGTCATTTGATCTGTTTCTTAAAGGTTCTACACCTGTAGGACCATATTCCGGCGTGTCCGCGGCGGACGCACCAACAAGGCGTCGCAATGGCAAGGTATAGCCATTCTGGTATTGCGAGCGCGAATGCAGATTGTCCCGGTTTTTCATAGACATACCCGGTAAGACTTCATGTGGTATGACTTGGTATGTCCAAACAATTTTGATTAATCTGACGATTAAATATTTCGTATTTTATTATTCTGGACTACAAAATTGGCTTATGCCGGAATGCCGGCCAAGAAGAATTCAGCAGGAAGGACATCACATGACGTCAGTTTCACGCCGGGGCCTGCTGGCCTCTGCCCTCGCTTTGACCGCCGTGTCTGCTACAGGCGTAGCAGACGCCAAGGCGCGCAAATCCAAGACAAAGGCCAAGGCCAAAAAGCCCGCCTCTGACTTCGTCACCGTCGAAGGCACTGTCTTCAAGCTGCGCGGCCAAACCTATCGCTATGTCGGCGCCAACATCTGGTACGGCGCCTATCTGGGCTCAACGGCGGCCTTTGGCGATCGCGCGCGCCTGGGCAAGGAATTGGACGACATGAAGGCGCTGGGGATCGACAACCTGCGCGTCCTGGCCCTGTCGGAGCTGTCACCGCTCAACAATTCGCTCGATCCGGCGACGCTCAACAAGCCAGGCGATTATAATGACGACCTGCTCACCGGTCTCGACTATCTACTGGCCGAGATGAAGAAGCGCGACATGCGCACGGTCCTGTACCTTACCAACTTCTGGGAATGGTCCGGCGGCATGACGACGCTGCAGTACTATGTCAATGGCGGCCACTACATCAACGCCGGCGATCCCGCCCATCCGTGGCCGGAATTCGCCAACGAATCTTCGAAATTCTATCACAGCCAGGCCGCCAAGGACGTCTACTACGCCAACGTCAAAAAGATCGTCACGCGGACCAACTCCATCACTGGCAAGCCTTACGCCGATGATCCGACCGTCATGGCCTGGCAGTTGTCGAACGAACCACGTCCGGGCGGTTCAGAAGCCTCGGTCGCCGCCAACGAACAGGCCTATTACGGCTGGATCAAGGACACGGCGACCCTGATCCGTTCGCTCGACAAGAATCACCTGGTGTCATTAGGCCATGAAGGCCTGATGGGCGCGAACAACCAGGCGCATATCGTTGAAAAGGCTCATGAACATATCGACTATTTGACGGCGCATATCTGGCCGCAGAACTGGTCGTGGGTTGACGGCAAGAACCTGGCCGGCACCTTCGATGGTGGCGCGGAAAAGGTGCAGACCTATATCAATGCCCACATCAAGATGGCGCAGAAGCTGGGCAAGCCGGTGGTGTTCGAAGAGTTCGGCTTCCCGCGCGACGACACGGCCTATGAGCCCGGCACGCCGACCGTCTACAAGGACAAGTTCTACGCCATGATCTACAAGGCCGTGGAAGACGCCATCAGCCACGACACGCCGGTCGCTGGCTCGAACTTCTGGGCCTGGGGCGGCGCAGGCCGCGCCCTGCATAAGGACTACAAGATGCTGCGGGGCGAAACGGCTTATGTCGGCGACCCGCCGCACGAGCCGCAAGGCTGGTACAGCGTATTTAACACCGACACCTCGACACAGGCGCTCATCAAGGCGCATGCCGAGAAGCTGAAGACCCTGAAACCGGCGAAAAAGGCCGCCTGATAAAACAGGGATTGCGATTTTGGGCCGTTGTGCGAGATATCCGCTCGTACAACGGCCCAAAGCTTTTCTGATGCCTGAAACCGAAACCGTCATTGATGCGCGTGGCCATCGCTGTCCCGTGCCGACACTGAAACTGCGTCGCGCCATGGAAACGTTTGGACGCGTCACGCTGATGGCCGATGATCCGATGGCCCAGATCGATGTTCCGCACTTCTGCACGCAAAATGGCCTTGTCCTCGATGGGCAGGAAGTCCGCGATAATTATTGGGTTTTTCGCGTCAGCCGCGTCGAGGACGCTGGAAACTCATGAGATATGAGTGAGTCTGTTTACTGTTGCGCCTTAAGACTGGTATCCAGTCGTGGAACACGTGAGTCGATGTCTTCGGGAGTGCTAAACGCGTGAGTATCAATCCCCGTCTCTTGCTGCTGGGCCAGACCGATGGCTGGATGCAGGGCATGAGCGATGAGCTCGACCGGCTGGGATTGCAGACGCTGAGCGCGCGCCATCCTGACGCGGCCTACGCTGCATTGTCCGACCTGCCTATTGAAGCGGTCATGGTCGACGAAGCTAGCGAAAAAGCCACGCCCTATCTGCTCGACAAGCTGCGCGCCGCCGCCTGGCCGCGCCGTGTCCCGCTGATCATGGCGCGCGAGGACGACGGTTTTCAGGTGCCCGAAGGCTGGGACATGGCCTTTACACGTGCTGCGCATCCGCAACAGATTCTGCTGACGGTCGAGCACATGGTGCGCGCCTGCGTGGCCGAGGAAGAATATGACACGCGTTGCGAGACCTTCGATATTCCGTTGGAACAAGCTGACCGGCTGATGGAGGATCAGGCGCCGCTGAGCCTGCTGTCGATAGGCCAGCCGCACCCGGAATATCTGGCCCTGACCCACGAACTGCGCCGTCAGGGCGCAGAAACGATCGCGGCCCTGTCAAGCTATAGCGCCTTCGATTACCTGCACGACAAGAGCTTTGACGCCGTGCTGCTGTGGAGTGGCGAACAACCCTCCGAAGCGCTGTCGGTGGCGTCGGGCATGCGGCGTAACACGCGGCTTTATCACACGCCGGTGCTGCTGCGCCTCAACGACGCCGTCGAACTCGATCTTGGCGATGCCTATCTGCGCGGTGTCAACGACATCGCCAACGCCCGGGCCGGTGTTCAGGAAATCGCCGACCGGCTGATGCGGCTGGCCCGCAGCCACCGCCGCCAGTTGACGATCCGCAAGACGCTTGAGTCCATGCGGCGCAATCCGGAGATCGACAAGGCGACCGGGCTGTTCGGCCGCGACCTGTTCGCGTCGCACCTGGCGCGTTTGTCCAAGGCCGCCGACGCTCGCAATCGCCCCTTGAGCATCTGCGTACTCAAGATCGCCGATACGCCCGAAGTCGTCCGCGCTCGCGCCAAGAAGCTGCTCGACAATGCCGTGCCGCAGATCGGCTCGATGATCGCGCGTTTGGTTCGTGCTGAAGATACCGGCGGCCGGCTGTCGAACGATGTGTTCGCCCTGGCCCTGCCGGCGACGCCCCTGCCCGCCGCGCGCAATGTCGCCGAACGCATCGCGGCCGTTATCGGTTGCACGGCCTTCGATTCCGGCCAGGGCAAGGCGCCCTATGTCGTCGAATTTGAAGTCGGCGTCGCTGAGATGCTGGAAGGCGAACCGGCGGCGGTGGCACTGACCCGGGCGGCGGAAGCTGTCGGTGTGCGTGGGCGCCAGGCTGTCTAGAGTTCGCTGAACGCCGGAGCGTGGACGATCACGCCCTCACTGACCGGCAGCGTACCGCCCATCGCCAGAACCATCAGATGCGGGCCTGCATAGGGCGACGTGAACTGAGACGCTGCCTCGACCTTGAAGCCAAAGCGCGAATAATAGGCCGGATCACCCAGAACGAAGATGGCTTCGGCGCCGAGTAGCCGCGCTCGGGCTATCGCCGTGCGCATAAGTGTCCCACCGACACGCTGCCCCTGATAGGCCGGATGCACGGCAAAAGGCGCCAGGGCCACGGCGGAAAATGGCGCCTGCATCTTCGACAACAGTACATGGCCGATAATCCTGCCATCGAGCACTGCCACAAGCGAGGCGGCAATATTGCCATCCGCCCGCAGGGTCTCGATCAGCCGTGCTTCATCTGCCTGTCCGAACGCCGCGGTCACGACATCGCCGATGGCGGTGGTGTCCTCGGGCTGTTCGGGACGGATATCCATCAGTTTTCCGCCGCCAGTCGCGCCAGTTCCTTGACGATCTTTTCCGCCGCAACCAGACGCTGGGCGGCATCGGGCCACTCACCGATGACCGACATCTTCTGGTCGGGACGCAGGCGCCAGTTCGGCTGACTCTGGGTGAACTTCACCAGTCCCAGCGGATTTACGAAGCTGTCATTGCGGAAGGTAACGACCGCGCCCTTGGGACCGACGTCGATCTTCGCGACATTCGCTTCCCGGCATAGCCCCTTGATTCCAACCACTTTCAGAAGCTGTTCGGCTTCTTGCGGGATCGGGCCGAAGCGGTCGATCAGTTCCGACGCCAGGGCTTCGCGATCGGCCAGCTTCTCGGCTTCCGAAACGCGGCGATACAGCGCCAGGCGAATATTCAGGTCCGGTATATAGGCCTCCGGGATCATGACGGCGGCGCCGGCATTGATCAGCGGCGACCAGCTGCGATTGTCGGTCAGGCTGTCCGAAGTCTTCGAACGCAACTCGGCGACGGCGTCTTCCAGCATTTGCTGATAGAGCTCGACGCCGATTTCGCGGATATGGCCCGACTGTTCGTGGCCCAGCAGGTTGCCGCCGCCGCGAATATCGAGGTCGTGACTGGCCAGTTGGAAGCCTGCGCCGAGATTATCGAGCGATTGCAATACCTTGAGGCGCTTTTCTGAAGCGAGGCTCAGTGTCCGGTGCGCCGGTGTCGTCAGATACGCATAGGCGCGCGATTTCGAGCGACCGACACGGCCACGGATCTGATAAAGCTGCGCCAGGCCGAACATGTCGGCGCGGTGGACGATCAAGGTATTGGCTGTTGGCACATCCAGGCCAGATTCGACGATGGTCGTCGACAGCAGCACATCGTATTGCCCGTCATAGAAGGCGCTCATGACGTCTTCCAGGGCCGTTGGCGACAACTGGCCGTGGCCGGTAATGAACTTGATTTCCGGTACCTGCACGCGCAGGAAATCGGCGACGTCCGGCAGGTCGCTCAGACGGGGCACGACGTAATAGGCCTGGCCGCCGCGATATTTCTCACGCAGCAAAGCTTCCCGCAAAGCCACCGGATCATAAGGCAGGACATAGGTGCGCACGGCGATGCGATCGACCGGCGGCGTCGCGATGATCGACATGTCGCGGATGCCTGACAGCGCCATTTGCAGGGTGCGCGGAATCGGCGTCGCCGACAGGGCCAGCATGTGAACGTCGGCGCGGAAGGTCTTCAGCTTTTCCTTGTGCTTGACGCCGAAGTGCTGCTCTTCGTCGACGATGACGAGACCCAGCTCCTTGAACGCCACCTGTTCGGACAGAAGCGCATGGGTGCCGATGACGATCTCGATCTCACCCTTCTTCAGGCCTTCGCGCGTCTCGTCGGCGTCCTTACGGGCGACCAGGCGTGACAGCTGGCGCACGCGCACCGGCCAGCCTTGGAAGCGCTGGGTGAAGGTCTTGAAGTGCTGGCGCGCCAGCAGCGTCGTCGGACAGACAATTGCCACCTGTTGGCCGGACATGGCGACGACAAAGGCCGCGCGCAACGCGACTTCGGTCTTGCCAAACCCGACATCGCCGCAGATGAGGCGGTCCATCGGCTGGCCCTTGCCGAGGTCTTCGAGGACATCGGTGATGGCGTGGAGCTGGTCGTCGGTCTCCTCGTACGGGAACTGGGCACAGAACTCGTCGTAAAGACCCGACGGCGGATCGATACGCGTGCCTTCACGCAAGGCGCGTGCGGCCGCGAGTTGAATGAGGCCATCGGCCATTTCGCGCAGGCGCTGCTTGGCCTTGGCCTTGCGCGACTGCCAGCTTGCCGAGCCCAGCTTATCCAACTGCGCGCTGTCGCTGTCGGCGCCATATCGCGTCAGCAGGTCGATATTTTCGACCGGCAGGTATAGCTTGGCGTCATTGGCGTATTGCAGGTCGAGACAGTCGTGCGGCGCGCCGGCAACGTCCAGGGTCTTCAGTCCGTCATAGCGGCCGATGCCGTGTTCGATGTGCACGACCAGGTCGCCGGGCGTAAGCGCCGAGGCTTCGGCCAGAAAGTTCTGTGCCCGCCGGCGTTTACGCGGCCGGGCTAACCTGTCGCCCAGTATGTCGGTCTCGGAAATGACCGCCATGGATTCGGTCTCAAACCCATGATCGAGTGGCAGGACAGCGCGCTGCACCGGTTTGGCCTTGGTACCGCCGACGCCGAAGCTTTGCGCATCTTCCCAGGAGGTCGCCAGGCGCATTTTGCCCATGCCGTGGTCGTCGAGCATCTGGCCCAGGCGCTCGGAAGAGCCTTCGCTCCATGAGGCGAACAGCACGCGCTTGCCTTGTTTGGACAAGGCCTTGGCGTGGTCGGTGACGGCGGTGAACAGGTTGGTCGAATCGAGCAGACGTTCCTGCGCGAAGTTGCGGCTGGGACGGCCGCCGAGATCGACAACGTTCTTGGCTTCGTGATCAAATGGCTCGAAGCGGCGCGTGCGATGATCGGCCAGGGCCGTTTTCCAGTCGGCTTCATCGAGATAGAGGCGCTTGGGCGGCAAGGCGCGATAGCCTCCACCGCCCTTCTCTTTCGAAGCTTCGGCGCGCAGTTCATAGGCGTCGTGGATCGTGGCTTCGCGCTCGGCGACGGCGTTGTCTGCCAAGGCGTCGAGCATGATCAGGGTGCGGTCGGGCAGATAGTCGAAAACGCTGTCGAGACGGTCGTAGAACAGCGGCAGCAGGTGCTCGATGCCCTGACGGCGTATGCCGGCCGACAACGCGGCATAGAGCGGGTCGTCGCCGGCGGCGCCGAAGGTCGCAAGATACTGCTGGCGGAAGCGCGAAATGCTGGCTTCGTCCATGCGGATTTCCGACACGGCGGTGAAGTCGAGCGAAGGGATCTGTTTCAGCGACCGCTGCGTCTCCGGATCGAAACTGCGAATGGATTCGAGGCTGTCGCCAAAGAAGTCAAGACGAACGGGCTCGTCGGACGACGACGAGAACACGTCGAGCAGACCGCCGCGTACCGCAAATTCACCGCGTTCCGATACGGTTGAGACACGCGTATAACCCTGGCCCTGGAAATAGGCTTCCAGCTTGGCGATGTCCTGGGTCTGGCCCGGCTTGAGTGACAAATAGCCTTCGCGCACAACGGCTTGTGGCGGAATCTTCTGGACAATCGCTGCAGCGGTGGTGAGCACCAGGACGGGCTTTTCGGGCTTTTTCGTCTTGTAACCGGCCAGGCGCGCCAGGGCGTACATGCGTTGCGCAACAATGCCCGGTGTCGGGCTCATGCGGTCGTAAGGCAAGCAGTCCCACGCCGGGAAAGGCAGAATTTCCAGTTCGGGTGCGAAGAATTTAAGCGCTTCGGTGACGGCGGTCATGCGGCCGAAATCGCGCGCGACAAAGACGCTGACGGCTTCGCGTTTCGCAAGATCGGCAGTCACCAGCGCGTCAAAGCCTTCAGGAACACCCGAAAGCGTCAATGCTGCATCGGAATCGGAAATATGGGAGAAAACGGTCATGCCGGGATTACAGTACGTGTTTGTAAGCTGTCTTGTAGAAGATATTGAGTCGCTTCATGATTTCCGACTGGTGGTCGGCAGGCGTCGGATCGCGCTCGATTATCCAGCCATATAGGTCCTGATCGGGCACTTCCAAGAGCACTTCGAACACATCCATGTCAGCGTCTGACATGGTCGGCAGGGCTTCGTCGGCGAAATTGCCCAGGATGATGTCGGCCTCCTTGAAGCCGCGGCGCCACGCACGGAAAGACAGCTTGCGGCGTCTGGCTTCGCGGGCCTCGGTCTCATCCATGGAAGTTGTCCTCAAACTATATCGGAAACAATGCCGACCGGGCTTCTCATAAACCATTTTTGGTGCTTGATAAGCCCATGCGTCCGGAAATTTTATTCCCCTATTTTGCCGGTGTCGGCACCGTCAAAGGTGTCGGCCCAAAGATTGCGCCGATCCTGGCGCAACACGCCGGCGAACACGTGCGCGATCTGGTGTTTTTGCTGCCCTCGGGCGTTATCCGCAGGCCTTTGACGACGACCGCGTCGGCGCGCGTCGGCGAGGTCCAGACGATTGAAGTCACCATGGCTGGCTTTCGCAGCGCGCCCAAGGGGCCGCAGCGCATCGATACGTTTGATGACTTTGGGCGCCTCACCCTTGTCTACTTCCATTCCATTCGTGGGTTCGAGAAGCAGCACCCGATCGGCGAGCGCCGCTATGTCAGCGGCAAGGTCGAGGCTTTCAGCGGCAATCTGCAGATGGCCCACCCCGACTATATCGTCGATGAGGCGCGAAAAGAAGAAATCCCGCTATGCGAACCCGTCTATCCGGCGACATTGGACCTGTCGTCACGCACGGTCCGAAAGCTGATTCAGACGGCAATAGCGGGCGTTCCGGAGCTTCCGGAATGGATCAATATTGGATTACGAAACAAGCAGTTGTGGCCGACCTTTCATGAAGCATTGGAGGCAAGTCATACTCCGCAAAGCGAGCTGGATCTGTCGCCCGACGCCCTGCCCCGTCAACGCCTTGCCTATGACGAAGCGTTGGCACACCAGTTGGCACTTAAGGCGCGCAAGTCCTATCGCCAGGCCCAGCCAGCGCGTGTCGTCGATGCGCGTGCGTGGTCCGATCGCGCGCTGAAGACGCTTCCGTTCGCGCTGACGGGCGCCCAGGAACGCGCGATCGAGGATGTTCGCGGCGATCTGCGCTCCGGACA
The DNA here is from genome assembly GCF_056400965.1 of Asticcacaulis sp. P4_H10. Lineage (NCBI taxonomy): Bacteria > Pseudomonadati > Pseudomonadota > Alphaproteobacteria > Caulobacterales > Caulobacteraceae > Asticcacaulis > Asticcacaulis sp. P4_H10. The sequence goes on along the minus strand of NZ_JBFUKH010000008.1, from coordinate 208,917 downwards.
CCGCATGAACCGCCTGATTCAGGGCGATGTTGGCGCCGGCAAGACTCTGGTGGCGCTGATCGCGATGATCGACATGGCCGAGGCAGGCTTCCAGAGTGTCATGATGGCGCCGACGGAGATCCTGGCGCGGCAGCATTATGAAAAATCCAAGGAAATTCTGGATGGTCTCGGCATTTCTTCAGTGATCATGACCGGGCGTGACCGGCCGAAAGATCGCGCCGCCAAGCGCGCCGTTGTCGAATCGGGTGAAGCGGCCGTTGTTTTCGGCACCCATGCCGTCTTCCAGGAAGGCGTCAACTTTCACGCCCTGCAACTGGCTGTCATCGACGAGCAGCATCGCTTCGGGGTCAGCCAGCGTCAGAAGCTGTTCTCCAAGGGCGACGCCGTCCATTACCTGTCGATGTCTGCAACGCCCATTCCGCGGACGCTCGCCCTCACCCAATATGGTGAAGCCGATCTCAGCATCCTCGATGAGAAGCCCGCCGGCCGCCAACCGATCCAGACCGCGGTCCTGCCGCGCCAGCGCCTGCCCGACGTCATCGCGCGTTTGCAGACGGCCTTGGCGACCGGGAGCCAGGCCTATTGGATTTGTCCATTGGTCGAAGAGACCGAGGCGTCGGACCTGATCGCCGTCGAAGCGCGCCACCGCGAACTACAGGAAGCGCTGAAAATCGAAATCGGCCTGGTCCACGGTCGCATGCCGTCCGAAGACAAGGACGCGATCGTCAGCCGCTTTGCCAAGGGCGAGGTTCGCATCTTGTGCGCCACGACGGTCGTTGAAGTCGGCATCGACGTGCCCAATGCCTCGATCATCATTATCGAACAGGCCGAGCGCTTTGGGCTGGCGCAACTGCACCAGCTGCGTGGCCGAGTCGGACGCGGGCGTGAAAAGAGCGCCTGCATTCTTTTGTATGATACTCCGCTCGGCAATACGGCCAAGGCGCGGCTTGAGCTGCTGCGCGACACCGAAGATGGCTTCCGCATTGCCGAGATGGACTGGAAGCTGCGCGGCGAAGGCGACATTCTGGGGGCGCGGCAATCGGGCTTTCCGGCCTATCGCTTTGTCGATCCGGTGGCGCATTCGAACCTGATCGCGCTCGCGGCCAGCGATGCCATGTATATCCTGCAGCAGGGCGACGCTATCCCTGAGCCCCGCCGTAAGGCGATCGAAGTGCTGAAGCAGCTCTTCGACTGGCGGCCGGACGTCGCCGACAAGCAGGACTAGGATTTTAGCCTGTGGCGCGGTTTAAAGTACCCGCGATACGCCAAATAAGAGCCGACAGTACGTGCGGAGCGTAGGGCTCGCCGGAAGGCTTGGCGTCGATGGCTTTGACTTGCCTTGTTTCCGTTAAGATGGCGAAGAGGGTTTTGCCTCCCTCTCTCTGGGTCTTTACCTGTGGCGTTGTAGTTTCACGGTTCAGGATAAACTTGGCAGCGGTCATCAGCGCCCCGCCGGCAACCATCGTGTACCAATCAAAGCTAGGCCTGCCGTAGATAGATTTAGACGAGCTTGCTGAACGTATGATCAATTCAAGACGGTCTGAGTTGTTGACTAGCCTGATTTCGACGGACGTATCCGTATAGACGTTAACCGTGGAAGCGCGAAGCTCCAGGTCAATTTTTGTCCAAAAATCATCGCCTGGGCTGGTCGATTTATCCATCTAAGACAACACTCTTTGCTATCGGCCAAAGTTGGTACTTCGGACGCTAGTTTTTATACAGCGCATTCGGCCAGCGCTTGTGCACCCAGAAATATTCTTCCGGATTGTCGCGCACGGCCTGTTCGATAAAGTTGGTGATCCTGCAGACGGTCGTTTCGATATCCTGCGCCTTGTGACCGGTTTGATCGACCTCGATCGGATCGTGGACCGTCACCTTGAAGCGCGCCTTGTGCAGACGACGGATAGTCAGCGGTTGAAGCACGGTGCCAAAGCGCTGCGCCAGTCGCGTCGGCCCGGGCGCTGTATCGGCGACATGACCGAAGAACGGTGTCGGCACACCGCGATTGAACTTCTGGTCGTTCATCAGCCCGACCGACTTGCCTTCGTTGAGCGCGATCAGGAGTTCCTTGGCGCCGTCGCTGCCCTTTGGCGCGAACATGGATACGCCATAGGCTTCGCGGCCGGCCTTGAAGCGCTCATCGACATAGGGGTTGTTGGCGGCGCGGTAGGTGATCATGTAGTTGACACCAGCCGACAGGATGGCGGCATTCATCACCTCCCAGTTGGAGATGTGGCCCGAGATAAAGATGACCGGCTTGCCGCTGCTGGCTATGGCATGCAGCTTTTCGGCGCCTTCGACCTCGACGCGGCTCGGGTCCTTGACAATGCGGTCCATGACGGGGAATTCGCCGGCCATGGTCCGGCCGGTCAGTTCCCACTGCTTGTTGATCAGGCGCTTGCGCGCCGTCGCGTCCATATCGGGAAAGGCGAGCTGTAAGTTGCGCTCGACCGTCTTCTGCATCGGCGTCAGTGGCCCGAGGGCCTTGAACAGCCAGCCGCCCAGGTCCGATGCCGTATCGACCGGCAGCATACGAATAAAGCCGACATAGAGGTCGTAGAACAGGGCTTCGAAGCGCCACGCGACGTCCTGCCAGAAGCGGGATTTTTCGGCCATCACCCCTGCCCCTTCTTTTGGGCGTTCAGGAATTTGAACAAGCGGTTGAAGCGCGCTTCGGCGTTCAGGTGAGCGCTGTAGAGGCCTTCGAGGCCGCCGGTGAAATGGCGGCGCGCAATGAAATAGCGCAGGAAGACCATGGGATATTCGAACGGCACGCGCATCCACAGCTGCCAGGCTGGCTTCTTCATGACCTTTGTCTGCAGGTCGGCATAAGAGGCCAGCTTCTCGCGGATATGTTCAAAGCTGCGGGCCGAAAAGTGCGCCACGCTGCCCTCAAGCTGGCCGACCTTTTCGTCGCGGGTGTCGACCGTGTCATGGACGGCGCTTTCGCGAAAACGGACGACGCGGCGGTCATAGAGGCGGACATAGTTGTGGAAGTCGGCCCACAGACGCGGCTTCGATTGCCCTGGGTAGACGTTGCGGATGCGCATGCGGTAGGCATTCAGCGACGGGCCACTCTTCGTCAGAGCGACGATTTCGTCGCGCAGTTCGGGCGTCACATACTCGTCGGCGTCGAGGTTCAGAATCCAGTCGTTTTTCGCCATGTCTTCGGCATAACGCTTCTGCGGACCGTAGCCCGGCCAGTCGTGATGGATGACCCGGGCGCCCAGACCTTCGGCGACCTTGACCGTATCGTCGGTGGATCCGCTGTCGATGACGACCACCTCATCGACCCAATCGATAACCAGCCGAATGCACTCACCGATGCGGTCGGCCTCGTTCTTGGCAATGATGGTGCAACTGATAGGCACAGGTGTCGTCATGGCTGTCTTGTGCCCAACCCTGTCAGGTCAGACAAGGTCCAAACGCAACAAATTTTCGTATTGTTCCTTACGCCGGAACCGTGCTGCCGTCGCGGATATCCTTGTGATTCACCCCATTTGCTGCATTGCTATTCATGACCGAACCATATGTTGATTCCGAAACACCCGTCATTTTGTGGTTCCGCCGCGATCTGCGCCTGAAAGACCATCCCGGCGTCCTGTCGGCGCTGCATTCCGGTCGGCCGATTGTGCCGGTCTATATCGACGACGATGCCATATATACTCGGCCTTTGGGCGCGGCGTCGAAATGGTGGTTGCATCGATCTCTTAAAGCTTTAGGCGAGGCTTTGGAGGCACATTCTTCAAGATTGATAATTTTGTCCGGAGATGCGCGAGGCCAACTGATTGACCTCATCGACAAGATCAAAGCAAAAACAGTGATTTGCTCGCATATTTTTGAACCTACGACGCAGGATTTTGACCACAAACTCGAAAAGGTGTTGTCGGCCCAACACGTTGATTTTGAGCGTCACAATACGACGCTTTTGGCACCGCTGGGTGCGGTGAAGACCAAGTCGGGCACGCCGTTCAAGGTCTTTACGCCCTATTATCGCGCCCTAGTCGATGGCGGCTTTTGCGAACCCCATGAACCTGACACGGCAACGATGCGAAAATGGCCGGCACCCGAACACTGGCCACGCGGCGTCAGTCTCGATTCGCTGAGACTTGATGAGACGCGAACGAAATCCGGTCACGACTGGGCGAAGGGCTTCGACCGGTTCACGCCCGGCGAAGAGGCAGCGCATGAGGCCTTGTCGCGGTTCATCGACCAGGACATGGCGACCTATGAAGACGACCGCGACCGCCCGGCGAAGGATGCGACCTCTCACCTGTCGCCCCATCTGCGCTTCGGCGAGATTAGTCCGCAACGCGTCCTGTCTGAAGCCTACGAGGCGGTAGGGCGTAAACGGTCGCTTCGCGGGGGCGCGGACAAGTTCCGCGCCGAACTGGCGTGGCGGGACTTTTGCCACCAACTGCTCGATCAGCATCCGCAGATGCATACCGTCAATATGCGCCGGCAGTTCGACGCCTTCGAATGGCAGGATGATGAGGCGGGTTTCAAGGCGTGGTGCCGGGGTGAAACCGGCTATCCGCTGGTCGATGCCGGCATGCGCGAGTTGTGGCAGACCGGCTATATGCATAACCGCGTACGCATGGTCACCGCCTCTTTCCTAATCAAACATCTGCTGATCGACTGGCGGCGTGGAGAACAATGGTTCTGGGACTGTCTGGTCGACGCCGACCCGGCCAATAATCCTGGCAACTGGCAGTGGGTCGCCGGCAGCGGCGCGGACGCATCGCCCTTCTATCGTGTGTTCAATCCGACCGCCCAAGCGGAGAGATTCGACCCTGCGGGAATCTATTGTTCGCGCTATAAGGGCCGCGCGCGCAAACCCATCGTCGATCATGAATTTGGCCGGCAGCGCGCGCTCGACACTTATGGCCGCATCCGCGGCACGCAAAGGACAGACCATGACGAACCAGATTGAACCGCAGTGCCTGAGCAAGCTGATCGACAAAGGTGCGGTCAAGGTCGTTGACGGCAGCTGGGCGCTCGACGGCACGGACATGCACGCCCTCTATCTGACGGATCATATCCTGGGTGCGGTCTTCTTCGATATCGAAGCGGTCAGCGATCACACGACAGGCCTGCCCCACACCGCGCCGTCGCCGGAAGCCTTTGCAACCGCTGTCGGCGCGCTGGGCATTTCGGCTGAGGACCATGTCGTTGTCTATGACCGCCAGGGTCTGTTTTCGGCGGCGCGTGTCTGGTGGACCTTCAAGCTGATGGGCCACGATAAGATCCAGGTCCTGCGCGGCGGCTTACCCGCCTGGCAGATATTGCACATGCCCGTGACGGCTGAAGTTCCCACGCGCGTTGCCACGACCTATGTGCCGCAGGCGAAACCGGAAATCATGATCGCGCTCAATGAATTGCGTCAGACTCTTGAGGTCGACGGCGGACCAGTGGTGCTGGATGCGCGTTCGAAAGCGCGCTTTGACGGTACCGCGCCGGAACCGCGCGCCGGCTTGCGGTCGGGTCATATGCCGGGGGCGCTCAGTCTGCCTTTTTCCGACTTGATCCGTGATGGCGCTCTAAAGCCGCGCGAAGAACTCGAGGCGATTTTCTGTAATCTGGGTATTGCCGACGGCCATACCGTGGTGACGAGCTGCGGATCCGGCGTCACGGCAGCGATCATCACCCTGGCCCTGACCGAGGTCGGTCATGCATCGTCGCGGCTTTACGATGGATCGTGGGCGGAATGGGGCCAGGAAACGCTGGATACGCCGGTGGTGAAGGCGGGATAATTGCGTCGCGCATGGATTGGCGACTCCGACAGGGCTCGAACCTGTAACCGTCCGCTTAGAAGGCGGATGCTCTATCCAGTTGAGCTACGGAGCCTAGAAATCTAGTGCGTCCAGGATTGTCTGCGGCCGTAGGCGAAGTTGTCGGCATAGGCCTTGATGATCTTCGGCGGGGCTTCCGGTTCGATCAGGCGGAAGGGAATGCCGTTGTGTTCGGCATAGGCCATGGCCTGGTCCTTGGATTCGAAGTTCAGGCGAATTTGCGCCTTCATGTCCGCCGACGAAGACCAGCCCATCAGCGGGTCCGGCGTGCGCGCCGAGCGCGGCTCGAATTCCAGCACCCAGTCATTCGTCTTGGCGCGGCCCGATTGCATGGCGGTCTTGGCGGGTTTGAAAATACGCGCGAACATCCTGATCTCCTGCGGGCCTGACTCAGTTGGCACCAGCTCAATGTCTGTTACTACAAAGGCCGCGCGTGGCAAAGGGATTTTGCAGTGGGGAGTGGTAGGATTGAGCGCCTTTGAGAAGGAAGAAAGGAAGGCGACGGAGACGGGCGAGAGGATAGGCTCCGCTGCGCTCCGCCGAATTCGCCTTTGCGAAAGCAAAGGCTTATTACGAACCGGGGTGTTCGACCGATCGTCCGCAAACATTTAAAAAGGCGGCCCGCAAGGGGCCGCCTTTTTAAATGGTCGGGGCGAGAGGATTCGAACCTCCGGCCTTCTGCTCCCGAAGCAGACGCGCTACCAGGCTGCGCTACGCCCCGACTTTATCTAAATCTCGGTTCCGGAATGGTCGGGGCGAGAGGATTCGAACCTCCGACCTGCTGCACCCAAAACAGCTGCGCTACCAGGCTGCGCTACACCCCGCCAAATCCGGAGAACCGAGAGGCGCGCTTCATGCCACTTTCATTACGGCATAGCAAGCCCCCCGAATGCGAAAGGCATGCGAAAAGCCGCTATTTTGCTTAAGTGCCTCTATGGCTTGTGGAAAAACGGGTGTTCGACAACATCCCCCGGTTTTAGGCCCAGCTGGTCGCTCAGGCCGGCGCGGACTTCCAGCACGCCGGTGGCCAGTCCGTAGGACGGAAGCGGCGTGGTATCGAGCGGCTTGGCGTTCTTCTGGATGGAAACGATGTGGCCGTCCTGGCCGATATAGATGATGTCGAGCGCCGACACGGTGTTCTGCATCCAGAAAGCGCGTTCCGCGACGTTCTGGAATTCGAACAGCATGCCGTAATCGTCCTTCAGGCCGGTACGGCACATCAGCCCCTGCTCGCGCTCCTTGAAGCTGTCGGCGATTTCGACTTTAAAATGTGTCGTGCCTTTCGCGCTGCGGACGCTCAAGGCCTCAGACTTTGAATAGGGTGTCAGGTTCATGGTCGCACAGAGCGATGCCACCGAATCAGGCACGGCGGCTGCCGAAAACGATCCGCTCGCGGCAAACCCCAGCGCCAGGGCGCCGGCCGCCAACACCATCGACTTCATCATGCCAACCTCCAACCCAAATTCTTACGTGTCGCGTCGTGCAGGTGAAGTCTTATCGCCGCCACCGGCGTTTTCAAGACGAATCTGCAGGCAAAAATAAAGCGCGGACAGCAAAGCCGTCCGCGCTTTATTTTAACCAGTTCGCCAACCCTCAGACCAGGGCACGCGGGTGGACTTCTGTGACCACCAGCCCCTTGGGGCCTTCGCCAAAACGGACCATGATGGTGTCGCCCTGTTGGACGTCCTCAAGGCCGTAACGGCGCAGGGTTTCGATATGAATGAAAATGTCGGTCGGGTCGGAACCGCGAACCACAAATCCATAGCCTTTGGTGCGGTTGAACCACTTGATGGTCGCCGCTTCCAGGTCGCCAACGCGCACGCTCTCATTAAGATTGCGGGTCGCACGCGGCGCATGGTCACTACGATCCGCTCGCGCGGTTGCCGGAACTTCGGAGGCCTGGTCGATATGGTCAATATTAATGACCTGCCAACCCTTGGCCCGTTTTGCGATATTACATGTGATCCGCGCGCCCTCCTGCGCAGTGTCACGTCCAATGTCTCGCAGGCTTGAAATGTGAAGCAAAACATCCCGCATACTTGTCTGCGAGACATCCTGAGGGACGATAAAGCCATAGCCCTTGGCCGCATCGAACCACTTCACGTGTCCTGAAATCGTAATCAGATCTTCCGCATCGCTCTTATTGCTATAATCGAACAAACTCATAATTCCTCACCACGTCAACAAGTACGCCCTCTAAGTGATCAATGAGATCACATTATCATAACACGGATATCTCAATTTGGGAGAGCAAAATAGAGATAAATTCGCATTTGTCGCGAATTTTACGGCAAAATCACCGTTTTTGCGAGCACATTCGACAGGTTCGCAAAAATGAGATCGATAACAGTTTAGAAATGTGTGGATTAAAAGATTGACGTTACGTCAAATCCGCCCGTTCTGGCATGCCTTTTGAGCGATAAACGGGGAGATCTTGATGGCAGTCCCTAGGGGAGTCGAACCCCTCTCTTCAGGTTGAAAACCTGACGTCCTAACCGATAGACGAAGGGACCGCGTCAAGAGGTGCGCTAGTTAGCTTCTCTTTTTTTGCGTTGCAAGCCTATTTTCAAAAAAAATAAAAGCTATGCACAGGCAAGGCAATTTATCGCGTGGCGAGCGCTATATCATCAATCTCAAGTTGAACGCCTCGACGCCCCATATAGTCGTCGGCCTTGAGACGGCCGATAATGTGCACCAGACCCGATGGCCGAAGCAGGGCATCGCCGATCGCCGTGCCTTCGGCGCGCCAGACAATCGCTTTCAGCTTATGGCCGGACGCGTCGCCGATCTCGCAACGGACGTGGCCGCCCTTGAGCGCCTGGGCATAGCCGATGCGAACGTCTGCAAAGGCCAGGAGCGGCTCAGGATTGCCCTGCCCGTAGGGCGCCAGCAGGTCGAAGCGGTCGAACAGCGCGCGCGACGCGGCCTTTAGGCTCAGTATGCCGTCGACATCGACGGTTTCATTCAGGTCGTCCGCGCTGACATGGGCGCGGATATGGTCATTAATGAAGCGCCGCAGTTCCGGGATACGATCGCTTTCCACGCTCAGGCCAGCCGCCATGGCGTGGCCGCCGCCGGACAGAAGCACGCCCGATTCAAAGGCCGCACTGACCGCCTGGCCGAGATTGATGCCGGTCTGTGACCGGCCCGAGCCCTTGCCCATGCCGCTTACGGGGTCAATGCCGATAATAATGACCGGCTTGTGCCAGCGTTCGCGCAGGCGGCCGGCAACGATGCCGATGACACCCGGATGCCAGTCGGTCTTGGCGATAACGACGACCGGATCATCGGTTGGCCACAGGCCTTGCGTTTCGGCGGTGCGGATCGCTTCGTCGAGCACATGCGTCTCGACCTCACGCCGCAGCTTGTTCAACTCATCCAGTTCGGCGGCAAGACTGGTGGCTTCAGCCTCATCGTCGGTCGAAAGCAGGCGGACGCCTAAGTCCGAGCGCCCTACCCGCCCGCCGGCATTGATACGCGGGCCGATTACGAAGCCGGAGTGGAAGGTACTCATCAGGCTTTGCGAATCGCTGCCGCCGGCGACGTCCATCAACGCGCGTATGCCGGCGTTCTGGCGCTTCGACATGACTTTCAGCCCCTGTGATGCCAGGGCGCGGTTGAAGCCGGTCAGAGCCGTGACGTCGCAAATGGCTCCCAAAGCCGACAAGTCGAGCAACTGCATCAGGTCGGGGCGCGCACGTTCGGCAAATAGGCCGCGCTTTTCGGCTTCACGGTTCAATGCCGCCAATACGACAAAGACGACACCGGCCGCAGCCAGATTGCCCTGGTCGGATGTGCAGCCCGGCCGGTTGGGATTGACGACGGCGCGTGCCTTGGGCGGGTCTTCGCGCATCAGGTGGTGGTCGATCACGACGACGTCGAGGCCGATGGCTGCGGCGTGTTCCAGTGGCCGGTGCGCCATGGCGCCGCAGTCAACCGTGATGACGAGGTCGAAGCCCTGGGCCTTCAGTGAATCGAAGGCGGCGTTGGACGGGCCGTAGCCTTCGGTGACGCGGTCGGGCACGTAAACAAAGAGATCGTAGTCAAAGGCGCGGAACCAGCGGACCAACTGCGCCGCGCTGGTAGCGCCATCGACGTCATAGTCGGCGAAGACGCAGATCTTCGCATTGGCTTGCAAGGCATCGAGGATGGCTGTGACCGCCGCGTCCATGTCCATGAAGGCATTCGGATCGGGGAACAGGCTTTTCAGCGTCGGGCGCAGAAAGGTTTCCAGGCCATCCGCCGTCACGCCGCGCCCGGCGACGAAACGCGCCAGAGGCTCGACGAACTCGGGCTCGACAAGGTCCATAAGCGCCATGCGCTGGGTGATGTCGCGCAAGGCCGCTGGGGATACCCCTGCCCCGTCCAGCCGGTCGCGCCAGCCGCGTCCGGTGAGAGACCGGTCCACGCCCAAATAGGCCGTAATGGCGTCCCTGGGCATTTCTGTCGGAGCCTCGGCTTCGCGCATCACATCTGCAGCGGGCGGCGCATCGATAATTTGCGCACGGTGTGGGTCTTGGACATCATGACAAGGCTTTCAGTGGTCATGAAGGTAGCGCCCGAAAGGGTCGTTTCCTTATGAACACCGCGCAGCAAGGCACCGTGCGTTACGCCAGTGGCAATAAAGACAGCATCACCGCTGACCAGGTCGTTGAGATCGTATTTGCGGTCGAAATCGGTCAGGCCCAACATCTCGGCGCGGCGACGTTCACTGTCATTGCGGAACATTAGCCGACCCTGAAACTGGCCGCCGACGCATTTCAACGCGGCGCAGGCCAGTACGCCTTCCGGGGCGCCGCCAGCCCCTATATATATGTCGATGCCTGTTTCGGGCTGGGCGGTGTGGATGACGCCCGCGACGTCGCCGTCGGTGATCAGGTGCACGCGCGCGCCGGCCTGGCGCAGCGAGGTGATAATGCGATCGTGGCGCGGGCGGTCGAGCACGCAGGCGACGATTTCGGAAACATCGACGCCCTTGGCTTTCGCCAGCGCGCGAACGTTTTCTTCGGGTGAGGCATCGAGATCGACGATGCCCGGCGCATAGCCCGGACCGATGGCGATCTTGTCCATATAGGTGTCCGGCGCGTGCAGCAGCCCGCCGCGTGGCGCGAAGGCGATGACGGACAGGGCGTTGGCCATGGCTTTGGCGGCCAGGGTCGAGCCTTCCAGCGGATCGAGCGCGATGTCGATGGCCGGACCTTTGCCGGTGCCGACCTTTTCACCGATATAGAGCATGGGAGCTTCGTCGCGTTCGCCTTCGCCGATGACGATACGGCCGTCCATGTCGATAGTGTTCAGGATGGTGCGCATGGCATCGACAGCGGCCTGGTCGGCGGCTTTTTCATCGCCGCGACCGATCTGGCCAAAGCAGGCGATCGCCGCTTCTTCAGCGACGCGGACAATGTCCAGACTAAGGGCGAACTCTCTGGCGGCGTCGGCGTCCGGCATGGTTTTTCTATTCACTTCAAGCGTTTCGGGCATTATGCTTATCTAGGACCTTCTCAGTTTCCTCACATCCGCTGCGTCTTTTATATAGTGCGCAACGTGATGATTTCACCCGATCCTTGGAAGCCATACTTAGCTGAAAGTCGCTACGTACATTTCAGCACATTGCTCCAAACGGGCGCGCAACTGTTAGCAGAGTGTAAGGGCGCTGAATAGCGGATGCCGCAAATAACGCAATCTAGAGCGATATGCCAAAAAGTGTGCAGCGGTTTTTGGCTAAATATCGCGACAAAACAAAAACCTAGAGCATGATGGCGGTTCGACCTAAACGCATCATGCTCTAGTCTGCGACGGGTGGCGGTACGGCCTGGGCACGCAGCTTGGCGACAAAGGCCTGCAGTTGTTCGGGCGTCAGGATGTCGTCGACCGGTGTCGGCAAGCTGCTGGCGATTTCCTTGCGCGCCTGGCCAGCGATTGCTTCCGGCTCGTGCTTGTCCCAGACCAAGGCTGAGACTTCGGCATTGAGCTGGCGCTGCTTGGCTTTTTCGGCTTCGACGCGACGCTTGATGTCAGCGGCTGTCGGCACATCCGTCGGCGGTGCGGGGAATTCCGACCAGCGCGGCATGGTGTCGAGCCCGCGCGATGGCGCCGGCGTCGTCTCCTGGGCGAACACCACGGTCGGGGCGACGCAGCAAACGGCAGCGATGGAAATGAGGATGGCGCGCATGAAATTGGCTCCGCAGACTGGCGGTAAATTAGCGGGTTCAACCCAGGGAAAACAAGAAAAATATAATGTGTATTGATTTTCGCCGGTGAAGCGACTGGATTGCCGGCGAGAACCCCTTCCAAATCAATTGTTCGAAGAGGCCGAATGAGCAAGCCCCCCGCCAAACCTTCCGCTGCCAAAAAGACCGTTGCCCCGAGGCCAGCCGCCAAGGCAGCCGTGCCCGCCAAGGCGACTATCGCCAAGACTGCCCCTGCGAAATCCGCTGTGAAACCCGTTACTGCCAAGGAAAAAGCGGCTCCGGTCAAGGCTGTGGCGGCCGCAAAGCTGGCCACGCCCGCTTCGACCAGGGCTCCGGTCGTTAAGGCTGCCAGGTCTGCAGCTCTACCGAAGGCCAAACCGGCGCCTGCCGCGAAGCCCCAGCCGCAACCACAAGCTCAGGCAAAACCGGCCGAATCGGCCAGGCCGAAACCGCAGCCGGAAATGCCGCGCTTCGACAACGAAAACATGCGTCAGCTCGAAACCCTGTCGGTCAATTTGGCGAAGGCGGCGATGACTGCGCAAAGCGCCCTGGCCAAGACGGTCTTCAAACAACCCGATACTGCCGCAGGCACCGCGCCCATGGATCCCTTCCAGGTCGCGCCGGCCATGACCGAAATCATGAATTCGCTGGTCAAGGAGCCGAACAAGCTTCTCGAAGCGCAAAGCGAATTGATGACCGGCTATTTTCAGCTCTGGGGCGACATGTCGCGCAAGATGCTGATGGGCGGTGCAGCGCCTGCGGCTGCCAAGCCGGATAAGCGATTCGCTGATCCGCGTTGGGAACAGAACCTGATGTTCGATATGATGAAGCAGTCCTACCTGCTGTCTTCAAACTGGATCAACAAGCTGATCTCGTCGGCCGAGGGCGTCGATCCCAAGGTCAAGCGCCGCGCTGAGTTCTTCACCAAGCTTTTGACCGACGCCATGTCGCCGTCAAACTTCCTGATGTCCAATCCGGCCGCCTTGCAGACCCTGATGGATACCAATGGCGAAAGCCTGGTCAAGGGGATGGAAAAGTTCGCCGAGGACATCGAGCGTGGTGACGGCAAGCTGATGATCAGCCAGGCCGATTACAGCCGCTTCAAGGTCGGCGAAAATGTTGCCACAACGCCCGGCAAGGTCGTCTATCGCGGCCCCTTCTTCGAGCTGCTGCAATATGCGCCGACGACCGAGACGGTGCGCGAAACGCCGCTGCTCATCTTCCCGCCGTGGATCAACAAGTTCTATATCCTTGATCTGCAAGCGAAAAACTCGCTGATCCGCTGGCTGACCGACCAGGGCTTTACCGTCTTCCTCACGGCCTGGGTCAATCCGGACGTGTCGATGAAGGACAAGACCTTCGAAGACTATATGTTCGGTGGCATTATTGATGCCGTTGAACGGGTCAAGGAACAGACGGGCGCCAAGACGGTCAATACGGTCGGTTACTGCATCGGCGGGACGCTGCTGGGGTGCGCTCTCGCCTACATGGCCGAAAAGAACGATAAATCAATAGGTTCAGCGACATTCTTCACCGCACAACACGACTTTACCGAGGCGGGTGACCTGCTTTTGTTCACCAGTGAGTCCTGGCTGAAGGAGCTTGAGCGTCAGATGGACGCCGCCGGTGGCGTGCTCCCCGGCTCGGCCATGGCCGACACCTTCAATTCGTTGCGCGCCAACGACCTGATCTGGTCCTTCTTCGTCAATAACTACCTTATGGGCAAGGACCTGGCGCCGTTCGACCTGCTGTGCTGGAATTCCGACCAGACGCGGATGCCGAAGGCGCTGCACATGTTCTATCTGCGCAAGTTCTACGGCGAAAACGCCCTGAGCGAAGGCAATCTTACGCTCGGTGGCGTCAATATCGATCTGAAGAAGGTGACCATCCCGATCTACGAGCAAGCCGGCCGCGAAGACCATATCGCGCCGCCCGCCTCAGTGTACAAGGGCTCCAAGCTGTTCGGTGGTCCGGTGACCTATGTGCTGGCAGGGTCCGGCCACATCGCCGGGGTCGTCAATCCGCCGGCGGCGCAGAAGTATATGCACTGGCTCAATGACGGCCATCCCGACACCTTTGACCAGTGGCTGGCCGATGCCGAGCAGCATCCTGGCTCGTGGTGGCCACACTGGGCGGAGTGGCTGCATCAGCGGTCGGGCAAGATGGTTCCGGCGCGCGACCCGGCCAAGGGCACATTGACCCCGATCATGGATGCGCCGGGTTCTTACGTGTTGGTGAAGTCGTAAAAATTCATCAGATTCAATGAATTGAAGCGCCGGCCTGTGCCGGCGCTTCTTTTCCGGCGAACGCCTAAAACATCAATCAATATTGAAATTTACTGTGGAGGCCTTGGTTTCTTCAATATCTACAGTGATGTAGGGTTTTCGGTATAGCTAACGATTGAGGTTAACTTCACAACCCAAAATAAGCATAATCAATATTGATTTTAAGACACTTAGACGCAACTGTTTCGCCCCTTACGCGAAGGGGCGATTTCGCCTGCGAATAGATGTTTTTAGCAAGCAAGGTTCCCCCTTCCGTCAGCGTCGCTTCGCTCGCTGCCACCTTCCCCGTAAACGGGGAAGGAAAAGGATAATCGATATTTATGGCCCCCTTCCTTCCCCGTTTACGGGGAAGGTGGCATTTGCGGAGCAAATGACGGAAGGGGGATTTGTAAGATCAACAGATGCGATCTAAACGCATCATGCCCTAAAGCCGAAGGATGATGGTTTCGACAATTGGACGGCGGTCCCAGATGTTCTGAGCAGCCTTCTTGACGACGCGCGCGACGGTGATTTCGACAGCTTCGTCTTCGTCACGGGCTTCGGACGGCATGCCCCTCACCGCCTTTTCAACGATCTCGCACATCTTTTCGAGCTGATCGGAAATCGTGTCTTCGTTCTCGAACGCCAGGCCCAGACCCCGGACATCGACGATCGAGGCCAGGCGATTCTTGGCATCGAGCGCAAAGGCGACGAAGATCATGCCGTTGTGCGAGGCGTGACGGCGTTCGCGCAAGGCATCGGAAGCTTCCGGCACCAGGATGCCGCCATCGACGAACAGACGACCCGACGGCACTTCATCGATAATGGCCGGGCGGCCCGGCGCCAGGCGCACCATGTCGCCATTGCGCGGCGTCACCTGTTGCTTGACGCCCAGTTCGGCAGCAAGAGCAGCGTGCTTGAGCAGATGGCGGCGCTCACCGTGGGTCGGCACGGCAATCTGCGGGCGCACCCAGCCGTACATGTCCTTCAGTTCTTCGCGGCATGGGTGGCCGGACACGTGAATGCCCGGGTGATCGCGTTCGGTGTGGATCTCAACGCCCAGGTCTGACAGGCGGTTCTGCAACGAGCGGATGCCGATCTCATTGCCGGGAATGACGCGCGACGAGAACACGCAGGCATCGCCCTGGCTGAGCTTGACCTGCGGATGGTTGCCGTCGGCGATGCGCGACAGGGCCGCGCGTGGTTCGCCTTGCGATCCGGTGCACAGGTAGAGAATCTGGTTTGGCTTGAGACCAGCCGCCTCGCCTTCGCTGATCGGCTCGGGGATGCCATCCAGCAAACCGACATGGCGGGCTGCCGCGGTGATGCGGTGCATCGAGCGCCCGACCAGGCAGACGCTGCGTCCGCATTCCATCGCGGCGCGCATGACCGAATCGACGCGGGCGACATTCGAGGCGAAACAAGCGACAGCGACGCGCTTCTTGAGCGTCTTGATCAGCTTGATCAGTTCGTCGCGCACCCCGGCTTCGGAGCCGGCGCGGCCTTCGACGAAGACATTGGTCGAGTCGCACACCATGGCCAGCACGCCAGCGTCGCCCATGGCGGTGATGCCGGCGATGTCGGTCGGCTCACCGGTAATCGGCTCGTCGTCGATCTTCCAGTCGCCGGTGTGGAATATGGTGCCCAGCGGCGACTTGATCGCCAGGCCGTTCGGTTCGGCGATC
This sequence comes from Asticcacaulis sp. P4_H10, assembly GCF_056400965.1. NCBI lineage: Bacteria > Pseudomonadati > Pseudomonadota > Alphaproteobacteria > Caulobacterales > Caulobacteraceae > Asticcacaulis > Asticcacaulis sp. P4_H10. The sequence continues at coordinate 192,985 of NZ_JBFUKH010000008.1, read as the reverse complement.
GAGTGGGTCAGCGTGACATAGTCGATGTCGAAGGGCCCGATTTTCAGGTTGGCATTGAGCGGCACTTCGCGGATTTCGGCGTCATCGACACCGGCTTCGCGCAGCTTTTCGCGGACCAGGTAGGCGGTGAACGGCGTGGCGTAGATCGGCGCCTTGACCTTTTCCCATAGCCAGCCGATGGCGCCGATATGGTCTTCGTGGGCGTGGGTCAGTACGATACCCAGGATCGTTTCGCCCTGCAGGAATTCGGGATCCGGCACGATGACTTCGATGCCCGGCGTCGTCAGGTCGCCAAAGGTGACGCCGATATCGACGATAATCCATTGGCGGTCATGCGCCGGGCCGAACCCGTACAGGTTCAGATTCATGCCGATTTCGTTCGAGCCGCCGAGCGGCAGGAACACCAGTTCGTTGTTATTTTTCATTTTTATCTTTGTGAGAGCGTACGCTTGTAAATTTCCAGGAGACCCCGAAGGGTCAGATCATGGTCAAAATGATCGATCCTGTTCGTCGCCCCTTCGAACAGAGACGCCACCCCACCGGTGGCGATGACACACATCTTTTGGCCGTAGTCCGACTCAATAGCCCCCACCAGATATTCAATCAAGCCGACATAGCCCCAAAAGATGCCGGACTGCATCGCAGTGACCGTATCCTTGCCGATAATGCGGGCGGGTCTTTCGATGGCGACGCGCGGCAGCTTGGCGGCGGCCTGGTGCAGGGCCTGCATGGACAGGTTAATGCCAGGCGCGATCACGCCCCCTTCCCAGCCGCCATCGGCCGCAACCACGTCGAAGGTCGTGGCTGTGCCGGAGTCGATGATGATCAGCGGGCCATTGTATTTGATATGGCCGCCGACGGCATTGACCAGGCGGTCGGCGCCGGCTTCGGAGGGTTTGCCGATACGGACGTCGATACCCAAAAAGGTATTGTCGCCAACGACATAGGGCGTCTTGTGGAAGTAGCGTTTGACCAGGGTGCGCAGGTTGAACAGGGACTGCGGTACGACCGACGAGATGATGCAGTCATCGATCGCCTTGAAATCGAAGCCGTGCATGTTGAGCAATTGATAGAGCCAGACGGCGTATTCGTCGGCGGTGCGCGTCGTCTCGGTCGCGGTTCGCCACTGCGCGACCCAGGTTTCGCCGTCGTGCAGAGCGAACAGCGTATTGGTGTTGCCTTGTTCAATGGCCAGAAGCATGACGATTTTCCGAAATTGTTACGCGGACTTTAGGCCGGCGTGGCGGCGCTGTAGGTAATGTCGCCGCCGGTGATGGTGTAGACCTTGCCGTCTTCACCCACGATTTCGAGCGCGCCGTAGTCATCCAGCCCCTTGAGCCGGCCGACGGTTTTAACACCGTCATGTTCGACCGTCAGGACGCGATCGCGGCCATAGGCGCGTTCCAGCCAGGCGGCGGCCAGCTTGCTGAAATCCTTCTCACGCCACAAATTGATGACGCCGTCGAGATGGCCATTCAGCTTATGCAGCAGGGCCACGGCGTCCATGCTTTTGGCCTGCGGACTGATCTCGCGCAAGGAGACAGTCAGATAATCTTCGAAGATCGGCGCGGCCGCCAGATTGATGCCGATGCCGATAACAACGCCCAGGCGGTTGGGATCGGGCGTGGTTTCGGTCTGGACGATGATGCCGCACAGCTTGCGACCACGGTGCAGGACGTCGTTCGGCCACTTGATGCGCATCGACTTGTCGGTATCCGCCACGATCGGCCGCAGCATCTCATATACGGCCAGGGCCGTGACGAAGGAAAGCTGCGGTACGTGGCGGACATCGACCTCCATGACCTCGTAGCGGGAGGCCATGAAATTGCCCTTGGTGCCGACCCAGGTCTTGCCGTGACGGCCTATACCCTTGGTCTGCTCCTTGGCCAGGATCCAGCCGGGCTCGGTTGGTCCCAGGCGCACGCGCGCCAGGGCCAGGTTCTGGGTTGACGGCAGGCTGTCGAAGACTTCGAACTTCGCCATTAGTGTGCCGTCATCCTCTCTTAGCTGCCGAAACCGATGGCAGCATGCTGGGCGACGTCATAGGCCAGCCACAGGAAGACGGCTACGCCCGGGAAGGCGAAGGCCGCAGCTGCGTAAGCGATCCACTTGGCTTCGGCCGGGGCCGCGTCGAGATCCGACGGCGGGGCGTCGAACCACATCAGCTTCAGGATGCGCAGATAGTAGAAGGCAGCGATGACCGAGGCGACCAGGCCGGCGGCGGCAAAGGCCCACAGCCCGTTCTGGATGGCGGCGCCGAACACGAAGTACTTGCTCCAGAAGCCCGACAGAGGCGGCATGCCCAGGACCGACAGCGACAGGATGGTGATCGAGATGGTCAGCGGCATGTTCAGCTTGGCAAGGCCCGCCAGTTGGTCAATACGGCTGACGGGCTCGCCGTTGCGCTTGAGCGCCATCTGCGCCGAGAACAGGCCCAGTGTGTCGATCATGTACATGACGAAGAACAGCAGCAGGGCCGAGATACCCGTTCCGCCGCCGGCAATGGCCAGCAGCGCATAGCCCATATTGGCGATCGACGAATAGGCCAGCAGGCGCTTGAAGTCCTTTTGCATCAGGCCGCCGAGGCCGCCGACGACGAAGGACAAGACCGACAGGGCCAGTATGACCTGCTGCCAGGAATGCTCCGAGCCTTCAAAGCCGGTCTGCAGGACGCGGGCCAGCAGGACCATGGCGGCGAACTTGGGGGCGCCGGCGGCAAAGGCCACGACCGGCGTCGGTGCGCCTTCGTAGACGTCGGGCGTCCACATATGGAAGGGCGCGGCCGACACCTTGAAGGCCAGGCCCGAGATCAGGAAGACCAGGCCGAAGATCAGGCCAACGCCGGGGTTGGCGACCGTATAGTGGGCAATTTCGACGAAGTTCATCGAGCCCGAGAAGCCATAGATCAGCGAGGCGCCGTAGAGCAGCAGGCCCGACGACAGCGCGCCCAGCACAAAGTACTTCAGGCCGGCTTCGGACGAGCGCGCGTCGTCACGGCGGAAGGCCGCCAGGACGTAGAGCGCCAGGGATTGCAGTTCGATGCCGATATACAGCGCGATCAGGTCTCCGGCCGACACCATGACGCTCATACCCAGCGTGGCGAGCAGGATCAGGATCGGGAATTCGAAACGGCGGTTGTTCAGCCGGTCGAAATAGCCCTGCCCCAGCACGATGATGAACAGGCCGGCGATGTAGATGGCGACCTTGGCGAAGACGGCGACGCCATCCATGACCAGCGAGCCGTTATAGGCCTTGCCGAGGCCGGAGAAGGCTGCGGCGAATGCTGCCGCAATCAGGGCGACACCGCACAAGGCGCTGACCGAGGTCATGCCCTTGTCGCCACGGAAGGCACCGAACACGAGGATAAGGACAGAGCTGATCCCGAGGATCAGTTCTGGCGTCGAAAGCTGGAGAGACAGGTTCAAATCCATCTTAGGTCCTCATCCGCCGGTAGCGGCGCGGTAACCGGCAACGAGCGCGTCGATGCTGGTCGTCGTAAAGTCGAAAACAAAGGCCGGATAGATGCCGAGCGCGATCGTGCCGGCGATCAGCGGCACGAACAGGGCGATTTCGCGCGCCGTCAGGTCCGGATACTTCTTGAGCTCGTCATTGGTGACCACGCCGAACATGACGCGCTTGTACAGCACCAAGGCGTAGACGGCCGAGAAGATGACGCCCGAGGCCGACACGAAGGCCACCCAGGTGCCCCACTTGTAGGCGCCGGTCATGGTGGTGATTTCACCGATGAAGCCCGACGTGCCCGGCAGGCCGACATTGGCCATGGTGAACAGCAGGAAGACAAAGGCAAAGTGCGGCATCAGCTTGGTCAGGCCGCCGTAGAAGGCGATCTCACGGGTGTGCCAGCGATCGTAGACGACGCCGACGCACAGGAAGAGCGCGCCCGAGATCAGGCCGTGGCTGATCATCTGGAAGACGGCGCCCTGGATACCGATGGCGTTGCCGGCAAAGATACCCATGGTCACAAAGCCCATGTGGGCGACCGATGAATAGGCGATCAGCTTCTTGATGTCGGTCTGGCGGAAGGCGATCAGCGAGGTGACGACGACGGCGATGACCGACAGGGCCATGACGAACGGCGCGAACATAGCCGAAGCGTCCGGGAACAGCGGCAGGTTGAAACGCAGGAAGCCGTAGCCGCCAAGCTTCAGCAGGATGCCGGCCAGCATGACAGAGCCAGCTGTTGGCGCCTGGACGTGGGCGTCGGGCAGCCAGGTGTGGACCGGCCACATCGGCATCTTGACGGCGAACGAAGCGAAGAAGGCGAACCACAGGACGCCCTGGACCTCGATCGGCAGCGGCGACGCGGCCAGTTTCGCGGTCATTTCCGGGATCGAGGCCGTGCCGAGCGTCGTGACCAGGTACAGCATGGCCGCCAGCATCAGGACGGAGCCCAGCAGGGTATAGAGGAAGAACTTGTAGGCCGCGTAGACGCGATCCTTGCCGCCCCAGATGCCGATGATCAGGAACATCGGAACCAGGCCGCCTTCGAAGAAAATGTAGAAGACGAACAGGTCGAGCGAAGTGAACACGCCGATGACCAGGGTCTCGAGCATCAGGAAGGCGACCATATATTCGGTGATGCGAACCTTGATCGCGTCCCACGACGCCGCGATGCAGATCGGCATCAGGAAGGTCGTCAGCAGGACGAACAGGATCGAGATGCCGTCGACGCCCATATGGTAGGAGATCGGTCCAAACCATTTATATTGTTCGACAAACTGGTAATCCGTCTTCGACTGATCGAAAGCCAGGACCAGAAGCATGCTGAGCGCCAGCGTGATCAGCGTGGTCCACAGGCTGATCCACTTGGCGTTTCGCGCGATGACCTCACTGTCGTCCTTGCGCGCCATGGCGCGCATGACCAGGATGACGATCGCGCCGAACAACGGCAGGAAGGTCGTGAGGCTGAGGATGTTTGGAATGGCAGGTAGCATTGTTTCCGTCATCTCCCCTTAATGCGCCATTCCGAACACAACCCAGGTCAGGAGACCTGCGATGCCGAGGAACATGAAGAAGGCGTAGTGATATACGTAGCCGGTCTGGGTCTTGACCAGCTTCTTGGCCGACGCCAGTGCCGTCCAGGCCGCGCCGTTCGGACCCAGGCCGTCGATGATCTTGACGTCGAGGATCTTCCAGAAGACGTCGCCCAGCCAACGGGTGAGCTTGACGAAGATGAAGTCGTAGATCTCGTCAAAGTACCACTTGTTGTACAGGAAGGCGTGGATCGGACCGTCGTTCGAAGCCATTTTCTTGGGCAGGTTGGGACGCGCCATGTAGAAGTACCAGGCCAGTGCCATGCCAAGCAGGGTCACGACCAGCGGCGCCAGCTTCACCCATACCTCTTCGATATGGTGAGCTTCGTGCATGACGTGGTTGGTCGGCGCCGTGAAGATGGCGTGGCCCCAGAAGTCGTGGGCGTGCTCACCGATAAAGTACGGCGCGAAGACGAAGCCGGCGGCGACCGCACCGATCGCCAGCACGATCAACGGGATCAGCATGACCAGCGGGCTTTCATGCGGCGTGTGCGCATGGCCGTGGCCATGGTCATCGTGAGCGTGCGTATCGTGGGCATGATCGTCATGACCGTGCGCGTCGTGCGCATGATGGTCGTCGTGCCCGTGTTCCCAGTGCTTCTTGCCCCAGAAGGTCATGGCGACCAGGCGCCAGCTGTAGAACGAGGTCAGAAGTGCGGCCAGGATGCCCATCCAGAAGGCGAACATGCCTTGCGGGGTGTTGTGCATGACCCAGGCGCTTTCGATGATCGCGTCCTTCGAGAAGAAGCCGGCGAAACCGATTTCGGTGTACGGAATGCCGAGGCCGGTGATGGCGATGGTGCCGATGGTCATGACCGCATAGGTGACCGGCAGGTACTTGGCCAGGCCGCCCATTTTGCGCATGTCCTGTTCGTGGTGCATGCCGTGGATCACCGAACCGGCGCCCAGAAACAGCAGCGCCTTGAAGAAGGCGTGCGTGAACAGGTGGAACATGGCCGCCTGATAGGCGCCGACGCCGGCGGCGAAGAACATGTAACCCAGCTGCGAACAGGTCGAATAGGCGATGACGCGCTTGATGTCGTTCTGCGTGAAGCCGATCGACGCCGCGAAGATGGCGGTGATGGCGCCGATATAGGCAACGATCATCTTGGCCTGCGGGGCGTATTCGAACAGAGGCGACAGCAGGCAGACCATGTAGACGCCGGCGGTGACCATGGTGGCAGCGTGGATCAGGGCCGACACAGGCGTCGGGCCTTCCATGGCGTCCGGCAGCCAGGTGTGCAGGAAGAACTGCGCCGACTTGCCCATGGCGCCGATAAACAGCAGGAAGGCCGCCAGATCGAGCGCCGAGAAGGTCTGGCCGAGGAATTCCCAGCCCTTGCCCTGATACGAAGCGATCAGCGGGAATAGCTCAGCGAAGTTGATCGTGCCGAACTGCCAGAAGACCGTCATGATACCCAAGGCAAAGCCGAAGTCGCCGACACGGTTGACGACGAAGGCCTTGATGGCGGCCGAAGACGCGCTGTCCTTGTGAAACCAGAAGCCGATCAGGAGGTACGAGGCCAGGCCCACCCCTTCCCAGCCGAAGAACAGCTGCATGAAGTCGGCGGCGGTGACCAGGGCCAGCATGGCGAAGGTGAACAGCGACAGATAGGCGAAGAAGCGCGGGCGCGAGTCGTCCTCGGCCATGTAGCCCCAGCTGTAGAGGTGGACCAGCGACGAGACGCTGGTGACCACGATCAGCATGGTCGACGACAGGGCGTCGATGCGGATCGACCAGGCCGAGTGGAAGTCGGCGATATTGATGAACGGCAAAAGGGCGACGGTAAAGTCGGCCTGTCCGCCCCAGGTGTGGGCGACGAAGTTGGTCCAGGCCAGCAGGCACGACAGGAACAACAGGCCGGTCGTAACCGCCTGCGAAGGGATGTTGCCGATGCGGCGGCCGAAGAAGCCGGCAATGGCCGCGCCGACGATGGGCGCGAACACGGCAACGGTAACAAGCGTGGCCGCGCCCGACGACAGCGCACCAACCGGTGCGGCCGCGTGAGCGATTTCGGCGACGGCGTGAGTGGAGAGCACGACGATTATCCTTTCATCATGCTGGCGTCATCGACGGCGATGTCGCCGCGATTACGGAAGAAGGTCACGAGGATGGCCAGGCCGACGGCGGCTTCGGCCGCGGCGACGGTCAGGACGAACATGGCCATGATCTGGCCCTGGACGTTATGCAGGTAGCTGGAGAAGGCCACGAAGTTGATGTTCACGGCCAGCAGGATCAGTTCCACCGACATCAGGATGATGATGATGTTGCGGCGGTTGACGAAGATGCCAAAGACACCGATCGTGAACAGGATGGCCGAGACGGCCAGGAAGTGGGCTAAGCCAATATCTGGGGTCATTCCTGGATTCCTTCTCCGGACTTGGCGGGGATCACGGCGACCGCATCCTTGCGGCGGCGCGTGACCTGGGTGTGGATGTCCTGGCGTTTGACGTAGGTGCGGTGGCGCAGGGTCAGGACGATGGCGCCGATCATGGCGACCAGAAGAACGAAGCCCGCCATTTCGAACAGGTAGGCATAGGTGGTGTAGAGCTGTTCGCCGATCAGGCGGATATTGCTCTTCGTGGCCGTAAAGGCCTGAGGTGCGTTGCCGGCGGCCGCACCCTTGGAGGCGACGGCGATATTAACGAAAACCAGCTCGAGCAGAATGACGATCGCCAGGGCGCCGCCGAGCGGCAGGTAGGTCGCAAAACCCTTGCGCAGCTTGTTGAAGTCGACGTCGAGCATCATGACGACGAAGAGGAACAGAACCGCGACCGCGCCGACATAGACGACGATCAGCAGCATGGCCAGGAACTCGGCGCCCAGCAGGACGAACAGGCCCGCCGCCGAGAAGAAGGACAGGATGAGGAACAGGACGCTGTGCACAGGGTTGCGCGCGGTCACCACCAGGAGACCGGAGACGCAGGTGCAGGCTGCCATCAGATAAAAAGCAATTGCCATCAAGCTCATAGCTTACATTCCTCAGCGATACGGGGCGTCGAGTTCGAGCGATCTGGCGATTTCCCGCTCCCAGCGGTCGCCATTGGCCAGAAGCCGTTGCTTGTCGTAGAGCAGTTCTTCGCGGGTATCGGTTGCGAATTCAAAGTTAGGGCCTTCGACGATGGCGTCGACCGGACAGGCTTCCTGGCACAGGCCGCAATAGATGCACTTGACCATGTCGATGTCGTAGCGCGTCGTGCGGCGCGAACCATCGGCGCGCGGCTCGGCTTCGATGGTGATGGCCTGGGCCGGGCAGATCGCTTCGCACAGCTTGCAGGCGATGCAGCGCTCTTCGCCATTCGCGTAACGGCGCAGGGCGTGCTCACCGCGGAAGCGCGGACTGATCGGTCCTTTTTCAAAAGGATAGTTGATCGTCGCCTTGTGGCGGAACATGTACTTTATGGCCAGGCCCGTCGCCCCGATGAAGTCGAGGAGCAGCGCGCCCTTGATGCCGGAGATGATGCGGGAGATCATATTGTGCCTCCAAAAACGCGGTAAGCAGCGACAAGCACGACGGCGCCGAGCGACGCCGGCAGGAAGACTTTCCAGCCGAGACGCATCAGTTGGTCGTAGCGGTAACGGGGGACGATGGCCTTGGCGATGGCGAACATGACGAACCAGAAGACCACCTTGCCGATGAAGGTCAGCAGGTAGACGAGCGTCAGCAGCCAGTCGGGCATGCCCAGTCCATCAAGCGGCACGGGGAAGTACCAGCCGCCGAAGAACAGGATGGTGATCATGGCGCACATCAGGACGATGTTGGCGTACTCACCGATCATGAACAGAAGGTACGGCGTCGACGAATATTCGACCTGATAGCCGGCAACCAGTTCGGATTCGGCTTCGGGCAGATCGAACGGCGGACGGTTGGTTTCGGCCAGGGCCGAGATATAGAACATGACCATGATCGGGATCATGATGATGGCCAAAGGCAGGTAGCCGCCGCCGAAGACGTTCCAGTTCCAGATGCCGCCGGCCTGGTGATTGACGATATCCGACAGGTTCATCGAACCGCAGATCAGGATGACCGTGACGATGATGAAGCCGATTGAGACTTCGTAGGACACCATCTGCGCCGCCGAGCGCAGCGCGCCCAGGAACGGATACTTGGAGTTGGACGCCCAGCCACCCATGATGATGCCGTAGACACCCAGCGACGAAATGCCGAGCAGGTAGAGGATGCCGACATTGATATTGGCGACGACCCAGCCGGGCGCGAACGGGATGATCGCCCAGGCGGCAAATGCCAGGACGAACGAGATCAACGGCGCCAGCAGGAAGACAAATTTATCCGCGCCGGCCGGGATGATGACTTCCTTGAGAACGAACTTCAGGAAGTCGGCAAAGGACTGCATCAGGCCGAAGGGACCAACGACATTCGGACCCTTGCGCATCTGCACGCCGGCCCAGACCTTACGGTCGCCCCACAGCAGGAAGGCCAGCGACACCATCACGCCGACGATGACCGCGAGCGTCTGCCCTACGGTAATGATCGTCCAGCCAACGGGAGAACCCCAGAAACTTTCCATAGTCGCTTACCTCTATTCCGCCGCAGCCGGCACGTTGCCGCGCCGCGACGCCGAACATTCCGCCATGGCGACGGAGGCCCGGGCAATCGGGTTGGTCATGTAGAAGTCCGTCACCGGCGACGTGAAGACGCGGTCGCGGATGTCGCCCTTGGCCCCGAGGCCGCGGACGTCGAATACCCTGGTGGCGGGCCTTACGTCGATTCGGCCGAACACCGGATGGTCGGTGATCAGTTTCTCACGCAATTGCGACAGGCTGTCGTACGGCAGGGTCTTGCCGATGCGTTCCGACAGGGCGCGGATGATGGCCCAGTCTTCCTTCGCCTGGCCCTTCGGGAAGACGCAGCGTTCGGCGATCTGAACGCGGCCTTCGAGATTGGTGTAGATGCCCGACTTTTCGGTATAGGCAGCGCCCGGCAGGATGATGTCGGCGGCGGAAGCGCCGGCGTCGCCGTGGCTGCCGATATAGACGACGAAGGTCTTGCCCAGATCCTTGGGGTTGAACTCGTCAGCGCCGAGCAGGAACAGGAGGTCGACCCCTCCCCGGATCATGGCCGAAGCGTCGAGCGCCTCACCGACCGGCACGAAGCCGAGGTCGAGACCGGCGACGCGCGAAGCGGCCGTATGAACGATATTGAAGCCGTTCCAGCCGTCCTTGATGGCGCCGCAAGTGTCGGCGATCTCAGCGATTTCGCGCAGGATTGCCCCGCCGTCTTCGCCGTTGAGTGCGCCGGGACCCACCAGGATGGCTGGCTTTTTGGCAGTGCGCAGGGTTTCGCGGAAGGCGTGCTTCTTGAAATCCTTGACGGCCTTGGGGCCAACGCCGACGTGGGTGTAGTCGTAGGTCAGGTCCGTCGCGTCACCGATGACGCCGATCTCGACGCCGCCCTTCAGCCACGACTTGCGGATTCGGGCATTGATCAGCGACGCTTCGTGGCGCAGGTCGGTGCCGACCAGCAGGATGGCGTCGGCCTCTTCGATGCCGGCGATGCCGGTGTTGAACAGCCAGGATTCGCGGGGTGTGCCTTGCGTGAATGGCCCCACTCTAGCCCCGTCCTGGCGGCAGTCGAGATTGGTGACACCCAGGCTATAGAACAGGTCGCGGGCGGCCTTCATGGTTTCGGCGTCGCTGAGGTCACCGGCGATGACACCCGTCTTTGCGGCATCGGTCGTCTTGACCTTGGCGGCGACGGCATCGAGCGCCTCGTTCCATGACACGGCGACCAGCTTGCCGTTCTTGCGAACGAACGGCTGGTCCAGGCGGCGGCGCGACAGGCCATCGACGGCGTAGCGCGACTTGTCCGTCAGCCACTCTTCGTTGATGTCTTCCTTCAGGCGCGGCAGCGCGCGCAGGACGGCCGGACCGCGATTGTCGATGCGGATATGCGCACCCAGCGCATCATGCACGTCGATCGTTTCGGTCTTGGTCAGTTCCCACGGGCGGTAGTTGAACGACCACGGACGGTGCGTCAAAGCCCCGACCGGGCACAGATCGTTGACGTTGCCCGACAGTTCCGACGACACGGCCTGTTCGAGATAGGAGGTGATTTCGGCGTTCTCACCGCGCGAGATCATGCCCATTTCGGTGACGCCGGCGACTTCGGTCGTGAAACGGACGCAGCGCGTGCACTGGATGCAGCGCGTCATGAAGGTCTTGATCGTTGGCCCGAGGTATTTTTCCTCAACCGCGCGCTTGTTCTCTTCGTAGCGCGAGCCAGCCTTGCCATAGGCCACCGACTGGTCCTGCAGGTCGCATTCGCCACCCTGGTCGCAGATCGGGCAATCGAGCGGGTGATTGATGAGCAGGAACTCCATCACCCCTTCGCGCGCCTTCTTGACCATCGGCGTATTGGTGAAGATTTCCTGGCCCTCGGCGGCCGGCAGGGCGCAACTGGCCTGCGGCTTCGGCGGTCCGGGCTTTACCTCGACGAGGCACATGCGACAGTTGCCGGCGATCGACAGGCGCTCATGATAGCAGAAGCGCGGGATTTCCTCGCCCGCCAGCTCCGCAACCTGAAGCACGGTCATGCCGGGGTCGAACTCGACCTCCACACCATTGACTTTTGCCTTGGCCATGCCGTTATACCTCAACTTGCTCGGATAGTACGCGGATACAATTGCGATTTTTGCGGTTCAATCCAGTCGTCAGAACCATGACTTCTTCCCCGCCACATAGTCCTCGTAGAAGCTTTGATCGGACTTCACGAGATAGATGATCAGTTCGATGAAACTGATGAATGCAACAACGGCACCGGGGATGATGATGACCCAACCGACGGTCCCGCAAATCAGCATGGTGATCCCGGCGCCGGTTTTGCCGAGATAGAATTTGTGGATGCCGCACCAGCCGAAGAAGAAGCACAGCAGCGCTGCGACCCACTTGTTCTTTTCCCCGATCCCGCTGGCGATGACGTAGACGCTGGAGGCCATGCCGTCGCTGCCTTCGAAATCGACCGTCGCGCCGTTCGGCACATAGGTGCTGTCACCGCCGAGGTCCGACGCGCTGAACGTATAGCGCTGGCCATCGTCGCCGCTGATCAGGCCCGTGGAACCGTTGAAGGAAAGAACCTTGCCGCGCATCGCCCCTGCCCTCTATTCCGCCGCAACCGAATGGCCGGCGTAATTGCTCTTGCCGGAACGATACTGGGCGATCCGCGCCTCGATTTCCGGACGGAAATGGCGGATCAGGCCCTGGATCGGCCAGGCAGCCGCGTCGCCAAGCGCACAGATGGTATGGCCTTCGACCTGGGTGGTGACTTCAAGCAGGGTGTCGATTTCCGAAGGATCGGCATCGCCCTTGACCATGCGCTCCATGACGCGCCACATCCAGCCGGTGCCTTCGCGGCACGGCGTGCACTGGCCGCAGCTTTCGTGCTTGTAGAAGTAGCTGAGACGGGCAATGGCGCGGATCAGGTCGGTCGACTTGTCCATGACGATGACCGCCGCGGTCCCCAGGCCCGAGCGCAGGTTTCGCAGGCTGTCGAAATCCATCGGCAGGTTTTCGCACTGCTCGGCCGGGATCATCGGCACCGAAGACCCACCCGGAATGACGGCCTTGAGGTTGCCCCAGCCGCCGCGAATGCCGCCGCAGTGATCCTCGATCAGCTGGCGGAACGGGATCGACATGGCCTCTTCAACATTGCACGGCTTTTCGACGTGGCCGGAGACACAGAACAGCTTGGTGCCTGCGTTGTTCGGCGCGCCGAAACCGGCGAACCAGGCTGCACCTCGGCGCAGGATGGTGCCGACGACAGCGATCGATTCGACGTTGTTGACGGTCGTCGGGCAGCCATAGAGGCCCGAACCGGCCGGGAACGGCGGCTTCAGGCGCGGCTGGCCCTTCTTGCCTTCCAGCGATTCCAGCAAGGCGGTTTCTTCGCCGCAGATATAGGCGCCGGCGCCATGATGGATATAGACGTCGAAGTCCCAGCCATGGATGTTGTTCTTGCCGATCAGCCTGGCCTCATAGGCCTGCTTGACGGCGGCTTCCATGCGCTCGCGCTCCAGGACGTATTCGCCGCGCAGATAGATGTAGCAGGCCTTGGCCTGCATCGAATAGGAGGCAATCAGGCAGCCTTCGATCAGCAGGTGCGGATCGTGGCGCATGATTTCCCGGTCCTTGCAGGTGCCGGGTTCCGATTCGTCGGCATTGACCACCAGGAAGTGCGGACGGTCCTTGACCTCCTTGGGCATGAAGCTCCACTTCATGCCGGTCGAGAAGCCGGCGCCGCCCCGGCCGCGCAGGCCGGAATTCTTGACGTTGGTAATGATCCACTCGCGGCCGCAGGACAGGATGTCCTTGGTCGAGTTCCACGCGCCGCGCTGCTTCGCGCCCTCCAGGCCCCAGTCATGGAAACCGTAGAGGTTGGTGAAGATGCGGTCCTTGTCTTCGAGAATGCCGACCATCAGGCTTGCGCCTCCGCCGTGGGTGCGTTGGGAATCTTGACGGGTTTGGCCGCCGAGCCGTCGTACAGGCTGGCCGTGTTCAGCGTCGTGGCGCCGCCCAGCGGCTCCGACGTGTGGCGGCCATTGTACGGACCCGGATTGGGCGCCTTGCCCGCTGCGAAATCGTCGATGATCTGGGCCAGGTTTTCCGGCGTCAGGTCTTCGTAATAGTAGTCGTTGATCTGGGCCATCGGGGCATTGCAGCACGCACCCAGGCATTCGACTTCCTGCCAGGTGAATTTGCCGTCGGCCGACAGCTTGTCCTTGGCACCGATCTTGTCCTTGCAGACCTTGAGCAGCGCATCAGACCCGCGCAGCATGCACGGCGTCGTGCCGCACACCTGGATCAGGGCCGCCGAACCGACCGGCTCGAGCATGAACATGGTGTAGAAGGTCGCGACTTCGAAGACGCGGATCTGCGCCATCTGGAGCAGCTTGGCGATCGCGGTAATGGCGGGCTCACTGACCCAGCCTTCCTGCTTCTGGACCAGCCACAGGATCGGGATGACCGCGCTTTGGCGGCGCGATTCCGGATACTTGGCAATCCACCAGTTGGCCTTTTCCAGCGTCTCGGCTGAAAAGGCGAAACTGGCAGGCTGTTCCTTGGCTAGACGACGAACACCCATCAGGCGCCTCTCACAATACACATGTCTGCGGAAGGGGCTTTACACCGCTCGCCGCGAAAAAACAGGGAAAAAACAATCGATCCACCAGTCATCATGACCCCATTGCCTCGAAGCGCGCCGTACGGGCGGCGCGGACACGGTTCTGTGCCGCGGTCACGAAAGACATGCGGCGCATGACGACCAGGCCAATCAGGGCCACGCCGATCATGATGTAGTTGACGGTCATATCAACGCTGACCGGCGGCTGGAGCATCGTATAGATGCGGAAGCCGAGCACGGCGATGAAGGCCGGCAGCGCCGGCAGGAAGGTATAGATGACCAGGTCGCGGATATAGCCCGCCGCGCCACCGCCATGATACGGCCAGTTCGGGCGCGAAATGTAGATGGTCAACGCCAGGACGCCGAATACGACGCCGATCAGCGCAAACGCCATAAGTTGTTCGGTCGTCATCTGTCGACCTCCCCGAACACGATGTCGAGCGAGCCCAGGATGGCCGAAACGTCAGCCAGCAGGTGACCGCGGTTCATCCAGTCCATCGCCTGAAGGTGGGCAAAGCCCGGCGCGCGGATCTTGCAGCGATAGGGCTTGTTGGTGCCGTCAGAGACCAGATAGACGCCGAATTCGCCCTTGGGCGCTTCAACAGCGGCATAGACCTCGCCTTCGGGCGTCTTGAAGCCTTCGGTGTACAGTTTGAAGTGATGGATCAGGGCTTCCATCGAGTTCTTCATGTCGGCGCGGCGCGGTGGCGTCACCTTGTGGTCGGTCGACAGGACCGGACCCGGCGTGACCTTCAGCTTTTCAATGCACTGTTCCATGATGCGCACCGACTGCTTCATCTCTTCGATGCGGCACAGGTAACGGTCCCAGCAGTCGCCGTTCTTGCCGACGACGATGTCAAAGTCGAACTCGTCATAGCATTCATAGGGCTGCGAGCGGCGCAGATCCCACGGCACGTCCGAGCCGCGCAGCATGACGCCGGTGAAGCCCCAGTCATAGGCCTCGTCCTTGGACACCACGCCGATATCGACATTGCGTTGCTTGAAGATGCGGTTTTCGGTGACCAGCGCCTCGATGTCGGCCAGTGCCTTGGGGTAGTAGCGGCACCAGGCTTCGATGTCGTTGATCAGTTCCGGCGTCAGGTCCTGGTGGACTCCGCCTGGGCGGAAATAGTTGGCGTGCAGGCGCGCACCCGACGCGCGCTCATAGAAGACCATCAGCTTTTCACGCTCTTCGAAACCCCACAAGGGTGGGGTCAGGGCGCCGACGTCCATGGCCTGGGTCGTCACGTTGAGCAGGTGGTTCAGAATGCGGCCGATTTCGCAGAACAGGACGCGGATATACTGGGCGCGCTTGGGCACCTGAACGTCGAGCAGCTTCTCGATCGCCATACAGAAAGCGTGTTCCTGGTTCATCGGCGCCACGTAGTCGAGGCGGTCGAAGTACGGAATGTTCTGCAGATAGGTGCGGCTCTCCATCAGCTTTTCGGTGCCGCGATGCAGCAGGCCGATATGCGGATCGACGCGCTCGACGATTTCACCGTCGAGATCGAGCACGAGGCGCAGAACGCCGTGGGCGGCCGGGTGCTGGGGACCGAAGTTGATCGTGAATTTACGATCATCTTCGCCTTTCGGCTGCACTTGCGTTGTCAGATCATCCGCCATGGACAAAACCTTTACCCATCAAACTCTTGTTATCGCTAAAGCAAGTAATGCCTTAAGCGGTCTTGGCCTTTTCATCACCCGGCAGGATGTATTCGGCACCCTCCCACGGCGACAGAAAGTCGAACTTGCGATATTCCTGAATCAGCTTGACGGGCTCATAGACCACCCGCTTTTGCTCTTCGTCGTAACGGACCTCGACATAGCCCGTCATCGGGAAGTCCTTGCGCAGAGGATGCCCCTGGAAGCCATAGTCGGTCAGGAGGCGGCGCAGGTCGGGATGGTTCGAGAACATCATGCCGTACATGTCGAAGGCTTCGCGCTCGTACCAATCGGCGTTCGGATAGACTTCGCGCACTGACGGCACCGGCACGGCCTCGTCGGTCGTCACCTTGATGCGAATGCGGATGTTCTGGGTCATCGACAGCAGGTGGTAGACGACGTCGAAACGGCGCTCGCGCTTCGGATAGTCGACACCGGTCAGGTCGATCAACTGATGAAAGCGATAGGGCTCGCGCTTCAGCTTGGCCAGGATATCGACAATGCGCTCGCGCTCGACCGTCAGGGTCAGCTCGCCGTATTGGAGACGGGTTTCTAGAATCGCTTCCTTGAACTCGGCTTGGGCGCGTTCCGCCAGGGCCTGCAACTTTTCAATGGACATGTGCGTTGCTCCCTTAGCGACGGATGCCGCCGGTGCGGCGGATCTTCTTCTGGAGTTGCAGCAGGCCGTACAGCAGGGCCTCCGCCGACGGCGGGCACCCCGGCACGTAGACGTCGACCGGAACAACGCGGTCGCAGCCGCGCACGACGCTATAGCTATAGTGATAATAGCCGCCGCCGTTCGCACACGATCCCATCGACAGGACGTAGCGCGGATCGGGCATCTGGTCGTAGACCTTACGCAGGGCCGGCGCCATCTTGTTGGTCAGGGTGCCGGCGACGATCATCAGGTCCGACTGGCGCGGGCTGGCGCGCGGCGCCATGCCGAAGCGTTCCATGTCGTAACGCGGCATCGAGGCCTGCATCATTTCGACGGCGCAGCACGCCAGGCCGAAGGTCATCCACATCAGCGAACCGGTGCGCGCCCAGGTAATAACGTCATCGGCCGAAGCGACCAGGAAACCTTTTTCATTGAGCTCGGCTGAGACCTGCTCAAAGAACTTGTCGTGGACGTCGGGATTATAGCCTTCGACCGTCGAACGGCCCGCCTGCCCTGCTGGTAAAATCACTCCCATTCCAGGGCTCCCTTTTTCCACACATATACATAGCCAAGCGCCAGCTCGACGAGAAAGACAATCATCGTCCAGAAGGCGTACTGCATCGAAGACATGTCCATGTCGAACAGCGTCACGGCCCACGGAAACAGGAAGGCGGCTTCGATGTCGAACACGATGAACAGGATCGACACCAGGTAGAAGCGCACATCGAACTTCTGGCGCGCGCTGTCGAAAGCATTGAAGCCGCATTCATAGGCCGAAAGCTTTTCGGTATCCGGCGCCTTGGGCGCCAGAACCAGCGCGGCGATGATGAAGCCGAGGCCAAGCGCCGTGGCGATGCCGAAGAATATGATGACCGGCAGATAGTTCAGCAGGAATTTCGTAAACTCAGCATCCATTCGACACCTCAACAATACCGCACATAAGCGCGCGACCACGCGGACATTAACTGCGTCCACGGACTCAATCGACCTGCTATTAGACCAGTTGGTTCCCGGCTTCAAACCTTTGCAGTGCGAAATTTTCAAGTTTTCCGCCGGTATCGCCGTTTTTCGGCCATCATGCGACGAAATCGCCCAGCCCTTGTGGTGCATATGAAAATCACTCGCAATAAAAACGCAAAACCGGAAATTACTCACAGGTTTGGCGACAACGCGCTTGACAGTCAGGCCGCCCCCCCATATTAAGCCGATCTCTCGACGGCGGACACGCTTTCGCAATCGAGACAAGGGAATGCGGGTGTAGCTCAGTTGGTTAGAGTGTCGGCCTGTCACGCCGAAGGTCGCGGGTTCGAGCCCCGTCACTCGCGCCACCCCTGCCGAAAGGCAATCGGGTGGCTCCGCATTTCCCTCCTCTTTTTTTCTTACATTGAAAAAGCCAAATCGCCTTTACGGGCGAAATGGGCTTTGTGGGAAATGTGGCTTCGCGACAGCGCGGACAGCCGGCGGACATAATTACGCCCTCTTTATTTTCGAATTCTGGCAGCCTTGCGGGTGGGGTAATCGCGCGCCGTGCCGCGCGCTTTGCGCGCGGGCTTTTCCGTTGGCGAAAATAAGGCTAAGGAAGACCGCAGCAAATTATGGACAACCGGCCCGCAAGGCCGCACAACACCTGTGAAATGGGCGACCGCCGTCGCCGAACCGATGAAAACCGAAGTTAAGCACCGCACGTTACGCACTCAGGGAAGCTTTTAAGACCATGCGCAAACACCAACTTCTGTCCGCCACGGCTATGGGCCTTATCCTGACGGGCCTCGTCGCCGGACAGGCCTTGGCCGCAACGACGATTTCGACCGCCACCACCGCCCCGGTCAATACGACGACGGCTGGCGACCTGACGGTTGATTCGAACGGCAAGATCACCCTGACCTCGGGCACGGCCATCACGGTCAATTCCA
The DNA here is from genome assembly GCF_056400965.1 of Asticcacaulis sp. P4_H10. NCBI lineage: Bacteria > Pseudomonadati > Pseudomonadota > Alphaproteobacteria > Caulobacterales > Caulobacteraceae > Asticcacaulis > Asticcacaulis sp. P4_H10. The sequence goes on along the minus strand of NZ_JBFUKH010000008.1, from coordinate 174,561 downwards.
ACAACACTGTCAGCCTGACCGGCGCCATCGACATGGCCAAGTCGGCCGACAATTCGACGGCGATTCTCATCGATGGCGGCCGGACCTCATCGCTGACGATCGGCGGCGCCATCACGGTCACTGACGACTACACGGCGACCGACACCAAGAATACCGGCGATGGCGTCCTTGACGGTCCGTTCGCGCAAGGCACAGGCCGCTATGGTGTGCGTTCCACCGGCGCCACGCCCTTCGTCGGCAATGTCACCATTACCAGCGCCAGCGCCATCAAGGTCGAAGGCAACAACTCCTACGGCGTGCGTTTTGAGAACAAGATTGACGGCGCTTTCAAGAGCGACGGCGCCCTGGCCCTGGAAGGCGACAACAATGTCGGTATCGCGCTGGATAATGGCGCGACCGGCAACGTGACCTTAAGCGGCAGCATCGGTGCGCACGGCAAGGACACAAGCGCTGCGACCCTGAACGGCGATTTCGCCGGCAATGTTATTATCGACGGCACCTACTCGTCGTCCGGCTATGCGACGGCTACGCCCTCCAGCCTGACCGCTGCGCAAATGATCGCCGTGTTGGCGACCCCTGAAGACATGTACCAGAGCGGCGCGACCGTCAGCCTGGCCGGCAACTACGCCAAGGGTGTGCGCATCGGCGCCGCGCAGGGCGATACCGATACGGCGATCGCCGATGAGGACGGCGACGGCCAGACCGATACCGAACAAAACACGGCAGCCATCACCAACTATGGCTCGGCCCCTGCCCTGCGCATCGGCTCGGCGACTGCCGCGACGACCTTGAGCGGCGTCACCTACGCCACCGGCGCCATTTCGCCGCCGACCGTAAATTACGGCCTGCTGATTCGCGGTGGCATCACCGGCTCTGGTGTCTATTCCGGCATCAACGCTACGGGGGTGCAACTGGGCGGCCTGGGGCAGGCTGTGACCATCGCCAACGGCATCGGCGTATACGGCACGTCGGGTGTGATCGCCGCGAGCTCGGCCGGCGGTAATGCGACCGGCCTTCTGGTCGGCTCAGGCCTCAGCACGCCGCGTCTGGACATCAATAAGGGCACCATCCGCGCCGCGATCGCGACGGTCACGACGTCGACAACCAGCGGCACCACCACGACCTACAGCACGGTCGGCGCGGGCACGACGGCGCGCGCCATCGACATCGCCGCGGGCGCCAGCCTGCCCATCATCGATATCGCCGCAGGTTCGACGGTTTCAGCATCAGCCACGGGCTCGACGGCCAACGCAACGGCTATCCGCGACCAGTCGAATACGCTGACTACGCTCAACAACAAGAACGTCCTGTCCGGCACAATCACGGCCAGCGACGACAACGGCGACGGCGTTGCTGATACGCTGGTCAATCGCGGCATCGCGGTCGATACACACACCAACACGGTCGGCCTGGCGCTGACCATGACAGACACGGCCCCGACCGATTCCGACGCTGACAAGGCGATTGCCGCGCCCTATATCCTTGGCGACATCCTGCTGGGGTCGGGTAACGACGTTGTCACCCAGAACGGCGGCACGATCTCCGGCAATATCGATTTTGGCGCTGGCGCCAATAGTTATACGATGACCGGCGCGGCAATATACGCAGGCAAGCTGAACGGTACAGGGTCGGTGGCGCTTGATATCGGCGGAACATCTGTCGCGGTTCTGGCTGCTGGCTCGAAGCTCAACCTCACCAGCCTGCATCTCGGTGACAAGGCATCGCTCAGCCTGACTTTGGACGCTGACACACCGACCGTTCCTATTTTTGCCTCTTCGGGTCCCGTCGTATTCGACAACGGCGCGACGCTCACTATCGGCGTCAACAAGGTCGTGCTGGAGGAAAAGACCTTCACGGTGCTGACGGCCTCGAATATCAATATGGGCACAATAACCAATCTGGATGGCCGCACGCCCTACGTCTATCACACGGATCTGACGACCGACACGGCCAAGACGACGCTTTCGGCCAAGTTCCGTCTCAAGAATCAGGCTGAGGCCGGCTTCACCGATAATGAATATGCCGCGTTCGTCCCGGTAATGAAGGCGGTTGAAAAGGATTCCGGTGCGACCACGGCGATCATGTTGACCCGGACCAAGGCCGAATTCGATCCTATCTATAACCAGTATCTGCCGGACTATTCGGGCGAGACAGCCATCACCCTGGCTGAGGGCCACGAATCGATCACGCACGGGCTGGGCAACCTGACCGTTATTCCGAACAATGAAGGCGGCCAGTACTGGCTGCAGGAATACGGCTTCCATAATGAGCGCGAACGCGGCGATACGGCCGGCTTCGAATCGACCGGCTTCAGTTTCGCCGGCGGCCGTGAAACCGCCATGGGCGACAAGTCGATGGTTGGTGTCTACCTGTCCTACACCTCGACGACGCCGATCGACACCTTCGCGATCGGCAACGAGGACCTGGTCGCATCCGACCTGACCCTCGGCGGTTACTGGCGGATGCGCAACGGCGGCTTCAAGAGCTGGGCGCATTTCGGTGCCGGCTTCGCCCAGTTCGAATCGACCCGTCAGTTGCTGACCAACTACGTGACTCACGCCGCGGAATCGGACTGGAGCGGCTTTTCGTACAGCGCTGGTTTCGGCGCCTCGGTCGACTACCGTGCCGGCTTCTTCAACGTCACGCCGCAGGTCACCGCCGACTTCTACGGCTTGAACGAACAGGAACGCTCCGAAGCGGGCGGTGGCGACTCCTTCAACCTGGACGTTGCCAGCCGCGATTCGAAGATTTCCAGCGCCAAGGCGCTCGTGAACGTCAGCTATACGCGCTGGTTTATCCGTCCGGAGCTGTGGCTGGGCTGGAAGCAGAGCATCGCCGGCGACATTGGCGACACAGTGGCCAACTTCAAGGGCGGCACGGCTTTCACGCTTAACGGCGGTGAAATCACCGGCGGCGGCCCGGTGGCCGGCTTCCGTCTGTCGACCGACAATGAATACAGCTACTTCGCGCTTGAAGGTAACTTCCAGGATATGGAAGCTTACAAGAGCTACAGCCTGTCGCTGCGCACGCGCTTCCAGTTCTAAGGACGCGCCAGCCGGCACGATACAGTTCAAACCGCCAGTCTTTTCAGAAGGCTGGCGGTTTTTGCTTATTCGGGATGTGATGGGGGAATTATGGAAAAGACCGCGCGTTATCTCATCGCTTTTGGGCTGATTGTTGGGCTCACCATCAGCCTTGCCGCGTTCGTCGGCGGATGGCCGGGCGACATGATCGCACCGTTCCGCATGCAGTTCCTGGTTCTGGCCATCGTCGCACTGGTCGCCGCGCTGCTGCTGAAACGGCGCTGGCTGATCGGCCTGGCGGCGGTTGTCGTGGCGGTGAACCTCTGCCCCATAGCCTACAGGGTACTTAACCGGCCTGTCCTGCCCGCCGAAGCACCGGGCAAGCCCGTCAGCCTGGTGTTCTCAAACGTCCTGACCGGTAATCCTCAGCACGCCAAGGTTATCTCGCTGGTCGAGACCGAGGCGCCCGACATCTTCGCCGCCGCCGAGACCTCGCCGGAATGGATCGCTGCGCTTGAGGCACTGTCGGACCGCTATCCTTATCGTTATGGACCGGATCTCGGCATATTCGGCGTCGCCATTTACGCCAGGCGCCCGTTCAAGGCCGAGGTGTTCGAGCTGGGGACATTGGGCATGACCGCGGCACGCGCCGATTTCGGCGACTTCATTTTCTACGTCGCCCATCCCATGCCGCCCGCCACTACCAGGCTGACCGTCGACAACCGCGCCTATATCGACGCCCTCGCCGCACGAATCGCGAAGGAAACCAAACCGGTCGTGTTGGCGGGCGATCTCAACGCCACCCTGTGGTCGGGCAGCCTGAACTCGCTGATGGCCAACCGGATGCAATGGCCGTCAGGATCGGGCATCACCCACACCTGGCCGGAAGGCCGGCCTTGGCTGGCGATCCAGATCGACCACGTCCTGACCAAGGGCGTCAAGGCCGGCAAGTTCAAGGTCCTGACACCGGTCGGGTCTGATCACTTGCCCGTGCGCACCGATCTGGTGTTCTGAAAACACTGGCGAGGCATGTGAAACCCGCCTAGCATATCCCGGTTCAACGGACGGCCGACCCATATGCCCCTAACCCTGCCGCTTGTCCTCAAACGCAAGCCGAAGATGAATGTGTGGCAGTCGCTGTGGGTCCGGGCAGTGCTGTGCGCCATCTGTCTTGGCATCGCCATGGGCGGTCACTGGCTGGATCGCGGCGGGTTGCGCGACAATATCGATGGCGACGTGTCGTTCAGCGATGTCGTCTATTTCACGGCGATTACCGTCACGACCGTGGGCTATGGCGATATCGTACCGGTCAGCGACCGGGCGCGCATGTTCGACACCTTTGTGGTCACGCCGGTCAGGCTGTTTATCTGGATCATCTTTCTTGGCACCGCCTATACGCTGGTGCTCAAAAGCACGTGGGAGCAGTTTCGGACGCACATGATTCGAAAAACACTGAAGGACCACATCATCATCTACGGCTATGGCTCGACCGGCGAATCGGTGGTCGATGAGCTGTTGCGCCAGGGCGCGAAGCCGGAAGCCATCGTCGTCGTCGACCAGAGCGAGTTGCGCATCACTGCTGCCATCGAACGCGGTGTTACCGGCATTGTCGGCGACGCGACCTTTAACGCCACGCAGGCGGCGGCCAGCATCACCACGGCAAAGGCGGTCATCATCTCGACGCACCGCGATGATTCGACCGTGCTGATCGTGCTGAGCGCGCGGCAGATGAACCCGACCGTCTCGATCAGCGCTTCGGTTCGCGCCACCGAGAACGAGGACCTTATGCGCCAGGCCGGAGCCAATAACGTCATCAACCCGGTCAGCATGGGCGGGCACTTGCTGGCGCGGGCTTCGGAAGGACGGCACGTCGTCGAATACATCGCCGACCTGGCTTCGGCCGACGGTTGCGTGGTCCTGCGTGAGCGCGAAGTCACTCCGGATGAGGTGGGGACGCCGCTGGAAAGCCTCAGGACCGGCAAGGGCTTGCGGCTGTGCCGCGCGGGCAAGATCCACGGCTACTGGGAAGCCGAAGCCAAGGCGCTCCAGGCCGGGGACGTGATCGTCGAAATCGCGAGAACGCAGCAGGCTTAGATCGGAATCGTTTTAAACAGAAATGCCGTTCCGATCTAAGTTTTTGCTTTTTCGCGATATTTTTGGCGAAAACCGCTGACACTTTTCGCCATATCGCTCTAGGCGCGCCTGGGCTTTGTGACGCCTTTCAGCAGGCGTTGGAAGGTCGGGCATTCAAGGTGGCTGGGCGCCGGACAGTCGGCGGCGTGGCGCAGGCCGTCGCGCAGGGCGCTGAGGCGGCGTATGGTCCGATCGAGTTCAATGGCCTTGGCGGCCAGGATCCGACGGTCGATGTTCACGCTGCCGTCGGTGCCGAACATGGCAGCGATATCATCGAGTGAGAAGCCGGCCTTGCGGCCGAGGGCTATGAGCGACAGGCGTTCAAGCACGGCGCTTTCGAACAGGCGCCGCAACCCGCGCCGGCCGATCGAGGCGATCAGCCCCTTTTCTTCGTAGAAGCGTAAGGTCGAGGCTGGCAAGCCGGATTGCCTCGCGACCTCGGCGATATCGAGCATGTGAATTTTCCGCGTTTTTGTCCTTGACCTCAACCTAGCTTGAACTTGTAGTCTTTTCCAGACGCATAAGGATATGCGGGCAAATAATTGATGTAGATAAGGAATACGGCCATGACCGGATTTACCGGAGCGGACTTCTGGGACGAACGTTATAAGCACGACACCTATCTCTATGGTGCAGAGCCCAACGATTTCCTGCACGAGCATGCCAGCCTGTTCCGCTCGGGCGACCGGGTGCTGAGCCTGGCGGAAGGCGAAGGACGCAATGCCGTCTTCCTGGCGGAACAGGGCTGTTTGGTGCAAGGCGTTGATTTTTCACCGGAGGGGCAAGCCAAGGCGCTGGTTTTGGCCAAGGCGCGCGACGTGGCCATAGACTATGTCCTGGCTGACCTGACGCAGTACGACATGGGCAGCTCCGCCTGGGATGGGATTGTTTCGATCTTCTGTCATATGGCATCGCGCGACCGGCCGCCGCTCTATGCCGCCATCAAGGCCGCGCTCAAACCCGGCGGGGTATTCGTCCTGGAGGGCTATAACGCCGACCAACTGTCTTACAGCACGGGTGGGCCAAAGGATGTCGATTATCTGACGTCACTGGACATGCTGATGGAAGCATTCGAAGGCTTCGATATCCTGTCGGCGCAGGACACGGTGCATGACATCCGTGAAGGGCTGGGCCACACGGGTTCCGGTTCCGTGACGCAGTTCATCGCCCGCAAGCCTGTGTAGGCTGCCGTGAGCATGAGGCCTATACCAATTGTGACGTAAACGATCAGGGTCCAGGGCCTGTGGCCCTGGTGGGCGATGACGGGATCGAACCGCCGACCTACTCGGTGTAAACGAGCCGCTCTGCCAGCTGAGCTAATCGCCCTCTCCAGGAGGAGGCCTAGGGGCGAAGCCCGAAGGAGGGCACCGTGTGCCAACCTCCCCCCTAAAAGTCAAGAGGCGTTTCCGCTATGTGCAGAAACGCCCCTTGAATGACTTGTGGACGGTCTTGTGGGCCGTCCAGACAGCTTAGCCGTTCAGCGCGCCCTTGAGGCCTTCGCCGACGCGGAAGCGGGCCGTGACGGAAGCCGGACGCTTCACGGTTTCGCCGGTGCGCGGGTTGCGGGCCGTGCCGGCTTCGCGCTTGACGGCGAGGAAGGTGCCGAAGCCGACGAGGCGGACGTCATCGCCGCTCTTCAGGGCGCCGACTACGCTCTCGGTGAAAGCGTCCAGGGCCTTCTTCGCTTGATCCTTGGTCAGTCCAGCCGATTCCGCGATCGCGGCTACCAGTTCAGCTTTGGTCATATCGTTTTCTCCCTTACCCGAGTTGGGCGGTTGGCTATTCGCCCTGTTGCAGCCATAGGGTTTGCGGTTTCGAACCGGCCATGAGTCGCCAACAGGTGACGGGATAGAGACACCAAAAATTAATGCGCGTCAAAACAGAAATCGGAGTTTTTGCACTGCAAACCGTGTTTTTTTAAGGGTTTGCGGGATTTTGAGGCATTTTTGCGCCGTCCGGACACAAATCAATTCGAAGTCAAGCGCAAAAAATGGCCTTTTTTCACTTCAGACCTTGCCACGTAAGGGAGTGATTCGAGAATCACGATTGGGTCCTGCCAAGCCATTTTTCTATTTTATTATCTCCGGCGGGCCCTGCCCTATCCTTTCCAGATGTCCTAATCGCTACCGTTGGCCGTATTTGCAACAGCCAGGGTGACAGATGTGCCGACCCTTTATGACTGCCTGATCATCGGTGGCGGCCCGGCGGGGCTGACCGCGGCGCTCTATATGGCGCGGTTCCGGCGGTCGGTGGCGGTGATTGACAACGGCCGCAGTCGCGCCGGGCTTATCCCACTTTCGCACAATTTTCCGGGTTTCCCGGATGGTGTGACCGGACCGGGCCTGCTGGGGCGGTTGAACGAGCAGCTGTCGGGCTATGAGGTGGCGCGGTATGACGGGCTGGCGGACTCCATTACGTGCGATGAGGCCGGGTTTGCCATCAGTTTCGGGGCGGAGCCTGTCCTGGGGCGGACGGTCATATTGACCACCGGCATAGCGGATGCGGGTATGGAGACGCCGAACTGGGCCGCAGCCGTGGCGACAGGGGCGTTGCGGCTGTGTCCGGTATGCGACGCGTATGAGGTCATCGACAAGCGTGTGGCAGTGATGGCGCGGACAGACGGCGCAGTCGCCCACGCCCTTTTCTTACGGACCTACACGGCGGATTTGACGCTGATTCACGTAATGGACGATGAATGTCTGACAACCGATCAGCGCAATTGCCTGTCCGACGCCGGGATCGCCCTGCTGGAATCGGCGAACGCTGCAGTGAAGGTCAGCGGGACCGGCCATGCCGCCGCCGTGGTCGACGGCAAGGAACACGTCTTCGACAGTATCTATCCGATGTTCGGTTGCCGACCGCGTGCCGGGCTGGCGCTTGCGCTGGGCGCCAGATGCGACGACGCCGGCAAGCTGGTGACCGATCCCTATCAGCAGACGTCTGTACCTGGATTGTATGCCGCCGGCGATGTCGTCAGCGGGCTGAACCAGATCAGCGTCGCCGTCGGTCAGGCGGCGGTGGCTGCCACGCGCATCAATGTCGAATTGCCGCGCCGCTGGTGATCATTTTTTTGTCGCGCTTTTTATCCGGAAACCGCTTTACACTTTTCGGAAAGCGCTCTTGCGTGCCAGCATCATGGCGCCGACGACGCAGCTGCCGAACAGGGCGCCTTCGAGGCCGCTGGTGACCAGGCGGCTGACGGGGCCATAGGTGGTTTCCCCCAAGGCGTTCCAGATGGGATCGAGCCGTAGCCGCGACGCTGGAACGTGCTGGCTGAGCAGGAACAAGCTGCCGGCCATCATCCGGCCGCCCGTCAGGAAAACAAAAACACCGGCCGCACAGCCGCTAAGGAGGCCGATGACGACGCTGCGCCGAAGCGACGGTTTGGTGCCCGGGCGCGCCGCCATCCAGGCGCCGAAGCCGACGCCGGCGCCGAGGATCGCGCCTTCGGGGGCGCCGGTGATATTGCCCGGCGACTGGCCGAACAAGAGGTTGAGGGCGTCGAGGCCGACCAGCTTGACGACCGCGCCCACGATCAGCCCGCCGGCCGATCCGCCGGCTATGGTCCACCACGATGGGCCGCGCGTCGCCAGATTTCCGGCGGCAATGCCAAAGCTGACCCCTGCTCCGCCGAGAAAAGCGACGACTACGGTGAGGCAGATGATGACGAGCAGGATGGATACGGCGCCCATGCCGGCGACCATAGGCTGCGACGAGGCGCTGAAGCCGTAGAGCATGCCGCCAACGGCGCCGGCGAAGATTGCGCCCGCCGTCCCTGCCCCGGTCATGATCAGCAGTTGCCGCCAGTCATAGGGGGGAGACGCCACCGGCCCTGTTGCCGCTTCCGGCTCGGCAGCAAGGGTAGGACCAACCATCTCGACCGGCGCGATAAAACGATAGCCGTGCTTCACCACCGTCTCGATAAAGCGTGGACGGCTGGCGTCGTCGCCCAATTGACGGCGGAGCGTGCGAATACACTGGGTCAGCGCTTCGTCGGTGACAGGCACGCCGCGCCACACTTCGTCGAGAAAGCGGTCCTTCGATACCAGCTTGCCCTGTTCGCGAACCAGCAGCGCCAGGGCGTCGAGGTAGCGCGTATTCAGGTCGACCGGAACATCGTCGCAGGTAAGCTGACGATCGTGGGGATCGAGGACGAAGCGTTCGAAGCGGAAGCGGCCGGTGGTCATGGCTGCCATGATTACCTGATCCGCGATGCGGTGCAATCGCTGCTATCGTTCCAGTTTGGCCGGATCGATGACAAGGTGGCGGATGCGCTTGCGGTCCCAGGTATAGGTGATGTGGATGCGCCCGTCCGAGGTCTGGATAACCGCCGGATAGGCATAGCCGTTTTTGAGCGGGGCGGCTTCGAGCGTCAGCACATCGCGCCAGGTTACGCCGTCGTCTGACAGGGCGATACTGATGGGATAGCGCGGCCCCCTTCCCGGTTGGTCCGGAAAATGGCCAGTCGGATTATAGACGATCAGTTGCCGGCCGTCCTTAAGCGTCACCGCATCGGTGCCGGAATTGGGATTGGGCAGGTTGCTGGCAGCCAGAGGGCTCCAGGTTTTGCCATTGTCCTTCGACCAGGTCATGGCGACCGTGCCCTGACGTGTGCGGGCCATGGCCTGAAGCTGGCCGTCCTTATGGAACAGGATGCTGGGCTGGATAGCTTCGATGCCGATCGGTGACGCGACGTCGTCGGTCCTGGTCCAGGTCCTGCCCTTGTCGGCCGAGCGCTCGAAATGCAGCCGCCAGGCGGCATTTCCCATGCTGGTCATGCCCTCGCGGTCTTCGGTGCTGGACGGCGACAGCCAGGTTCCGTCGTTGAGCACCACCGGCTTGTTCTTGATGGGGCCCAGGATGCCGTCGGGCAATCGTTCGGGCCTTGACCATGTACGGCCGTCGTCCTTTGAGCGGATGACCATGCCCCACCAGGTCTGTGGACTGGGGCCGGCCTTGTAGAAGAGATGCAGATCGCCATCGGGCGCCTGAAACAGCACCGGGTTCCAGGTTGGAAGGTGGGCGCCGTCGGACTGAACGCCATCGGCCACCTTTACCGGCACCTGCCATTTGCCATTTTCCAGGCGCGCGAACCAGATGGCGACGTCAGGGTGGCGCTCATATTCGCCACCGAACCAGGCAGCAGCGATCGTGCCCTGGCGCGTTTCGACAATGGTCGAGGCGTGGGCTTCGGGATAGGACGCGGTATCGTAGATGTTTTCGAGGCGCAGGACCGGATTGGCCTGTCCGGCGGCCGGCGCGATCAATGACACGACTAGGGCGGCGGCGACGAACAGCCTCATCACGAGCGTACCTCTTAAGTGGAGGCTATCGGTAGCATGCGACGCGCAAATGCAAACCCCAAAAACAAAAATGGCCCGGGATGAACCGGGCCATTTTCAGTCGTTTCGCTTAGCCCTAGTGGGCCGTCGCCGCATCCGAGTCGTCCGGGGCGGTCGTTGTGGTCGCTGCCGTGATGATCGGCTCGATCCATTCGATCGGCGTCAAGGGCTTGACCAGGGCGTGGCGCAGGACTTCGTCTGCCTGGCCGACCGGGATGATCTCCAGGCCCGACTTGACGTTGGCCGGGATGTCGACCAGGTCCTTCTCGTTCTCCTTCGGGATCAGGACGGTCTTGATGCCGGAGCGCAGGGCCGCCAGCAGCTTTTCCTTGAGGCCACCGATCGGCAGGACGCGGCCGCGCAGGGTGATTTCACCCGTCATGGCCAGATCCTTGCGCACCGGAATGCCGGTAAGCACCGACACCATGGCCGTGACCATGGCGACGCCGGCCGACGGACCGTCCTTGGGCGTGGCGCCTTCGGGAACGTGGACGTGGACGTCGGTCTTGTCGAACACCGGCGGCAGGATACCGAACTTTGGCGCCAGGGCACGGACGTAGGAGTTGGCCGCCGAAACGGATTCCTTCATCACTTCCTTGAGGTTGCCCGTGACCTTCATATTGCCCTTGCCGAGCATCTTGATGGCTTCGATGGTGAGGATGTCACCGCCGAATTCGGTCCAGGCCAGGCCCGTGACGATGCCGACCTGGTCGGTTTCGTCGGTGGCGCCGTAGTGGTACTTCTTGACGCCCGAATACTTGGCCAGACGCTCGTCATCGATGGTGATCGTCTTGACACCTTCGCGGGCCAGGTCACGGATCGTCTTGCGCGCCAGGTTGCCCAGTTCACGCTCCAGCGACCGCACGCCGGCTTCACGTGTGTAGTAGCGGATGATGTCGCGAATGGCGGCTTCCGGGACGATGAATTCTTCGGTGGTGAGGCCGTGTTCCTTCATCAGGTTCGGCAGGACGTGACGCTTGGCGATTTCGACCTTTTCATCTTCGGTGTAACCCGGGATGCGGATGATCTCCATGCGATCCAGCAGGGGCTGGGGCATGTTGAGGCTGTTGGCCGTCGTGACGAACATGATCTTCGACAGATCGTAGTCGACCTCGAGATAGTGGTCGGCGAAGGTCGAGTTCTGTGCGGGGTCCAGCACTTCTAGCAAAGCCGAAGCCGGATCGCCGCGCCAGTCGGCGCCCATCTTGTCGATTTCATCGAGCAGGAAGAAGGCGTTGGTAGACTTCACCTTCTTCATGTTCTGGATGATCTTGCCAGGCATGGAGCCGATATAGGTCCGGCGGTGGCCGCGGATTTCCGATTCGTCGCGCACGCCGCCCAGCGAGATGCGGATGAATTCACGGCCTGTCGCCTTGGCGATCGACTTGCCCAGGCTCGTCTTGCCGACGCCCGGAGGACCGACGAGGCACAGGATCGGGCCTTTCAACGTCCCCATGCGCGCCTGGACGGCCAGGTGCTCGAGGATGCGCTCCTTGACCTTGTCGAGGCCGTAGTGATCGGCTTCGAGGATGTCCTCGGCCTTCTTGAGATCGATGGCCTTCGGCTTGACGGCGCCCCAGGGAATCGACAGCAGCCAGTCGAGATAGTTGCGCACGACGGTGCTTTCGGCCGACATCGGCGACATATGGCGCAGCTTGCCCAGTTCGGCCAGCGCCTTGGTGCGCGCTTCCTTGCTAAGCTTGGTACCCTTGATCTTCTTTTCGAGCTCGGCCAGTTCGTCCTTGCTCTCGTCCTGTTCGCCCAGCTCGCGCTGAATGGCCTTCATCTGCTCATTCAGGTAATATTCGCGCTGGGTCTTTTCCATCTGGCGCTTGACGCGGCTGCGGATCTTCTTTTCGACCTGCAGGACCGAGATTTCGCCTTCCATCAGGGCGTAGATCTTCTCAAGCCGCTTGGTGACGGACAACTGTTCCAGAAGCGCCTGCTTGTCGGCGATCTTGACAACCAGATGGGCGGCAATCGAGTCTGCCAGCACATCGGCATCGCTGATTTCCGCAATCGCATTAAGGCTTTCCGGCGGAATCTTCTTGTTCAGCTTGATGTAATTTTCGAACTGCTCCGAGACGGCGCGGGTCAGGGCTTCGGTGTCCGGGCCTTCGGTTTCACCGCCATCCAGCACATAGGCTTCGGCTTCGTAATAGGGCTCGGTCGACAGGAAGCGCTTGACGCGGGCCCGCGACTTGCCTTCAACCAGCACCTTGACCGTGCCGTCGGGCAGCTTCAGCAGCTGCAGGACATTGGCCAGGACGCCGATCTCATAGATGGCGGACGTGTCGGGGTCGTCGTCGGAGGAATTCTTCTGGGTGGCGAGCAGGATCTGCTTGTCGCCTTTCATCACCTCGTCGAGCGCCTGGACCGATTTTTCGCGGCCAACAAACAAAGGCACAACCATATGCGGGAAGACCACGATGTCGCGCAGCGGCAGGACGGGGATGGTCACAAGATCCAACATTTTTACTCCTTGCGGCATGGATCTGCCGCCTGACAAGACCTTCAAGGCGCCTCGTGTTAAAAAGTGTAAACGCGAGGTCTCTAGAGAGTCTTAAAGATAAGGCGCTTCTCAGGGTGAGTGCTGTCGTCGGGAAGGAGACAGCGAATCCACCAGAGCGCTTCGTTAACAGATGTGGGGGAAGGCCAGCGAAACTTCAAGGTATGTCGAAACCAGCCCGCCTCTCCTGTCCACCGGATTCTCCGGATTGGGCGTTAACCAGAGCCTAGTCCCTTGCCGGCTTTAAGGAAAATCACATTACGGCCCGGTGTAGTCTATTCGTTCGAAAGTCCCCCCTTCCGTCACGGCGCAAGCGTCGCGACACCTTCCCCGTAAACGGGGAAGGAATTAGCTAAGCAATATCAAATCCTTCCTTCCCCGTTTACGGGGAAGGTGGACGCGAAGCGGACGGAAGAGGGATTTCCGGCGTTAAAACCAGGCTTCGATCTAAACGCATCTAAGAAAAAACGCGGCCCGGAGATCCGGACCGCGTTTTTGTTTTTACCTTAGGTGTCGGCTTTAAGCCGCTCCGCCGGCGCGCTTTTCAGCGTAGATGAGCAGCGGTGTGGCACGCTCTTCAACGACTTCGCCATTGATGACGACTTCCTCGACGCCCTGCATGGTCGGCAGTTCGTACATGGTGTCGAGCAGGATGCCTTCCAGGATCGAGCGCAGGCCGCGCGCGCCGGTCTTGCGAACGATGGCCTTCTTGGCAACAGCGTACAGCGCTTCCTCGTTGAAGGTCAGCGAGACGTTTTCCATCTCGAACAGGCGCTGGTACTGCTTGACCAGAGCGTTCTTCGGCTCGGTCAGGATCTTGACCAGGGTGTGCTCATCGAGGTCTTCCAGCGTCGCCAGAACCGGCAGGCGGCCGATGAATTCCGGGATCAGGCCGAACTTCATCAGGTCATCGGGTTCGACTTCGCGCAGGACTTCGCCGGTGCGGCGATCTTCAGGGTCCTTTACGGTCGCGCCGAAGCCGATCGAGGTGCCCTTGCCGCGGCTGGAAATGATCTTTTCCAGGCCGGCGAAAGCGCCGCCGCAGATGAACAGGATGTTGGTCGTGTCGACCTGCAGGAATTCCTGCTGCGGATGCTTGCGCCCGCCTTGCGGCGGCACGGAGGCAACGGTGCCTTCCATGATCTTGAGCAGCGCCTGCTGGACGCCTTCGCCCGACACGTCGCGGGTGATCGAGGGATTATCCGACTTGCGCGAAATCTTGTCGACTTCGTCGATGTAGACGATGCCGCGCTGGGCGCGTTCGACATTGTAGTCAGCGGCCTGGAGCAGCTTCAGGATGATGTTTTCAACGTCTTCACCGACATAACCGGCTTCGGTCAGGGTCGTGGCGTCGGCCATGGTGAATGGCACGTCGATGATGCGCGCCAGGGTCTGCGCCAGCAGGGTCTTGCCCGAGCCGGTCGGACCGATCAGCATGATGTTCGACTTGGCCAGTTCGACGTCATTACCCTTGGCAGCGTGGTTCAGGCGCTTGTAGTGGTTGTGAACGGCGACCGACAGAACCTTCTTGGCCTGGTTTTGGCCGATGACGTAATCGTCCAGGACCTCGCGAATTTCCTTCGGGGTCGGAACGCCATCCTTGGACTTGACGAAAGCAATCTTGTGCTCTTCGCGGATGATATCCATGCACAGTTCGACGCACTCATCACAAATGAACACGGTCGGCCCGGCGATAAGTTTGCGCACCTCATGCTGGCTCTTTCCGCAGAAAGAACAATAGAGGGTGCTTTTGCTGTCGCCCGTAGCGGCTTTGGTCATAATGTCTCTTCACCTTGAAGTCGCGGAAGATCGCACAAACCGCAATCTGGCCGCAGGTAATCCCGGCACCTTAGCCCGGCAAGCCTTAATAAAGGCTAAGCCAGACGTCGATACAGGCTTTGTGGTGCCCCGTATCTGGCATTTATGCACAGTTTGGTGTGGGCCTCAACAGCCTTGCCGGATCAAATTAGGCCTTGTAGCGCTTTATATGGGATAAAAAATGCGGAATAAAAGCACTCATTGCGCGGCGCCGCGCCAACCTTGTGGATACAGGCCTCCCCATGCCGCCAGAGCCGTCCTCCGGGACATCAGAATCACTTGTATCCAAGGTCGTCGCCTTCGACTTCGACGGCACGCTGACCTATACCGACAGTTTCGTGGCCTTCCTGAAATTCACCTCGGGCAGCATGCGCATCGCGGCGGCGTTCGCGGCCGAGCCCTCGCTACTCGGTGACTACATCGCGACGCGCGACCGGGGGGCGCTGAAATCCCGATTGTTATTCAAACTATTAGGGGCGGTTCCGAAGCGAGAACTTGAAGCGTGGGCCGCGTCGTTTGCCGAAGCAACCGGCCATACCCTCTTCCGTCCGGATGCCTTGGCAGAATGGAATCAACAGGATCAACCCGATCGGCTGAGGGTAATCGTCACCGCCTCGCCACAGATGCTTGTGGCGCCGTTTGGAGAGTTACTCGGTGCCGACCAGGTCATCGGTACGCGGCTGGGGTTTTCACCGGAGGGCCGGCTGCTGCCTGACCTTGAGGGAATCAACTGCCGCGGCGAGGAGAAGATGTGCCGGCTGCGCGAAGCATTTGGCGACAAACTGGATCTCGAAGCGGCCTATGGGGATACGGCGGGCGACCGCGAAATGCTGGCGGCGTCGCGTCATCCACACTATCGGGTATTCAGGAAAAGACCTTGATTTATTTGTGGTGTCCATGAAGATTTGAACCACGGAAAACACGGAAAGCGCTTTCGGCGCGACACGGAAAAGACACGGAATTTGAGCTTAGCCGGTCTTGATTGTGCCTGCGGCTACGATCAAGTGGGGTCCACAGATTACATAGATGATCTGTGCGGATGGACCGTGCGTGCCCAGCCGATACGAAAGCCCCGACGGCGCTTTGCGCCGTCATTCTCCCGGGAAGCTTGCACCTGACCGTGGCGACACGTTCGGATCATCTGTGTAATCTTGAAATCTAAAAGGCACTCCCACGCACACGGAGCGCGACGCTCAGGCCCGAATTCCGTGTCTTTTCCGTGTCGCGCCGAAAGCGCTTTCCGTGTTTTCCGTGGTTCAAGGCCATAGCGGCCCCATGCGCTTAATCCGTTGTTCTGACAAACAAAAACGCGGCCCCGAAGGACCGCGTTTCCATATTCTATTCCAACATAAATCAGGCGGCGACTTCGGTGCCGTCCTTGCGCTTGTCGTAGACGTGGTCGATCAGGCCAAACGACTTGGCTTCGTCCGCCGTCATGTAGCGGTCGCGGTCGAGGGTCTTTTCGATGGTCTCATACGATTGACCGGTGTGCTTGACGTAGATTTCGTTCAGCAGCTTCTTGGTCTTGCGGATGTCCTCGGCCTGGATTTCGATGTCCGATGCCATGCCGCGCGCGCCGCCCGAAGGCTGGTGCACCATGATCTTGGAGTTGGGCAGCGAGATGCGCTGACCGGCTTCACCGGCCTGCAGGATCAGCGAGCCGGCCGAAGCGGCCATGCCCATACAGACGGTCGTCACCGGCGACTTGATGTATTGCATGGTGTCGTAGATCGCCAGCGCCGAGGTCACCTGACCGCCGGGGCTGTTGATGTACATGGAGATTTCCTTCTTCGGGTTTTCCGATTCCAGGAACAGGAGCTGGGCGCAGATAGACGTCGCCATGCCGTCCTCGAACGGGCCGGTCAGGAAGATGATCCGCTCCTTCAGCATGCGCGAATAGATGTCGTAGGCGCGCTCGCCACGGCTCGATTGCTCGATGACGGTAGGAACCAGGTAGGAGGTCAGATGATCAACGGGGTCGCGCATTCACGAATCCTTTGTGTGTTTCGAATCGACGGTCGTCGCTCCATCTAAGGCAACAAGTCTTAACCTTAAGTGAGTGCGCGTCCCTATCTGAACCAACTTGGCAATTTGCCCACATCTTTTCAAGAGCCTTGGAAAAATCGAATGCGTCTTGACAGCCAAAAATCGTCGATATATATAACCGATAAGTTATATAGCTATATGGTTATGGAAATGGCATTCGACAGTCTCGACGCAACCTTTGTCGCCTTGGCCGACCCGACGCGGCGCGCAATCCTGGCGCGGCTGGCGCAGGGCGAGGTCACGGTTATGGACCTGGCGGAACCGTTTTCCATGAGCCAGCCGGCCATTTCGAAGCATCTCAAGGTGCTGGAAAATGCCGGGCTGGTGACCCGCGGCCGCGACGGCACCCGCCGGCCTGTGCGCGCGGTCGCCAAACCCTTGCGTCAGGCAACTGCCTGGCTCGACGCCTTCTGCGCGAAGCTTGAAGGCAACTATCAGCGGCTCGACGGGCTGCTTGAGGAAATGAAAGCGGTCCAGAAGGACCATCCCTGAACACTTAAGGAGGATACCATGATCGACACACTAGAAATCATCGACCTGCCCGAACAGAAGATGGCAGTCATCCCGCTCAAGGTCCCGACGAACGAGATCATGAGCCATATGGGCGCCGGCATAGGCGAACTAAATTCGACGCTGGCCGCCCAGGGCATCACGCCTTCGGGGCCGTGGTTCACACATCACCATCGCGCACCCACCGACACCTTCGATTTCGAAATCTGCCTGCCGGTCGATCGCGATGTCGCGCCCGCCGGTCGCGTTCAGCCCGGCGTGCGTCCGGCGATGAAGGCAGCAAGCACCACCTATCACGGTGGCTATGAAGGGCTCGGCAATGGCTGGGGTCAGTTCATGACGGCCCTGAAGGACCAGGGCGTCGCAACGACTGACGAACTGTGGGAAACCTATGCCGCGGGCCCCGAGACCGGTCCGGACTCAAGCCAGTACCGCACAGTCCTGCGCAAGCCGATCAAATAGACAGGTTCCCATGTCCTCGATGATCATCAAAACCGTTGGGCGGCTCAATGCCGCCCTGCCCTCCGACCGCGAAATCCGGTTGACGCGGACCTTCGATGCGCCACGCCAGCTGGTATGGGACGCCCACACCAAGCCGGACCTCATCCGGCGCTGGCTGCTGGGGCCGCCCGGCTGGACCATGCCGGTGTGCGACGTCGATCTGCGCGTCGGCGGCAAGTACCGCTACGAGTGGCACGGCGAAGGCGGCAAGACCATGGCGATGAGCGGCGTCTACAGCCTTGTTGATGCACCCGGCCACATCGCCGACCAGCAGATATTCGACGATGACTGGACGAAGGGTTCGGCTGACGGTGACATGGTCCTGGTCGAACGGGATGGTGTCACCGAACTGATCCTGACCATCACCTATGCGTCCAGGGAAACGCGCGACATGGTCGCCTCGTCGCCGATGATGGAGGGCATGGAGGCCGGTTACACGCGGTTGGATGGACTTTTGGCTAACTTCTGACTTGCAAGTGGCTTTTGAGTTGCTGCTTGCAAGTTGGCTTTGGTCCATGGTTTGCCGCTGGAAATCCCCCTTCCGTCACCGCCTCCGGCGGCGCCACCTTCCCCGTAAACGGGGAAGGAATAAGCTAAGCAATATCAAGTCTTTCCTTCCCCGTTTACGGGGAAGGTGGCATTTGCGGAGCAAATGACGGAAGGGGGGATTTGTGTCATCGCGTTCTAATAGCTAAGGTCGAAGCCGATCCGCACCGACCGGGGCTGGGTGTAGTTCGACGGCGCACCGTAATTGGCGTCGACCGCGCCGGCCGTTGCGCCGTCATAGGTGACGTAGCGCGTCACCACGCTGCGGATATCGAACAGGTTGAACACGTCCGCCCGCAGCACAAGCTTGCCTTTCGGCAGCACGGTTTGC
This sequence comes from Asticcacaulis sp. P4_H10, assembly GCF_056400965.1. Taxonomy (NCBI): domain Bacteria; kingdom Pseudomonadati; phylum Pseudomonadota; class Alphaproteobacteria; order Caulobacterales; family Caulobacteraceae; genus Asticcacaulis; species Asticcacaulis sp. P4_H10. The sequence goes on along the minus strand of NZ_JBFUKH010000008.1, from coordinate 155,802 downwards.
GGTACAGTATAGCGTAGGGACGCATCGACATTGCGCACCCAATCGGACTTCAGCCCCTCGCCCATCTGTGCCGGCTGACCACCGCAATAGTGGAAGACCGTATAGGGCGAGACGTCCTCAGGATCATTGCCCAGGCAGCTGAAACGCGTCGGCGACTGGACCAGGATATTGACCCCGCCCAGTAGTTGTGGCGTGAAGGCATAGCTGCCCCAGACCTTGACGCTGTGGGTCGGATTGCCCGGCAGAAGACCTACGGCGTGGTCCTCGGTATTGGGCGTATCCCACTGATAGGTCGCGCCCGCGTCCTTTTGAACGCCATTGCCGAAGTCGGTGACCGTGCCGCTATAGTTGCCGTAGAGCTTTGACAGCGTATAGGACCCCTGCAGGCCCCACTTACCGTCGAAGGCGCGTTTGAAGTCGATGGTCAGCGCCGTGTATTCGCGTTTCGCGTCGGCGAAGTGCCCGAGCTGGGCAGCCGTCAAGGTGACCGTGCGTTGTTCGCTTTCGCCCGGCAGCGGCTCCTTGAGCCGGATCGTGACGTCGTGGTCGCCGACATTCCACACATAGTAGCTGTTGGATATCTCGCCGTCCTCGTATTGCGAGGCGTCGAGGCCGTTGGCTTTCAGGTGGTCGATGATCGCCGGGCCAAACTCCGAATCTTCCGAGACATTGACCGTGTTGCGATGGACGGCGTTCAGGCCCACCGACCACTGGTCATTGATCCGATAGTCGGCGCCGAGCGTCATCTCATCGACACGCGTGGCCTTCAGGCCGATCGCCGCCTTGGAGGTAGCGCCTTCCTGGCTGCCGTTGCCGATGACGTAGCAGGTGTTGGCGCTTGCCGCATGGCTGCTGTTGAAGCCGGGAGCGCTGGCCAGTTGCGACGCCGGGCAAGGCTGGTTGAACGTGGGATAGGCCGTGCCGACCGTCTGGGGCAGGCCCGTGGTGGGGTCTATCACCCAGCCACCTGTAGGCGCCCGGAAATATTGCGAGAAGTAGAGGTCCTTGCCGCGAACGCCCAGGTTCATCGCCGGCGGAATGAAGTTGGCGCCGTACGATCCGTGGATCTTCCAGGCGCCCTCACCCGTCGGATCCCAGCTGAAGCCGAGGCGCGGCGCGACATTTCCGGTCAGGTTGATATAGCGCTGGCCCGACAGGTCGTACTGGCGGAAGGTGTCGTCGCGCACCCCGACCTGCACGTTCAGGGCAGGCGTGACGTCCCAGGAGTCCTGGATGTAGATCGCCTGGTTTTCCGAAGCGACGTTACCGCCCAGCTGTTGGTAGATGACTTGCAGCCGGCTGTTGTTATTGATCACCGTGCCCGTGGCGTCATACGTGCGGAAGACGTACTGCACAGGCACGCCGCCGACGAAGTTGTCGGTCTTGGTCTCGGAATTGTCTTCGTGGTCGATGCCGAAGCGGACGTGGTGCCGGCCCAATGCATCGAAACGGATATCGCCGTCGGCGCGCCAGAACTTGCGCGCCATGTCGGTGACCTTGGTGCCGGTGGTCGGCTGGCCCTTAGACAGGGTCGTCGGCCGGTTGTTGCGGTCGATGACGCGGACATAGTAGGCGGACGGGTCTTGGGGCGTGACGTTGGACCGGTCGCGCATCTCCCCTACCGCTGCGGACAGGTTGAACCAGTCCGTCACGCGGCCGGAATAGTTGAGCACCCAGTTGCGCCCGCCGGTTTCGGTAACCTCGGTGGCGACGTAATCGCCGGCCTGGGTGCCGTCGAAACCATAACGGCGCGAGATCGCCGTATTGGTGGTGTCGAATGCCGTGAGCGACAGTCGCTGCGTCGGCGTAATATAGCCGTCGAGCTTCAGGCCGTAGAACGGGTCGTTACTGGTCGCGTGGCTATAAAAGCGGCTCTGGACATTGGCCGTTTCCCATTCGATGTCATTGGCCTGGTACAGACCGTAGGCGAACAGGCGGTCGCGGATCAGTGCCCCGCCCATCTCGACGATCAGCGAGTTATTTGAAGCGGTCGAGAAACGGCCGTCGTAATTATAGGTGTCGCGTTCCCTGGCCCTCAGGCTGTTTGGCTTGAAGTTGCCGTGCAGCGCGAAGGTGAAATTATTGCTGCCCGACTTGGTTGTGGCGTTGACGACACCGCCGGTGGCGCGGCCGAACTCGGCCGGATAACCGCCGGTCATGACCTCGATCGACTTGTAGAAGTCGAACGGCACGCGCGCACCCCCGACGAAGGTGTCGGGATTGGTGATGTTGAGCCCGTCGATATAGTAGGCGTTTTCCGCCACGGAACCGCCGCCGAATGACGCGACGGCATTGTCGCCACCGCCAAAGCCCGGATTGCCCGGCACGACGGTCGGCGCCAGCAGCGTCACGGCGTTGAGGTTGCGCGCCAGCGGGATCTGCTCGGTCAGGCTGTCGAGGTTGACGACCAGGCCCGTTGTGGCGCGGGTGAAGTCCATGCGGACGCGCTTGCCCCTCACCACGACGGGCGTGCCGGCGGATTGCAGTATTGCGTCAAGACGCGCTTCCTGGGTCACCGCGACGTCGATGGCGGTCGTCAGGTCTTCGCGGCCGGGAGCGCGGATGACGATGTTGTAGGCCCCCGGCGCTAGGCCTGTGATGCTGAAGCGGCCGGACGACGTGACGGCCACGACGCGGCTGTGCCCCTGAGCGTCGGAGGTCAGGGTGACTGTGGCATTGCCTATAGGGGCGCCGGTGTCGTCCACGACCGAACCGGATACGGCGCCGGTAACGTAGTCCTGTGCCTCAGCGGCGGTGGTGAGAAGCGCGGTAATCGGGAGGGCCGGAAGCAACACAGCCATGAGGGCTGTCGCTGCCCGGAGGCCGGCGCGGCGGAGAGTGGATGTCACGGGTATCGGGTCCTGCGAATGTCTCACTCAAGGTAGGCGCTCCATTGATGAGACGGTGGCAACTCCGGATTGCACAGGCACCAGACCACGATTCGTTTAAGAATTTGCGCAGGTGGAGAATATTAGGGGCGGATCGGTTTTAGCGGCGGTAGATATCCGCCTTGTTTTTTTAAGTCTTCCGGGTGTCATCCGGCGACTGGACAATCGTGTCACGACGCTTTGTAACGCAGTGTGGCGACCAGGGCGGATAGCGCGGGCGACGAGTCGCGGCGGCTTGGGTAATAGAGGTGGTAGCCGGTAAATGGTTCGCACCAGTCTTCCAGAACACGCACTAGTTGGCCAGCTTCGATCAGATGGACGACCTGGTCTTCAGGAACGTAGGCAAGGCCCTGGCCAGCCAGCGCGGCATTGATCCTGAGCGCAAGGTTGTTGAAAACCAATTGACCATCCACTCGTACGTTCAGTTCGCGGCCATTCTTCTCGAACTCCCAGGGAAACAAGCCGCCATAGGTCGGCATGCGCATGTTGATGCAGTCATGGGCCATCAAATCCGGAGGCGTGACAGGCGGCGTATGCATCGTAAAGTAGTCGGGGGACGCAACGACCGCCATCCGCATGTCCGGTCCGATACGCACGGCGACCATATCCTTGGCGACCTGTTCTCCCAGCCTGACACCGGCATCGAAGCGTTCCGCCACAATATCGGTCAATCCGTAATCGACGATGATCTCGACCGTGATATCTGGATGCTGACGCAGAAAATCGGTCAGGGGCGGCTGTAAAACAGATACCGCCGCGTGCTCGCCCGCCGTAATTCTGATCGTGCCTGCCGGGGTGTCACGCAGCGCTCTTAAGGCGCCGATCTCGGCTGTTATCTCCTCCAGTCGCGGGATCAGGGTGCGCAGGATACGTTCGCCCGCCTCCGTAGGCGAGACGCTGCGGGTCGTGCGGGTCAGCAGCCGCAGGCCGAGCTTTTCTTCCAGGGCGCGGATGGTCTGGCTCAGGGCAGACTGGGAGACGCCCAGCTTTGCCGCCGCGCGCGTAAAACTCCGCTCCTTGGCGACATGGGCAAAGGCGGCAAGATCATCGAAGCTGGGCGACGAATTCATTAGCTGTCCTAATAATGGCATTCTGATTATAGCGTATTATCGCAATGGCCCATAGGGTTTAGATTGGCCTTTCACGAGAATGAAAGGGAACCATCCATGAGAGCTTTGTTGGTCGGCTTGATCCTGGCTGCTTCTGTAATGCCGGTAATCGCCAGTGCTCAGACCCCTGCGCCCGCACCCTCGGTCAGCCGTACGCCTGCGGAGCAGAAGGTTATCGACTTGTCCGCCCAGAAGTGGCTGTGGATGAGCGAGCGCAATGTCGAGGCACTGGATGCCCTGTTCGACGACAAATCTGTCTTCGTTCATATGGGCGGCGCGATGACCAAGGCCCAGGAGTTCGATGTCATCCGTGGCGGCATGATCCAGTACAAGAAGGCCGATATCGAGAGCGTTACCGTCAATATCATCGGCGATACCGCGATTGTCCTCAGCAGGCTGCGCCTTCTGGCGGTGGTCGGCGGCAATGAGGTGACCAACCCGTTCATGGTGACCGAAGTTTATGTCCGCCAGGGCCAGGCGTGGAAACTGGGATCACTGTCCTTCACGCGATTGATGGGCTCTTAAAAGGAACTGTAAAATGACACCTTCAAGGTCCACTGTGAACATCGGGCGCCGCGATTTGCTGACGGCGGGGCTGGCCCTGCCCGCACTGGGTACTGTTGCTGCGGGGGCCGCCCATGCCGCTGCAGCCCCAGCTGCGAACCGCCGCCGGTTAGGCAAGCTTGTCGTCTCCAGCATCGGCCTCGGCGTCCAGAATATGAGCCGCAAATACACGACCGAAGCCCCGTACCGGCCTGAAATGGTCGCGCATATCCGCACGGCGTTCGAGTCTGGCGTCACCTTCTTCGATTGCGCCGAAGCCTATGGCCCGCATGAGTGCGAACGTATCCTGGGCGAAGCTATCCAGCCCTTCCGAAACCAGGTCGTCATCACCTCAAAATTTGGCTGGAACATCGATCAGGAAACCGGCGCGCGCAAGCCAGGGCTGAACAGCCGCCCGGATCATATCAAAGTCGTCGTCGAAGGCATGTTGAAGCGGCTGCGTACCGATCGTATCGACCTGGTCTATCAGCACCGCGTCGATCCCGATGTGCCGATTGAAGATGTCGCCGGCGCCGTGCAGGATTTGATGAAACAAGGCAAGATTCTGCATTGGGGCCTGTCCGAGATGGGACTGAACACGCTTCGTCGTGCCCATGCGGTCCTGCCCGTTACCGCCGTACAGAGCGAGTATTCGATGCTGTGGCGCGGCCCGGAAGCCGAGGTTCTTCCCCTGTGTGAAGACCTGGGTATCGGCTTTGTGCCGTGGAGCCCGCTCGGCGTGCAGTTTCTCACCGGCTGGATCGACGCCAATACGCGGTTCGCCCCCGGCGACATTCGCGGCATGGAACCCCGTTTCGCGCTGGAGAACATGCCGCACAACCTGCAACTGGTGACCCTCATCAAAAGCTGGGCCGAACGTAAGCAGGCTGCTCCGGCGCAGATCGCCCTGGCGTGGCTGCTGGCGCAAAAGCCCTGGATTGTCCCCATTCCCGGGACGACCAACACAGCGCACATGCGCCAGAATTTCGGTGCGGCGGCCATCCGCTTCACACCGGACGAACTGACGGAATTAAATACCGCGGTTCGCGCCATCGACGTGCAGGGCCAGCGGCTTCCGGACGCCGTCCTGGTGCATTCGGGCAGGGAAGCACCGCTTCCCGTGCGCCCCTGAGAAGGAAGGTAATAATATGATACGCAAAGCGCTCCTGGCCTCTGCCGTCATGCTCACAGCCCCCCTGGGCGCTGAGGCACAAACAGCCCCGCCCAGCCGTTATGGCCCACCCATTGCTGTCAACGAAGCGCTTGCGCTGATCGACAAGGGTATGGAGGCAGGCGCCGCGCGTGGCCTCACCATGGCTTTCGCGGTGGTGGAACCCTCCGGTGAACTCATAGCCTTCGCCCGCATGGAAGACGCGCCCTACGCGTCGACGGAGCTGGCCCAGCAAAAGGCACGCTCTTCGGCTCGGCTGCGTCTGGCAACAGCAGAGCTTGAAACGCGCGTCCAGAATGGCCGCACGGTGCTTCTGTCGTCCGATGAAGTGCTGGCTGTCGGCGGTGGCATACCGATCGTGGTCGATGGCCGGGTCGTTGGCGCCCTGGGCGTATCCGGCGGCAGTGCCGCTCAGGACGCGGAAGTCGCGGCGGCCGTCATCGCACCGCGTTGAAACACGCTAGAATGAGCGCTGCCTGACGCCTCGCATAATAAACACCGATAGGAACAAGATGATGCGTTTCACACCCTGTCTGATCGCCGCAGCGCTCCTGTCTGCACCACTGGCGACGGCTCAGACGGTTCAGGTTTCGTCCGGAACCTTGCGCGGCGTTACCGAAGGGGGGATTTCCAGCTTCAAAGGCATTCCCTTTGCCGCCGCTCCGGTTGGGGAACTTCGCTGGCGACCACCCGCTCCGGCACCTGGCTGGCAAGGCGAGCGGGACGCGACCCGGTTCGGCGCCGATTGCGTCCAGCGATCGTTTCAGCCGGGGCCGTCGGCCAGTTCCGAGAATTGCCTGTTCGTCAATGTATGGAGACCCGCTGACGCCGCTGCGGATGCGAAACTGCCGGTCATGGTGTGGATCCACGGGGGCGCTTTCGTATTCGGCTCCGGCGCGCAATCAACCTTCTCGGGAGAGCCCTTCGCCCGGCAGGGCGTGATCCTGGTGACGCTCAACTACCGCTTGGGACGCTTCGGATTCTTTGCGTTTCCCGCACTCAGCCATGAGCGGCAAGACGAACTCAAGGGCAACTATGCCTATATGGGCCAGATCGCGGCCCTGACCTGGGTCCAGCAGAACATCTCCGCTTTCGGCGGCGACCCGGGTAATGTTACGATCTTTGGTGAATCCGCCGGTGGTGTCTCCGTACACACGCTGCTGACCTCGCCGCTGTCCCGCGGCCTGTTTCAAAAGGCGATTATTCAATCCGGCGGTGGTCGCGACGGCGTGCTCACGGGCCGCCCGATCAGCGAAGACGGTGTCGATCCCCATTACCCCGTGTCAGCCGAGACGATCGGCGTCAACTTCGCCAAAAAGCATAACATCAACGGCACGGGCGACGCCGCACTGAGCGCCTTGCGGGCACTCAGCAGCGAAGAGGTCCTTGACGGCGGTGCGGAGACGGCAGGACCTGGCGGGCCGAGCATTTATCCGGGGCCTATTCTGGATGGCCGTCTGGTGCCCGAAACCGCGCAAAGCGCCTATGAGATGGGTCGGCAGACGCGCGTTCCTGTGATGATCGGCACCAACAGCGCTGACTTTATAGGATTTATCGCTGCCGAAACGAAAGACGACCTGTTTTCACAATATGGCGCGGCTAAGACGCAAGCGGTTGCAGCCTATGATCCGGACGGGACAGCGGTCATAGCTGATTTGCTGGTCATGGCAGGAGCCGATCGCGCCCAAGCCGAACCAGCGCGTTTCACCGCCCGTGCTCTGTCAGCCGCGGAAACACCCGTTTACGTCTATCGATTTGGCTATCTGCCGGAGTCCATGCGCGCGCAACTGCGCAATGGAACGCCACATGGGTTCGAGGTGCCGTTCGCCTTCGCCAATCTGGGCACTCGCGACGGTGCGGCGCCGGCAGCCATGGATACGACCGTTGCCGGGACGCTCAACACCTATTGGGCCAATTTCGCAAAATCAGGAAATCCGAATGGTGCCGGCCTCGCGAACTGGCCGCGTTACGAGATACAGCGCGATGAAATCCTTGTTGTCGAAGTCGACGGCAAATTCCAAAGCCAGCCCGACCCTCGGAAAGCCCGGCTGGATGCTGCCGAAATGGCCAACACGGTAAAACCTGCTAACGGTCCAACACGATAAAAGACTGGCCATAGCGTCCAGGCCGCAAGCGCCGGTACGTAATTGAATTGCGATCCGCAATGCATTGGCAATTTACCATTGCGTTTCGCAATCCATCTGATCGCGCACAAAAAAGCCCGCCGAAGCGGGCTTTTCCATTGAGCGTTTCGGAAGGCTTAGCCTTCGTCTTCTTCCTTCAGCAGGTCGTCCTTGCTGATCGGCGTGTCGGTGACCTTGGCCTGGGTGAAGATCAGGTCGCAGACCTTTTCTTCGTAGATCGGCGCGCGGATTTGCGCAGCGGCACCCGGGTTGTTTTTATAGAAGTCGAACACCTGGCGCTCCTGGCCCGGATAGTTGCGGGCTTCGCGCATGATGGCCTGCGACACTTCCTGGTCGGTAACCTGGACGTTCTGGCGCGTGCCGATTTCGGCGAGGACCAGACCGAGGCGCACGCGGCGCTGGGCGATCTTCAGGTACTCGTCCTTCAGTTCCTGCTCTGACTTATTGGCGTCTTCTTCGTCAAGCTGGCCGGCGGCCTTGTCTTGCTCGACCTGTTGCCAGATGCCCTGGAACTCGGCCTCAAGCATGCGCGCCGGCAGTTCGAAGTTGTGCTTCTCGTCCAGGATGTCGAGCAGTTGGCGCTTCATCTTGAAGCGCGAAGCGGTCTTGTACTGCTGGTCCAGCTGGCCCTTGATGATGCCCTTCAGGGCGTCGAGGCTTTCCAGGCCCAGGCTCTTGGCCATGTCGTCGTCGGCTTCGCCTTCCTTCGGCGACAGGATATCCTTGACGGTGGTTTCAAAGGTCGCGGCCTTGCCGGCCAGTTCCTTGGCGCCGTATTCTTCCGGGAAGGTGACGTTGAGAACCTTGCTCTCGCCCTTCTTGGCGCCGATCAACTGCTCCTCGAAGCCCGGGATGAACATGCCCGAACCGATGATCAGTTCGGCGTCTTCGGCCTGGCCGCCAACGAAGGCTTCGTCGCCGATCTTGCCCAGGAAGTCGATGATCAGCTTGTCGCCGTCTTCGGCCTTGACCGCGGCCTTACCCTTGGCCTTCTTTTCTTCGTATTGCTTGTTGCCGGCCACGACCTGCTTCAGCGACTCGTTGACGTCTTCGTCGGTCGGCTCGTAAACCGGACGGGTCAGTTCGACCTCGGTCGGATCGACCGGCGTGAAGATCGGCATCATTTCGACGGCGATTTCATACGCCAGGTCCGACTGACCGTTGATGACGGCTTCGATGTCGCCCAGCGGCTTGAGTTCGGGCTGGCTGGCCGGGCGGATGTTCGCCTGTTCCATCGCCTTTTGCGTCGTGTCGTTGAGCGTATCCTGGATGATCTCGCCCATCAGCTCCTTGCCGTACATCTTGCGGACGTGGCCTTGCGGCACCTTGCCGGGGCGGAAGCCCTTGATGTTCATCTTGGGGGTGATCTCGGCGATCTTGGCGTTCAGCTTTTGCGTCAGCTGGTCCTTGGTGACCGTGACTTCGAGAACGCGGCTGAGGCCTTCATTCAGTTTTTCAACGACTTGCATCGAGTGGCTATCCTTGTCGGTCCGGTGGTCCGATGTCGCATCGGGCCCGAACCGGCGGCTAAAAACGTCAAACGGGCGCACAGGGATGCCCTGTCCGCAAAGAAGCGCTCCTTATGGCACGATTGCGGAGCAGGTCAACGGCAAAGCGTGGGATAAGTCGGGCAGAACGGCTTTTTCAGGGGGTTATGCGCTTCAACATATCGCGAATGGCTTTTTTATCCGAACGCGACCTAGCCTCTTGACCTGTCGATCTCGAGGTTCAGCGTTGCGCATCGTTCGTGTTCTGCCATTTTTCATTGTCCTGCTTACTGCCTGTACGGCCGAAGAGCCTACGCCCCCGCCGCCTCTGGCGCACAGCGATATCAATCCGAACGCCTTTATAGGCACGCCGCAGGAGGTCGCGGCCAAGACGCAGGAAATGCAAATTCTGAAGGACCACCCAAGGCTCGGCGTTCGCAACGGTCCGGAACTGGTCCTTAACTACGGTGGCGAACCTCTGGTCACCTATACCGACAACCCCGAAGGGTGCGACCGCTATATCGTTGAGCGCGCCCTTTCGATGCGCGATCCGGACACAGGTGCATTGGAGCCAGTCGCGCTGATTGCTTGCCATTTCGGCACCACGACCAACCGCTATCTGGTCCTGCCCAATAGCGGCAAGTACAACGTCGTGGGCGATATTGCCGCCTCGCCGAACGGTCGCTTCCTGGCCACGACCGATTCGACGGTAACCAAGGCGCGCGGGGCCTTTATTATAACGCAATGGCCGAACACCGAACGCCGCGCCGAGTTTCCGGCAGGGTGCAAAAATATCCAATGGCAGAGCGACGACGGACTGACCGCCGACTGCTGGCGCAGCGAGCACCCTAACACCGTCAATCCCGATGAAAGCGACACGGTTTTCTTCCGCGCCAAGGTGTGGCGCGACGGCGAGACCTGGCGGATGACGGCGACGGACTGGCTGGCGCGCGATGGCGGCCCTGCCCTGTCGAACCGCCCGTTCCCGCTGCTTGCCTCGGTTGCCAAGACGGGTGTGGATGCGCCTGAATGAGTGCTCCCGAACGGATACAGCTGAAACGCAGCAAGGGCTGGCGGATGCCGGAGAATACGGTCAAGATCGACCGAACGACGCGCTATGGCAATCCGTTTGAGGTGTCCGAAGCCGACGCAGGGTGGGTTATCACGGGCCCTGAGTTCGCTCGCTCGGGGCTTGCGTCAAAGGCTGAAGCTTCAACAGTTGCTGTTGAGGCGTATCGGACATGGGCCGAAGCCGGCAATGCGCCGGCCCTCAGTGCCTTGCGCGACAAAAATCTGGCGTGCTGGTGTCCGCTGGACGGGGCTTGTCACGGCGATGTGCTGTTGGAGTTGGCGAACAAATAGCTACGTGTGCCACCATCTCAAGAATGCAGGCTCGTTGGCGACATAGGTATCGATAATGTCAGGCAAGAAATAGAACCAAAGCGAATATGCAGCGCCCTGTACGACGACAAACATTGCTCCAAATCGAAAGCCGAAATACCGAAATACCGCCAGCGTCGTCGCGGCGGCCATCAGCAGGCTGGATGCGAGCCATAGGCATGCGAATTCCGAGACAGTTTTTGTCTCATTCAACACGTACACTACCACAGCGAGCAAAAAGCCGGCAGCGACGGTGAGCAGAATGTACTTCAGAAACAGGCCAATTGTTTTGAGAAGATTTTTTCTTATCGAGTCGTCTGAGGTGACCAGCCTCTTTGTCACAGGCCTGGCGCCTTAACAGGCATCTCGTCCTTGTCGAGCGCGTTTTCCCATTTGGCAACGACAGCGGCAGCGACCGAATTGCCGACGACATTGGTCGCTGACCGGCCCATGTCAAGCAGCGCATCGACCCCAAGCACCACGGCGATCCATTCGGCGGGCAGGCCAAAATAGGTCAGGGTCGCCATGATGACGACCAGCGAGGCGCGCGGCACGCCGGCGATCCCTTTCGACGTAATCAGCAGCAGGAAGAGCATCATGATCTTCTGCGTCATATCGAAGTGAATGCCGTGTGCCTGGGCGATGAACAGGGTCGCGAAGGTGCAATAGAGCATCGAGCCGTCGAGATTGAACGAATAGCCGAGCGGCAGGACGAAGGAGGTGATCTTGCGCGAAACGCCGATGGTCGGCAGGCCGGCCAGCAGCTTCGGGTACGCGGCTTCGGAGCTGGCTGTCGAGAAGGCCAGGAGCGCTGGCTCACGGATAACGCCCAGCAGCTTCACGGTGCGCGCGCCGATGAACAGGAAGGCCATGGCGATCAGGATGACCCACAGGATTCCCATCGAGGCGTAGAAGCCGCCCATGAACTTGGCGTAGGTGATCAGGATCGGCAGCCCTTGCTCGGCCACGACCTTGGCCAGGGCCCCAAAAATGGCGAACGGCGCGAACAGCATGACGATCTCGGTGACCTTAAGCATGATGCTGGCGGCCTGTTCGACAAGGACCATGACCTGGGGCGCCTTGTCGTCCAGCATGGCGACGGCCGTGCCGACAAAGACCGCGAAGACGACGATCTGCAGGATTTCATTATCCGCCATCGCCTTGACGATCGACGACGGGATCAGGTGCTCGATGAACTTTACGAGCGTGAAATTGTCGGTATTGGGCACGGCGACGGGATCACCGGCGACCTGGAGGTTCATGCCGACACCGGGTTGCAGCCATTCGACCATCAACATGCCCAGCACCAGCGAGACGACCGACATCAGGATGAACCAGCCGAGCGCCTTGGCGCCGACGCGTCCGACGGCGGCGGCGTCTTCCATGTGGCCGATGCCGGCGATCAGGGTAAACAGAACCAGGGGCGCAATGATCATCTTGATCATGGTGATGAATATCTTGGTCAGCAGGCCGTATCCGGTGATAAAGCCGGCGGCGGTCTTCGCGTCGAGATATTGATTGGTCGCCCAGCCGGCGGCAACGCCCAGCACCATGGCCAGAAGAATAAACAGCGCCAGACGGCTTTTCATGTAGGGCCCCAACTCACCAGGATCGTTCCGGCTGCGACTATTCCCCGGCAAGCGGCGCCGCGCAATGACTTTTTTACGCGGCGCCGATGCGTTGGATCAGCCTCAGGTAAGGTTGTTGGCCGTCTTCATCGGTTTAGAGGTTGGACTTTAGGCCTTGATCGGTATCCAGATTTCCAGGCCGCCCTCGCCCGTCACGCCGTCGAACGACGGGCCGTATTTCTCGAAGAAAGGCTCGGGTAGAAGGCTCAGACCGGATTGTGGCAGCCACTTGTTCCACAAGGTATCCCATGTGCTGCGTATGGTCGAGATGTGACCGGTGTGCGGAAAAACCGCATAGGTCTGGGCGGCGATGTCGAGCGTAGCGAATTCCGCAGGCAGGTTGGCGCCTGGGCCGACCTCGACACCACACAGATAGTCGATGCCTTCATCGTTCGCATTGTAGCAGACGCCGTAGGTGGTGTCGGCTTCGCCGGTCTGGCCGTCGATATTGCCGAGCCAAGGCCCGAATTTCTGCCATTGCGATGGAATATTGGCCGTCTGTTCCGCCGTGTAGCGGCCGGTCAGGCCGGCCACGCGCAAGGGCCGGCCTGGGCGTATTTCGTGCGGGCTTTGGGTATCGATCGGTTGCAAGTCCATGATAAAAGGCTCCTGTAAAGCGCTGTTGTCAAAAGATATTCCCTCCCTCGCGGCTTCGGGTGTGATACCGAAGCGGTCGCGGAAGGCGCGCGTGAAGGCCTCATGCGATCCATAGCCCGCGTCCAGCGCTACCGGGAGAATCTCCGGTGCGCCCTGGACCACTCGGTGCGCGGCAACGGTCAATCGCCGGGCACGGACATAGGCCATGACGCTCATCCCCATGCGCGCATCGAAGACACGCGCCATATGGAAGCGGCTGACACCGGCGGCGGCGGCGATATCGTCGAGCGTCAGATCCTTGTCGAAATGGTTTTCGATGAACCAGACGGCGCGACCGGCGGGATGGGAGGAATTCATGATCTGCCTTCACTTGCGGCTACGATCCTGACGGACTGCACGCCCCGCCGCTTGATCAGGATTGCGCTGCCGGACAAAAAACCGCCTGGTGACTGCCAGGACGTGTCAGCATGCGATCGCAAAAGGTGCTGCCGGATAAGGAGACGGGCATGGAGGGCATCCGTCTTCCGGACGCTATCACACAGGCAACAAAGTGCCATGTCAATAACGGCAAGGGAGGAAGTGGGGCGCCCACAGCGCCCGACTGGGCGTCGGCGATCGTTCGCCGCCCTCGCGGAGGCGCGCGCGAAGCGCGATAGCCGTGAGCGAAATAATGGTGCGGATGAGAGGACTCGAACCTCCACGCCTTGCAGCGCTGGAACCTAAACCCAGTGCGTCTACCAGTTCCGCCACATCCGCAGGTCCATACCGGGTGCGTCAGCACCCGAGGGCGCGGTCATGAAGCAAACGCGTCCGTGCGTCAAGCCGGATCGCCACGCCGGTCCCGATATCTTGCGCTGCGGCAAAATCCCGGCGCGAAAGATCTCGCGGCGACTCAAGGGAAATGCAGGGCGTAGTTAATTTTCCCTTTATGCGCGGCGAATCTGCGCTAAAACGCATTTTCTTCTGTCCTTGTCCAAGGTTTGGGGCTACACGCAGCCCGTCCGCGCGTTCACGCATCGTAATTAATCGTTACAGCCATGTGAGATCAAGCCCTGTGAAACGGCTTGCAATCTTGCGCAATGCAAACATTTTACGACGCTGAACGGTCTAAGTTTTATGGATTGCTCATGAAAAAAATCGAAGCCGTCATCAAGCCCTTCAAGCTCGACGAAGTGAAGGAAGCCCTTCAGGAAATCGGGGTTCAAGGCATGACCGTGCTGGAGGCCAAGGGCTACGGCCGCCAGAAAGGACATTCCGAGCTGTATCGCGGCGCGGAATATGTCGTTGATTTTCTCCCGAAAATCAAAATCGAACTGGTCGTGGCCGACGACCTCGCACCTGCCGCCCTGGAGGCAATCCAGACCGCGGCGCGTACAGGTAAGATCGGTGACGGCAAGATCTTCGTGAGCGACGTGCAAGACGTCGTTCGCATCCGAACCGGAGAGTCGGGCCCGCAGGCGGTTTAAGCCAGCGGCCAGCTTTCCAGATAACAAAAATGGTACATGGGGCGTCTCATATGACAGCAGCAGACATTCTCAAGCTCATCAAGGAAAAGGACGTCAAGTATGTTGACGTGCGCTTTTCCGACGTGCGCGGCAAGCTTCAGCACGTAACCTTCGACATCGACCTGGTCGACGAAGAATTCCTGAACGACGGCACCATGTTCGACGGTTCGTCGATCGCCGGCTGGAAGGCCATCAACGAGTCGGACATGAAGCTGCGTCCGGACCTGAAGACGGCCTATATCGATCCGTTCTACCAGCAGACGACCCTGTTCATGTTCTGCGACGTCGTGAACCCGGACACCAACGAGCCGTATAACCGCGACCCGCGCTCGATCGCCAAGAAGGCCCTGGCCTACACGCAGTCGGCCGGTGTCGGCGACACCGTCTATTTCGGCCCTGAAGCCGAATTCTTCATGTTCGACGACGTTCGCTGGTCGATCGCGCCGGACAACACCGGTTACGCTTTCGACTCGACCGAACTGCCGCACAATTCGGCCAAGGTCTATGCGGAAGGCAATATGGGCCACCGTCCGGGACCCAAGGGCGGCTACTTCCCCGTCAACCCGATCGACTCGGCTCAGGACCTGCGCGGCGAAATGCTCTCCGTCATGGGCGAACTGGGCATGGAACCGGAAAAGCACCACCACGAAGTGGCGCCGGCTCAGCACGAGCTGGGTTTGAAGTTCTCGGACATGCTGACCATGGCCGATCGCACGCAGCTCTACAAGTATGTCGTGCAGAATGTCGCCCACGCCTACGGCAAGACCGTCACCTTCATGGCCAAGCCGATGTATGGCGACAACGGTTCGGGCATGCACGTCCACCAGTCGATCTGGAAGAACGGCAAGCCTCTGTTCGCTGGCGACAAGTATGCCGGCTTGTCCGACCTGTGCCTGTGGTACATCGGCGGCATCATCAAGCACGCCAAGGCGATCAACGCCTTCTCGAACTCGACGACCAACTCCTACAAGCGTCTGGTCCCGGGTTATGAAGCCCCTGTCAAGCTGGCCTACTCGGCTCGCAACCGTTCCGCCTCGATCCGTATTCCGTGGGTGTCGTCGCCGAAGGGCAAGCGCCTGGAAGCCCGCTTCCCGGACCCGATGGGCAACCCATACCTGACCTTCACCGCCCTGCTGATGGCTGGTCTCGACGGTATCGAGAACCGCATCGATCCGGGCGCACCGGCCGACAAGAACCTGTACGATCTTCCGCCCCAAGAGCAGAAGAACATTCCGGAAGTCTGCGGTTCGCTGCGTGAAGCCCTGGAAAACCTCGACAAGGACCGCGCCTTCCTGAAAAAGGGCGGCGTCATGGACGACGATTTCATCGACTCCTACATCGAACTGAAGATGGAAGAAGTCATGAACCTCGAACTGCGTCCGCACCCGGTCGAATTCGAAATGTACTACAAGTGCTAATGCCGGGCATTTCCAGCGGTTCGCCGTCGGAAATGCGTCAGGCTAATGCGTGGTGATTTCGTTCAGGAATCGCTATCCGCACTGAAGATTTGCGACAGGCCGCCCCTTACCGGGCGGCCTGTTTCATTTTGCGATGCAGCATTCGGATTTGTATAAATTATAATACAATTTATAGTTTCTTGTGATACAAATATAGTTTCCATGGATACTGATTAAAATTGCCAGTCTTTGCTATGGTTTAGACGCTTTTTGACACATAAATGACGCAAATGGCGCTGCCCTCCCCCTTCATCCCTGATTAACCGGATTATTCAGTTGCGCGCTTTCATAGTCACGGCACTGTGAGCGGGTGCAACAATCCACTTAACCCAAAGGGGGATACTTTGAAGACGTGGACTAAACTTTCGAGAGCCGTGGCGATCACCGCCGCTCTCATGCTGACGGCCCCGGCCGCTGGCGTGGCCCTGGCTCAGGACGCGCCTGCGTCCGCCGAGGCTTCGGTCGACGCGTCCGCTCCGGCCGCAGTCGAATCGGCGGCGGCGCCTGAAGCTGCCGCCGCTCCTGCTCCCGCGCTCCTGGCGTCGCAAAAGGAACTGGCGTTGGACAAGTCCGACACCACCTTCCTGATCTTCTCGACCGCCATGGTCCTGATGATGACCCTTCCGGGCCTGGCCCTGTTCTACGGCGGCATGGTGCGTCGCAAGAACGTGGTCGCGACCGTGACCCAGTCGGTCTCGGTGACCTGCGTTTCCGCCGTTCTTTGGTGGCTCGCCGGCTACTCGATCGCCTTCGGTACGGTTTCGGCCGACATGTTCGGCATTCCGGCTGCGGAGCTCAACAAGTGGTTCGGCGGTTTCGACACTGTATTCCTGAACCACGTCACGCCGCTGACCGCCTATATGGCCACTGCGGGCGTGCCGGAATACACCTGGATCGCATATCAGATGACGTTCGCGATCATCACGCCGGCCCTGATCACCGGTGCCTTCGCTGAACGCGTCAAATTCTCGGGCCTGATCCTGTTCATGGCCCTGTGGTCGATCCTCGTGTACGCACCGATCTGTCACATGGTCTGGGGTGGCGGTTTCCTGGGCGGCATGAATGTCAAGGACTTCGCCGGTGGCGCGGTCGTTCACACCAACTCCGGCGTCGCCGGCCTGGTCGCTGCCCTGTTCCTGGGCCGCCGCAAGGGCTACGGCACCGAAGCCATGACGGCCAACAACCCGATCTTCGTGCTCATCGGCGCTTCGCTGCTGTTCGTCGGCTGGATCGGCTTCAACGCCGGCTCCGAATGGGCGGGTGACGCTGTCGGTTCGGTTGCCCTGCTGAACACCCTGCTGGCCACCTGCGCTGCCGGCCTGACCTGGAAGGTCGTTGAGTGGATCTTCCGTGGCAAGCCTTCGCTGATCGGTATCCTGTCCGGCCTGATCGCCGGCCTGGTCGCCATCACCCCGGCCTGCGGCTTTGTGACCCCGATGTCGGCCATGATCATCGGCGCGGCTGCTGGTCCGGTCTGCTACTTCTCGGCCACCTGGATCAAGAAACTGCTTGGCTACGACGACTCCCTGGACGCCTTCGGCATCCACGGCGCCGGCGGTATCATGGGCGCGATCCTGACGGGCGTCTTCGCCGACCCCGCGATCAACTCGCTGGCCGAAGGTGCAAATGTCACGAGCCAACTCGTCGGTCTCGGTGTCACCATCGCCTGGTCCGCCGTTGGTACCTTCCTCATCCTTCTGGTCTGCAAGTTCACCACTGGACTGCGCGTTTCGGAAGAAGATGAATTGGCCGGTCTGGACTCGTCGCAACACGATGAAGTCATGGATCACTAATTACTCGGTCACTATGAGTATTAAGTTAAGCGGGGCGCTCGAAAGGGCGTCCCGTTTTTTATTTCCCAAGTATTAGGTGCGCCCTTGTTGCATGTTGTGTTGAGTTAATGACACAGTTTGTTGTTTTGTATCCATTGCATTTGCGTACCTTGTCGTAAAATTGTAATCTATGACTTGCGCGGGGCTAATAAGCGCATGGGGAAACGCCTCGGAGAGGTTGGCACAACCTTCTGAGGACTATAAAATATGAAGAGCATTCTGTTCGCCGCGTCGGCGCTCGCGGCCCTGGCCATTGCTGGTTCGGCATCCGCCGAAGGCGCATTCAGCTACAACATCGGCGTGACCAGTGACTATGTGTTTCGCGGCATCACCCAGACCGATGGCGGCGCGGCTGTGCAAGGCGGCGTCGACTATTCCAACGGTATTTTCTACGCGGGCGGCTGGGCGTCGAACGTCGATTTCGCCGACTACGAAGTCGACCTCTATCTCGGCGTGAAGCCTGTGGCCGGCGACTTCACCTTTGATCTGGGCGTTGTCTCCTATCAGTACGGTGACGAAGCGCTCGACTCCACCGAGGCCAAGGCCGCCGTCAGCTATCCGCTCTACAAGGGTACGATCGGCGCCGCCTACTACTACAATCTCGATTTCGACGACACGACCTATTACGAAATCAACGCCTCATATCCCTTGAGCGACAAGCTCAGCGTGTCGGGCGCCCTGGGTGAACAAGACGCTGGCGGGGCTAAATATTCCACTGGCAATATCGGCCTGACCTATGCGATCACGCCGAAGCTCAGCGTCGATGCCCGCTTCTCGGATACAAATATTCCCGAGGTCATCAAACCGTCCAAGCCGCGCCTGGCTGTAATGCTCAAGGCTCTCTTCTGATTTATGATTCGCGTGCGCGCCGGTTCGTTTCCCCGGATTCGGACTGGCACGTCCCGTTTACCTGGGTGCGGTTCTTTTGCGGTGCAGCAAATCATACAAAGAGTTATGGATTAATTTCATATGTTTGGATTTTAACGCATTCGTCTGTATTTTAACACATTTTTTACCCCTGGAGAGGGGGCGCTGTTTGTGACAATTTTACATCAAGGCGTGCTTAAACGACCATAGGGGACTGTGCGCGTGCTAAAAACTTGCTAGATTGTTTTTCGGGTTCACCAAACTCTTTAACTCCTAAGAATAACAGCCGCCAATCAATTAAACGCGTCGGCTTCAACCTTTGAACTGGGATCTACAGACCATGAAAAAGACACTTCTTGTCGCCGCTGTTGCCATCAGCGCGCTTTTCGCAGGCTCGGCCGCCATGGCGCAGGACGCCGGCGCTGTAAGCTTCAACATCGGCGCGACCAACAACTACGTCTGGCGCGGCGTCACCCAAACCGACAACGGCGCTGCCGTTCAGGGCGGTGTCGACTATAAGAAGGGCATCTTCTATGCCGGCGCCTGGGGTTCGAATGTCGACTTCGGCGATGACACCTCGACGGAGCTCGACCTCTATATGGGCCTGGCACCGTCGGTCGGTGACTGGAACTTCGATTTCGGCTACATTCACTACATGTACCCGAACGAATGCGACACCTGCGACTATAACTTCGGTGAACTGAAGGCAGCTGTCAGCCACTCGATGGGCAAGGGCACGATCGGCGCCGCCATGTATCTCGGCGCAGAAGACCTGGAAGATCCGTACTACGAAGTGAACGCTTCGTATCCGCTGACCGACAAGCTGTCGGTATCGGGCGCCATTGGTAACTACGAAGCCTACGGCTACGCGACCTGGAACCTTGGCACGACCTATGCTCTGACCGACAACCTGTCGCTGGACCTGCGCTACAGCGAAGCTTCGAAGCTGCCGAGCAACCTGTACGCCACCCTGAAGGTTGGTTTCTAATCTTAAGCCTGACCAAGGTTTAAAAGCGTTGACCGCGAGCCTTCCACAGGCTCGCGGTCTTTTTTTGTTCTCTTTTGACATCAGGCGTTATATACCCGCCCCGAATCGCTGCATGTTCGAGTCATGAGTTCCAAATCCGCGCAACCCAATTTATTCACAGGCGCCCCCGAGCCCGAAGCCGTCGCCCCTGTTCCTGCACCTGCGCCTGAGGCGCGTCCTGAAACGCGCGTAGCCGCACCCAAGCCGAAAGTGGTCGAAATGCCTGCTCCGCAACCGGTCACGCACGACACCACCTATGATGCGTCGAGCATCGAGGTTCTGGAAGGCCTTGAGCCCGTCCGCAAGCGTCCCGGCATGTATATTGGCGGCACCGACGAAAAGGCGCTGCACCACCTGTTTGCCGAAGTCCTCGACAACGCCATGGATGAGGCCGTGGCCAACCACGCCAAGGCTATCTGGGTCGAGCTGGACGCCGACGGTTACGTGTCGGTTCGCGACGATGGCCGTGGTCTGCCCGTCGATCCGCACCCGAAGTATCCGGGCAAGTCGGCGCTAGAAGTCATTATGACGGTCCTGCACTCGGGCGGCAAGTTCTCGGGCAAGGCCTATGCGACGTCGGGCGGCCTGCACGGCGTCGGCGCGTCGGTCGTCAACGCCTTGTCGGAAAGCCTGGAAGTCACGGTATGGCGCGACGGCTTCGAATGGCAGCAGAACTTCTCGCGCGGCCATGTCCTGGGACCGGTCGAACAGGTCCAGCCCTCGAAGAAGCGCGGCTCGAAGCTGCGTTTCATACCCGATACCGAGATTTTCGGCACGCAGTCGCACTTCAAGCCTGCCCGCCTCTACCGTATGGCCAAGGCCAAGGCCTACCTGTTCCGCGGCGTGCAGATCTTCTGGAAATGCGCCCCAAGCCAGATCCACGACCAGACGCCGGCCGAGGACAAGTTCTACTTCCCGAACGGCCTCGCCGACTATCTGGCGGAGCGCATCAAGGGCAGCGAGACGGTCTCGGAGATATTCTCCGGCCGTGTCGAGCGCAAGGATGATGCCGGTGCTGTCGAATGGGCCGTCGTCTGGTCGGCGGCGGGCTTCGACGACCATGACAGCTTCGTTCAGTCCTACTGTAACACCATCCCGACGCCCGATGGCGGCACCCATGAAGCCGGCTTGCGCGCCGCTCTGACGCGGTCGCTGAAGGGTTATTCCGAAATGATCGGCGATAAGCGCGGCGCATTGATCACTGCCGAAGACGTCGCCGCCTATGCCGGTATCGTTATTTCTGTCTTCATCCGCAATCCGGAATTCCAGGGCCAGACCAAGGACCGCCTGTCGTCACCTGACGCCCAGAAGCTGGTCGAAAAAGCGCTGGCTGACCCGTTCGACCATTGGCTGACCGGTTCGCCCAAGCAGGCCGAGCGCCTGTTGCAGTTCGTGGTCGAAAAGGCCGAGGAGCGTCTGAAGAAGCGCAAGGACAAGGAAGTCCAGCGCGCCTCGGCGACGCGCAAGCTGCGCCTGCCGGGCAAGCTGGCCGACTGCGCGCGTCAGGATGCCGTCGGCACCGAGCTGTTCATCGTCGAAGGCGATTCGGCCGGCGGTTCCGCCAAGCAGGGCCGCAACCGCAACACCCAGGCCATCCTGCCCCTGCGCGGCAAGATTCTGAACGTGGCGTCTGCGACCGTGGACAAGCTCAAGCAGAATGCCGAACTGTCGGATCTTGGCCTGGCCTTGGGCGTGCAGCCCGGTGCGCGGTTCAAGGAAGACGATTTGCGCTATGAGCGCATCATCATCATGACCGACGCCGACGTCGATGGCGCGCACATCGCTTCACTGCTGATCACCTATTTCTACCGGCAGATGCCGGGCATGATCCGCAACGGAAACCTGTATCTGGCCATGCCGCCACTGTATCGGATCAGCCACGGCAAGGACGTGCATTACGCTAAGGACGACGCGCACCGCGCAGCGATTATCGCCAAGCATTTCAAGGGCAAGAAGCCGGAAATCGGCCGCTTCAAGGGCCTGGGTGAGATGATGCCCGCCCAATTGAAAGAGACAACCATGGATCCGAAGACCCGGACCCTGGCGCGTGTCACCCTGCCTCATGAAGAAGAAGATATCGAAAACCTGGTGGAGACGCTGATGGGCCGCAAGCCTGAACTGCGATTCCGCTATATTCAGGATCATGCCGAGTTTGCGGCGGAAGACCTCGATCTGTAACGGGGTTCGGGGCCAAGGACGTTCTTGGGGCTCCATAACCTTATAAATTCTTCCTGTATTTGAGGCTTTCAGGCCTCAAATACAGGAAGAATTGAAGAAAGACTTGGGGCGACAGGCCTCAAACTCCGTTACATCATTGACTACCGGCCCGCAAAGTAGCAATGGACGCCCATGACAAAGTTTAGCGACCTCGGCCTGGGCGAACAGGTCCTCAAGGCCATAGCCGAAACCGGCTACGATACGCCGACCGCCATCCAGGAACAGGCCATCCCCGTCGCCCTCACCGGGCTTGACGTATTGGGGATCGCCCAGACCGGCACCGGCAAGACTGCCGCCTTCACCCTGCCGATGATCGAACGGCTGGCTGCCGGCCGTTCGCGCGCCCGCATGCCGCGCGCCATTGTCCTGGCGCCAACCCGCGAACTGGCCGACCAGGTCGCCGAAGCCTTTGAGAAATACGCCAAGTTCCACAAGCTGAACTGGGCGCTGCTGATCGGCGGCGTGTCGATGGCCGACCAGGTCTCCAAGCTCGACAAGGGTGTCGACGTGCTGATCTGCACGCCGGGCCGCCTGCTCGACCTGTTCGAACGTTCCAAGGTCATGCTCAACGGCGTCCAGATCATGGTCGTCGACGAAGCCGACCGTATGCTCGACATGGGCTTTATTCCCGACATCGAGCGCATCTTCAAGCTGACCCCGCCGACGCGCCAGACCCTCTTCTTCTCGGCGACCATGCCGCCGGAAATTACGCGCCTCACTAACCAGTTCCTCAAGAACCCGGTGCGTATCGAAGTCTCGCGTCCGGCTTCGACCAACGAGAACATCACCCAGTATGTGCTGAAGGTCCCGCATCGCGACGTCCGCGCCAAGCGGATCGCCCTGCGCGCCCTGATCTCAACGCTCGACATTACGAACGGCATCGTCTTCTGCAACAAGAAGACCGACGTCGATATCGTCGCCAAGTCGTTGGCCAAGTACGGCTTTGACGCGGCCCCGATCCACGGCGACCTCGACCAGGCGCTGCGTACGAAGACGCTCGACGCCTTCCGCGGCGGTCAGTTGAAGCTGCTGGTGGCGTCCGACGTCGCCGCGCGCGGTCTTGATATTCCCGCCGTCGGTCACGTCTTCAATTTCGACGTCCCGCACCACGCCGACGATTATGTCCACCGCATCGGCCGGACCGGTCGCGCCGGGCGTTCGGGCGAAGCCTATCTGCTGCTGTCGGTCGCCGACGAAAAGAACTACGACAAGGTGATCAAGCTGATCAAGAAAGAGCCGGCTGTGCTCGATCTTGAGGTCGATTACGCCGCTCTGGATGACGCGCCGCGCAGCGAACGCCCGGCACGTGGCGGCGCCAAAGGGCGCGATAAGGATCGGGGCCGCGAGCGCGACAAGGACCGCGGGCGTGAACGCGACCGCAAGCCGCGCCGGACGGAAGACAGCCCGCAGGCCTCCACTCAACCGATTATCCAGCCTGAAACTGTGGTGACTGAGGACATCGCCGAAACCCCCGTCAAGGCTGAAAAGCCCGCCCGGAGCAGGAGCCCGAAGCGCCCCGAGCGTGAAGCCGAACCTGCCCGCAGCAGCCCGAAGCGTCCCGAACGCGATGCGGAACGCGGTGGAAATCAGCGGCGTTCGGAGCGGGAGCCCGAAACCGGGGCCCCGTTCGGCGACCACATGCCGGCCTTCATGCTGCGGTCTGCCCAGGTAAAGGTTTGAGTCGAAATTATTTACGGCGTTAACCGCCTGTCAGAGAAGTTTCGTTAGAGTGCCTCCGTCACAAAGAGAATCGGCGACTGATTCTCCGCGTACGCAGAGGACGCTCAATGAATAACGACATAGAGATCAGCGTAAGAAGCCCCAACGCCTACGCATTGGCGAATGAGGCGTTGCGACTGATGCAGGAACACGGTGTCTGGCCGACACCGTTGAACTATGAACTCTGGCTCTATGTCGCCGGTGACCCGGAATCCGCCCTCGCCCAGGAAATCTATCGCCTCGTCAAGGCCGGCGAGCAAATCACTGAAGACGTGTCCGAAAGCCTGGCCAGCAAGTTTATCGCGCGCCTGAAGCTCAATGACGAAGTCCGCGATGCTGGCCTGAAGCTGACGCGTGAACTGACCTCGATCACCGAGATCATCGCCGAAGCCCAGAAGACACAAAAGACCTATAGCGATACGCTGGAAGGCGCCAAGCGCACCATGAGCGCGGTCGACGCCGCTGCCCTGCAGGGGCTTGTGCAGAGCCTGACCGAGGCGACCAACCAGGTCCTTACCCACCACGTCGAATTCGAGTCGCGCCTTGTCGACTCGTCGCGCGAAGTCAATCGCCTGCGCAAGCACCTCGACCAGGTCCGCATGGAAGCCATGACGGATGCGCTGACCAACCTTGCCAACCGCAAGTCATTCGACGAAGCGCTCGACGCCCACTGCGACAGTGATGACGACAGCGCGCCGCTGACCCTCGCCGTCCTCGACATCGACCATTTCAAGCGCTTCAACGACACCTGGGGCCACCAGACCGGTGACCAGGTCCTGCGTTATGTCGCCAGCGTCCTGGCCCGTATCGGCCGCGCCCCGCGCCTGGCTGCCCGCTACGGCGGTGAAGAATTCGGCCTGCTCTTCCCGGGCGAGACCGCATTGGCCGTTGAACGCATCCTCAACGAAGCCCGCCAGGAAATCGCCTCACGCGTCCTGAAGCGCCGCTCGACCAACGAAGACCTGGGTACGGTCACGGTGTCGGCCGGCATCGCTCAGCGGGAATACGGCGAAGACGCCTTCGACCTGCTCGACCGCGCCGACAAGGCCCTCTACCAGTCGAAAAACGCTGGCCGAAACAAGGTCACCTTGGCGACCGGCAGCGCGATCCCCGACTCCAGCGCCGCCTGAACAATCCCATTTAAATAGTGCTTGCAAACAGATTTGAACAATGTTCAAGTCTGTTTGTTCGTTTTTGGGGACTTGTCATGAACAGCTTTCTGTTCGCCATCGCCTACTGGACCCTGTCCATTGTCTATAGCCTCACGGCCTTGATCCTGACCCTGCTGCCCGGCCGCAAGACCGTCAGTTGGGTCATCCATCGCTATACGCGCCGTATGGTGTGGGCGATGCGTGTCTTTGCCGGCATAAAGCTGGAGATTCGTGGCCGCGAGAACATCCCTGACCGGCCGGTGATCTTTGCCTGCAAGCATCACTCGTGGGGCGACGGCTTCAGCATCTACTCTCAGTTTCGCGACCTGGCCTTCGTCACCGGCGACCACCTCGAAAAATTTCCGCTGATGAGTACCCTGCTGAGCAAGCTCGGCGCCATCGTCGTCAACAATTGCGGTGGCCACGAAGCGCGCAAGGCGTTGGCGACGCGGTCCGCCGATGCCGCCAAAGATGGCCGCAGCATACTGATCTATCCGGAAGGGCAC
Source organism: Asticcacaulis sp. P4_H10 (assembly GCF_056400965.1). Classification (NCBI taxonomy): domain Bacteria; kingdom Pseudomonadati; phylum Pseudomonadota; class Alphaproteobacteria; order Caulobacterales; family Caulobacteraceae; genus Asticcacaulis; species Asticcacaulis sp. P4_H10. The sequence goes on along the minus strand of NZ_JBFUKH010000008.1, from coordinate 130,574 downwards.
CTGAATGCACCCGGCACCTATCGCCGTTATCGTTCGGGCGTGTGGCACATGATGAACAATTTCGACATGCCGGTCGTGCCGGTGGCCACCAATCTGGGGCTGTTCTGGCAGGAAGAGCACTATAAGAAAACACCCGGCACGGCGGTGCTTGAGTTCCTGCCGCCGATTGCGCCAGGCATGGCCAAGGACGCCTTTCTGGAGAGGCTGCGTGACCGAGTCGAGACGCGGTCACAGGAGCTAATCAGCGAAGCGACCGGTGCGCCCTTCACGCAGTCGGTATTGGTGAATTGACCAGGCTTACGGCTTAAGCGCGACCGTGACTTCGATCTCAATGAGCTGGTCGGGATTGAACAATCGATCGACCTGAACCCAGGTGGCGGCCGGATAGACTTCGTTGATGTAGAACTGTTTACGCAGGGGAATTGCTGTCTTCACTGCCTCGATGTCCCGGGTGTAGATGGTCTCGGTGATGATCGCCGCGCTGCTCAGGTTGTGGCTTTTCAGGATCTTGCCGATTTCGCCATAGATGCCGGTCATCTGCTCGGCCACGGTCGCGCCGTTGGCGGTTATGCCTGAGAGATAGAGGACGTCGCCATGGCGGACGACCTGGGCATAGCCGATGTCCTTTTCCCAGGTATTGAGGTATTCGCGCTGAATCTGGGCGATGGCTGGACCGGTGAAAAGCAACGACAACGCCACACCCAGTCCAACCACTTTCATCGCCCTACTCCGCAGCCGCCGGTTTGATCGTCACACTTTCACCGCAGCCGCAGGCGTCGGTCTCATTAGGATTCTGGAAGACGAACTTCGACGCCAGCTGGCTCGTCTCATAGTCGATGACCGTGCCGACAAGATACAAAACAGCCTTGGGTTCGATCAGTATGGTGACGCCCTTGTCGGTGACGACCTCATCGATAGGCCCGACTTCTTCGGCGTAGCTGAGCACGTATTCCTGGCCGGCACAGCCGCCTTGCTTCACGCCGACGCGCAAGCCCGCATAGGGCTTGTCGGCGCGCGCCATGATGGCCTTGACCTGTTCGGCGGCGGCATCGGTCAGCGAGACCACGGACGGACGTGGGCGGCGTGGGCGCGGGGTAATGGCGGGTTGAATGTCCATGATCAGAACATGTTCAGTTGCAGCTTGGCTTCGTCGCTCATGCGCGACGAATCCCAGGGCGGATCAAACAGCAGGTTGACGTCGCAGTTTTTCACGCCCTCGACCTTCATGACGGCGTCGTGGACCCAGCCCGGCATTTCGCCGGCGACGGGGCAGCCTGGCGCAGTCAGGGTCATGTCGACCACCACTTCGCGGTCGTCCGACACATCGACGCGGTAGATCAGGCCAAGTTCGTAGATGTCGACCGGGATTTCCGGGTCGAAGATCGTCTTGAACGCCGCGATCAGTTCGTCGGTCAGCCGGTCAAGCTCCGCCTGCTCCAGCGCCGACGGCTGGTTGGCGCCCATGTCGTCCAGGCTGAACAGGCTGTGCGTTTCGGTATCGGGCGTGGTCTGGGCTTCGCTCATGTGCTCACTCATGCGAAGAACGACTGGGCTTTGGCAACGGCTTCGGCCAGGACGTCGATCTCTTCTTCGGTATTATATAGGGCGATGGAGGCCCGGACGGTAGAGGTGACGCCCAATCGCGTCATCAAAGGTTCGGCGCAGTGGGTACCGGCGCGGACAGCGACATTGTAGCGGTCGAGAATTTGCGCCACATCGTGGGCGTGCGCCTGGCCCAAGGAGAAGGTCAGGATCGAGCCTTTGCCTTCGGCGGTGCCATGGACGCGCAGGCTGTTGATCTGGGTCAGGCGGTCATAGGCGCGTTGATACAGTGCGTGTTCGTGGGCAACGACTTCGGCGCGATCGAACTGCGACAGCCAGTCGATAGCCGCCTTGAGCCCGATGACTTCGAGAATGGCCGGCGTGCCTGCCTCAAAGCGATGCGGGGGCTCGTTCCAGGTGATCTTTTCCTTGGTGACGCGCGCGATCATCTCGCCGCCGCCCTGGTAGGGCGGCATGGCGGCCAGGATCTCGGCCTTGCCGTAAAGCACCCCGAGACCGGTCGGGCCATAGAGCTTATGCGCCGAAAAGACGTAGAAGTCGGCGTCGAGCGCCTTCACGTCGATATCGAGGTGGACGATGCCTTGCGCGCCGTCGATGACCGCTATGGCGCCGGCGGCATGGGCCTTGGCGATGATGTCCTTGATCGGATTGATAGTGCCCAGAACGTTCGACATGTGGGTGACTGCAACGATCTTGACCTTGTCCGTCAACATGGCGTCGAACGCGGCCATGTCGAGCGAGCCATCATCGAGGATCGGCACGTATTGCAGCGTGACGCCCTTGCGTTCAGCCAGCATGTACCACGGCACGATATTGGCGTGGTGCTCCATCTCGGTCGTCAGCACGACGTCGCCGGGCTTCAGGCGGTCGCCAAAGCTGTTGGCGATCAGGTTCATCGCTTCGGTCGCCGACTTGGTGAAGACGATCTCGTTGACATCGGCCTTGATGAAACGCGCGACGGTCTCGCGGCCGGCCTCATAGGCGTCGGTCGTCTCGTTGGCCAGGCGGTGCAGCCCCCGATGCACATTGGCATAGGAATGGCGCATGGCGTGGCTCATGGCGTCGATGACGGCATTGGGCTTTTGCGCCGACGCGCCGCTGTCGAGATAGACCAGCGGCTTATCGTTGATTGTGCGGCTCAGGATCGGGAAGTCTTCGCGGACGCGGGCGACATCAAAGGGCATGGAAGACCTCCCCCTTGGCTTCGAGGAACTCCAGCACCTTGGCGCGCAAATCTTCATCCTCGATGGCTTCGGCCACCGGCATGACAAAGGCGTGGGTCAGCAGCGCACGCGCGGTCGGTTCATCCATGCCGCGTGTCTGACAGAAGAACAGCGCGGATTCATCCAAAGCACCGATGGTGTTGCCGTGGGCGCATTGCACGTCGTCGGCGTAGATTTCCAGCTCGGGCTTGGCGCGGACATGGGCGCCGTCATTAAGGATCAATGCTTGATGCCGCATGCGCGCGTCGGTGCCGTCGGCACCGCGCTCGACATAGATGCGGCCCTGGAAGACGGCGGTCGCCTGATCCTTGACCAGGCCCTTGATGATCTGGTTGGTGACGCCATTGACCTCGGCATGATTAACGCGCGTCGTCAGGTCGAAGTGGCGCTTACCGTTCAGCAAATAGGCGCCGTTCAGTTCGACCTCGGCGCCATGGCCGGCGTGGGTGACGTGGGTCTCGAAGCGCTGGAATTTGGCGCCGGTCGAAAAGACGTACTGCTTGAAGACGCTGCCGGGCGCGGTCTCAACGGTTGAGCGGCGGATCGAGACGGCGTCTTCGGGTTCGTCGAGAATGACTACACGGGTCAGGCGCGCGCCCTCGCCCAACGAAAAATGGATGTCTTCATGGGTGACGGCGGCTTCATTGCCGTAGGTCTCGAAACGCACGACGGTTTCACCTGCCGGAACGTCGATGCGGTCCGTGGCTTGGCGCACCTCATCGGCTTGCGGCACCACGCGAAGCACGCGCGACAGGTCGGAGTATTTCCACTCCTCGTCGCGGCGCGTGGGATAGGACGATGGGTCGAAGATATCGAGCGCAGTCAGGCTCACGCTGCCACTCCCAGATACTGGTCGTAGCCATTGGCTTCGAGTTCGAGCGCCAGTTCCGGACCGCCCGAACGGACGATCTTGCCAGCGACCAGAACGTGGACGCGGTCGGGCTTGATATGATCGAGCAACCGTTGATAGTGGGTGATGACCAGCATGCCACGGTCCGCCGCACGCAGGGCATTGACGCCGTCCGACACGACCTTGAGCGCATCGATGTCGAGACCGGAGTCGGTCTCATCGAGGATCAGGAACTTCGGCTCCAGCATGGCCATCTGCAGGACTTCCATGCGCTTCTTCTCGCCGCCGGAAAAACCGACATTGAGGGGACGCTTCAGCATATCCATATCGATGCGCAAGGACTTGGCGACTTCGCGGACCTTTTTCAGGAATTCCGGTGCGGTGACCTCCGCTTCGCCGCGCAGCTTCTTCTGCGAATTGAGCGCGGTACGCAGGAAGGTCAGGGCCGGTACGCCCGGGATTTCAAGCGGATACTGGAAGGACAGATAAAGGCCCGCCGCGGCGCGTTCGTGCACCTCCTTGTCGAGCAGGTCTTCGCCGTTGAAGGTGACGGAGCCGCCGGTGACTTCGTAGTGCGGACGACCCGCCAGCGCGTAGCCGAGCGTGGACTTGCCGGCGCCGTTCGGCCCCATGATGGCATGGACTTCGCCGGCCGGCACTTCGAGCGTCAGGCCTTTGAGGATCGTCTTGGTGTCAACGGCGACAGTGAGGTTTTGGATCGAAAGCATAGTCATTATCCTACGGGCAGTAAGAGATATCGTTTGCGCATTTATACGATATCCCCAACGCCAAAGTGATCGGTATGAAAGCAAATGGAGCCAGCAAGAGAGCAACGACGCCTTGCCAAAGCCTTTTGCGGAAACTGAAAATCGTAAAGGCAAGCCACACTGCAATGGCCAGCCAAGCAAAGGCCTTCACCAGGGAAAAATCTCGCGAGAACATGGTTCCCATGAAATAGTATTGTGTGATGTAGGCGACTACGGCAGACAAAAGCGCAAATGCCAGCGGGAAACGCTTAATGGCGAAATCGGTCACCCCACGCTCCCCTCAAGGCTGATGGCGACGAGTTTCTGGGCTTCGACGGCGAATTCCATCGGCAGTTCCTGCAGCACGTCGCGAACAAAGCCGTTGACGAGCAAGGCGACCGCCTCCTCCTGGGTCAGGCCACGCTGCATGGCGTAGAACAGCTGGTCTTCCGACAGGCGCGTTGTCGTCGCCTCGTGCTCGAACTGCGCCTTGGCGGTGTCGGCTTCGATATAGGGTACGGTGTGCGCTGCGCAGGTCTTGCCGATCAACAGGCTGTCGCATTGGGTGTAGTTGCGGCTGCCGGTCGCCTTGGCGTGCGCCGAGACCAGGCCGCGATAGGTGTTGGACGATCTGCCCGCCGACACGCCCTTGGAGATGATGCGCGAGCGGGTGTTCTTGCCCAGGTGGATCATCTTGGTGCCGGTATCGGCTTGTTGCGCGCCATTGGTGACGGCGATCGAGTAGAATTCCCCGACGCTGTCGTCGCCGCGCAGGATGCACGACGGGTACTTCCAGGTGATGTTGGAGCCCGTTTCGACCTGGGTCCACGACACTTTCGAGCGCGCGCCGCGGCAATCGGCACGCTTGGTGACGAAGTTATAGATGCCGCCCTTGCCGTTTTCGTCGCCGGGATACCAGTTCTGCACGGTCGAGTATTTGATTTCGGCGTCATCGAGCGCGATCAACTCGACGACCGCCGCGTGGAGCTGGTTTTCGTCGCGCATCGGCGCCGTGCAGCCTTCGAGATAGGACACGTAAGCGCCCTTGTCGGCGATGATCAGGGTGCGTTCGAATTGGCCAGTGTTTTCGGCGTTGATGCGGAAATAGGTCGACAGCTCCATTGGGCAGCGCACGCCCGGCGGGATATAGACGAACGAGCCGTCTGAAAACACGGCGGCATTGAGGGCCGCGAAATAGTTGTCCGAGACCGGCACGACCGAGCCGAGATATTGCTTCACCAGGTCAGGATATTCGCGTAACGCCTCTGAAATCGCACAGAAAATCACGCCCGACTTTTTCAGTTCGTCCTTGAAGGTGGTGATGACCGAAACCGAGTCGAACACGGCGTCGACGGCGTAACGCGGCGCGCCTTCGACGCCGGCCAGGACCATCTGTTCCTTCAGCGGAATGCCAAGCTTTTCATAGGTCTTGAGGATTTCCGGATCGATCTCATCCAGCGACTTCGGCGCCACCTTCTGGCGCGGTGCGGCGTAATAGAACAGGTCCTGATAATCGACCGGCGTATAGTCAACCTTAGCCCAGGTCGGCTCCTCCATCGACAGCCAGCGCTCATAGGCAGCCAGACGCATCTCCAGCATCCATTCCGGCTCGTTCTTTTTGGCCGAAATGAAGCGCACGATGTCGGCATTCAGCCCGCGCGGGGCGAAGTCCATCTCGATATCGGTGACGAAGCCATGCTCATAGGTTTCAAGCTTGGCGACCGTATCGATGGTTTCCTTGACAGCAGCCACTAGCTCAATTCCTTCTCGCGCACGCGGCGCTTGAGATACGTTTCATAACCCTTTGACCAGACATCAAAAAAGCGATGCCAGTCCTTCGGGCTGGTGGTCCAGCCGGAGGAGACGCGCAGCACCTTGTCGGCCATCTCCGGAAGGCCCATGGCCGCGACGACGCGGCTGGACTTGACCTTGCCCGATGAGCAGGCCGAACCGGAGGAGACGCAGATACCCGCCATGTCCATGTGAATCAATTGCTGATTTGAAGGCCAGTGCGGTTGGACGATGGACACGATGCCGGCGACGCGGCCGACAGCCTCAGCGAGGATGGTGATCCCTTGCGCCTTGAGTGCGGCTTCGACCTCTGCCTGGGCGGTGATCAGTTCGGTATTGCCTTGGCCCGCAGCCATGACGGCGGCGGCGAAGGCGGCGATGCCCGGTATGTTTTCCGTGCCGGCGCGCAGGCCGTATTCCTGGCCGCTGCCGCCGATCAAGGGCTTCAGTGTGCGATCGCGATCATAGACCAGTGCGCCAACGCCTTGCGGCCCGCCGACCTTGTGAGCCGACAGAGCCATCGAGTCGGCGCCATGGCTGGTGAAATCGACGCTCATCTTGCCGAGCGCCTGGACGGCATCGACGTGCAGCCAGCCGCCGCGTGCATGGACCAAGGCTGCGACCGCACCGATGTCCGACACCGCGCCTGTTTCGTTATTGGCCAGCATGGCGCAGACAAACGGCCGCCCATCACGCTCCAGAACGGTCTGCAAGGCGCCAAGATCGATCGCGCCATCTGGCGTCAAAGGCGCGATGACCGCGTCCTTGACCGCGCCATGGAGGCTGTCATGCTCGCCGGCCGACAGCACGATATAGTCGTAACCCTCGGCCTGGCGCAGGGCCAGGGCATTGGCCTCGGTACCGCCCGAGGTAAAGACCAGTCCGCCCGCCCCTGTGGCCCCGACCGCCGACATGATGTCGCTGCGCGCGTCCTCTAACAGCAGCTTGGCCTTGCGGCCGATACCGTGGACCGACGACGCATTGCCGCCCAGATCACAGGCGCGCAGAAACGCCTCCCGCGCTTCCGGGCGCAGGGGCGATGTTGCGGCGTGATCGAGGTAGAGTTGCCCCGTCATTCGGCAGGCACCTCCATCATGACGCGCGCTGGGGCCGGGATTTCCGGCGCCGTGATCTGGACCTTCTTGCGCGTGCGCTTGCGGATGACGTCGTCCAGCGACACCTGCGACAGGTAGTCGTGGATGGCCACGCCAAGGTCTTCCCACAGATTGTGCGTCAGGCAGCGCTGGCCGCCCGGCATGCAGCCGATTTCGCGCGCCGCCTGGTCCTTGCCCAGCTTCTTGTTGGCGCCGAGTTTATTGGAGGTCAGTTCGCAGCGCGTCGCCTTGATCGGCTCATCTACCGCCAGGACGATTTCGGAAACAAACAGATCGCCCGCTATCCGCGACAAGGTATAGCCGCCGCCCGGACCGCGTGCGCTCTTGACCAGGCCCGCCTTGCGCAGGCGCGCGAACAATTGTTCGAGATAGGACAGCGAAATCTGCTGGCGTTCGGAGATTTCCGAAAGGGAAATCGGCCGGCCCGCCTGACCGTTTAATGCCAGATCGGTCATGGCCATGACGGCGTATCGTCCCTTGGTCGACAGGCGCATGTGATGTCCTTTCGGCAATACGCGGGCAAAAGTCGCGATGATTGCAAAAACCTGCGCAAAGCCAAATCTTTGTGCTAAGAGGCGCGTTGCCCCGGCGCGCTTTGCGGTCTTAGCGGAAAATAGAATTTCCGACTAAAACAGTCAAGAATTATGCGCTGCGGTGCAAAAAGATTTTTGAACTACTCAAGGTGATGAATGCCCGAAGTCATACTGGCCGGAGCCGCCGGACGCATCGAAGCCCGCTACACACAGGGCAAGACCGAGAACGCGCCCATCGCGCTGATCCTGCACCCGCACCCCAAGGCGGGCGGCCATATGAACAATCCTGTGACGGTTCAGCTGTTCCACCTGTTCATGACGCGTGGTTTCTCGGTGCTGCGCTTCAACTTCCGTGGCGTGCAAAAGAGCCAGGGCGAGTTCGATTCCGGCATCGGTGAGCTTGCCGACGCCGCCACGGCGCTTGACTGGTTGCAGTCGAAGAACCCGACCGCCGCCCAGTTCTGGGTCGCCGGCTATGATTTCGGCGCCTATATCGGCATGCAGTTGTTGATGCGCCGCCCGGAAACCGACGGCTTTATTTCGGTGTCGCCGCCGACCAATGCCTATGATTTCAGCTTCCTGGCGCCGTGCCCGGCGTCCGGCATGTTCCTTCACGGCGGCAACGATTCGATCGTGCCGACCTCCGAAGTCGACCGCGTCGTCGCCAAGCTGCGCACGCAAAAGGGTATCCAGATCGACTCGGAAGTCATTCCGGACGCCAACCACTTCTGGACCGAACACTTAAGCGAAGTCGAACGCCATGTCGGTGGCTATATCGACAAGCGGATGGCTGCGAAGGCGTAGACCTGGTTATGGGACGGCTGTTCTTCCTGCCTGGTGTTGGTGGCTCGGCGGCCTTTTGGCGGCCCCTGGGCGATCAACTGCCGGCCGATTGGGACAAGGTCTATTACGGCTGGCCGGGGCTGGGTGAAAATCCGGCGGATCCCAAGGTCAATTCCTACCATGACCTGGTGGCCTTGGTTGAAGCGCAACTGGGCGATGAACCGGTCGATCTGCTGGCGCAGTCCATGGGCGGCGCCATTGCCCTGACCGTGGCCTTGCGCAATCCCGACCAGGTGCGGCGGATTGTGCTGGCGGTGACCGCCGGCGGGATGGACGTGTCAGAGTTGGGTGCCGTCGATTGGCGTATCAATTACCGTGAAGAGTTTGCCCACGTCGCCGACTGGGTGATGTCGGAGCGTCCCGACGTATCGGCGCGCCTGGCTGAGGTCCGTCATCCGTGCCTGCTGATCTGGGGCGACAATGACCCGATCAGCCCGCTTGCGGTCGGCCAGCATTTCGCGGCCCACTTGCCGGACGCAAGTCTGATGGTGGTGCCGGGCGGGCAGCATGATCTGATCCACGCAAGGGCGGACGAGTTGGTGGAAGATATCCGGCAGTTTCTGGAATAGTGCCGCCCCTCCTCCCCACCGCTTCGCGCTAGGGAGGAGGGAGTGTGTGGTTCCTGCCCTACTTTTTAAGCCGGGCAGCGGATAAAGTCGGACCTGCCCAGGTCGCCGACACCCGTCATTGACAGGCTGTTGCCGCCATCGGACAGCTTCAGCTCACGCGTGTCGCGAAAGATCTTGCCTTCGGCGTCCCAGTTGGCGACGACCTTGATGCGCGTCGCGCTGGTCTCTTCGACGGATTCGACGATGCCCACGCCGTCATAAAGGCTCAACGCCGACGCGCTGACCAACAGGCCGTTTGTGTCTTCATCGAGATCGTTGCACCCCTTCAGCGAAGTGCTCCAGTCGCCCTGAAAGGCCGTGGGGATGGCGGGGCTTTGCGCCGCGGCGCTGGTCGCCAGTCCGACAAGCAATACGCACACTATCAGCCGCATGACATTCCCTCCTCAGTCGCGTGACAAGCTTATGCCACGAGAAGGGCGTCTAGTTAACAGCCGACACCAGGAATTGATCGAATTTTCCATCCTTGGTGACGAAGACACTTAAGGACAGGAGTTTCTCGCCAACACGCAGGCGATAGGACCGTATGTCCATGCCGCCGCGCTTCGATGACCCCTGCATTTGCAAAGTGACGACTTCACCCAGGGCGCCAAGATATTGCTTGTGATCCGCAAGCGCTTTGTCACTCAGGTAGAGATTGAAGTTATCGGTGAAGCGCCCGCGGTCTGCCTGGCCCGCCTGTAATGCCTTGAAGGTCGTCAGCACTTCTGCGTCGACGCCGGTCGGGGGCAGAAGCTGGAAGGCGATGCGGTCGGAGATTTCGGTAAAGGCATTGCCCGACATCGAGTTAGTCAGCACGACGATGGCCACGCCGTCATCGGGATAGATGCGGTTGCTGGTCAGATAGCCCGCGCCCTCGCCGGTATGCGACACGATCTTGCGGCCGTTTGATTCACGCACGAACCAGCCCATGGCGTAGCCTGTGTCCTTGCCGTCGTTGAGTTTGATCGTCCTGACCTGCTCTTCGTAGGTGGCAGCTTTGAACAGCGACTTTTTCAGAATGCTCAGGTCCCATTTGGCGACGTCCTCGGCCGTCAGGATGAGCGGCCAGGCGGCAAAGGTCCAGTTGCGTCCTGCAAGCGGCGTCAGGCGGTTCGGACCCAGGCCCTGGCGCTGGTAGCCCAGCGCATCGGGCGCCTTGAGGTCGACCGCCCCGGCATCGAGCGCATCATCGATGCCGACTGGCTTGAGGATACGGTCCTGGATGAACTGGAACAGCGGCTTGCCCGAGGCCTTTTCGGCGATCAGGCCGGCGACGACATAGCCGGTGTTCGAATATTGCCACTCGTCGCCCGGCTGATAATCGAGCGGCGCCTTGGCATAGGTGTCGGCGATCGCCTTTGCCGTGGTCGGCTTGGTCACCATCTCCATGACGTAGTCCTGCGGCCAATAGTCGGAATAGCCCGAGGTGTGGCTGAGCAGCTGGCGGACAGTGATCTTGTCGGCTGAGGTCAGCTCCGGGAGCCACTTCGAGACAGTGTCATCGAGCGACAGCTTGCCGTCTTCGGCCAGAGCCAGTACGGCGGCGGCGGTAAAAGCTTTCGAAACGGAAGCGATCTGATAGCGCGATTTTGTGGTCGCTTTCACCTTGCCATCGATCGCCGCCAGGCCGAAGGCCTTGGAGTAGACGATCTCGCCGTCCTTGACGATGGCGATCTGGGCGGACGGCGTCCGGTTGACGGCGATGGCGGATTGGGCGGCCGAGTCGATCCTGGCCACGGTTTCGACCGGCAGTTCGCCAGCCAGCGCAGAGACGGCCGACAACAGCAAGACAATGCCCGCGCCGAACCCGATAGATGATTTGCCCGCCATGATAGCCTCCTTAAATAGTCGCTTATGTGACTACCATGGCTAGGCTGTATGACAAGCCGTTATGCGCAGCGCGTGCGAACGCCGGCCTTGCCTTCGTCGATGGTCAGGGTCTTGCCATCGTCGGTCAGGACCATGTGCATGGAACTGGTCCAGGTATCGCCCTCGCCTGCCATGGCGACTTCGGCGACGATATCGGTCGGACTGTTGATCTTGACGCTTTTGACCGTGCCGCCGCTCTCGAAGAAGCTCAATTCGGTCGCGGCGATATCGAGCTGCATCTGGCTGCGATACTCGGTGCTGCACGGCTTGGGGCCTTCGTCCCACTTGCCGACAAAGCCCGCCGGCAGGGTGGCGACGGCTGCGGCCGACGACACCGGCGCGGCGCTCGAGACAACGCTGGATACGGCTTCGGATTGAGATTCCGAGGCGCTGTCGACCGGTGTTTGGGTTTGCGGCGAACAGGCCGCCAGACACAGAGCGGCTACCAGTAGAATATGTGTTTTCATCTTGTCCCCCTTTTGGGCCCGCTTTAGCTTGCCATGGAATGTGTACGCGTCTTCGGATAACTGACCTTGCCGCCGGTGAGCGGTGCTTTGACGCCCGTCGTACCGGGGAAGGAAATCGGCAGGTCTTTCAGCGACCGCGCTGCCATGTAGGCGAAGGCTTCGGCCTCGATGGCTCCGCCGCGCCAGCCCAAATCTTCAGCCAGCACGACCTTGGCCGGTGCCAGCGCCTCGCGGATCTGGCCGACCAGATGTGCATTGTGGCGACCGCCACCGGCGAGGATAACCGACTTCGGCTGCGCGCCGACGGCGTTGATACCCGCCAACAGGCTTTGCAAGGTAAAGGCGCTCAATGTCGCCATACCGTCTTCGCAGGAGAGATCTGTCACGGCATCAAGCGTAAAGTCGTAGCGGTCGAGCGACTTCGGCGCCACGGCTTTAAAGTAAGGATGCGCCATATATCCCGCGACGATATCGGCGTGGACCCTGCCCTCAGCGGCGATGCGGCCCTCGTGGTCGTAATCGCCGCGGCCATGACGGCGCATCCATTGGTCCATCAAGCCGTTGGCTGGCCCGGTATCGAGCGCCGTCAGGGTCAGGTTTTCATCGATCAGGGTGATATTGGCGACGCCGCCCAGATTGACGACGACGACGGGCAGGTCCAGTCCCGCCTTCTGCGCCAGGGCGCGGTGATAGACGGGCGCGAGCGGCGCCGCCTCCCCGCCCGCCTGGATATCGGCCTGGCGGAAATCGCAGACGACAGTGACGCCCACGGCATCGGCAAAAGCCTGGCCGTCGAATAGCTGGACGGTGCGGCCGGGCACGCCATTGCGCGGGCGCTCATGCAGCACGGTCTGGCCATGGACGCCGATGGCATCGAGGTCGCTGTAGGCCAGGCCATTGTCTTTCAGAAATGCCGCTGATGCCGACGCATGCCAGTCGACAAGCGCTGAACGCGCTTCGGCAAAGATGGCAGGTTCGGCGTCACCACGCGGCCACGACAGCGCCGTCTTGACGGTGGCTTCGAGCAGGGAACGTGTCTCAGGCGGCATGGGCATTTCCGCCCACGGCCCAAAGGTGAGCTGGGAATCGCCGTCGGTGTCGATGACGGCCATATCGATGCCGTCGAGTGACGTTCCGGTCATAAAACCCAAAACTTTCATGACATTTCCCTGCACGCTCTTGACTGTGGCGGATGGCGGGGTCACACAGCACCCCTTCTTTTCTCATACTGCACCCATATCATGACCGAGCAAAGCTTCAAATCCGACCTTCTGCGCACGCTTTCGATGCGTGGCTTCATCCATCAGTGCACCGACGCCGAGGCGCTCGATACCCTGGCGGCTGCGGGTCCGATCACGGGCTATATCGGCTTCGACGCCACGGCGTCGTCGCTGCATGCCGGCAGCCTGGTGCAGATCATGCTGCTCTACTGGCTGCAGCAGACCGGCCACAAGCCGATTGTGCTCATGGGCGGCGGTACGACCAAGGTCGGCGACCCGACCTTCAAGGACACGCAACGGCCTCTGCTGACCGATGAACAGATCCAGTCGAACATGGACGGCATCAAGCAGGTCTTCTCGAAGTTCCTGACCTTTGGCGATGGCCGGAACGACGCCATCATGGTCAATAACGACGACTGGCTGTCGAAGTTCGGCTATATCGAATTCCTGCGCCTGTTCGGCACGCACTTCACCATCAACCGCATGTTGACCTTCGATTCGGTCAAGCTGCGCCTTGAGCGTGAACAGCCGATGACCTTCCTGGAATTCAACTACATGCTGATGCAGGCGGTAGACTTCCGCGAGCTGAACGAAGCCTATAACTGCGTGCTGCAGATGGGCGGGTCGGACCAGTGGGGCAATATCATCAACGGCGTCGAGCTGACGCGCCGCATGAATACCAAGGCGGCGTTCGGCCTGACGACGCCTTTGCTCACCACCGCATCGGGCGGCAAGATGGGCAAGACGGCCAATGGCGCTGTCTGGCTCAATGCCGACATGCTCAGCCCATATGACTACTGGCAGTACTGGCGCAATGCCGAAGACGCCGATGTTGGCCGCTTCCTGCGCCTGTTCACTGCCCTGCCGCTGGATGAGATCGCCCGCCTCGAAAAGCTGGAAGGCGCCGAGATCAACGAGGCCAAGAAGATCCTGGCCGACGAAGCGACCAAGATGGTTCACGGGCCTGAGGCCGCTGCCACCGCGCGCGACACGGCCCAGAAGGCCTTCGAGCAAGGCGTGCTGTCGGCTGACCTGCCGACCTTCGAAGTTCCGGCGGCGGAGCTTGAGGAAGGCATCATGCTGGCGGCGCTGACGACGCGCATCGGCCTGACCCAGTCGAACGGCGAAGCCCGCCGCCTGGCCCAGGGCGGGGGCTTGCGCGTCAACGACGTGGCGATCAGCGACGGCAACCAGTTGGTCACCAAGGCCGATCTCAATGCCGAGGGCGTCATAAAGGTCGCCCAGGGCAAGAAGAAGATCATTCTGGTAAAGCCCGTTTAAGGGCTATGGCTTCCCGTCCGGCAACGGACGGGAGCGTCCGTAAGTGCGGTCCGCCTTGCCGATGACCCAGTCGCCAATAAGCCGGAAATAGCCGTCGGTGACGCGTGTCCGCGTGCGCGTGCCGTCGGGCTTTTCGACGAACTCATTCATGCCGTGATCTGTGTCCGGGAAGATGTAGACGTCGAACGGCTTGCCCTGGTCCCTGAACCCTTTCAGCGCCGCGACGGTCTCGGCTATAGGTGCTTCGCGGTCCTGCTCGGCGATCGTCCACAGCAGGGGAACGCGCAGACGGCTCAGGACCGGCTTTGAATCGTAGTCCCAGATGAGTTCCATATTGTCGAATACGGCGCGGCCGATGCGGCGCAGATCACTGTCGGACATCCGCAGCATGTCCCCGCTATATTCGCCATTGATCGGCCGCGTCCACTTTTCGTTGGCAGTCTCCTTGCGCAAGGCCTCCAGCGCCGCGAAACCTGACGTAAAGTGCGACGTTACAATGGCTGCGGTGGCTTTCGACAGCCGCCTTATCTGCGCCTTGTCGTGATCGTTGAGACCCAGGGTTTGCGCTTCCAGCAGCATCTGGTCGCGGTCTTCGGCGATGGGGGCTGCAACCAGCCCAAATCCGACGGCGACAAAGTCGACATTCGATCGTGTGGCAGCCAGCGGCGCGACCCAACCACCCTGGCTCTGGCCCCAGTATCCTGACCGGTCGAAACGGCCGCGCATCAGGGTTTGCGCGTGGCTCATCGCAGCAGCGGCATCATCGGCCAGCAGTTCGAAATTCTGTGTGTAAAGCCCGTCGGATTGCCCGGTGCCGCGTTTGTCGTAGGTGAACACCGCGACGCCTTGCGCCGCCAGCATAAAGGCGCGGTTGTTGCCCATCGCGGGTTCGGCTTCTGAGCCGTGGATCATGACGACCAGAGGGCGGACACCCGGCCCCACCGGTTCAAGCAGCTCTCCCGCAAGGACGGCGCCCGCCACCGGGATTTTCTCCGCCGTCCGTTTGAACTCCCGTTTATCAAGGCGAAGGGTTTCAGACCCGGCAGTCAGGAAAACATGTCCAGCCTGGCATTTGACGGGGCTCGTCGGCGACACGGTGCTTCCGTATCGCCCGTCCAGCAGCAGGTAGCCCATGCCGGGAAACGGAATCCAGTCCTTCGGCTCAAGCACGACGATGTTCTGCTCCGGTGCACCATAGGCTCCGGCTTCGCAAGCGGGCTCGGCGGAATGGGCCGTCGTGGCCGCAGCCAGGGCGAGGACTGCGGCCGTCAGCACGCCCGTTTTGATGGCAAGCGTCACTGTAATCCCCCTAATGGCCGGCCGAGTGTTTTTCGACGGCCTCAAGCCGCGTCTTCAAATCCTGTGCGGAATGCCATTTGCCGTGGGTAAAGACGCCGTGCACGTCGGCTGCGTTGTCGATGTCAGCCAGCGGGTTCGCGCCCAGCAGGATGAAATCGGCGCGTTTGCCGACCTCGACAGTTCCCGCCCGATCGAATTCGCCCAGATACTTCGCCGGATTGACCGTCGCTGCCTGCAACGTCTCATACGGCGTCAGGCCGGCCTTGACGAACAACGCCATTTCCTGATGCAACGCAAATCCCGGCGTCAGTGCGCCGAACGCGTCCGAGCCTGTCAGAAGCGGAACACCGGCGTCGTGAAATTCCCGGGTCAGGGTCAGCAGGGTCTTCATATTGTGGTCGAAATGCCCTGCCACGCTGGCGGGATCGCCCATGGACTTGAGGAATGGCGCAAAGACCGGCACCAGACCAGCGCGATATTCGTTCTTGTCCTTGTCCAGGCTCTCGCGGCGCATGCCTTCGGGCAGGTATTTGAGGCTTGGCTCACTGGCCAGCGTGGCAAAGGCCTCGTCCGAAACGTATTTCGGTATCATGGCGTAGATGATGATCGTAGGGTCCCAATAGACACCGGACTTGGCGACGTCCCTGGCGATGTCTGCGCGGTAGGCGCGGTCTTCGAGATGCGAGATGTTGTGGTAATAGGCGGTCAGGAAGTTCCTGATACCGCCCCTGTCCTCATTGCCGAATTTGGCTTCCCGGCCCAGGCTGGCATCGCGGGACATGTAGAGCAGTTCTTCGATGTGTTCGACGCAATCCATCCGCAGCGTCTGCGCCAGCGGCATCATGTGCTGGCCGTGCCCCCGTATGCGGAGCTTGCGTTCGCGCGCGCCGGTGATCAGGGCGTCGTAGAGTTCTGGCGGCAGGTCGCCGTGGATCTTGATGGCGTCGTAATGGCGGTAAGTGGCCTCCAGCAAGGTCCGGTGCACATCTTCCAGTGACTTGACGTTGTTGCTTTCAAGCTGCGGACCGCTGACCAGATAACGCGGACCGTCCATGGCTCCGGATGCGATACCGGCGCGCAATGCAAGATGGTCGACCTTTCCGTCGCCATCGGCAAGACCCATGTTAAAGACAGTCGTGACGCCGGCCGCCAGATTCAGGTCGAAAAAGTCCTGACGGGGCATGCGCAAATGCACGTGCATGTCCGACAAGCCTGGCATCAGGTACATGCCGCCGCCGTCAACATGCTTTGCCGAACGATACTGGCCAGATTTATGGATGTCGGTGATCGCGACAATCGTGCCGTCGCGCACCACGACCGATTTGTCGCGCTGCACGACCGCCTTGGTCATCGGCACGATATTCACGTGATCAAAAACAAAATCCGCCTGTCGTGGTTCAGATGCCTGTACGCCTGTAGCAAGCCCGGTACAGGCAAGAAAAAAGGTCACAAATGTTAGTATTTTCCGCATGACACCTGCCTGAACTTGTTCCTATGGATAGGAGGCCCGCATACCGGCTTGCGGATGCAGGGTCCGGAATTAAATTTACGTAATCAGGCAGTGGCGCCGCGTCAGCCTGTCGGCGAAATGCTCGGGCTTAATTGACTGCCAGATCGGCCGTCTTGTTGCGCAGGGCCCGGACGGCTTCCTTGGTTTCGGGCAGGTCCAGCGGCGCAATCGGGTCCTTGCGCTGGTCGTTTTCCCAGACCTTGATAAAGCCCGGCATGATGACTGACAGAGGATCGACCCCGACCTGAGGCGTCTTGAAGGCACCCTTGACGTCGTACTTGATGCCAACCAGGCCCAGGCCGTTCGACTTGACGTCGCCGAACAGGGCATTGATGCGATAAGCCGGGATCAGCGTGCCGTTCAGAGCCATGGTCTTGTCACCAAGGTCGGTCGTGCCCCAGACATTGATGCCCAGCGCCTTGCCCTTGGCCCAGCCGTTGCGGATGAACAGGGTGTCACCACGATAACGTACGGGGAACTCGAAGTCGGTAAAGGCAATGCCTTCGCCGGTCAGGGTATCGTTCAGGCCGGTCATAGACGCAACGGTGAGAAGTTGCGCCAGGACCGGGATCTGCTTGACGCGGATATTCTCGCCGGCAACACGCGCATCGACCTGGCCGTCGCGATAGGCGCCGGTCACCTCGGCCTTGCCGCCATAGACATTACGGACGCCGCCATAGGTCCTGAGCAGATTGCCGAAATCGTTGGTGCGGAGGTTGAACAGGCTGTAGGCGCCCTGCGACTGGAAGGCGATGGCGACGGGTGTATTGCCGATCAGATTGGCGGTGCCCTGCCCGTCCAGGCCGCTCAGGCCGTCCCAGTTGACGTCCATCTTGACCTTGGTGAAGGCGCCGTCGGCCGAGGTCTGAAGGTTGTCGAGATCGACAACGAAATGCGTTGGGGTCTTTGCGGCCGCAGTTTGGGGTTGCGCGCCTTGAGCAGGTGCAGAGGCCGTGGCCAAGGTCTTGTCGCGTTCGTTCTCCAGCCATGGCCGGAGGTCGAGCTGCTTGCCGCTGATCGACAGGACATTGATACCCTGCGCCGGCAAGACGTAGTTCTTGAACGTCACATCTATGAAGTTGCGCAGGTAGAGGTTTGAAAAATCGGCGAATTCCAGATCACCCGTCGCATTGAACGAGGCGCGGCCGTCGATCCGGATGCGGTCACCCGTGGCGATGATGCGTGACAGGTTGACGCCGCCGCGTTTGCCAGAGTCAACGCTCTGTTCGTCAAACGACACGCTGAAATTGGCCGTTTCGCCCGAAGGTTTGATCCAGTCTGTGGCGCGCACGCCCAGCTCGGCCCTGGTGGCATCGACATTGGCGATGGCTGCGGGATGGCCTGGCGTGTCGTAGAGGGTAAAGACCGAACCGAGATTGCCGCTGATCTGTACCGGAGTCTGCGAATAGCCGAGCGCCGCCAGGATCTTGTCGTTCACCGTGCCGCGTACCTGGAGCGAATAGTCGATCTGGCTGCGGGCCTCGCGCGTCGGCATATCGAAATCAATGGTTTCGCCCAGCATTCTCACCTGGCCGATCAGCTTCTGCTGGGTCTGCTGCCACAGGGCCGTGACCTCGATCGGCGCAGCCGGCGTGAAGAAGGCTTTTGGCAAACCCAAGGTCGCCCAGTCCTGAGGCTTGAGCTTTGTTGTCAACCGGCGCAGCAATTCGTCCGAACCCGGCTGTTCCGACCAGCCGAGCACGGCGTTGATATCGTCAAGCTTGATCAGGGCTTCCTTGGACTCGCCATCGAGCGCCACATTGACGGTCAGGTGGCGCGGATCACTGAAGACCGGCAGGGCGCCATAGCCAAGCTGGCGCGCCTCGTCCGGGGTGATCGTTGCCTGATAGACCAGACGCGGCAACTGGCCGTCGATATAGGCGACATCGCCTGACAGGCTTTCGGCCTCGACGCCGCCGCTCCAGATATCGCCCGAGCGCAGCAGGGAAATCTGAGTCGGCGTCTCGGTCTTCAGGCGCTCGAACATCGGCAGCCCTTGGGCAACCATGCCCGACGCTATGGTGACGCCAGAGATGTCAACTTGCGATGGGCGGGCTGGATCGTCAGAGCCTTCATTGGTCCAGGCGACGTCACCGCGGAAGATGTCGGCCTCGACCTTGCCCCTGCCCTTGCCATCCTGGACAAGGAACTGGCCGGTGATGGCGACGGGCACGCGCGGGCTGCCGCCGAACTGGGCGGCGTTGAACTGGCCCGTGAAGTCGATCGTCTGGGCCTTTGGGACGAACTGGGTGCGGTAGGAGATGTCACCGCGATACGGGCCGACTTTCGCCGGACCCGCTACCACGAGGCTGTTGGCCAGCAGGTCGCCGCGCACCTTGAGCGCACCGTCGTACAGGTCCCAGCCGAGCGCGGCCTGTTTCAGCCCGGCATCGGCTATGGTCGCGTCGAAGGTCAGGCCGAAATTCTGGTTGGTTATGCGGCGCAGCGTCGGGAAGGTGATGTCGAGCCGGACGGTTGACTGGCCCTGCATGCGATCGCGGTTGAGGCCGCTTTTCTTGAGCTGGCCATCGGCCATCGGATCGACGGCTTCGATGACCTTGACGGCGTCACCCATGCTTTCAACCCAGATATGGGTTTCGGTCGAATGGTCGTGGAAGCTGGGGACCAGCAGGCCGCCCTTGGTCATCTGGACCTCGACCATGCGCCCTTCCGCAACGTCCATGGCGAAACTATTGCCCTTGAGGATAGCGTGGCCCTTCAGGCCCTCGGCGTCTGGCAGCTTTTCATGGGTGCCCAGCTTGACGTTGGCGAAGTCGAAATCGAGCCGTAGGTTTTCGTCACTAAGATTGCTGAATTCACCCGGCTTCACCTTGAGGACAAAGTCGGCATTGGCGAAGTCGCCGTCGCGGATGCGTTCGATCAAATCGCTCCGCAATATCCCCGACAGGTCTTCGGGCCAGAAGGCAAAGACTTCTTCCTTGGTGAAGCGGCCTTTGATTTTCGCTGTCAGATCGGCGCCCAGCTTGCCGTCGCTGCCGGTATAGACCAGGCCTTGCGACTCCAGAGGCGCGCCGTTCAGGCTGCCGGTCGCCGTGTCAAAACGAAACTGGCGTCTGGCCGGGACGAAGCTGCCGCGCACATGGGCGTTGGTCAGGGTCTGGCGGGCGAAGTCGTCGGCCAGGCGGCCGGTTACGCGCGGCCCGGCGAAGTCAAAGGTCAGGGCCAGGTCGCGCTTCGCCTTGCGGTCCTCGGGCTGAATCTGCACCCAGCCATGCAGGTCGGTGTCGAGCAGGTGGGCCTGAACCTTGAAGGTGCGGAAGACGACGGTGCGATTGGCCGAGGCATAGGTCGCCTTGATGTCGGCGCCGTCGAAGATTTGCCGCTCATTGCCCAGTGTCAGGTGGCCCTTGCCGGCAGTCAGGTCGATGAACGCGCCTTCAAAGCCGCGCAGGGCGCTGTAATCGATACGCGCGCGGCCATTGACCGGGGCATCGACCAGGGCCAGGTGCTTTGTCACGCCAGCCGACGGAAAGACGCGCGCCGGGTTGAGATTGCGAACGTCGGCGGTGATGACGGCGCGTTTCAGGCCGACCTCACCCGAAGCATCTGCCTTGATGGCGGCGTCCGAGCCGGGGCCAGCGATCGTCAGGTTGATATGGCTGATCAGCTTGCCGCGCAGCTTGGTGAAGTCGATATTGGCGATCTTTGCTGTCCATTGCAGGCCGGTGCCCTGCTGGCGCAGGTGAAATTCGCCGTTCTTGACCGCCAGTTGGCGCGTAAAGCTGGCCGGGCGGCCCAGCGTTTCCTGGCCGGTCAGGTCATAAAGGAAGTTGTCGAGCGGGCCGGCTGCGCCAGGGCTGCCCTGGGCCTCATAACCCAGGTCGTAACGGCCTTCGCGCGATACCGACGCCGCCACGAAGAAGTCGTCGGCCGTCAAGCGCGCCGGCGCGAAATGCAGCAGAAGCAGACTGTCCGCGGCCAGGGCGGTTTCCAGCTTGCCGGCGCGGACGATCACCCGGTTCCGGGTGTCCTGGACGATCAGGTTCTGGAAGCGGAAACCGATCGCCCGGGCGTCGCCGAACCAGGCGAGATCAAGATGGCCGATGCTGGCGCGGGTATTGGGCAGGTGCGCTTCGATGCGGTTGACCAGAATGGGACGCAGACCATCGACCCGTATGGGGCCCGCTGACAACCGCAGTCCTAACGCGATCACGCACAGCGCCACGCCACCCAGAAGGATCAGGCGATAACGGCGTCTGATAGCGGCAAGCACGCTTTTGACGGGCGAAACGGCGGAAATAGCGGTTACTCTTTTATCGTTCTTGTTGGCATTAGCCCGCCGGTCTGGCGCCGGTTGTGGACATTCGGTTCAGCACCATAGACGAATGTCCGCAAAACAGCGTTAAGATAGGTGGAAAAATCCGATTCATCGGAAACTTTTACATCTTAACCTAGACTTCTACACTTTAACAAAGGCAAGCCTATGGCGAAAGCAGCTGTATCCACGACTTCTTTTGAGCCGCGTCCCGTACCGGACTTTTCATTACCGGTTTCTGGCGGTGGCGAGGTGTCGAAAGCCTCCCTGAAAGGCAAGTGGACGGTCATTTTCTTTTATCCGACCGACGATACCGAAACCTGCACCAAGGAGGCCTGCGCCTTCTCCGAAGCCTTGCCTGAATTCGTCAAAATGGGTGTGGGCCTGTATGGCCTGTCCAAGGACAGTCTCAAGGATCATGACAAGTTCATCACAAAGTACGGCCTGAAGATGCCGCTGCTGTCGGATGAAAGCACGGAGACGATCGCGGCGTTTGGATCGTGGATCGAAAAATCGCTGTATGGCCGCCAGTATATGGGTACCGATCGCTCGACCTTCATCATCGATCCGGAAGGCTTGATCCGTCAGGAGTGGCGCAAGATCCGCATCAAGGGACACGTCGAAAACGTGCTGGCCGCGCTCAAATCGTTGCAGGGTTAACTGGTCACGACCTTGTTACAAACTCATGCTAGCGGCATCGAACTTGAAAAAGACAAATTAAGAATTTCATAATGGCACAAGGGCTTGGTCAGGACGATGCAATACGGACCGATGCATGTGTTTACATCCCGTTTTGCACATAAGTCGCCGGTCCCGCGAATCGCCCCGGAACATACGCCTTGCGCAGTCTCCAACTCATATGCATACTTAATAAAAGGTTTAGGGTGCGGTGATGAGTAAATCGAGCTTCAAACGTCTGGGAGAGCTTATCACGAGCGTCTTCCCGGAGCGTCACCTCTATATTCGCTCGGGAGGCGAAACCCACGGCCACGTCCTGACGACGGGCAAGCAGGTTGTCCTGTTCCTGATCGTTTCTGCTATCCTGTGCTGGCTGCTGGTCTCGACCAGCTTCACCGTCTTCTTCACGACCACCCAGGGCAGCTCCGCCGAAAACCAGATGCGCATGATGAAGGCGCAATCGGAACGCTGGATCGCCGACCGCCAGGCGCGCCTGGATCTGGCCATGCAGCAGGCCAATGCCAATACCGGCTCATTGGAGGACCTGGCCAATACGGTTGAGAAGCGTCATAATGCGCTCGCTCAAGTCCTTAAGGATTTCAAGGGTGTACCGGGTGCGGCTGCGGCCTTGTCTCCGGCGCCGATCGACCAGAACCTGCCGCCGGTCGAACGCATCTATTCGATCCGCGCCGAACAGGAACGCATGGTCAGCCAGGCCGAGATTTTCGCCAAGACGCGCGCCGAGCGCCTGCGTCTCGCCTTCCGCCTCGCCGGCCTCAATCCCGCCTCGTTTGCCGGCGGCGGTCAGAGTGGTCCTCTGGCCGGTAAGGACGCCAAGGCATTGTCGGTTGTCCTCGGCGTCGATGAAGACTTCGCAGAGCGCATTTCCAATGCCGCCAACGACCTGAGCGACATGCGCGGTCTGCAACGCAATTCCGAACGTATTCCGTTCGGCCGTCCGACCATCGGCACCCGCACGACCTCCGGCTTCGGCGTCCGCTTTGATCCGTTCAACCGCACACCGCGTTTCCACCAGGGCCAGGACTTCTCCGGCGCCTACCTCACCCCCATCTATGCTACGGCCCCCGGCGTGGTCTCGTTCGTCGGCGTCCGTTCCGGCTACGGCAACTGCGTCGAGATCGACCATGGCAGCGGCTTCAAGACCCGCTACGCCCACCTGGCCGCTTTCGCCGTCCGCGCCGGACAGCGCGTCGCCGTCGACCAGCGCATCGCGTCCATGGGCAATTCCGGACGTTCGACCGGCACTCATCTCCACTACGAGATATGGCAAAACAGTCGTCCTCAAAATCCGTCACGTTTTCTAAAGGCAGGTGACTATGTTCAACAAAACTAAGACCCCTCCGGCCAAGCCGCAACCGATGCAAGCGACGGTTGCCCCGACGGTCGAAACCCCGAACCTCAACCTCACAAAGAAGCCGACCTCGCCGGCCACGGGCGGCAGCTTCGCGGGCGGCGCCAAGCCGTTCTCGAGTGTCGGCTCGGGACTGCTGATCGACGGCAACGTCACCGGCACCGGCGACCTGCATCTCGACGGCACCGTCAAGGGCGATGTCCGCGTCAACCACCTTACGGTCGGTGAATCGGGCAATATCGAAGGCAAGGTCGAGGCCGAAACCATCGAAGTCCGTGGCCGCATCGTCGGCTCGATCCAGGGCAAGCAGGTCAAGCTGCAGGCCACCGCCTATGTCGAAGGCGACATCACCCACGAACAACTGGCCATCGACGTCGGCGCCTACTTCCAGGGCCGCTGCCTGCAACGCCGCAGCGACAGCCTGGCGCCATCGGTTGCCTCGCCGGCCGCCAATGTCAGCCCCGCGGCTTCCGTGTCACCGGCCGCGCCGACCGGCGCTCCCGCACCGGGCGGCATGTCGAGCTACGACATGAGCGCGCTTTCTGACCTGACCTGAGTGTCGGGCGGTACCAGAACATAGTCTTTACGAACGGAATGCCGGGGAAGGCTTGATCTTCCCCGGCTTTTTGTTGATCCTTGGCGGCCCGACGCCCTGGTAACCCACATGACAGACCCTGCCGAACAGCGCCCGCCGCTTACCTGGGCAACCATGCTCTTCCTGCTCAAGGAAACCTTTCGGGAGTGGAACGACGACAATGTGCCACGTCTGGGCGCGGCCCTGGCCTTTTACTCGATCCTGTCGATCGGGCCGCTGCTGCTGATTGTCGTGTCGCTGGCAGGCCTGGCCTTCGGTGACGAGCGCGCCTCGCAATTCATCTTCTATGAAATCAGCGGCATGGTCGGCATCGAAGGCGCCAGCGCCGTCCGGACCATCCTGACCAATTCGACCACGACGGAATCGAGCCTGGTTGCCACCGCCATCGGTGTCATTACCCTGGTGATTTCGGCGACGGGGTTTTTCGCCCAGCTCCAGGACTCGCTGAACGCCATCTGGAACGTCGAAGGCTCGCGCGCCGATATCATGTCGTTTTTCAAAAAGCGCCTGCTGTCATTCGGCATGATTTTGGGAATCGCGCTTCTGCTGCTGATCGCGCTTGTTGTGTCGGCGGCCCTGTCGGCGATCACCGCCTATTTTGCCGAACTGCTGCCGGCCCTGATCCTGCATGCCGTCAACCTGCTCGGATCGTTCGCGGCAATTACCTTCCTGTTCGCCATCATCTTCAAGGTCCTGCCCGACGTCAGAATTCGCTGGAAGGACGTCTGGCTGGGCGCGGCAATCACCGCCCTGCTCTTTTCAATCGGCAAGACCTTGATCGGGCTTTACCTGGGCCAGAGCGCGTTTTCCTCGACCTATGGCGCAGCCGGGTCGCTGATGGTCGTGCTGGTGTGGGTCTATTATTCAACGCAGATCTTCTTTATCGGCGCGGAGTTTACGCAGGTCTACACGCGCTTTCGCGGCCGCCAGATCGTCATCAAGAGGGGGCGCCGCAAACCGGTCAATACCGCCAAGGAAGAACTGAAAGGCGCCGCCGCAAAGAACGTCAAGGCTGCGGTCGATGTGGTGTGTGAGGAAGCGAAGGACGAAGCGGCGAAAAAGGCGGAGTAAAAGAGAGTGCGATTACCTCCCTCCTCCCTAGCGCGAAGCGGTGGGGAGGTGGCATCGAGCGTAAGCGAAGATGACGGAGGGGTATTGCCGTCGGCGTTGACCCCTCCGTCATTTGCTAGCGCAAATGCCACCTCCCCATCTTCGCCGGCAGGCAATCGATAGGGAGGAGAGTGGCGCTTACCCCCGCTTCCGCTCCAGAAACGCGTCCGCTGCCCACTTACCCGCGCCCGTTGTCATGAACACCAATCCGATAAAGACCAGGATGGCGTGCGGATACTGGCTGCGGGCATCGGCGCTGGTCGTAGCGAACAGGATCACCGCTACAAGGAAGTTCACCGACAGGATCAGTCCCGCCCAGCGCGTGAACAGCCCAAGGATCAGCAGCACGCCGACGATCAGTTGCGCCCACACAGATACCAGTGCGGCAATCTCCGGCCACGGACAATTCAGCGTCGCCAGGAACATGGCGAATTCCGTCATGCGGCCGGGCTCGGTGATATTATCCCAGACGCCCCAGATCAGGAACCCACCGAGATAGAGCCGCAAGGCCAGGAAGGCCAAGGGCTGGCCCAGGCGTTCGATCCAGTCGCCGTTCAGCTTCAGTGATGCCATGCCGCTCCCCGTACTTTTTATAGGGAGCAGCATAACATCGTTCCGGAAAACGCGAACCAAAAAATGGTTACCGGATTTAGGCTTCGGCCGCGTCGCGGGTCACGCCGACACGCTGCGCCAGCGATGCGCCCATGAAATCGTCGAGATCGCCATCGAGCACGGCCTGTGTGTCCGAAGTTTCGACATTGGTGCGCAGGTCCTTGACCATCTGGTAGGGCTGCAGGACATACGATCGGATCTGGTGACCCCAGCCGATATCCGTCTTCTGGTCTTCCAGGGCCTGCTGGGCCGCCTCGCGCTTTTGCAGTTCGGCTTCGTACAGGCGCGCGCGCAGCATCTTCCACGCTTCGTCGCGGTTGGCGTGCTGCGAACGGCCGGCCTGACAGGCAACGGCGATCCCGGTCGGGATGTGTGTCAGGCGGACGGCCGAGTCGGTCTTGTTGATGTGCTGACCGCCCGCGCCCGAAGCCCGATAGGTGTCGGTGCGGACGTCGGACGGGTTGATGTCGATGACGATCGTGTCGTCGACGACCGGATAGACCCAGACCGAGGCGAACGAAGTGTGTCGGCGCGCGCTCGAATCGTATGGCGAGATGCGCACCAGGCGGTGGACACCCGCTTCGGTCTTCAGCCAGCCATAGGCGTTTTCGCCGGTCACCTTGAGCGTCACCGACTTGATGCCTGCCTGTTCCCCGGCCGTTTCTTCCTCGACCGCGACCGTCATGCCGTGGGCCGTCGCCCAGCGCGTATACATGCGCAGCAGGATGCCGGCCCAGTCGCAGGACTCGGTCCCGCCGGCGCCGGAATTGATTTCGACATAAGCGTCGTTGCCGTCGGCTTCGCCGGACAGCAGGGCTTCGAGTTCGGCGCGGCCGGCGCGGGACTTGAGGCCCTTGATCATGTCGCGGGCTTCCTCGATCAGGCTTTCGTCGCCTTCCATATCGCCCAGTTCGGCGAATTCGATGGCGTCCTTGAGTTCCTTTTCGAGTGAGGTCACGGCGTCGATCGAAGCGGCGAGCTTGGAGCGTTCGCGCGAGATCTTCTGGGCTTCGTCGGGCTTGTCCCACAGCGTCGGGTCTTCGACGCGGGCATTGAGTTCATCGAGACGTCTTAGTGCGACATCCCAGTCAAAGACGCCTCCTGAGCAGGCCTACGGACTGCTCGATCTCGGAAGCTGCGGCTTCGATATCCAAACGCATGGGAGAATCCTCAAAATCAGGAAGCCGGGATGTATAGGTCGCGGCCTATGATTTCAAGCTGAAAGCTTAATCGATCGGCGTGATCGGCGGCGCTTCGTCGGCGACTGGTGGCGTCTTCCCGGCATCGTCCCAGGCGTCGAGATAAGGCGTCGGGCCGTCTTCGACCGGGGCGTACGTGACCTGCGGCTCGGTGCCTGGCTTGAAGGCTTCCTCGCGGCCGCGGATCGACACATAGACCGCGTCCTTGGGCTTGTTGAACTGGCGCTTGGGCCGGTTGACATAGGCCGCCTTCATGAAATCGATGAAGACCGGCAGCGCAGCCTGAGAACCGGTTTCCTTGTCACCCAGCGTACGGTTGTCATCGAAGCCGATGTAGACGCCGACAACCAGGTCGGCCGAGAAGCCCATGAACCACGCCGAGCGATAGTCATTGGTCGTGCCGGTCTTGCCACCGACCGGGAAACCCAGTTCGCGGGCCCGCACGGCCGTACCGCGTTCAACCACACCCTGCAGGAAGGAATTCATCTGATAGGCGGTGATCGGGTCCATGACCTGGGCGCCCTGTTGCAGCAGGCGCGGGCTTTCCAGACCATCGAAAGCGTCCTTGCACGCGGTCGGGCACGAACGTTCGTCGGCCTTGTAGATCACCTTGCCGTCGCGGTCCTGGACCTGGTCAATCAGGTGCGGCTTGACGCGGCGGCCACCGTTGACGAACATCGCATAGGCGCTGGCCAGGCGATACGGCTGGACTTCCCCTGCCCCCAGCACGACCGACATCTCCGCCGGCATCTTGTCGGCAACGCCGTAGTCGTTGACGATCTTGGAGGTGATCGGCTTGATGCCGATGCGCTGGGCCAGGCGGACCGTCATCAGGTTGCGCGACAGTTCGATGCCCCGGCGGATCGGCTGGGCGCCCATATAGTCGTGTTCGTAGTTCTGCGGCGTCCACATCTTGCCGTCGCCGCCCATCATCGAGATCGGTGCATCCTCAATGATCGAGGCCGGCGTGAAGTCGCGCTCAAGCGCCACGGCGTAGACGAACGGCTTGATCGACGAACCGGGCTGGCGCAGGGCCTGGGTGGCGCGGTTGAACTTGGACAGCGAGAAGGAATAGCCGCCGACCATGGCGACGATGCGGCCCGAATAAGGATCGACTACGACCATGGCGCCGTTGACGATCGGCACCTGATGCAGGCGATAGGCGCCGTCGGAAATTTTCGAGACGTAGACCAGGTCGCCGGCCCTCAGGCCTTTGTTGGCCTTGGCCCAGGCGACGTCTTCGCCGCGCAGGGTGCCGGAGCCGCCGTCGTGGGCGCGCACCGAGCCCGACGCATTGGTGACAAGACCGATCTGCCAGTCGCGGCGTTCGGACGGCGCCTTGCGGTTCATGGGCAGCTTCGTTTCGACGTCCTGGGCCTCGCGCTCCCACATGTCGCTGACCGGGATATTGCCCCACGCCCCGCGCCAGCCGTGGCGGCGGTCATAGGTTTCCAGGCCGGTCATCAGGGACTGAAGCGCGATTGTCTGGAGCTTCGGCTCAAGCGTCGTCTTGACGTAATAGCCCTGGGTATAGATGGCGTCGCGGTCGGGGAAGAGCGACTTGGCGCGGCGCTCGACTTCCGACACGAAATAGTCGGCGTCGTGATACTTGGCGCGTTCCGGACGGGCCTCGACGACCAGGTCCTTCTGCATGGCGGCCAGGGCTTCGGCACGGGTCACCCAGCCAGCCTTGTCCATTTCGCCCAGCACCCAGTTGCGGCGGATGATGGCGGCTTCCTTGTGGGTGGTCGGGCGATAGTTTTCCGGGCCCTTGGGCAGGGCGGCCAGATAGCCCATCTCTTCCAGTGTCAGGTCGTCTACCGACTTGCCGAAATAGTTGAAGGCGGCGGCGCCGACCCCATAGGAGCGATAACCGAGATAGATATCGTTGAGGTACAGCTCGAGGATCTGTTCCTTCGACAGCGAATTTTCCAGCCGCCGCGCCAGGATGACCTCCTTGAGCTTGCGGCCGAGCGTGCGTTCATTGTTCAGCAGAAGGTTCTTGGCGACCTGCTGCGTGATGGTCGATCCGCCCTCGAGGCGGCGGCCGCGCACGAAGTTAAGAACGTTCTTGGCCATGGCGCGGCTGAGGCCCGAGGCATCGACGCCGGAATGGTTGAAAAAGTTGCGGTCTTCGGCGGCCAGGAAGGCGCGGCCCAGATTCTGCGGGATACGGTGATAAGGTACGTAGATGCGCCGTTCCTGACCGTATTCACCAATCAGGGTACCATCCCAGGCAAAGACGCGGGCCGAGGTCACCGGATGGAAATCCGCCAGTTCGGAGCCGTCGGGCATGTCATGGAATAGCCACGCCGCATAGGCCGCCACGGCGAAACCGGCAAGGCCGACCACCGTCATGACGCCCGCGGCGATCATTCCAAACAAACGCTCGGACGACTTTACCAAACGACTTCCCTCACCTCTCGAGGCTTAACCTTTAGCAAAAGCCTTGGAATAGGCAAAGCCATTCGGAGAAATTTCGGGATGGGTTCGCGAATGTGGCGAATAGGTCATGCGCCTCAGGCAATGAAAAAGGCCCCGCCGTCACCGGCAGGGCCTTATAAACGCGGTCGTACAGGGATTTAGGCGGGTGGCTTAGCGGAAGCCGGCAAGTGAGGCGTAGCGCACGTCGTTTTCGAAGTACTTGTCGATCGCCTTGGCGACCTGCCCCATCATCGCGTCACGTGAACGCGAATCGGTGAGCAGCGCCTCGTCCTTGACGTTGTTGACGAAGCCCATCTCCAGCAGCACGGCCGGGACGTCGGGCGCCAGCAGGACGACGAAGCCGGCCTGGCGCAGGCTGGTCTTCAGCAGTGGTGTGGTTTCGCCGATATTGTCCATGACCAGCTGGGCGAAGGTCGCCGAACGGTTCTTGGTGGCGCGTTGCGTCAGGTCGACCAGGATGCGGCTGACGATGGCGTCATTCGGCATGTCGGCCAGCGACCAGTCACCCTTGATAAGGGCCTTCTTGGCGATACGTTCGCTGCCCGAATCCGACAGGGTGTAGATGCTGGCGCCGCGCGCCGAGCCGTCGCCGCCCGAATCCGAGTGCAGCGAGATGAACAGGTCGGCGTCGGCGCCACGGGCAATGCGGACGCGCGCCGGCAGGTCGACGAAGCTGTCGGTGTCGCGCGTCATGATGACCTTGTAGCGGCCGGTCTTCTCCAGGCGATCGCGCAGCGCCTTGGCGGCGTTCAGGTTGATGTCCTTTTCCCACGACGAATTGCCGCGTGCGCCGGGGTCCTTGCCGCCATGGCCGGCGTCGATGACGATGACCTTCTTGCGCTTGGCCGGCAGTTGCGGCTGTACTTCGGCGACCGTGGCGGTCACGACCGGCGTTGCCTTGGGGGCAGCGTCCATTGGGGTATCGCCCGGAACGACGTCGATGACGTAGCGATAGACGCTGATGCCGTCGGCCGGCGGCAGCAGGAAGCGCTTATAGATGCGTGCGCCGGTACGGAAATTGAGCTTCAGGCGCGCGGAGCCCATGTCGTTTTCCAGCACCCAGTCCTTGACGATGCCCTGGCCGGCGCCCGACATCGGTGCGTCCATGGCGATATCGGCGAGCGACAGGACGTGGCGGGTCTGGTCGGTGGAGGCCGAGATGATCCTGCCGGCGGCGCTCTTGTCGAGTTCGACGACGATACGTGTCGTCGTGCCCGAACCGCCCATGCGGACGCGGACAACGTCGCCCGACGGCGCGGCCATGGCAGGCGCGGCAACAGCGGCGGCCAGGCACGCCAGGCCGGCGGCAAGAAACGCCGTCAATCGCTTGAAATTGCTTATACCCTTGCTTTTCAGGGCATCAGCCGGAAGACACATTGGGAACTCCACGCACCACATTTTCTATGTTTGCAGAAGGTTATCTGTGGCACCACTATGCCTGACCGGTGTAGAAATCCGATTAAAAGGCGTGGTTACTGCTACTTTAACCTCTTTCCTTACCAAAGCCTTAAGCACAGGCGTGCGCCGGCCCTTTTTAGCGGCATTTTTCAACCCTTGATAAGTAAGGATAAAGGACTGACCCGGGCATCATAGGCAGGCAGCGGACATAAAGCTTATCGGTGCCTATGTCATGCCGCAGGATACCACAGGCAGCAATATTTCGCCGTGTACGGCACAATTCGGTGGCGCAATCGCCTCAGGTGCCGAAAATTGCGTTGACGCACGATGGTTTTTCGCGCCATGTTGCAAACAGGTATCGCTACACTCCCGAGTCCGCATATGGCGCCGACCGCGCTGGACAAATGAACGGTGAACCTTGTGATGACGTAATTGCGGCACTATCTCGCAGTCTGTCATTCAGCGGCTGGCTTCGCGCCATTTTCGCCGGATGGTCTGCACTTTCTGCCCCATGACCGTCATGACGCCGAATAAAAGTTGCGCACCTTCAACGGAGCGCAAACCCGAGTTGGAACAATATCTTATGGGCTGCGCCTTACACGTCCGCACTGGAATGTCCGTGAGCACTAACGTCGTACATGACGTTTCCGCTCCCAGCGCGCGCCCCAACACCCCCTATCAGCGCCCCGCTCCCGCCACCGCCCAACGCCGCCAAAGCGCGGCCTTGCGTGCGCCTGCGTGCCGGCGCTCCGGAGACTGCCTTAATGTCAAAAACCATGTTAATCGACGCGACCCACACGGAAGAGACCCGTGTCGTCGTGCTCAACGGTCAGCAAAACGGTAACCCCCGCGTCGAAGAATTCGATTTCGAGAGCCTCAGCCGCAAACAGCTTCGCGGTAATATCTATCTGGCAAAGGTCACGCGCGTCGAACCGTCGCTGCAGGCCGCGTTTGTTGAATATGGCGGTAATCGCCATGGCTTCCTGGCCTTCAACGAAATCCACCCGGACTATTATCAGATCCCGGTCGCTGACCGCGAAAAGCTGATGGCCGAGCTGGCCGCCCAGGCTCAGGCCAATAATGGCCATGCCCACGACGACGACAGCGAAGACGACGATCACGAGGACGAAGGCGACGATCTTCCCGATGAAGAACGCCGCCTGCGCCAGCACCTGATCCGCCGCTACAAGATCCAGGAAGTCATCAAGCGCCGCCAGATCCTTCTGGTCCAGGTCGTCAAGGAAGAGCGTGGCAACAAGGGCGCGGCCCTGACCACCTACCTGTCTCTGGCCGGCCGTTACTGCGTGCTGATGCCGAACACGGCGCGCGGCGGCGGTATTTCGCGCAAGATCACCAATGCGGCTGACCGCAAGCGCCTCAAGTCGATGGTCCAGTCGCTCGACGTGCCGCACGGCATGGGCCTGATCGTCCGCACCGCTGGCGCCAAGCGCACCAAGCAGGAAATCAAGCGAGACTACGACTACCTGCTGCGCGTCTGGGAGACCATCCGCGAAACGACGCTGAAATCGAACGCGCCGGCGCTGATCTATGAGGAGGAAGACCTCGTCAAGCGCGCCATCCGCGACATGTTCGACAAGGACTTCGCCGGCGTGCTGGTCGAAGGCGAGGAAGGCTACAAGTCCGCCCGCGACTTCATGCGCATGATAATGCCGTCGCAGGCCAAGAAGATTCAGCCCTATCGCGCCAATTCGCCCTTGTTCGCGCGTTATGGCGTCGAGGACATGATCTCCAAGATCTACTCGCCCGTCGTGCCGCTGAAATCGGGCGGCTACCTGGTCATTAACCAGACCGAAGCGCTGGTCGCCATCGACGTCAACTCGGGCAAGTCGACCAAGGAACGCAATATCGAGGCGACGGCGCTCAAGACGAACACCGAAGCCGCCGAAGAGGCCGCGCGTCAGATGCGCCTGCGCGACCTGGCCGGCCTGATCGTCATCGACTTCATCGACATGGACGAGCCCAAGAACAACCGGTTCGTCGAAAAGAAGCTGAAGGATGCGCTGGCCGAAGATCGCGCCCGCATCCAGATGGGCAAGATTTCGGGCTTCGGCCTGATGGAGATCTCGCGCCAGCGCCGCCGTACCGGCTTTCTGGAAGGTACGACGGTCACCTGCCCGCACTGCGAAGGCATGGGCCGTGTCCGTTCGGTCGATTCCGCTGCGCTGTCGGCCATGCGCCGCATCGACATGGAAGCCATGCAGAACGGCGCCGGCGCCATCACGGTCAAGCTGCCGATGACCGTAGCGCTGTATATTCTCAATGAAAAGCAGCCGCACCTCGCCAAGCTGCGCGAAGAGTGGGGCCTGAAGGTCAATATCGAGGTCGATACCGATCTTGCTCACACCGACCTGCAGATCATCCGCACCGTCACTGCCGACGAGGTCGACTTCGTTGCGCCCGTCCGTCCTGAACCTGTTGCCTTCGACTTCAGCGTCGATGTCGATGACGAGGATGAAGAAGACGAGGACGAAGAGGCCATCGAAGCCGAAGATAGCGACGATGATGAGGCCTCGGCCCGCAGCCAGGGCAAGGAAGACGCTGACAGCGATGGCGGCCGTCGTGGCAACAAGCGTCGCCGTCGCCGTCGTGGCGGCCGTGACGGTCAGGGCCGTGAACGCGCCGAAGGTGAACCTGAAGTCGCTGCTGCCGAGTCTGCCGAAGACGGCGAAGACGAGGATGGTGACGAGGACAGCGATGAATTCCGCCGCAATGGCCGTGGCCGCCGCCGTCGTGGCCGCCGGGGTGGCCGTCGCGCCGGTTTCGAGACCCGTCCGCGCGAGCCTTACGGTTGGGTGCGTGCCCGCACGCCGTCGCTGGAAGCGCCTTATGTCTGGATCGATCCGTTCGAAGAGCAGCAGCAACAACAGCCGCAAAGCCGCCCAGCGCGTCCGGCTGTTGCGCATATGGGCGAAATCGCGGGTGTCGCGGCTGCCGGTGCAATCGGCAGCACCTCGACCGCTCCGGTCGTGAACCAGCCCCTGGGCGCCGAAAGCACCCAGCCGACCTCGCTGGTGCCTGAGGACCTGCGCAACCAGCCAGCGCCCAAGCGCGCCCGACCGCCGCGCCGTGGCCGCAATGTCGTGACGACTGAAGAGGCGCCTGCCGAAGCTGTCGTTGCGGAATCGGCCGCACCTGTGGAAGTTGTCGAAGCCGAACTGCCGCCGGTCGAGGTTCGCGCTCGTCCGAAGCGTTCGCGCAAGAAGACTGACGCTGTCGAGGCTGAAGCCGTCGCAGCGCCGGAGGCGATCGTCGCCGATGTCGTCGAACCGGTGATTGGCCGCCCTGCCCGCGCCTCGCGTTCGCGCAAGAAGGCCGTTGATACGCCTTCGATCGTCGCCGCGCAGGAAACGGACCTGACCACGCTTGATCCTGTGATTGTTGCGCCTGAGCCGGTGCTTGCGGTCGCCAAGGAGCTCGAAACGGTCGTTGCCGAGCCGGAACCGGCCACCATCGATCCGAACGAGATTTCGGGCGCTGCGCCTCCG
The DNA here is from genome assembly GCF_056400965.1 of Asticcacaulis sp. P4_H10. Lineage (NCBI taxonomy): Bacteria > Pseudomonadati > Pseudomonadota > Alphaproteobacteria > Caulobacterales > Caulobacteraceae > Asticcacaulis > Asticcacaulis sp. P4_H10. The sequence continues at coordinate 96,465 of NZ_JBFUKH010000008.1, read as the reverse complement.
GAAAAGCCCAAGCGCGGCTGGTGGAAGCGATAGCCAAAACGTGTGAAGCGGTTTTTGGATAAATATCGCGACAAGCAAATGTGAAACAAAGGGCTCCGGTTTTCACCGGAGCCCTTTTTTAATACCACTCAACGCCTTAGATTTGTCATGCTTGCCGGATAGCGATAGGCTGCTGGGGAAGTCGCGATGAAACATAAGAAGGGCGCCGACCTGAGTGTCGCGCCGGGGTTACCGTCCATGAACCGAGGTCCTTCGAAAATAGGCCGCCTGGCGCGCAAAGCGTTGCGCACCGGCGTCTGCATGGCGGCGGCCCTGGTGGCTTTCGCCATGGCGGGGAATGCCCAGGCGCAAGGCGTCATCCGCGATACCGAAGTCGAGCTGTTCCTCCAGAAAGAGACCCGGCCGATCATGGTTGCGTCGGGATTGGACGCCGACAAGGTCCAGTATCTTCTGATCGCTGACGATGAACTCAACGCCTTCGCCACGACCGGCCTGCGCATGGGGCTCAATACCGGCCTGATCCTCGAAGCCAAGACGCCCAACGAACTGTTTGGCGTCGTCGCCCACGAAGCCGGGCACCTGAGCGGCGGCCACATGATGCGGACCGACGAAATCATGCAGGCGGCCAAGATGCCGACGGCGATTGCGCTCGGCCTTGGCGTCATCGCCATGATGGCCAAGGCGCCATCAGCGGGTGCCGCGCTTATGGGTTCGTCGACGACGTTCGGCACGCTCAACGCGCTCAGATACATGCAGACCCAGGAATCGGCCGCCGACGCCGCCGGCGCCAAGGCGCTGGAACGCGCCGGCATGTCGGGCAAGGGCCTAGTCGACTTCTTCTACAATTTCCGCAATGTCGAGACCTTCTCGAACGCCGAACGCTACAAGTTCTTCATTACCCACCCGTTGTCGCGCGACCGCATCCAGAGCCTGCGCCGCACCGTCGAGGCACAGCCGCACTATAACACCGTCGATTCGCCTGAGACGGTGGCGCAGTTCAAGGTCGTTCAGGCCAAGCTGGCCGGCTTCCTCAACGATCCTATCAAGACCTTCAACATGTATCCGGAAAGCGATACCTCCTACCCCGCCCGCTATGCGCGTGTCATCGCGACTTATAAGCGTGGCAACTGGGACCGCGCGCTGACGCAATTGGATGGCCTTATCGCTGAGCAGCCGAACAACCCCTATCTGTGGGAACTGAAGGGCCAGATCTATTTCGAGACCAGCCGGGCCGCCCTCGCCGAACCGGCGCACGAAAAGGCCGTCGCCCTGATGCCCGGCGCGCCGCTCCTGCGCCTCAACCTGGCCCAGACCCAGATCGCCATGGGCGACAAGGAAAACCTCAACGCCGCCATCGTCAACCTGCACGAATCGCTGAAGGCCGAAGAGGACAACAGCTTCGCCTGGGAGCAGATGGCCCAGGCCTATGACGGTCTTAAGCAGCCTGGCATGGCGCGCCTGGCCCAGGCCGAGGCGCAGTTCTATGGCGGCGACTATATGGGGGCGCGGACTTCGGCGGTGTGGTCGCAGAAATATCTCGAAGCGACGTCGCCGGAATATCGCCGGGCGCGTGACATCGTCATGGCGGCGTCCTATGAGATGGGCGTCGCGCCTGTCGAAGGCGAGACCAAGCGCCGCCGGCAGAATTAGAGAATAGTGAATTTCGTTTTCTTATACCTCCCCAACCTGTTTGGGGAGGGGGACCGCACGAATGAGCCATCGTTAGATGGTGAGTGAGATGTGGCGGTGGGGTTTCTTGCTTGTATCCCTATGCGTCAACAGAGGCATATAGGGAAAGTAAGAAGCCCCACCACCACATCTCGCCCGTGCAGGCACGGCCTCGTGCGGTCCTCCTCCCCGGCAAAGCCAGGGAGGTATAAGGGCAAGCGTTCTAACCAACTGAAAGAGTGACCAAGTGACCGACGACCAGATTCCCGCGCCCGACGCACAGAAGCCCGTGCCTGCCGCCTCGCCGCTGGCGGGCGTCTTCACCCAGGCCAATATCACGCTGGGTCTGTCGGTCCTGGCGGTGATCCTGGCCGCGGCGCCCTATGTCGTGCCGCAACTCCAGGCCTATCAGGTGCGCGCAGGGCTGATGGCGCGGCCGTCCATGCTCAAGGACGCCAGCCTGGAGCTGCAAAAGCAGCAACTGGCCGAGGCGTCCGCGAAGACACTTGAAGGCGTCAAAACGCACCAGGCGTCGCTGTTCAGGGATGCGGCCGACCCGGTGCTGGGCGATCCCAAGGCGCCGATCAGGATCGTCGAATTCCTCGACTATAACTGCGGCTATTGCCGCGCCGCAGCGCCCAAGTTGAAAGCCTTCCTTGAGGAAAACAAGGACGTCGCCATCATCGTCAAGGAATATCCGGTCATCAACCAGAACTCGCGGCCGCTGGCGGCGTTTGCCCTGGGTGCGGCGAAGGCGGGCCAGTACGAAGCCATGCACTACGCGCTGATGGAGGCCAAGATCACCAGCGAAGCCGATATGATGGCCCTGATGACGCGCTCCGGGCTGGATGTGAAGGCGGTCAGCGAGGCAGCGGCGTCGAAAGAGGTGCACGATCATATCGACCGCGTCGTGACGCTGGGGACCGACCTCAACATCACTGGCACGCCGGCGTTTATCGTTGGCAACACCGTGATCGACGGCGCCAAGCTGGATGAGCTGAAGGCGGCGGTCGAAGCCGAGCGCAAGCGGTTAAAGGTGGGTTAATCCTAAAATTAAGAAATTTGCAGTAAACGTTGATTTAAGTTTAATTTTTCACGATTCGCAATCTCTGGCTGTCCTATTTTCACCGCGCGTCCAGCGTTTTCGGACGATGTGTTCGTGAGAGGAACAACCATGTCAAATGAGAAAACGATCAGCGTCGCCCGGGCCGTTCAGGTTCAGATTCACGCCGTCGAAGAAGCTATCGACAGTGCGCTGGGCGAAGCGGCCAACCTGATCGAGACCTATGTGACGTCGCGGCGCGCCCTGCAACTGGCGGCAGCGCGGTCGGTCGATGTACATGAAAACACGCTAAAGGCCATGCAGGCGCTCAATGAAGCGCAGGCGCATATGGCGGAAGCGCACCGGGGATTGTCGCGTATCCGCAAGCATATCGGCGTCCCCTCCGAAGCCATGATACCGGCTTTTGATACTGAAAAGCCCGAAGAGCCGACCGGCCGGCTGGCGGCCCGTCTCATGACAGTCTGACCTTAAGCTTCCGGCCAGTGGTTTAGGCCTTGCCAGACATGCCCTTTCCCTGTTCTATCCGGCTTGACGACGAGTCACTGGCGGAAGCGGGGAACGGGCATGTTGCAGTCAGTGGTAACGCAGCTTGGTGCTTTTGCGATAGCCGCTGTCTGTCTTTATGCCTTTATCATGGGCACCTGGCGTGAACGATTTGGCGCCGTCATCTTCTCTGCCGCCTATGTGCTGACCGTCGGTTTCGGAGTCACTTCCACCGACCACATCGCCGCCTACCTGCTCGTCGCAGACGTGATCTGCCTGCTCGGCTTCTATATCGCGTGCTGGAAGGCCCAGCATCCTTGGCCCCAATGGGCCTTGCTGGGGCAGATCATCTGCGTGGCCGTCGATATTCTTACCCTGCTGCAGTTCGGTATCGGCAGGACGGTATTCCTGGTTGTCCAGACGGCGGCAGGCTGGGGCGTACTACTGGCCCTACTTATCGGCACGATCGCCGCCGCCAAGGCGCGCCGCGAGGTCCGCACGCCGGGGCAAAAGAAGGCGCCCCTGACCCCTCCGACGCTTACGAAGATGCCGTAAGCTCCGGAAAACGCTGCCTGTAAGCTCTCCACACAGCTTCTTTATTTCGATTGCGATACATTCAGTTTACCCGCCGTCCGCCGGTATTTCCTAACCTGAATGCTTTCGATGTCCTATTCCTCTGCGCTTATTGCGGAACGCCCCTCTGCGCTGTCGCCCTCAACGTACGACGATCCGTTGCGTATCCTTGTCGTCGACGACAATGTGCCGTCGGCCATGACTCTGGCCTGGGCCGTTGAATCCCATGGCTATACGGTAGAGATCTGCCACGACGGCCGCTGCGCGCTTGAGGCGGTCGAGCGCTTTCGGCCGGACGTCATCCTGCTCGATCTTGGCATGCCGGGGCTGAATGGCCTGCAGGTTGCCCGCGCCCTGCGCGCCGACAAGCGTTTTTCCGGCCTCAAGATCATTGCCCAGACCGGATGGGGCGATTCCGAAATGCGCCGCCGCACCGCCGAGGCCGGTTTCGACCTGCACCTGGTCAAACCGGTCGATCTGGACGTCCTCGAGGATATGCTGGCCCTGTTGGGACGGACACCGGCCAGAATCTAGTCTACAATATACGGCCTTGACGTTTCAGGCGTGACTATCTTACCGTTGCAGTCCTCGGCTATCCTGCTGGCAGTTATGGGGCTCACATGCGGCGCACGCTTTCCCTCTTGTCTTCCGTTTCGCTCGCCATAACGCTGATGGCGACCCCCACCTTCGCCGCCGACCGCCAGAGCGAGCCGGCCGATCCCGCCCTGCCCGCTATCCTGTCGATGCGCGACCGCGCCAAGGTCGAAAACGCCATTCTGGCCGAACGGCTCGACACGATCGTGCCCACCCTGATGCGCGAACAGGGGATCGACATGTGGGTCCTGATGGCGCGCGAATATTTCGAGGAACCCGTTGTCGCAACCATGCTGGACGCCGAAAGCATGCACGCCCGGCGCCGCACCATCCTCGTCTTCTTCGATCCCGGCAACGGCAAGCCCATCGAACGCCTGACGGTCAGCCGCTATGGCTTGGGCGAATTGTTCCACTCCGCCTGGACGCCCGAAACCCAACCCGACCAGTGGCAGGCACTGGCCGACATCATCGCCAAACGCGACCCGAAAAAGATCGCCATCAACACCTCTGCCAGATCGGCCTTTGCCGACGGCATGACGCTCAGCCAGTATGGCGAGATGACGGCAGCGCTGCCGCAGGCCTATCGCGACCGCATCGTGTCGGGCGAAAACCTGGCGATCGGCTGGCTGGAGACGCGGACGCCCGCGGAAATGAAGCTCTATCCGGATATCATGCGCATCGCCCATTCGCTGATGGCCGAAGCCTTTTCCAGCAAGGTGATCACGCCTGGCAAGACAACGACCGAAGATGTCGTGTGGTGGTACCGTGAGCGGCTGTCGCAACTGGGGCTCAAGACCTGGTTCCAGCCGTCGGTCGGCATCCAGCGCCAGGGCGCCACCGACATCCTCGAAGGCGACACGGTCATCCAGAAGGGCGACCTGCTGTGGACTGACTTCGGCATCACCTATCTGCGCCTGAATACCGACACCCAGCACCTTGCCTATGTGCTGAAGGACGGCGAGACCGACGCGCCGGCGGGGCTGAAGGCGGGTCTTCAGGCAGCCAACACGATCCAGGACGGGCTGCTGTCGTCTTACAAGGTCGGCCTTAGCGGCAATGAGGTGCTGTTCGCGGCGCGCGACAAGGCCATCGCCCAAGGCATCAAGCCGTCTATCTATTCGCATCCGTTGGGCTATCACGGCCATGGTGCGGGCTCGGCGATCGGCAACTGGGATAACCAGAAGGGCAGTCCAGGCGGCGACTACAGGATTCGCGCCAATACGGCCTGGTCGATCGAGCTGGCGGCCTTCGCGCCAGTGCCGGAATGGGGCGGCCAGGAGATCCAGTTCCGCACCGAGGAAGACGCCTATTTCGACGGCAAGGAGGTCCGCTATATCGACGGCCGCGAGACCTCCCTGCTCCTCATTCCTAGATAAGTCCCGCCAGCGGCGATGATGGGTCGGCGTACAGCTTGCGCGGCATCCGTCCCGCCAGGTAGGCGTCACGCCCCGCCAGGACGGCGTGCTTCATGGCGCGCGCCATGCGAATCGGGTCCTTGGCTTCGGCGATGGCGGTGTTCATCAGCACGGCGTCACAGCCCAGCTCCATGGCTTCGGCGGCTTCCGAGGCCGTGCCGACGCCGGCATCGACCAGAACGGGCACCTTGGCGTTCTCGATGATGATGCGCAGGGTCACCGGGTTCTGGATACCCAGGCCCGAACCGATCGGCGCTGCCAGAGGCATGATGGCGGCTGCGCCCGCCTCTTCCAGCTTGCGGGCATAGACCGGGTCGTCCGAACAGTAGACCATGACCTGGAAGCCATCCTTGACCAGCAGCTTAAGCGAGCGCAGCGTTTCTTCCATGTCGGGATAAAGCGTCTTGGGGTCTGACAGGACTTCCAGCTTGACCAGGTCCCAGCCGCCGGCTTCGCGCGCCAGGCGGAGCGTCCGCACGGCGTCTTCGCCGGTAAAGCAGCCGGCCGTGTTGGGCAGGTAGGTGAATTCGTCGGGTTTGACGAAGTCCATAAGCATCGGCTGGGTCGGATCGGTCAGGTTGACACGGCGCACCGCGACCGTGACGATTTCCGCGCCCGAAGCGCGCGCGGCGGCGGCATTCTGGGCGTAGTCCTTGTATTTCCCGGTGCCGACGATCAGGCGTGACGTGAAGGTCCGGCCGGCGACGGTCCAGGTTTCGGGCTTCAGAGACAGGTCATCCATTTCACATATTCCTACTTCTTGAGCACCTCGAATGAGGCCATCCCGATAATCGGTCCGCTGGTATAGTGGCAATAGCCAAGTACCATCATCGTATTTTCGTTACTAAGGTCATCGCACGTCCAGGCCATGCCCGTGACTTTGATCTGACGCTTTTCGGCCACCTTATACAGAGCCTCCATGGTGGACTCATTGCCGTACAAGCCAAGTCGTGTTTCAGCATAAAGGTCTTTGCTGTTGTTACGTCCGCGTGCGTCAACTTTGCGCACAAATAGAGCTCGCCCGCCTTTATAGCCCGCTACCGTCACACACGTGTTGCGGTAGGTTTCAAAGTCGTTCAGCAGTTCCGCGATATCTACCTTGGAAGAAATCTGCGGGTTGCATTTCTCAGGGGTCGTCCAACGGCCAAAAACAACTTCTGACGTCGCTTCCGCCTTCACCGAAACCGGAAAAGCCATCAGCAGCGCCAGGCACGCTATCCAAGCCGTATGCATCACCCACCCCCGACAAAATGGACGATCTCGATCCGGTCGCCGTCACTGAGCGCGGTCCCCAGATACTGCGACTTCGGCACGATTTCGAGGTTACGCTCGACGGCGACCTTGCGGCCATCCAGGCCGATTTCGTCGATCAAGGCGGTGACCGTTCCGGCCGCAACCTGCTTTTCCTCGCCGTTCAGCACGATATTTACCATTTGGGAACCATATTTTTCCTAAAGCGGAAGCATTGCACGACAGTTCAGCTTGTGGCGAAACGTCCCCGTTGATACAAGTGCCGCTTCGTCAACCCGCCCGTGAGCCCGATGACTCAGACCATATATGTCCTCAACGGCCCCAACCTCAACCTGCTTGGGGTCCGTGAACCGGAAATTTATGGCTACACCACTCTGAAAGACATCGAATCGACCTGCCGCGCCCGTCTCAATGGAACCGGTATCGATCTGGTGTTCCGCCAGAGCAACCACGAAGGCGAACTCATCGACTGGATTCACGAAGCACGCGAGAAAGCTTGCGCGCTGATCATCAATCCGGCGGGTTACGGCCACACCTCCGTGGCGCTCCTCGATGCGCTGAAAGCCCTCAGCATACCGGTCATCGAATGCCATTTGTCCAACCCTCAGACCCGCGAAGCCTTCCGCCATCACTCTTATGTGTCGCTGGCGGCCAAAGGCATCATTGCGGGTTTCGGCGCGTTTGGTTATGAACTCGCGATTCAAGCCGCCCAAACCTTGACGACCCCGTCCGTGACCAGCAAGCCCTAACTTCAGTCTTTTCCCGGGAAAAGACCGCATACAAGGTTATTACATGACGACTTCCAAATCCCCAGCCGAGCCGATCGATCCGAAGCTGGTGCGCAAGCTCGCCGACATCCTCAAGGAAACCGACCTGTCGGAAATCGAGGTCGAACAAGGCGATCTGAAAATTCGTGTCGCGCGTCAGCTGACCGCCGCCCCGGCCGTGTCCTACGTTGCCGCCCCGCAGGCTGCTGCTCCGGCGCCTGTCGCCGCAGCGCCCGCCGCTGCCGCCCCTGAGGCTGCCGCTGCCGCACCGGCCGGCGTCCCCAAGGATGCCATCAAGTCACCGATGGTCGGCACCGTCTACCTGTCGGCACAGCCCGGCGCTCCTGCCTTTATCAAGGTCGGCGACAAGATCAAGCAAGGCCAGACCCTGCTGATCGTAGAAGCCATGAAGACCATGAACCCGATCCCTTCGCCGCGCGAAGGCACGGTGGCCCAGATTCTCGTCAGCGACGCTCAGCCGGTGGAATTCGGCGAAGCCCTCGTCGTTTTCGAGTAAGCGTCGATGAAAACCTTCGACAAGATCCTGATCGCCAATCGCGGCGAGATCGCGCTGCGCGTCATCCGCGCCGCCAAGGAAATGGGCATTGCCACCGTCGCCGTGCATAGTGAGGCCGATGCGTCGGCCATGCATGTGCACCTGGCGGACGAAAGCGTCTGTATCGGCCCGGCGTCGGCGTCCAAGTCCTACCTCAACATCCCGTCGATCATCGCGGCCGCCGAAATCACCGGCGCGCAAGCGATCCACCCGGGCTATGGCTTCCTCTCGGAAAATGCCCGCTTTGCCGAGATCGTCAGCGCCCACGGTATGACCTTCATCGGTCCCAAGGCCGAGCACATCCGCATCATGGGCGACAAGATCAGCGCCAAGCAGACGGCCAAGGATTCGGGCATTCCCGTAGTTCCCGGTTCGGACGGCGGCGTGGCCACGGTCGAAGAAGCCATTGCGGCGGCCGAGACCATCGGCTTCCCGGTGCTGATCAAGGCGGCTTCGGGTGGCGGCGGACGCGGCATGAAGGTCGCCAAGGACCGCGACAGCCTGGCCGAAGCGGTCATGAGCGCCCAGTCGGAAGCCGCTGCGGCCTTCGGCGACGGCAGGGTCTATATGGAGCGCTATCTCCAGAAGCCGCGCCACATCGAAATCCAGATCATCGCCGACAGTCATGGCAATGTCTGCCACCTGGGTGAACGCGACTGCTCCTTGCAGCGCCGTCACCAGAAGGTGCTGGAAGAAGCGCCCTCGCCCGTCATCGACAAGGCGGCGCGCGACAAGATCGGCATGACCTGCGTCGAAGCCATCAAGAAGATCGGCTATCTCGGCGTCGGCACGATCGAGTTCCTCTATGAGGACGGTGAGTTCTTCTTCATCGAGATGAACACCCGCCTTCAGGTCGAACATCCGGTCACCGAATACGTCACCGATATCGACCTGGTGCGCGAACAGATCCGCATCGCCGAGGGCTATCCTTTGTCTTTCAAACAGGAAGACATCGATATCCGCACCCATTCGATCGAAGTCCGCATCAATGCTGAAAACGCGCGTACCTTCGTGCCGTCGCCCGGCACGGTCACCGACTTCCACGCCCCTGGTGGCCTGGGCGTACGTCTCGATTCGGCGATGTACAATGGCTATGCCATCCCGCCCTATTACGACAGCCTGATCGGCAAGCTGATCGTCCATGGCCGCGACCGGCCGGAAGCCCTGGCGCGCCTGAAACGCGCCTTGGGTGAGACGGTTGTCACAGGTATCGATACGACGATCCCGCTGTTCCTCGACCTGCTGGGTGAAAAAGACATCCAGACCGGCGACTACAACATCCACTGGCTGGAAAAGTGGATCAAGTCGCAGGAAGCGCACTAAAAACGAAGTTCAAAGGTCCTGCAACTGCGGGGCCTTTTTTCTTGCTTCGTAAAGTATCGATTCGTTGATCCCTCTCCGGCGCGTGCTACTGTGAACGTCGAACCGTCGGGCTACGGTTTTGGGGAACAGGGATTGGGAATGGTGCAGCGTAAGGCGAAAGCTCCCAAGGTAGGCGCATCGCAACTGATCAACGAGCTGGTGGCCCGGCTGGACGGCGATCGCGTGACGGTCGGCACCCTGCTGAAAAATCTCGAAGGCCGAGGGCTGGGACTTGTCCTGCTTATCCTGTCGCTGCCGATGTGCATCCCCAATATCCCCGGCATCTCCACCCTGTTTGGTCTGCTTCTGATCGGTCCGTCGCTCCAGATGATCTTCGCCAGCAAGTCCCTGTGGATGCCCGGCTTTGTCAAGAAGTGGTCGTTTCGCGGCAAAGACCTGCGCGGCGCCTTAAGAGCCTGCGGCAAGCTTTTGCATAAGCTGGAATTTCTCGCCAAGCCGCGCCTGACCGCCATGACCAGCCGGCCGGGCATGGTCTATGCCGGCCTCCAGACCCTGGTCATGGCGCTGATCCTGCTGCTGCCGATGCCGGGCGCTAACTTTCTTCCGGGAATCGCCGTCGCCCTGACCGGCCTGGCTGTCCTGGAGCGCGACGGTATCTTCATGCTGTCATCGGTCGCCATGGCGGCGGGGACCGTGGTCTATGTCTATGTCTTCGGCAAATATGCTATCGAGATCGTCGTCAGCATGTATGAACGCAGCGTCGGCCTGATCTATGAAATCTCGCTGTCGCTGGGCATCCAGATTCCCGATTTTTCCTTTTGATCGCCGTCATTTCTTCTTGGAATTTGACCCGGAAATCAGGATAGATCGGCCCGTTCCCACGGACGGCTTGCCCTTTGCCCAGCTTTACCCTCGATGACCTGATCAACTGCTATCGTTCCGGTGTGTTTCCGATGTCGGATCGCCGCGACGACGAATACCTGTTCCTGGTCGATCCGCCGCTCAGGGGCGTCCTGCCGCTCGACGGTTTTCACATCTCGTCGCGGCTGGCGCGGACGGTGCGCAAGGACGACTATGTCGTGCGCATCGACACGGCCTTCCAGCAGATCATCGAGCTGTGCGCCGAAAGCGCCGATGACCGGCCGTCGACGTGGATTTCGCATTCGATCCAGGCGCTGTACCAGGCCCTGTTCGCCCGTGGCCTGGCGCACAGTGTCGAGGTCTGGCGGGACGATGAGATCATCGGCGGGCTGTACGGCGTATCGATCGGTGGCGCCTTCTTCGGCGAAAGCATGGTGTCGCGCGCCACGGATGCGTCGAAGATCGCCCTGGTTCATCTGGTCGGACGGCTGCGGGCGGGCGGGTTCACGCTGCTCGACTGTCAGTTCCAGACCGACCATCTGCGTCAGTTCGGCGTGGTTGAGATGGCCAAGGCCGACTACCTGAACTTGCTGGCTAATGCCATTGACGAGAAAGCCGATTTCTATGCCCTGCCGGGGGCAACCCCGGGGCGCGAGATTATGCGATTGCTGAGCGCCGGATAGGCTTCTTCTGCCTCCCCAAATCTATTGGATTTGGGGAGGCAGAAGGTCTATCGGGCGCCAAAAATCATCTGCTCAGGCGCGCAGCATAATCTGCGCTAATCTTGCAAATCTGCGGTTCTTTTGCCTTAAGGCCGCGAGCGCGGAAGCTTACGACTTCGGAGCGGCAGGCGCCGCGGGCGCAGGGGCCACCACAGCCACTGGGGCAGCCAGAGGCTTACGGCAGGCAATCACCCAGGCGTCGTAGATCGGGTGTTCCAGCGGGTTGAGGCTGGGCGTCGAGGCATAGGTCCAGCCGCGGAAGATTTCCTTGGACCGGACCGTCTGGGCGTTGTTCGCCGCCGTCACCGGATTGGTCCGCACCTGCATGTAGGCCATGACGTCCGCCATCGGCTCGTCTTCGGCCGAGGTTTCGCATGCCTTGATCGTATAGATCAGGCCTTTGTAACGCACAGGCTGGCCGATCGGCGCTTCAAAGCGCACGCTTTCCGACGAGATCTTGTCGAGCGCTTCAATGATCGCAACGCCGTAGCGCGGGCGCTTGGCGCGGGCATAGGTCGGAAGGCTGGCCGATGAGGACGAAGACGACGATGCGTGCTGACGCGGTGCGGCCGACGAGGCCTGGGCGCTGGCGGATGACGGGTTGAACGGCCGCAGTTCATTTTGCGGCGCCGGGCTGACATAGGCCGGGGTCTGCTGGCCGCCCGACGCTGCCGGCGGCGCGGTCTTCACCGATTCGGCGGCAGGCTTGGCAGACGTGCGCGACGGTTTCTTTTCCGGCACATAGGGTTTGTATTCGACGCCGTCGACATAATAGGGCTGACGGTCGTAGTCGGCATTGTCGACATAGTTGGGACGTTCGCGCTCACGGTCGCCGCGCGTCGGGGGCGCCTGCGCCAGCACGGGGACGACCGCGCACAGAGCGGCGCCGGCCAGCAGGATAGCTGCCAGGCGCGAACGCGACATGTGCGGACGTCCATTGCCCATCCTACGGTTTCCAGGCCTCGTAATCACCGGTCGATGCCTGGCGTTCGCCTTCGGCATTCAGCGAACCCGTCGGGAAGCGCGCCAGCGGCGTGCCGCTCATGTTCGGCATATGCGGCAGTTCCCACTTCTGACGCGGCAGCGGCTCCTGCGACGGCGGCGTGTCGTAGACGTAGTGCATCCAGCCATGCCAGTCGGGCGGGATCTTCGAGGCATCGGCATAGCCCTTGTAGATCACCCAGCGGCGCTTGCGGCCGACGTCGTAGCTGTTCTTGGCCGTACGGTCTTCGTAATACTTGTTGCCGAACTCGTCGTTACCGACCAGGCGGCCACGCTTGCCGATGGTGAACAGGGTGCCCAGCGTCGCGCCGCTCCACCACAGAAAAGCCTTGTCGAGCAAGATCGTACCCTCTCAAACCGGAACCTGCGTCCCGTACACGTAAAGGCCAGTTATAATGAGGCGGCTGCTTAAGGTAAAGCCGCGCGCATGCCGCACATTGAAATAATTTCGCCTGGCACGGAGGTTGTCCGCATCAATATATTGTGGACGACTTGGCAATTTCCCACCAGATTTATTGAAGCTTCGCGTTTTTGGCGATAGCGTGGTCCAATTGCGTGAACCCTTGGGAGGTTGTCATGGCCTTTTTAACCTCTGCCCTCAGCCGCCTGAGCACCGTTGGCGACCTGGAATCAAGGGTTATTGAACGGTCTGAAGCCTTTACAGAGGTCATTTGCCCGCGCAGCCTGACCTCGGCGCAGGCCGAAGCGTGGCTGGACTGGGCCGAATCAGTGCCGCACGACCTGCCGTCCGGGACCTGGGCGCGCGCCGGCGATGCCGACAGCGATGCCTTCGGCGGGGCGACGGCCGACTACGCCCATCGTCTGGCGCAATGGGGCTTGCGCCTCGGTCACTTTGCCGACCCGGATCAGGCGGCCGATTTCGCCGAAGCTATTGAGGCGACCCTGCTGTCGGGCCTGGCCGCGCCGGCCGTGGGACTGGTTTCAGGGCATCGCGTCCATCCGACTGCGGGTGATGTCGTCGTGCGGGCGCCGGAAACGACGCCGCTCTATCTCGACGATCATGCGGGTCGCCAGACTTTGAACCGGCTGCTGCTGGATACGCGCGCCCAGTCCTTGCGCGACGCCAACCAGACACGGCTGGCCGAGGCCCTGCAAGACATTCACAGCGCCGTGCAGCGCGCCGAGGGCGAGCACCGCGCAAGCCCCAAGCACAATACCGCCCTGGCCCGCGCCTGTGCCAAGGCCCGGCGTCTTGGGGCCAATGACGGTCTGATCGCGCGTCAGATACTGCTCAGCCATTCCGGTGGCGCGCCGTGGCAGGTTGGCGACGGCGCATCGACCCAGACCGTCCGCCACCACGCCGTTATCGCCCAGCGCGACCTGGTCAGCGCCGGTGATCCGTCCGCTGTCCTGCTGGCGGAAACGGCTCTGGAAGCCGCTGGCGTTCACCTCGTCTTCTCGCCGTCTGACGCCGAAGCCGTCGAAGCCCAGAACGTCGCGCCCAAGGCCGCCATCCAGGTCGAGCGCTTCCTGGGTGAAGGCGGCATCGACGAGGACGCCTTTATCGATTGCGTGAGCCTGTGGGTCCATGCCCTTGATATCGAAGCGTCTATTTCTTATTCAACGTCGTCGGCCGACGCCCAGCGCCGCGCGTCGGAACGGCCGCTGGCCCTGACGATTGCCGGTCTGGCCGAGGCGGCGATGACGCAGGGGTTGTCGCTGCGCGGCCCTGAAGGCCTCGACTTCGCCAGCCACCTGTTCGCCCTGTTCGAAGCGGCGTCGGTCCATTCGTCGGCGGCATTGGCCGTGCAATTGGGCGCGTTCGATGGGTTTGCCGCCGGCAAGGCCGAGCAGATCGATCGCCTGAGCCGCCAGCTCTATCACGTGACGGCGCTGAATGGCGTGTCGTCGTTCAAGGGCCGCGCGCTCGATCTGCTGCAAACCGGCCTGAAGCTGGCCAAGAAGACCGGCCTGCGCAATGCCCAGGTGACGGCGCTGTATGCCGATGCCGACCTGTCCCTGCGTCTTGGCACCGGCCTTGGCGACCAGCAGGTCGGCGATATCGCCACCTATATGGAAAGCGACGACGGCCTGATGCTGCCGGTACTGAAAGCGTGCGTGCTGTCGGGCATCAAGGTCATCGGCGTCGACGTCACCCTGGTGCGCGATGCGCGCCTTGGTCACCGCAGCCTCGCCGACGCGCCCCACATCAATGACGCCAGCCTGAAGGCTAAGGGCTTGAGCGAGTTCGAAACGGGCCGCCTGCATGAGGCGCTCTATGAAAGCGCGTCTCTGCGTGATGTCGTGTCGCTGAGCTATCTCGACGCCAATTTCGTCCGCGATATCTGGGGCTTGAGCGAAGCCGACCTGATGGACCCGGGTTTCGACCTGCTGGCGACCATGGGCTTCACCGCCGAAGAGATCGCGGAAGCTGACGCCTACCTGTTCGGGACGCGCGACCTTGAGGCGCTGAAGGCCGCCGATGACATGGCCTGGGGACTGTTGTCTCCGCTGTCGATCAAGGCGCGCCTGACCCTGCGCCAGCGTCTCGACGGCCTGGTCGATTCGCCGTCCACCGCCCCCATCGAGCTGGCCTGGGACCAGGGCGTGACCGACGCCATGAAGGTCTATTCGCTGGCCGCTGGTATCCAGCTGCGGAGCCTGTCGGTCAGCCGTGCCGATGCGCCGGAGGATTTCAGCCTCGATATTCCGGAAATGGAAGACGCCCCGCGCCGTCCTCAGATAGTGGAAAAGGTGGCCTCGCCGCGCGTGGTCGAAAAGATCATCGAGCGCGACCGCACGCGCCACAAGCTGCCCGACCGCCGCAAAGGCTATATCCAGAAGGCGGCCGTCGGCGGTCACAAGGTCTATATCCATACCGGCGAATATAGTGACGGCGCCCTGGGTGAGATCTTCATCGACATGCACAAGGAAGGCGCGGCCTTCCGGTCCCTGATGAACAATTTCGCCATCGCGATCTCGATCGGCCTGCAATACGGCGTGCCTCTGGACGAGTTCGTCGACGCCTATGTGTTTACGCGCTTTGAACCCGCAGGCCCGGTGACGGGCAATGACCGCGTGCGGTCGGCGACGTCAATCCTCGACTATATCTTCCGCGAGCTGGCGATTTCGTACCTCGATCGCGAAGACCTGGCCAATGCCGATCCGGACGCGTTGAACGCGGATGGTCTTGGCTCGGGCGATAATCCGCCGGATGAGGCCCTGCCCGCTTCGCAATTGATTTCGAAGGGTTTTGCGCGTGGGACAGCGACCGGCAATCTGGTGGTCGTGCCGTTCGGACGGAAGTCGGCGGCGACAGACGACCTGCGCGAAGCGGTCGAAGAGGATGTCGAGAACGGGTAGCGGTCCGGCCTGGCGAGTTGAGTAGCTCCCTCCTCCCTAGCGCGAAGCGGTGGGGAGGTGGCGTTTGCGTTAGCAAACGACGGACGGGTATAGCGCAGGCGGCGTACCCCTCCACCGCTGCGCCGTCGCTTCGCGCCGCTGGTGGTTCCCCTCCCCATCGCTGCGCGACAGGGAGGAGAAAGAGAGCGGCATCCATCTTGCTTAGCACTCAGCCAAACAGCGAAGGTGTTCCCTTATGAAACGTATCGTTCTCGCCATTCTGGCCCTTGCAGCCCTTTCGGCCCCCGCCTATGCGCAGAACGCCGCTCAAATCGGCCGCGCCCAGTCCGGCGCCAGCTGCCCCAAGTGCAACCTGTTCCAGGCCGACTTCAACGGCCGCGAACTGCGTAACAAGAATTTCGCCGGCGCCCGCCTGCGCCAGGCCGACCTGTCCATGGGCGTGTTCAACGGCTCGATCTTCGCCGGCAGTGACCTGCGCGAGCTCGACGGCACCGCCTCGCTCTTCGGCCGCGCCAGCTTTGCCGGCAGCAACCTCACCAACGCCGTCTTCGTCGGCGCCTATCTGGAAGGTGCGAATTTCAAGGGCGCGACCCTCGATGGCGTCAACTTCTCTGGCGCCGAGATGCGTTCGGCCGTCGGCCTGACCCAGCGCCAGCTCGACCAGACCTGCGGCGATGAAGCCACCGAACTGCCGCGCGGCCTGCGCATCCCGGTGTGCACGCTCCGATAAGCTTATGGGGTTTGGGGCCTGCGGCCCCAAGTCTTCCCTTCAAAGAAAAACCCTCGCCTTTTTTGGGCGAGGGTTTTTCTTTGAAATAAAGGTTTGTGGGGTATGCCGTGGCGAAAGTATAGCTTTCGCCCGCCATGGGACCCCACGCCCATACGGTTTGCGAGTGCGTTACACCTTGATCGGCAAAGCCGTCCGGATATGCAGTTCCTTCAACTGCTTCTCCAAAGCCCCCGATGGCGCGCTCATCATCACGTCCTGGCCCTGCTGGTTCAGCGGGAAGGCAATGACTTCGCGGATAGCCGTCTGGCCGGCCAGCAGCATGACGATCCGGTCGATACCCGGCGCCAGGCCACCGTGCGGCGGCGCGCCGTATTTGAACGCATTCAGCATGCCGCCGAACTGCGCTTCGACCACATCAGCGCCATAGCCGGCGATTTCGAACGCCTTCAGCATGATCTCCTGCTTGTGGTTCCGGATCGCGCCCGAGCACAGCTCATAACCGTTGCAGACGATGTCGTACTGATAGGCCAGGATCTCCAGCGGGTCGCGCGTCTCAAGCGCTTCCATCTCACCCTGCGGCATCGAGAACGGGTTGTGCGAGAAGTCGACCTTCTTTTCGTCCTCGTTCCACTCGAACATCGGGAAGTCGACGATCCAGCAGAACTTGAACTGGTCTTCATCAACCAGGTTCAGGTCAGTGCCAACCTTGGTGCGGGCCGAGCCAGCGAACTTGTAGAACACCTTCGGATCGCCGGCGGCGAAGAAGGCGGCATCGCCCTGCCCCAGGCCCAGCGACGTCATCAGCGCGGTCGTGGCGTCGGCGCCGAGGTTCTTGGCGATCGGGCCGCCCCATGCACCCTGGTCTTCCGACCAGAAGATGTAACCCAGGCCCGGCTGTCCTTCGCCCTGCGCCCACGAATTCATGCGGTCACAGAAGGCACGCGAACCGCCCTTCGGCGCCGGAATCGCCCAGACGGCATTTGAGGCGGTTTCCAGGATGCGCGCGAACAGGCCGAAGCCGCCGCCGCGGAAATGATCCGACACGTCCTGCATTTCGATCGGGTTGCGCAGGTCGGGTTTGTCCGAACCGTACTTGGCGATCGAGTCCTTGTAGGGGATGCGTACGAACGGATAGGATGAAACACGCTTGCCTTCGCCGAATTCGGTGAACAGGCCGTGCATCAATGGCTCGATGGCCGCGAAAACGTCTTCCTGGGTCACGAAGCTCATCTCGACGTCGAGCTGGTAGAATTCCAGGCTGCGGTCGGCGCGCAGGTCTTCGTCGCGGAAGCACGGCGCGATCTGGAAGTAGCGGTCGAAACCGGAAACCATCAACAGTTGCTTGAACTGCTGCGGTGCCTGCGGCAGCGCGTAGAACTTGCCCGGGTGCAGACGCGACGGCACCAGGAAGTCGCGCGCGCCTTCGGGCGATGAGGCCGTCAGGATCGGCGTCTGATACTCAAGGAAGCCCTGCTCGACCATACGGTTGCGGATCGACTGGATGACCTTGGAACGCAGGACGATATTCTTGTGCAGGGTCTCGCGGCGCAGGTCGAGGAAGCGGTTCTTGAGGCGCAGCTCTTCCGGATAGTCGGGCTCGCCGAAGACCGGCAGCGGCAGCTCGGCGGCTTCCGACAGGACCTCGACCTCATTGACGACGACTTCGATCGCGCCGGTGGGCAGGTTGGCATTGATCACGTCGGCATCCCGCGCCACGACCGTGCCGTCGATGCGGATGACGCTTTCGGCGCGCAGGCGCTCGACCTTGGCGAAACCGGGCGACGACGGATTGAACACCAGCTGGGTCAGGCCATAGTGGTCGCGCAGGTCGATGAACAGCAGGCCGCCGTGGTCGCGCTTACGGTGAATCCAGCCCGACAGGCGGACAGCCTGGCCCGCGTCAGAAGCCCGGAGGGCGCCGCAGGTATGTGAACGGTAGATGTGCATGTAATCAGTCCAGCCCATAGAAAATCAGGCGGCGAAGGGCACATGTTGCGCCGGTATTGTCAAGACGGAAAGCGATATGCGCTCCGTGATACAGGCTCCTAAACTCCTCCGCCACGACGGATGACGGCCATCGCAACGGATGGTGCGCCGCAAGGCTTACGCTAGGGTTGCGGCATGGAGACGGTTAACCTCGAAGATACGCACATCAAGGTGCGCTGGAAGGATCTCAAGACCGCCTGGGACATGCTGGCGACTCCGGAGAAACAGGCGCAGGTCGCCGACACTCTGGAAGCGCTCAAAGTCATGAGCCGGAGCGTCGAAGCACAAAAAACCGTATTCACCATGATCGCGGCAACCGCCTGGTTGACCGACGATGTGCCAGCCTTCCCGAAGGACTGGCAACCCTGACTGGGCGGAAAGGCGGAGACGCCGGACGTGTTGGAGGGAGGGTGTGAACATGATCACACCGCTCGCGTTCGTTGTCATCGCCTGGAGGTCTTCCGGGTAGCGCGCCGGACTGTCTGAGGGGGCAGTCCGGCGGCTCGCGTTTGGCAATCAGCTCGTCAATGTTGATCCGGAGCCTTTTCGCGCGCCTTGCCCTCGAACGGGAAAGCGCTTGACGTGGCAGAGCCCTACCCCGTCCGAAGATTTTCGGAACAAAATCAAATCGATTTCTGATGCTCCCTGCCCCACCGTTGCGCACCCGCTGGGAAGCCTTCAGGTGTTATCATGCGTAACGGTCGCCTGGCGCGGCGTCAAAACGATGACCAACGTGCCGAACCCAATCAGACTGACGTCGCTGCGACGGACCATGGCGACCTGGACACAGTGCGCGCCTGGCTGCGCAAGGCAGGTATCGCACTTGCCGACGCCGGCCGCGCATTCTGGCACGACCTGAAGCGCCTGCCGCGTTGGGCGAAGTGGGTTCTTGTCTTTGTCGCCGTGCTGATCGTAGCGGTCTTTGTGTTCCTCGCCAATCCGAACTGGAACTGGGCGCGTGGGATCGTGTCGTCGATTGCGTCGGGGAAGCTCAACCGCCCGGTCGCTATCGATGGCAATCTGAGGGTTCATCTGTTTCGCTGGACGCCGGACGCAACGATTGACGGTTTGCGCATCGCCCGTCCCGGCTGGGGACCTGAGCGTAATATAGCGACCGCCCGTCGTGTCGCGGTAACGGCCGAATTCCTGCCCATTCTGACTGGCAAGATCGTCCTGCCGCGCCTGCAGATCGATCAGCCGAACGTCTTCCTCTATCAGGACGCCAAAGGCCGGGCCAACTGGGACTTCAGTGATGGTAAGAAAAAGGGTGAGCCGACCAAGCTGCCGCTGATCAAGAATTTTATTATCAACGATGGCAAGGTGGAGATGACCAGCCTTCAGAACAAGCTGAGGTTCACGGGCACGGTCAATGCCCACGAAAAGGCCAATGGCTCGCGCCAGGCCTTTGGTTTGACCGGCGACGGCTCACTGAACGGCAAGGTGTTCGAACTGAACGCGACCGGCGGGCCTCTGCTGAATGTCCGGACCAGCCAGCCCTACCCGTTCGACATGACGGTGCGCGCCGGCGCCACGAAGCTGACCGCCAATGGCAGGGTCATCCATCCGTTCGATCTGGGACAGCTTGAGGGCGCCGTGACGGTGTCCGGCCGCAACCTGGCGGACCTTTACTATCTCACCGGCCTGACCCTGCCCAATACGCCGTCCTACAATGTCGCGGCCAATGTTCGTCGCGACGATCGTGTCTACAGGGTCAATGCCATCAAGGGCCGCATCGGCAGCAGCGATATCAACGGCGTCATGACCGTCGATACGCGCAATGATGGACGGCCGTATCTGACGGCCGATCTCAATTCGCGCGCGCTCGACTTCCGTGACCTCGGCGCTGTCTTTGGCGCCACCGACGCCAATGCGCCCGAAGCGCCGGAACTGAGTGCGGCCCCGCGTCCGACCGCCGGCCGCCGTCTGCTGCCCGACGCGACGCTTGATGTGGCACGTATCCGCGGCATGGACGCCAAAGTCCGATACCGCGCCCTGTCGGTGAAGGCCGTGCCCAACATGCCGCTGCGCGAAGTCAGCGTCGGCGCTACGCTCGACAAGGGGCTATTGATCGTCGATCCGATCGACTTTGCCTTCCCGCAGGGTCGGCTTCAAGGGACGGCCAGGATCGATGCGCGCAATACCACCCAGACCAACAATATCGACCTGCGTCTGACCGGTGTGCGCGTCCAGGACTTCGTGCCGCAGATCGGTGGCGGCGAACCGCTGGAAGGCATCCTGAATGCCCGGGTCATCGCCAGGGGCTCAGGCAATTCGGTCCATAAGGCCGCTGCGACCGCCAATGGCGAACTGACCGCCGTCATTCCCGCCGGCACGATCCGCCAGAGCCTGGCCGAACTGATGGGCGTCAATGCCAGCAAGGGTCTGTTCATGTACCTGTCGAAGGACAAGAAGGAGACCGATATCCGCTGCGCCGTCGCCCATTTCGACGTCAAGAATGGTGTGCTGCAATCGCGCTATATCGTCTTTGATACCGGCGTGGTGCTTGTCACCGGCAAGGGTACGGTCAATCTCAACGACGAAAGCATGCGGTTCGTCCTGAAGGGCAAGCCGAAGAAGTTCCGCCTGCTGCGAATCAATGCGCCGATTGTCATCGGTGGCCAGCTGACCCAGCCCAAGGTCGGCATCGACGCCGGACCGGCGGTCGTCCAGGGTGGGTTGACGCTTGCGCTGCAATCGATCGTGCCGTTACTACCGTTAAACTACGCCAAGGACAGCAATTGCGGGGCTCTGTTTGCTGACGCCAAGGCCGAAGGCGCCTCGGTTTCGACCAGGCCGCCGGCGAGGAAGGCTAATCCGGCTCCGGCGCAGCCGAAGGGGTGATCCACAAGCCTTTACTGCCGTCCACAGGCTGACAGTTGTGTTGAGGCGACGCACGGCCTAGATTCGATGGATGCAGCAACTGCCCCTCGATCTTGTCGCCATTGACCGCTTCAGCCGCGATCGCTTTGTCGTGGGCGGCGCGGTGCGTCCAGTGCTCGACGCCCTGCTGCGACCGGAAACGTGGCTTGCGCCGCACTTGCTGATCGTTGGTCCCGAAGGCAGCGGCAAGACGCACCTGGGGCATATCTTCGCCGAGTCCCACGCCGGCGTGTTTGTCGAGGCGGCGGATACTGCGAGGATTCAGATCGTCCCTGGCCAAAGCTACGTCGTCGATAACGCCGACACAGCTTCTGAAGAGACCTTGTTCCACCTGTTCAATACCGTCCATGCTTCTGGCGGCTACCTTGTCCTGCTGAGCCGCGCCCACCCGCTCACATGGACCGTGACGCTGCCGGATTGGCAGTCGCGGCTGCGCGCCATGCGCCTCATGCCCCTGCCCGAGCCCGACGACGCCCTGCTTGAGGCCATCCTGTCGACCCTGTTCGCCCAGCGCGCCATTTCGCCCTCGCCCGACGCCGTCGCCTATATTGCCAGCCGCGCCGACCGTTCGGTCGCTGCCCTTCAAAAAATTGTCACGGAGCTGGAGCACTATGCCAATGGTCGCGCTTTTACGCGCGTCCTGGCGCGCGACTTCTTCGAACACAGCCAAAAGCTGCCGTTCGGCGAAACCGAAAGTGACGATACCTGAGCGTTTCTTTAAAGGCTTAGAGAGAGTTTGGCGTTATAGTTAAAGCGTTTTCTGACAATTCTTCGAGCCTTTCTGCTTCATGACCGATTCCAGTGCCGCGACCATCCCTTCCGAACCCGATGCCGATGCCTTGGCCGAAGCGCAGGCCGGCCTTGGTGAGCCGGTGCCGGTTCTGCCGGAAATCGTCGACCTGTCGCAGTTGGAGCGCCTGGGCGGCGCCTTCTATATCAACCGCGAACTGTCCTGGCTGGCCTTCAACAAGCGCGTCATCGAGGAAGCGGAAAACCCCAATCACCCGCTGCTGGAGCGCCTGCGCTTCCTGTCGATTTCGGCCAACAACCTCGACGAATTCTACATGGTGCGCGTCGCCGGCCTGCAGGGCCAGGTGCGTGAAGGCGTGCGCGTCCTGTCCGAGGACGGCCATACGCCCGCCGAACAGCTTGAGTCGGTCAACCGCGTCGCCAGCCAGCTTATGGCCAAGCAGCAGGCCATCTGGCTGAAAGTTCGCGATGAACTGGAAGACAAGGGCCTGATCGTCGTCGATCCGCAGGATGTCAACAAGACCGACAAGGCGTGGCTGGATCGCGAATTCGACAGCCAGCTGTTCCCGATCCTGACGCCGATGGCGATCGATCCGGCGCATCCTTTCCCGTTCATCGCCAATCTCGGCTTCTCGATCGTGCTGAAGCTGGTACGGCGCTTCGATATGAAGTCGATGTACGCCCTGGTGCCGATCCCCAACGGCGTCAAGCGCTTCTGGGAAATCGACACGGCACGCAAACCGGCAGACGGCAGCCCCGCCCGGCGCAAGTTCATCTCGCTCGAGAACTTCGTCTCTTTGTTTATTCACCGCCTCTTCCCGGGCTTTGATATCGCCGGGCGCGGCCTGTTCCGTGTCCTGCGCGATTCGGATATCGAACTGGAGGAAGAAGCCGAAGACCTGGTCCGTGAGTTCGAGGCCCTGATCAAGCAGCGCCGCCTGGGGTCCGTGGTGCGCGTCGAGATCGACGCCGGCATGCCCGACGACCTGCGCGCCTTCATCGTCGAACAGTTGCACGTCGCGCCGCAGGACGAGGTCCAGATCAACGGCATCCTCGGCATGGCTGAGTTGTCGAAGCTGATCCCGTCGGACCGCAACGACCTGAAATTCCGCCCGTTCGAACCGCGCTTCCCCGAGCGCATCCGCGACAATGGCGGCGACATGTTCAACGCGATCCGCGAGAAGGACATCCTGGTCCACCACCCGTTCGAAAGCTTCGATGCCGTCATCCAGTTCGTCCGTCAGGCGGCGCGCGACCCAAATGTCATCGCCATCAAGCAGACGCTCTACCGGACCTCAAAGGACTCGCCGATCGTCGCGGCTTTGATCGAGGCCGCCGAGCAGGGCAAGAACGTCACGGCGCTGGTCGAAATCAAGGCGCGCTTTGACGAAGAGGCCAACCTGCGCTGGGCGCGGGCCATGGAACAGGCTGGCGTCCACGTCGTCTATGGCTTCGTCGAGTACAAGACCCACGCCAAGCTGTCGGTCGTGGTGCGCCGTGAAGGTGACGGCTTGCGCACCTACTGCCACTTCGGCACCGGCAACTACCACCCGATCACGGCCAAGGTTTACACCGACCTCAGCCTGTTCACGACCAATGCCGAGATGTGCCGTGACGCCATGCGCGTCTTCAACTTCATCACCGGCTATGCCCGCCCCGAGGTCATGGAGAAGCTCTATTTCTCACCCGTTACCTTGAAACTGGGCATCATGCACCTGATCGACCAGGAGATTTTGAACGCCAAGGCAGGCAAACCGGCGCAGATCTGGGCGAAACTGAATGCCCTCGTCGATCCCTTCGTCATCAGGAAGCTGTACCAGGCCAGCCAGGCCGGCGTGCAGATCGACCTGGTCGTGCGCGGGATCTGCTGCCTGCGTCCGGGCGTGCCGGGCGTTTCGGAAAACATCCGCGTCAAGTCGATCGTCGGCCGCTTCCTTGAGCACTCGCGCATCGTCTGTTTCGCCAATGGCCAGGCCATGCCGTCGGAGCAGGCGCGCGTCTTCATCTCGTCCGCCGACTGGATGAGCCGCAATCTGGATCGCCGCGTCGAAGTGATGATCCCGGTTGAAAACCCGACCGTTCATCGTCAGGTTCTGGACCAGATCATGGTCGCCAACCTCAATGACGAGGCCCATTCCTGGCAGTTGGGTACTGACGGCACCTATTCGCACATCGATATAAGTGGGCTGGATAAGCCCTTCTCCGCGCACGACTATTTCATGACCAATCCATCACTGTCTGGCCGTGGCCGCGGCGTCAAGGACATGCCGAGGGCCTTCGATCACGTCGGCGCGCGCAAGGCCGCACGCTGAGGCGGCTGTTCGCAAACGTAAATATGTCTTGCATTCAAACCGCCTGACGAGGCAAACCAGCCCTGCGTGCCATTGGAGCGGAATGCGCTAAAGCGCTATCCCGCTCCAATGTTTGTTTGTTGCGATATTTCGCCGAAAACCGCTGGACACTTTTGGCTGCGCCGAACTTTGTTTCGGATATCGCTCTCGCGGAGCTGAGTTTTGAATTACAATAGCGCTGTCATCGACATCGGCTCCAACTCGGTGCGTCTGGTCATCTATCGTATCGAAGGCCGGTCGATCTGGCCGGTGTTCAACGAAAAGGTGCTGGCGGGTCTCGGCCGCGAAATGTGGACGACGGGGCTGCTGAACAAGGACGGCGTGCGCGATAGCCTAATCGCACTGCGCCGCTTCAAGGCCATTCTCGAATCGTTCGAACTCGACGGGCTGCACGTCGTGGCGACCGCCGCGGTGCGTGAAGCGCGCGACGGGCCTGACTTCGTGGCGGCCGTCAAGGTGCAGACGGGCTTTGACATCCGCGTGCTGACCGGCGTCGAGGAAGCCTATTACTCGGCCCAGGGCGTCCATTGCGGCCATCTCGACGCCAAGGGTATTGTCGGCGATCTCGGGGGCTCCAGCCTGGAACTGATCGGCCTCGACATCGAACCCGGACACAACGGCATTACCCTGCCGCTTGGGCCTTTTGCCCTGGGCGCCCCCAAGCCTGTCGATCCCGACAAGACCTACGCGACGATCGTCAGCCACCTTGAGCCGCTCAAGGATCGTTTTTCCGGCGGCCAGTTCCACGCTGTCGGTGGCGCGTGGCGCAACCTGGCGCTCATCTGGATGCAGAAGCAGAACTATCCGCTGCATGTCATTCAGCAATTTGAACTTCCCGCCCGCGAAGCCCTGTCGATCGCGCGCCTGATCGCCCTGCAGTCGCCGTCGTCGCTGGAAAAGGTGCGCGGCATCACCAAGCGCCGCGTCGAAAACATCGGCTATGCCGCCCTGGTGCTGCAAGGCCTGATCGAGACCTTCCGCTTCGAATCGATCTGCTTTTCGGCGTTTGGTCTGCGCGAAGGCCTGTTGTTCGACGCCCTCGACCCCGCCGTCAAGGACGACGATCCTTTGATCGCCGGCTGCGGGGCGCTGGGCAGTCGCCTGGGGCTGAACGATGACTTGGGCCCTGCCCTGTCGGAATGGGCGCTGGCCTTTTACGGCCGCGCCGAAGGCATTGTCGACAAGCCGTCGGAAAAGCTGACCCGCGCGGCGGCAAAGCTGTCGGACATCGGTGCGCGTCTGCACCCGGATCACCGCGCCGACCTGGTGTGCGACCAGGTTCTGCGCGCGCCGATCGCCGGACAGACCCACGAAGAACGCGTCTTTCTGGCCTGCACCCTGTTCACGCGCTACAGCGGCGACGCCTATCTGAAAGAGCCGGTTCTGATCAGCCGTATTCTCGGCGAAGATGGTCTGACCCTGGCGACGCAACTGGGCCTGCTGTTGCGGCTCGGCTGCGACCTGTCAGCCAAGTCCGCCAAGCTGTTGGAGTTAGCTTCGGTCCGCCAGCATGACCGTCAATTGACGCTCCGCGCTGAGCCCGGCTGGGAAGACCTGCTGCTGGGCGAACAGACCCGCAAGCGCGCGCGGGCGTTAGCGCAAGCGTTAAAGCTCAACCTGGCGATCCTGTCGAACTAGAGCATGATGCGTTTAGGTCGAACCGCCATCATGCTCTAGGTTTTGTTTTGTCGCGATATTTAGCCAAAAACCGCTGCACACTTTTTTGGCATATCGCTCTAGGCTTGCAAGACGTCAAAAAACGGCGTTATCTCCCATCGTCGTTAATGGGGAGATGTGTGATGAAGCGTCTTGGACTTGCGATCTGTGTTGCTGCGATGCTGGCAGCTCCGGCCTTTGCAGCCGCCGACAAACCCGCCGATCTCGACGCTGCCTTCAAGGCCGCCGGTATGGTCCGGAAAAACGGCCAGTGGACCGGCTGCGCCGACGCTCAATATGGCATAGCTGAAGTCGCCGAAAACGGCTATCGCGACCTCAATGGCGACGGCATCAAGGACCTCGTCCTGATGGATAGTGGCAGCTTTTGCTATGGTCAGGCGGAGCAGGGTTTCTTCGTAATGACGAAAGCCGTCGCGACAGGCCCGTGGAAGGTGCTGTACAGCAGCCCGGGCATTCCGACCTTTCTTCCGACCTCGGTCAAGACGCCCGGTGGCTGGCCTGATGTCGAAATCGGCGGGCCGGGGTTTTGTTTTCCGATCCATCGCTGGAACGGCAAGGACTATGTCTTCAATCGCTACAAGGCATACGAAAAAGGGGCCTGCGCCCGGCGCTGACCCCTTGTTTTAAAAGGCTGTGAACCGTAGCCCTACAGCTTGATCCGGAACAGCTTAGCGAGGTTGAAGCCGATGCCCATCCAGAACATGGTGTAAAGCCCGACGATCAAAGCGCCAGCGGCCAGCGCCATGACGCTGTAGATGCCTGTGAAGACACTGAGGATCGTGTCGCCCAACAGGTAGAACCCGACTGCGCCCCAACCGACAAGATTATGTTTGGCCGGTTCGACGCGCGAATAGATCCACCAGCCGACCAGCGGCGACAGCACGAATAGAAGCGCAAAGGTCAGTGGAACAAGGGCCAAACTCAGGATTGTCCCGACCGCCTGGGCATATTCGGTGACGTGCCAGGCGCCGAGCAGGCTATCAAGCTGCGGCAGCGAAAACACGCCCCAGAAGAAGCCATAGAGTCCTCCGGCCAGACGCATCATGACCAGCAGGAATACCCCCGCCTTCAGCGCCGTGGTCCACGTAGCCGTTCCTGCGGCTGTCGCGGGCGTGGCAGTTGTTGCCTTGTTCATCGAAGCCCTCTCATCGTTCCAGTCTCACCTGTCAAAAAAGGTTAACAGACGATTCCCGAGGGGCCTAACAAAAACAGCCTAGAATATGAGGATCGATAATTCCCATATTCTGGTTTTTGCTTAACGCGATATTTTTGCCGAAAACCGCTGCACACTTTTCGGCATATCGCTTAGTCCAGTTCGACGACCTCGACCTTGGTGCCATTCAGCACCAGTGCGAGTTCACCGCGCTTGAGCTTGAGCGCATCCTCGCCGAACAAACGCCGGCGCCAGCCCTGCAGGGCAGGAACATTGGCATTGTCGTCGAGCGCGATCTTTTCGAGGTCGGACACGGTCGCCAACAGCTTGGGCGCGACGTTTTCCTCTTCACAGCGGATACGCAGCAAGACCTTGAGCAGTTCAACGACCGAGGCCGGCACCTGGACCGGCGGCGGCGAGCGGTCAACCTTGGGCGCATAGGCTTCGGGGTTCTTGAGCACGGCGCGAATGATATCGGTCAGTTCCAGGCCGAACTTCGAAGCGCCAAAGCCCTTCGATGTCGAACGCAACTGATCGAAGGCCGCTGAATCCGTCGGGCACTGGGTGGCGATCTCGTCGACGCCCTCGTCCTTGAGGATCCGGCCGCGCGGCATGTCGCGTTCCTGGGCGGTGCGTTCGCGCCAGGCGGCGACCTGGGCGAAGACGCCCATATATTTGGCCGAGGTCTTGCGCGGCTTCAGGCGGCGCCAGGCGTCTTCGGGACTGGTGGAATAGAGCGTCATGTGCGTCAACGCCTTCATTTCGTCCTGCACCCACTCCAGCCGGCCTTCCCTGGCCAGGCGGTCGCGCAGGCGGACATAGACCTTGGTAAGGTGCGTCACATCGCCCAGCGCATATTGCAGTTGCTGGTCGCTTAACGGACGGCGTGCCCAGTCGGTAAACCGCGAGCCCTTGTCGAGGTCGATCTTCAGTTTCTGGCGCACCAGCGAATCATAGGCGACCTGATCGCCATAGCCCGCGGCCATGGCGGCGACCTGGGTGTCGAACACCGGCGTCGGCATGACGCCGAGATTGACGAAGATTTCCATGTCCTGGCGGCAGGCGTGGAAGACCTTGAGAATCGATTCGTCGGCAAGAATGTCGAGAAACGGCTTCAGGTCGATATCGCGGGCCAGCGGATCGATAATCGCGGAATGCTCTTCACTGGCGGCCTGAATGAGGCACAGTTTGGGCCAGTAGGTGGTTTCCCGCATGAATTCCGTGTCTACCGTGATGAACGGAGCGGTCTTCAGCAGATCACAGAAGGCAATCAGATCAGTAGTATTTGTAATTGGACTCATTTTGTCGCTATAGCAGAGCCGAAACGCAGCCCATACCCTAATTTGCAGGATTTTTCCACAATGGCGGAATTAAAGAACGGTCTGACCTACGCCCAGTCGGGAGTCGATATCGACGCCGGCGAGGCTTTGGTCGACGCCATCAAACCTTTGGCCAAGGCAACGCGCCGTCCAGGCGCCGAACCGTCGCTGGGCGGGTTCGGCGCGCTGTTCGACCTGAAGGCGGCCGGGTATGATGATCCTTTGATCGTCACGACCACCGACGGCGTCGGCACCAAGCTCAAGATCGCCATCGAAACCCACCGCCACGACACGGTCGGCATCGACCTGGTCGCCATGTGCGTCAACGATCTGCTGGCCCAGGGCGCCGAGCCGCTGATGTTCCTCGACTACTATGCGACGTCGAAGCTGGACGTCGATACGGCCCGCCGCGTCGTCGCCGGTATCGCTGAGGGCTGCAAGCGCGCCGGCTGTGCGCTGGTTGGCGGTGAGACGGCTGAAATGCCCGGTATGTATGGCGACAGTGACTACGACCTGGCCGGTTTCTCGGTTGGCGCGGTCAATCGCGATGCTGTCCTGCCGAAGTTCGACGACCAGCGCGAAGGCGACCTGGTTATCGGCCTCGCCTCGTCGGGTCCGCACTCCAATGGCTATTCGCTGATCCGTAAGGTGGTCGAGGTTGCCGGTTTGACGTGGGCCAGCCCGGCGCCATTCGCCAAGGACCTGTCGCTGGCCCAGGCGTTGCTGGAACCGACGCGCATCTATATCAAGTCGGTCCTGCCGCTTATGAAGGCCGGCCTGATCAAGGGCGGCGCCCACATCACTGGCGGCGGTCTGATCGAGAATCCGGATCGGGGCGTGCGTGAGGATCTGACGGCGACGTTCGATTTCGACGGGTTTGAATTCCCGCCGGTGTTCAAGTGGCTGATGGAAGCCGGTGGCATCGACAAGCATGAGATGCTGCGCACGTTCAACTGCGGCGTTGGCTTTGTGATTTATGTGTCGCCGAAGAACGCCGATGCGGTTCTGGCGGCTTTGTTGAATGCCGGTGAAGATGCGTTTGTCTGCGGGCAACTGACGAAGAAGGTTTAACATCCCTTCTCCCCACCTGAGGGGAGAAGGTGGTCCGCAGGACCGGATGAGGGGTTGATGCGACAGCGCTTGATCTCTCCGACAAGAACCCCTCACCCCAACCCTCTCCCCTCAGGTGGGGAGAGGGGGTTTTGAGCCGATGACTTCTCAAAAGACAAAAACCGCCATCTTTATCTCCGGCCGTGGCTCCAACATGATGGCGCTGGTCGAAGCCGCGCAGGCGCCTGACTTTCCGGCGGAAATCGCGCTGGTGGTTTCCAATGATCCGTCAGCGGCCGGCCTCGCCTGGGCGGGCGAACGCGGCATCAAGACTGTTGCGGTTGATCATAAGCTGTTCAACAAGGACCGCGAAGCGCACGAGCGCG
Organism: Asticcacaulis sp. P4_H10; assembly: GCF_056400965.1. Classification (NCBI taxonomy): domain Bacteria; kingdom Pseudomonadati; phylum Pseudomonadota; class Alphaproteobacteria; order Caulobacterales; family Caulobacteraceae; genus Asticcacaulis; species Asticcacaulis sp. P4_H10. The sequence goes on along the minus strand of NZ_JBFUKH010000008.1, from coordinate 66,581 downwards.
CCATCCACGAACACCTGACGGCCGCGAACATCCAGTTCATCTGCCTGGCCGGCTATATGCGCATCCTGACGCCGTGGCTGGTCGAGACGTGGAACGGCCGGATGATCAACATCCACCCTGCCCTCCTGCCAGACTTCAAGGGCCTGCACACCCACGAACGCGCCATCGAAGCCGCCGTTGCCGAACACGGCGCGACCGTCCATTGGGTCACGCCGGGCGTGGACGAAGGCGAAACCATCCTGCAGGCGCGCGTGCCGGTCTTCCCGGAAGACACGGCTGACATTTTAGGCAAACGCGTGCTGGCTGAAGAACACAAGCTTTACCCTGAGGCGGTCCGTCTGGTATTGTCCAAGCCGTTGAACCAGGACCTTACGAATTTGTAATCGCTGATTTCTTTGTCAATTAAGGTTGCTACTGTAACATTGCCGGATGAAGTTGCTTAAGATCGTCCCATTCCTTGCCGGGATTACCGCATTTGCCTGCGTCGCGCCCGCTGTGGCCGAAGAAGGCATGTGGACGTTCGACAATGTGCCGGTGGCCCGCATCAACAAGACCTACGGCACGCGCATTGACCAGCCGTGGCTGAACCGGCTTCAGGCGGCGACCGCGCGCATCAACAGCGGCTGCACCGGCACCGTCCTGTCGTCCGAAGGCCTGATGATGACCAATCATCACTGCGTCTTCGAATGCCTGCGCGCCATATCGTCGGCCGGCGAAGACCATATAGACGAAGGCTTCGTCGTCTCCGCGCGCGATGAAGAAGAGGCCTGCCCCGGCATGGCGGCCGAAATCCTGCTCAGCGTCAGCGACCATACGACTGATGTTAATCGCGTGACGCGCGGCCTCAAGGGCGATGCCTTTCTGAAAGCGCAGAATGCCCGTTTCGCCGAAATCGAAGCTGCCGGCTGCGGCGACGACACGACCCTGCGTTGCCAGGTGGTGGCGCTATATCAGGGTGGCCAGTACAAGCTCTACAAGTACCGCAGATATACCGACCTGCGCCTTGTTTTCGCTCCGGATTTCCGCGCCGCCTATTTCGGTGGCGACCCGGACAATTTCAACTTCCCGCGCTATGGCTTCGACGTCGCCTTCATGCGGCTGTACGACCACAGCGCGCCCGCGGCGACACCTCAGCACCTGACCTGGGCGCCGGTCGAACCCAAGACGGGTGAGCCGGTCTTCGTCCCCGGCAATCCCGGCTGGACGCAGCGGCTGTGGACCGTATCGCAGCTTGAGACCCAGCGCGACGTCATCGGGCCGCCGATGCTGGCGATGAAGTCGGAGCTGCGCGGCCGTCTGGTCGCCTATTCGCGCATCAATGACGACACCAAACGCATTTCGTCGGATGCGTTGTTCATGGTCGAAAACGGCTTCAAATCGGCCGCCGGTCAGGACCTGGCGCTGCGCAACCCCCGCATCATGGCCGCCAAGCGCAAGGAAGAAGCCTTGCTTAAGGCCAGTGTGAAAGGCCGTCTCAGGAAAGAGATCGGCGATCCGTGGGCCGAGATCGCGGCGGCGCAGAAGGCCAATGCCGAGCTGTACCTGCCCTACCATTTCCTCGAGCAGGCGCCGAACAACTCGACCCTGTTCGCCATCGCGCGCAAGCTTGTCCGCCACGCCGCGGAGATGGAAAAGCCGTCGGCCGAGCGGCTGCCGGAGTTCGCCGATCCACGTTTGGCCACCCTGCGCCGCGACCTGCTGTCGCCGTGGCCGATCGAAAAGCCACTGGAAAAGCTCTATCTGGAGTTCCGTCTGGCCAAGGCGCGCGAGTACCTGACGAATGACGCGGCCGAAACCCAATTGCTGCTGGGCGATGAGTCGCCCGAAGGCCTGGCCGAGCGGCTGGTGGACGGCTCGCGGCTCGACGACACCGAGTTCCGTACGCAGTTGTGGGAAGGCGGAATGGCGGCGATCAAGGCGTCGGACGACCCGATGATCCAGTACGCCATCAAGCTTGATCCGGCAGCGCGAGCCCTGCGGCAGGAGATGGATCGGCGCGTCAATGCGCCGACACGAATCGCCACCGAGAAGATCGCGAAGGTACGCTTTCGCTACTATGGCACCTCGACCTATCCGGATGCGACCTACACGCCGCGCCTGTCGTTTGGCAAGGTCAATGGCTGGACGTGGCGTGGCAAGACGGTCGCGCCGGTGACGCGGATTTCGGGGTTGTATGCCCGTGCAACCGGCCATGATCCGTATGTTCTGTCGGACCCGTTCGAAGAGGCCAAGGGGAAGCTGAACGGCAACACAGTGCTGAACTTTACGACCACGACCGATATTGTCGGCGGTAATTCCGGCTCGCCGGTTGTGAATGCCAATGGCGCGGTGATCGGCACGGTCTTCGACGGCAATATCCATTCGCTGGGCGGGGCGTTTGCCTATGACGCGCAGTTGAACCGGTCGGTGTCTTTGTCTGCAGCGGCGATTGGTGAGGTGCTTGGGAAAGTGTACGGGTTGCAGGCTCTCAATGAGGAGCTGGAGCGCCGTTAAGCTTATGGGGGTTGGGGCCTGTGGCCCCAAGACTTCCCTGATCTAAAAGAAAAGCCCCGCCCCAAAAGGGCGAGGCTTTTCTTTTAGAATAAACAAGGTTTTGTGGGGTCGCCCTTCGCATGGCTCCGGGCGTTCGTCGCGAAAATCAGTACATTTAGTACTGATTTCATCCGATTTGCTCTTTGAGCAAATCGGCGCTCCTCACCCCCACACCCCGTAAGTCTTAGCCGACGATCTGGTCTTCGGTGAAGAACTGCGCGATTTCAATCGCCGCGTTCTCATCCGAGTCCGAACCGTGGACCGAGTTTTCACCGATGGACAGCGCGAACAGCTTGCGCAGCGTGCCTTCAGCGGCTTGCTCAGGGTTCGTGGCGCCCATGACTTCACGGTACTTCGGCACGGCGTTGTCGGCTTCCAGAACCTGGACGACGACCGGAGCGGCGGTCATCTGGCCAACCAGCTCACCGAAGAACGGACGCTCCTTGTGAACGCCGTAGAACTGCTCGGCTTGAGCCTGCGTCATCAGGATACGGCGCTGAGCGACGATGCGCAGGCCGGCCTTTTCGATGACGGCATTGACTTCGCCGGTGATGTTGCGGCGCGTGGCGTCCGGCTTGATGATCGAGAAGGTACGGGACATGTGATGTTCCAATTTTGTTTTGCGTTTGCGTTGCGCTGCCTTATAGCGAGGGCCACCGCTTTCGCAACCCCTTTTATTCCCGCGTTTTCCCGAATGTTGCAGATCACCAATCTTACCTACGACGCCTATGGCCGCCGCTTCTTTGATGGCGCCACCCTGGCCCTCACTCCCGGCACCAAGGCCGGCCTTGTCGGCCTCAACGGTGTCGGTAAGTCGACCCTGTTCAAGCTGATCCTCGGCCACGCCCAGCCCGGCGGCGGCGAAATCACTACGCCCAAGGGCTGGCGCGTCGCCAGCGTCGACCAGGAAATCGCCGCCTCGCCCCAGCACCTGATCGATGCGGTTCTTGAGATTGACACGCGCCGCCATAACCTGTTGAAGGCGCTGGAAACGGCTGATCCGATCCACCAGGCCGAAATCCACCACGACCTCTACTCGATCGGCGCCGATCGCGCGCCGGCCAAGGCCGCGGAAATCCTGAGCGGTCTGGGTTTCTCCAATGCCGACCTGACGCGGCCGATCTCGGACTTCTCCGGCGGTTGGCGGATGCGGGCGGCTTTGGCCGGCGCGCTTCTGGCCGAGCCTGATCTGTTGCTGCTCGATGAACCGACCAACTATCTCGACCTCGAAGGCGCCCTGTGGCTGGAAGCACGCCTGCAGCGCTATCCGAATGCCGCGCTGATGATCTCGCACGACCGCGACCTGCTGAACGAGTCGGTCGACGCCATCGTCCACGTTGTCGGCCAGAAACTCGACTACTACACCGGCAGCTACGACAATTTCGAACGTATGCGCGCCGAAAAGGCCCGCCTGAACGCCGCCAACAGCGCCAAGCAGGAGGCCGAACGCGCCCATCTGCAAGCCTTTGTCGATCGCTTCCGCGCCAAGGCCTCCAAGGCCGCCCAGGCCCAGTCGCGCATGAAGAAGCTGGAAAAGCTGCCGCCTATCGCCGCGACCATCCAGGATCGCGTCGCGCCCTTTATCCTGCCGTCGCCGGAAAAGCAGTTGTCGCCACCGATCCTGCGCCTCGAAGACGCCAGCGTGGGTTATGGTGACACGGTCATCCTGCGCCACATCAATATCCGCCTCGATCCCGATGATCGCATTGGCGTTTTGGGCGTCAATGGCGCCGGTAAGTCGACCTTCGCCAAGCTGCTGGCCGGTGCGCTGAAAGAAAGCCACGGTTCGCAATGGCGCGATCGCCGCATGCAGGTCGCCTGGTTCCACCAGCACCAGATCGAGGCCATGGATCCGGAAGACACGCCGCTGGAGATGATGCAGCGCGCCCGTCCGGATGAGCCGGAATCCAAGCGCCGCGCGCGTCTCGGTGCGTTCGGCATGACGGTCCAGAAGGTCGAAACCAAGGTCAAGGACCTGTCAGGTGGCGAACGCGCCCGCCTGCTGCTTTCCATGGTGGCGATGGACGGCCCTCACCTGCTCATCCTCGATGAGCCGACGAACCACCTGGATATCGACAGTCGCCGTGCATTGCTGGATGCGCTCAACGATTATGAAGGCGCGGTGCTGATCATCACCCACGACCGGTCGCTGATCGAACTGGTGGCCGACAAGCTGTGGCTGGTCAATGACGGCACGGTGAAGTCCTATACCGGCTCGATGGACGACTACGCCAAGCTGGTCATCGAACGCGCCAAGACGGCGACGCGCGAGGAAGCGCAAGCTGCGGCGAAAGACAAGCCGGCCAACGTCAACACCAAGGACGCCCGTAAGGCCGCAGCCGCAGCACGTAACGCCATCGCGCCGCTGAAGAAGAAGGCCGACGACCTGGAACGCCAGATCGAGACGACGGGCAACCAGATCAAGCTGCTGGACCTGAAGCTGGCCGACCCGGACATCTACACCAAGCGCCCGCAGGACGCGGTTACGCTCGGCAAGGACAAGGCGCGGCTCGAGGAAAAGCTGGTGGCGCTTGAGGGCGATTGGATGGAAGCCGCCGAGGTCTATGAGACCGCGAAGGCGGAAGCGGGGATCTAAGGTTTACTCCGCCGGCAGGGTCTGCGCCTCTTCCTTCTTGGTCGTGGCGACAGCGCCTGCGGCTGCGGCAACAACCGCCAGGATGGCCAGCCATTGCTGCCCCGACAGATGTTCGTGGACGATGACCAGTCCCGCCAGGGCGCCGACGGCCGGGTCGGCGCTGATCATGACGCCGAAGGTCCGTTCGGGCATGTGGCGCAGGGCGAACATTTCCAGCGTGTACGGGATGGCGCTCGACAACAGGGCAAGCGCCAAAGCCGGGAGGATGAAGGCCGAGTTGAACATGGCCATGCCTGCATTGGCTACGCCGATAGGCACGATAACGACGGCCGCGATGACCATGCCGATTGACACCGATGCCCCGGGATTGACGCCGGCCAGCTTGCGACCAAAGACGATATAGAGCGCCCAGAAAACGCCGGCGGCAGCGGCCAGCGCCATCCCTACGGGATCGAGATTGCGGGCCTGGTCACCCAGAGGCAAGAGCAGCAGGATGCCGACGACGGCCAGTCCGACGCACAGGAAGTGGACGGGTTTGCGGGCGTGCATCAGGGCCAGGGCCAATGGGCCGGTAAATTCGATGGCGAGCGCTGGCCCGATCGGCAGCCGTTCCAGGCACATGAAGAACAACAGATTCATGCCCGCGACCGACAGGCCATAGAGCAGCATGGTGCCGAGCGATTTTTGCGTCAGTTTGAACCGCCAAGGCCGCCAGATGGCGACCAGCAACAGCGCCGCCAGACCCACGCGATAGGCAGTCGTCGCCGGCGCACCTATGACCGGAAACAGCGTCTTGGCGAAAGACGCGCCTATGCTGAATGAGATCATGGCGATGACGACCGCCACATAGGGCAGCGCACGCGCAAGAACAGGGTATCGTATACTGTATGCTGCTATCGGGCTCATGGCGTTGTTATAGCGGGATCGTGTTTGTGTTTCCCGGCGATTTTAGGTAAATCTCAGCCTGAAACTGTCATCAGGATGAGCAGAATGACGAATTTCGTCACATTGGACGATTTCGATTACCGGTTGCTGGAGCGCGTCCGGGGTAACAATCTCGAACCGGCGCGGGTGACGGCCGAGGCTGTGGGCCTGTCCGAATCGGCAGTGTTGCGCCGGTTGCGGCGCTTAAGGGCCGAAGGGGTGATCGTCGCTGACGTGGCCATGGTCGATCCGGCGCGCATTGCGCCGAAGATCCAGATACACGCCCTGATCACCATGAAGAGTCAGGAGCGCGCCATCACCGACGCCTTCAAGAGCGCTATGGCCCGGTCGCCGGAGATTCAGGGCGCCTGGGACGTGACGGGCGAGACCGACTTTTTGCTGACCCTGGCCGTCGATTCGATGGCGGAGTATGAGCGCTTCTGTCAGCGCGAACTGACCACCGATCACGGGGTGCAGTCTTTCCGCACGATGATCGTCATCCGCGAGGTGGTCGGGTTCGATCCGTCCCGGGCGCAGTTGGCGCGTTAACGTCCCGTCGGCGTCGTGCCGAAGTGTTCGCGATATCGGCGGGCGAAGTGCGAGCGTGAGATATAGCCCGCCGCCTCTGCCGCCGCGACGCTCAAGGCGCCCGACTGGATGGCATCACGGCCGACGCGGAGGCGTTCGCGCGCTACGATGGCCCGGAATGATGTTCCCGCCGCCGCCAGTTGCCGCCGCAGCGTCGAAGCGCCCAGCCCCAGCTGTTCAGCCACGGACGCCACGGTCCAGGCCTCCGCCGGGCGTGCCGCGATCAGCCACGCCACCTGGTCGGCCAATCCGACATGGAACAGGCAGCGCGCCGCTGGATGTGGCCGCATCAGGGTCAGGACCTCGGCCAATCGCAGGGCTTTGAGTGCGTCGCTCTGGCCGTGGTCGGCGATAGCGGTTGCTGCGTGGAGGATGGCTTCCATCAGGTCGCTGCCCGGCGTCACGCTGAAATCGAGGACCGGGTGTGTGGCGGCCGGCAGCGGAGCGATCCCTGCCGGCAGGGCCGGAACCTCCATGATCATCGCTTCGTAGAGGCACGGGCCGTCATCGCCAGGGATATTGACCACCTCCATGTCGAGGTTCGGCGGCATCACGAACACCGCGCCCGGTCGAAAAGCCTGCACCCGGTCGCCCACCCAGACCTCCTTGCAGCCCTGGAGGACGACAAGGATCGACGGATGGGGCATGCGGACCGACGCAATGCGTTCGCGATCGAAAGCGCAATAGCTGAACAGGTGGCGTGCATGGCTGTTGAACCCGGACCGCGCCGATGGCAGCAGGGCTTGCAGGCGGCGTACAAAGGCCTGGGTCGGGTTCGGTTCGAAGGCTTGCGTGTCCATGCCCGCATCATACTGCGCGAGGCGGACGGAAAAAAGCACTGTGCGAGCGTTTCGGGCGCATCTGGCGTCAAAGCCGGCGCAGGGCGTGGCTGGGTTGCGGCTATCTCCTCCCATCCACTCAGGAGATAGTCATGAAACTGCTTGCTACCGCCCTCCTCGCTTTGAGCGCCGCCTTTGCCGGGCCGGTTCACGCCGCCGACACGGAGCTGTGGCGGCTCGATTGCGGCCAGATCACCGTCCGCAATCTCAGCGTCTTTTCCGACAGCTTTGCCTATGCCGGCCAGACCCGCACCCTGGCCGACAGCTGCTACCTGATCCGCCACGGTGCGGACTATCTGCTGTGGGACTCAGGCCTGCCCGCCGGTTTGCTTGGCGCGAAGGCCGATCCTTCGGCGGCGTTCGGCCCGACGCTTAAGGTCGATCTGCCGACGCAGCTGGCGCAGATCGGCATCAAGCCGGATCAGATCAAATATCTCGGTCTCAGCCATAATCACTTCGACCATACGGGGCAGGCTGCGAGCTTCCCCAGGGCAACGCTATTAATCGGCGCGGCTGATTTTGCCGCTTTGAAGCAGGACCCCCTGCCGTTCGCGGTTGACCCGACGACGCTTCAACCGTGGCTGGACGGCGAGGCGAAGACCGAGACCGTTACCGGCGACCGCGACGTGTTCGGCGATGGCAGCGTGGTTATTCTGGCAGTGCCTGGTCATACGCCCGGTGAGACGGCTCTGCTGGTGCGTTTGCCGAAGACAGGCGCGGTGCTGTTGTCGGGCGACGTGGTGCACTTCAACGAACAGTGGGAGAAGCAAGGCGTGCCGACCTTCAATGCCGATCGTGCGGACACGCTGGCGTCGATGGCGCGGTTGCAGGCTGTGGCGGCAGAGTTGAAGGCAATCCTGGTTGTTCAGCACGAGCCGGCCGACATCGCGAAGCTGCCTGTCTTTCCAAAAAGCGCTCGCTAAAACGTCTTGGCACCGTTCACGGCCAGCATAACCGCATAGAGGCTGGTCGTGGCGGTGATGAACAGGCGATTGCGCTTGGGGCCGCCGAAGCAGACGTTGGACACAGGCTCGCCGATCATAATCTTGCCCAGCAGTGTGCCGTCGGGCTCGTAGCAATGGACGCATTCGGTGGCGCTGGTCCAGACCCGGCCGTCGGTATCCAGGCGCAGGCCGTCGTAATTGCCATTGTCAGCGAAGACTTGTCCGCCGGTGAGTTTGCCGTCTTTGGCGGCGTCGAAGACGCGGATATGGCGCGGGCCGTCCTTGACGTGGGTTCGGCCGCTGTCGACGACATAGAGTTTGGATTCGTCGGGGGAAAAGGCCAGGCCGTTCGGCTTGATGAAGTCGTTGAGCACGCGGGTGACGGAGCCATCTGGATCGACGCGGTAGACGTGGCTGCCGTCCTGTTCGGCGTCGGCCTTGTGGCCTTCGTAGTCGGTATCGATGCCGTAGGTCGGATCGGTGAACCAGATCGAGCCGTCGGATTTGACAACGACGTCGTTGGGGCTGTTGTAGCGTTTGCCATCGTAGCGATCGGTGATGACGGTGATCGCGCCGTCGTGTTCGGTACGGGTGACGCGGCGGTCGCCATGTTCGCAGGTGACCAGCCGGCCTTCGCGATCGACGGTATTGCCGTTGGAATAGCTGGCGGGGGTGCGAAAGACACTGGTTTGCCCGGTCGTCTCATCCCAGCGCAGCATGCGGTCGTTGGGGATGTCGCTCCAGATCAGCGCCCTGTGCGCCGGGAACCAGGCCGGGCCTTCCGCCCAGCGCGAGCCTTCGTAAAGCTTTTCGATACGGGCGCTGGCGCGGATGCAGTGGCGGAAGCGTTCGTCGAGGATTTCGTAGAAGGGGGTCATGCGTCGCCTGCAATTTACGGGGCGTGGGGGCTGTGCCCCCACAAACCTTCTGATACCAAAAGAAAAAGCCCGGCCCAAGGGGCCAGGCTTTTCTTTTGGTTTTAAAAGACTTGGGGCCCATGGCGGGCGAAAGCTATACTTTCACCACGGCATACCCGCAAACCCCGTAACATTACGCGCGCGCAGGCCCCGCCTTCGCCAACGTAAACACCACAGACGTCCCACCCGAAGGTGACGCCTCGATGTGCATATCCCCGCCGTGTTGCAGCACGATCTTGCGCGCCAGGGTCAACCCCATGCCCACGCCCGGAAACGCCTCATCGGTGTGCAGCTTGCGCAACGGCCGGAACACGTCGTCATAAAACATCGGGTCGATGCCTATCCCGTTGTCCGACACGCAGAACTCCCACTCCATCGGCCGTTCATCGACAAAGATGCGGATGTCCGGCGCCACGCCCGGCTTGTGGAACTTGATCGCGTTCTCGACCAGGTAGAAGAACAGTGAAAACATCCGGCGCGGATCTGCTACCAGTTCCGGCATGCGAGGATAGGACAGTTGCGCCTTGGTGACGTCGATCAACGGCTGCAGTTCCATATGGCAGCGCGCCAGGGTGATTTCCAGGTCGACCATTTCGGGTGCGCGCGGCACCGTGTTCAGCCGCGAAAACGCCAGGAGTCCCTGGATCATCTCATTCAGTTTCTGGCTGCTCTCCTGGATCAGTTCCAGATGCAGCCGGTCTTCTTCGTTCGTCGTTTTCTTCGCGTCTTCGCTCAAAAGCTGCGAAAATCCGAGGATGGTCCGCACCGGCCCCGCAAGGTCGTGCGACACGATGTAGGCGAAATCGCGAAATTCTTCGGCCGGGTCAGCTTGCGCTTGCGCGGTGACCTGCTTGGTTTCCTGCATTTCTTTTCTCCGCCGCTCAGTCATAGGCCGCCACCGGCAATACAGCCAGTTCCAGATAGAAACGTTCGATAATGTCTATGGCGGTCCGATACTGAGTAAGGTCTCCAGGTTTGATCAGGTAGGCGTTCGCATAGTTGCGGTAACATGTCATGATGGTGTCCGATGCGCCCGTACCCGACATTACAATTACCGGTATATGCTTGAAGCGAGGATCGCCCTTGATGAGATTTAAGACGTCCATGCCACTCATACGCGGAAGTCTAAGATCCAGAAGGATAATATCCGGTAACACAGAGTCGCTATATTCACCCTGACGGCGTAAAATATCCATCGCCATTTCGCCAGTTGACGCAATTGTCACCACGGCGTCCATCCGGCTCTCGCCCAGCGCCTTGCGCGCCAGCATCGCATCACCGCGACTATCGTCAATCAGGAGAATGTTGGCCGCCCGGCCAAGTCGCCCTGCGACGCCCTTCCCTGGCGATAAATTGGCGCCCGAGTCCGCCGGTTCCTGCAAAACATGGGGTTGTTCCATGGAAACCTCATCCGCCGGCCCTGACCCGGCGCCTCGCCCGGACGACTCGTCCGGGCTACCCATGGTAGCATCCTCAATCCCGCCCTGCCATCGTAAAGCGATTTTGCAAAAACGATATGGCGAAAAGGCGTCAGGCGCCGTCAAAGCTGTGAGATGTTTTTGGCTGCCCGTCCGCGATCATCCGCAGGCGACGGACTTGATGATGCCCGTATCTGTATCGAAAACGATCGTCTGGCGGTCGGCACGGTATTCCTGGGTGACGACGCAAGACGAACAGACCACACGGCGGCGGTCCGGATAGAGCGGCACAGGAATATCGGTACGCGGCTTGCCGACCAGGCGCTGCAACTGTTGCGCGCCGCAGGTGTCGTTGGCCAGTGGCTTATACTCCGGTGCGCGCGGCGGCGCCGGACGGGGCGCGGGCACCGGCGTCGGGGATGGCACGGCGACGGCAGGCGGCGTGGTCCGTGCCGGCGGCTTCGGAGCCTCTTCAGGACCCGAAGCGCAACCATAAAGCCCGGCTGTAATCAAACCGAGCGCCACTACTTTCTTCAGCGTCATTGCATCTTCTCCCAACGTCCGGTGTCCGACTGCTTCCAATAGGCCAGGGACAGTCCTTCACCCTTCAGTTTTTTCCATTGCGCCCGTGCCCACGACAGGTGCTCCGCGTCCCGGTCCTCGAAGACGATCAGGGCGCGTTCGGCGCCACCGAGGTCCGGAATATCGGTGGGGCTGACCGAGACATAGACCTGGGCGCCGTTGACCCGGTTACCGCTCTTGCCGAGCAGGATGGGCTGGCGTTCGGCGAACGGCTCGTCCTCACGGCCATGGGCCAGGAAGGATGTCGGGCTGTAACTCCACAGGTGCGAGTCTAACCCGGCAATCGTGTCATCCTCAAGACCGTGGACATAGGCGCGCCAGCCCCGGCCCATCACCTTTTCGAGCAGTTCCGGCAGGGCCTGCTCCAGCGACGTGCGCTCAAGATGATAGAACCAGATATCGGTCATCGGTTACTGTTCGTAGAACTTCGAAACCAGGGCATCGAGCGTGCGCACGCCAAAGCCGGTAGCGCCCTCCGGCACGGACGGAATGCGCTGCTCGGTCGTCCAGGCGGTCGGTGCGATGTCGAGGTGCGCCCACGGAACATTATTGACGAAGCGTTGCAGGAACAGGGCGGCGGTGATCGACCCCGCCGGACGGCCGCCGATATTGCGGATATCCGCGATCTTCGAGTCGATCTGCTTTTCGTACTGTGCCGGCAGAGGCATGCGCCACAGGTTCTCGGAGACCGACTTCGATGCTTCACCCAGACGTTCAGAAAGTTCGTCGTTATTGCTGAAAACACCGGCATAATCCATGCCGAGCGCGATGATCATGGCGCCGGTCAGGGTGGCCAGATCGACCATGAACTGTGGCTTGAAGCGATCCTGGCAGTACCAGAGCGCGTCGGCCAGGACCAGGCGGCCCTCGGCGTCGGTATTGATGACCTCGATCGTCGTGCCCGACATCGCCTTGACGACGTCGCCGGGGCGCTGGGCGTTACCGTCTGGCATGTTTTCAACCAGGCCGACGATGCCGACAGCATTGACCTTCGCCTTGCGCGTAGCCAGTGCGATCATGGCGCCGACGACCGCAGCCGAACCGCCCATGTCGAACTTCATGTCCTCCATGCCTTCGGCCGGCTTGATCGAGATGCCGCCCGTGTCGAAGGTCACGCCCTTGCCGACAAAAGCAACGGGCTGGGCGTCGGCGGCCGCGCCATTCCATTGCATGATGACGAGCTGGGACTCTTTGCGCGATCCCAGGCCCACGCCCAGCAGCGAATGCATGCCAAGCTCGGCCATTTCCTTTTCGCCCAGCACCTCGACCTTGAGGCCGGTACCGGTCAGGCCCCGGATGCGTTCGGCATAGGATTCCGGATAGAGCACATTGGCGGGCTCCGACACTAGATCGCGGGCGAACAGCACGCCGTCGCGGATGGCCGAAAGCGGCTGCCAGGCGGCCTCGGCAGCGGCGACCTTGTCGCAGACGACAGTGATGCTTTTAAGCGTCGGCGCCTTGTCGGCCTTGGCCGGGCCGAAATATTTGGCAAAGCGGTAGGAGGCCAGGTGCAGGCCCAGCAGCGCCCGCGCCACCAGTTCGGGGCCATAGCCCGTCAGATCCAGGCTCAAGGCTTCGATACCGGCGGATTTTACCGCATGATAAAGCGTAGCGGCGGCGTGTTCGATGCCGGCGGCATCCAGGGCATTGAGATCACCAACGCCGACAAAGGCCAGTGCCGCGCCATCAAAGCCCGTGGGGGCCGCGACGATCTGGGTCTTGCCCTTGGCTGCCTTGAAGCCGGTGACGCCCAACGCCCGGCGGACGTGGTCGGCGACCGCCGCATCGAAGGCATCAAAGCCCGGGCTCGCCGCATCTCCTTCGCCGAGGATCACGGCATGGATGGCGTTGGCGGGGGCTTGGGCTGCGAGTTCGATCTGCATGGAGGTCTCCGGTAAAGCACTCAGATAGGCACTTGGGCACAGGTATGCGACCCGATCTATGCGCTTTTTCGCCCGACGCAATACGCTTTTTTCGCAAGGCCGGTGTTATGCGCCATATTTTGCCGTAAAGGCCGCTTAGTTACTTGTAATTAACCGTCTATGCGGTCAAAAGGAAGCGATGAAACCGGTGGGTTTGGCGCCCCGCCCTTGCCCAAAACGGACAGCCTCCCCGACCGCATGCGCATTCTCGACCGTTATATATTCCGCCAGTTGATCGTACCGGTGCTGGGCGCCGTTGCGGCGCTCACGGCGATCGCGCTGCTCAGCCAGTCGCTCAGCCAGTTCGACCTGATCGTGGAACGCGGTCAGAGCGCGTGGACCTTTCTCCGCGTCACGCTCCTGTCCCTGCCTCAGCTGGCCGGGCTGATCTTCCCAATCGCGATCTTCGTCGGCTCTTTGATTGCGCTGACGCGCCTGCAGGGCGAACACGAAATCACCGCGATGCGGGCGTCGGGCATGTCGCTGATGCGCCTGGCCTCGCCGATGATTCGCATCGGTGTCTGGTTCGCGCTGATCAGCCTGATGTCCAACCTGTTCCTGCAACCGCTGACGGCGCGCGCCATGCGTGGCGAGATGTTTCGCATCCGCAATGACCTGATTTCCAGCCTGGTCAAGGAAGGCGCGTTTTCGACCGCGTCGTCGGGGCTGACCATCTACGTCCAGCGCATCGACCAGAACGGCCTGCTGCGCCAGATATTCATTCGCACGCCCGAGACCAACGGCAAGGACCGGACTTACGTCGCCAGTGAAGGCCGCATTCGCAATATCGATGGCGCCAACATCCTGGTCATGCGCCGGGGCTCGACCCAGCAGGTAAACGACGACGGCGCCGTGACCAATGCGACCTTCGATGAGACCAGTTTCGATGTCTCGCGCTATTTCTCCAACGACGACTTCCTGCAATTCAAGGAAAGCGACCGCTATATCCACGAGCTGTTCTTCCCGAACATGGCGCTCGACTGGGAACGCGGCAGCTGGCAAAAGCTCCAGGCCGAGGGGCACGCGCGCATAGCCGGGCCGCTGTACAGCCTGACCTTCATGCTGCTGGCTATCGTCGCCGTTCTGGGCGGGCAGTTCAGCCGTGGCGGCTACGGCCGGCGCATAGCCACGGTCGCCGGCATCGCCGCCATTGTGCGCATCCTCGGGATAGCCGCGGAAACGGCCTCTGCCGGAAGCGTCTTCATGAACATCTTCCAATACGCCGTGCCGCTTGTGCCGATCGTCATCTGCCTGCGCCTGATCTACAAGCGCGACAGCAAGCGTGGCGCAACGACCAGCAATATCGTATCGCGGCTCGAGCCTCTGAGGCCCGTCGCATGACCTGGCTAAACGCACTCAGCTATCTCAATCCGTGGCGCCGCAGCCGTATCGAAACCTATGTGCTCAAGGCGTGCATCTCGATGTTCGCCTCTGCCCTGGTGGTCGTGTCCAGCCTGATCCTCCTGATGGACTATATCGGCGTGTCCAAGCTGGGCGCCGAGGGCGACCTGTCCGGTGTCGATGTCCTGCTGCTGATCCTGCAGAAGTCGCCCAGCCTGATCCTTGTGCTTCTGCCCTTCGCGTTCCTGTTTGGCGCGATCTTCGCCTTTATCGGACTGAACCGCCGCAGCGAACTGATCGCCATGCGCGCTGCCGGCATGTCGGCGTGGCGCTTTGTGACGCCCGCTGCGGCCACAGCCTTCGGCTTCGGTTTGCTGACCATCACCGCCTTCAATCCGATAGCGTCGCAGATGCAGGAAAACTATGACCGCAAGGTGCTGAGCATCCAGCAGGCTGCGCCCGACGCCGAACCCGGAGGCATCTATATCCGCCAGGGCGGCAGCCGCAAGCAGACCGTGATCCGTGCCGAGGAAGGCTCCCCGGCCGAGGGACGTCTGCAGAAGGCGACCTTCTGGACCTATGAACTGGATGCGCGCGACGTGCCCGTTTTCGCCAGCCGGGTCGATGCCCAGTCCGCCGTGCTTATTCCGGGCTTCTGGCAGCTACGCAATGCGCGTGAAACCAAGCCGGGCGAACCGCCGCTTTATTACGAACGCCTGTCGATCCCATCGAATCTCGACGCGCAGGCGGCCTTCCGCAAGCGCGCCTCGACCCAGTCCGTGCCCTTCTGGGAGTTGCCTGGCCTGATCCGGCGCAATGCCATTGCCGGCCTGCCGACGACCGTCTATCGCCTCAAGCTGCACCAGCTCCTGTCGACGCCCCTGATGTTCGCAGCCATGACCATGCTGGGGGCGGTGTTCTCGCTCAGGCTGATGCGGCTGGGCGGGTTGACGGCCCTGGTCGTCTCGGGCGTCAGCCTGGGATTCGTCATCTTCTTCGTCAACCAGTTGTTTTCCAGCCTGGGCATGGCGGACCTGATCCCGGTCGAGCTGGCCGGCTGGTCGCCGGCGGTGCTGGCCATGCTGGGCGCCATGACCCTGCTTGTTTATACAGAGGACGGCTAAGGGGGGATGTAAGGATTGTTCCGGGGGTGGCCGGGACAAATTTTGTGCTATAGAACCGTGACTGCGAACAATAAGGCCGTGATGAATCGCAATTCTTTCAAGCTGGGTGTTGGACTGATGTCCCTGGCCATCGGCGCCGGGATCGGACCGGTCGCGGGTGCGCAGGGCCGCGAGTCTTCGCCTGCGCGCATGGCTACCGGATCACAGCTGGCTTTTGAACTGGCCATGGCCCAGGTGGGAGCTGCCCAGGCTGCCGCTGCACCGCAGCCGGCGGCATCCGTGGCCACCGAGACGACTCCTGGGCCCGACGGCCTGACCAAGGACGCGGCCTTTATCCAGTCCGAAACCCTGACGACGACAGATAAGGACACGATCGTTGCCCGCGGCAATGTCGAAATGCGCCAGAACGACCGGCTCATCCGCGCCGAAACGGTCACGCACAATTCCAGGACCGGGGTGACGACCGCCGAAGGCCATACCCAGACGATCAACGCCGACGGTTCGGTGCAATATTCCGACCGCATAACCTATGACGACGAAAACCAGTCTGGCGTCAGCGAGAACTTCGCCGCGATCGCCTCCGACAACACCAAGGTGTTCGCGCGGCGTGTTGAGCGCGTAAACGATTTCACGACGCGTCTGACCAATATCATCTATACGCCCTGCCAGCTGTGCCAGAAGAATGGCGTCACACAGGCGCCGTCGTGGTCGATCCAGGCCAGTGAGATCACGCAGCGCAAAGACAAGAAGATGGTGTACTACAACAACGCCGTCGTGAAGCTGAAGGGCGTGCCGGTCCTGTACATGCCCTATATGTGGTCGCCGGACCCGGAGCTTGAGCGTGCCTCCGGCTTCCTGCAGCCCGACGTCCAGTTTACGCGCAAGCGTGGCGGATTTTCGTACCAGCAACCCTATCTGTGGTCGATCTCGCCCTCGTCCTACCTCATCGTTAGTCCGCAACTGAATGCCGGCATCAATCCGCTTATCGCCCTGGAATACGCACGACACTTCTATTCCGGAAAGCTGCGCGCCCGCTTCGGTTTCACCAACGAAGCCTTTTTCGACAATGCCGGCGAACGTATCGGCGACGCCGAGACGCGTGACTACCTGATGGCCGACGGGGAGTTCACCATCAACCCCGACTGGCGCTGGAATTTCACGGCCCAGCACGTCAAGGACAAGAGCGGGTTCGTTGACGGTAACGGCCGTCCCTACGATAACGCCAACTTCTTCGAGCGTTACAATGTCGATGACGTGTATGAGGAGAATGTTGGTGAATGGCAGGCCGAGCACCGGCAACTGGTCAACCAGGCGCACCTGATCCGCCAGACGCCGAACAGCTACCTCCAGTTCTCGATCGCCAACTATCAGAGCCTGGCGGTAGGCGGCTATATCGACCCGATAACCGGCGGGACGCCCGATCCGGTGCGCTATCCCAACGGCATCAGCGACTATCCCATTGCGGTCAATTCAGACTTCTACCCCGCCATCGCTCCCATGCTTCAGGGCTATTGGTCGCCCGGACAGCGGGTCCTGGGTGGCCAGCTGACGCTCAGCGTCAACGCCCTGGCGCTGCAGCACAAGCTGTATACCGGCGCCGGCGCACCGGCCTTCTTCCAGCAGCCCGGCGTCCTGCCTGCGCCTTACGATACTGCCCGCGTCAGCGGCGGTGCGTCGTGGTATGGCAATATGACGACGCGCGGCGGATTGCGCTGGGGACCGTTCTTCGACTACCGGCACGACCAATACACGGTTTCGCATCTGGACGCCGCCGGCCGCGAGGAATCGATCTCGCGCGATCTCGGCACGGTCGGCTTCAACTTCAGCTACCCCATGGTGCGCAAGTTCGAGCACTTTACCGCCGTGCTGGAACCTGTCGCGCAACTGGCTGCCTCACCTGAGCACCAGACCAGCCCTTACCTGCCCAGCGAGGACAGCCAGTCGTTCGAATTCGACGCGACGACGCTTTTACAGGCCAACAAGTCGCCGGGTTTCGACGTCTATGAGGGCGGTACCCGCCTCAGCCTGGGACTGCGTTCGCAGTTGCAGTTCAGCTCGGGCTTCAAGGCCCAGGCCATGGTTGGGCGCGTCCTGCGCGACGCGCCGGAAAACCAGTTCCTTAATACGGTCCAGGCGAGGTTCAACGGCACGACCAATGCCTACGAACAATACAGCTACTTCAACGGCGTGCCGGAAGCCGCGCCGCCGGCCGGCTATATCCAGCGCAGCTATGACATATCCGGCCTGGGCAGCAAGTCGTCCGACTGGGTGGTCGATGCCAGCTTCGATACCAGCAAGGGCATGTATGGCTATACGCGTCTGCGGCTGGATACCGACAGTTTCCGTCTCGCCCAGGGCGAAGTCGGCCTGAGCGCCTTTACGACCAATACCACGGCCACCCTGCGCTATGTCTTCAATGACGTCATGATCCAGCCGACCCTGGACGCCGACGGCAAGCTCAAGCGCTTTGGTGACAACTATCGTAACCTGCAACTCTACGCCCGCCACTTCTTCACCAAGAACTGGGGCGTGGCGGCGCGGCTCGATCGCGACCTGGTCGAAAACCAGTGGCGGCGTTCGACCGTCAGCGCCATCTATCGCGACGACTGTATCTGGTATGAGCTGGTCTACCAGCGCAACGATACGGTCCTGACGCGATTGAACGGCAAGCCGCAATCTTCGTTATTCTTCCGCCTTAACCTTGCCACATTGGGAAAGTCTGGTGCAGACTTCTCCAATGTCCGCTAATCACCGGGTTCTTAGTCCATCCATGCCGATCATGTCCTCGTTCCGAACCGCGCTGAAACTCCATACGGCGGTGGCCTGTCTTGGTTTTGCGGCGCTCGTTGGCCCTGCTTTTGCGCAGGAAGCCCGGCCCGACACGGGGGATGCGGCACTGGCTTCCGCCCCGGCGCTCGGTCATGACGCACAGGCGCCGCAACTGCCGGCGCTGGGTGAAGGCATCCTCATGTCCGTCAACAAGGACATGATCACATCCTACGACCTCAAGCAGCGCATGCTGTTGCTGATGGTCACGTCAGGCGTCCAGGTTACCCAGGAAAACTATAGCTCCTTCCAGCAGCAGGCCGTGACCTCGCTCGTGGAAGAGCGCCTGCAAAAGCAGGAAATGGAGCACTGGAAGGTCAAGGTCGAGGACAAGGAAATCGACGAGGAACTCGAGCGCATGGGCCGCCAGAGCGGCATGAACGGCACGCAGTTGCTGGCCGAGCTGAAGAAGCTGGGCATCGAGCCCCAGACCCTGCGCGACCAGATCAAGGCGCAGACCGGCTGGAGCATGCTGGTTGGCGGCCGTTACCGCTCCAACGCCGCCGTCGGCAAGGCCCAGGTCGAAGCCACCATGGACAAGGTCGTCGCCGACGGCCAGAAGCCGCAGTACTACGTCGCCGAAATCATGATCGATCCGGCCCAGGCCGGCAGCCTGGCCAATGCCCAGGCCGGCGCCCAGCAACTGTATCAGCAGATGCAGGCCAAGGTCGCGCCCTTCCAGGCCGTGGCGCGCCAGTTCTCGCACGCCCCGTCGGCTGCCCAGGGCGGTGACGCCGGCTGGCTGGTGTCTGGCAATATCGACCCGCAGGTCGAAGCCGCCCTAGCCGCCGCCAGCCCCGGTGACATGATCCCGCCGATCACCACCAAGGACGGCGTATTCATCTACATGCTGCGCCAGAAGTCGGAAGGAAACGCCGACATGGTGTTCCATGTCCGCCAGGCTGCTGTGCCGCTGGCGCCCAACGCTTCGGCCGCCGATGTCAGTCGCGCCCAGGCCGCCCTCAACAATGTCCGCGCCAAGGCCAAGACCTGCGATGCCGTCGACGAACTGAAGGTGTCGGGTGTCGAGATCACCAATCTCGGCGAAGCCCAGCTCAGCATGCTGAAGCCATCCTATGCCGACGCCCTGCGTCCGCTCAAGGCAAACCAGGCGACCGAACCGATGCGCAACGACCAGAACATGAACGTCCTGTTCGTCTGCGACCGTCAGTTGGCGGGCGATAACGCCGTGACACGCGACCAGATCCAGAGCAGCCTGGTCAGTGAGCGTATTGCGATGCTGGGCAAGCGCTATCTGCGCCAGATCCGCGCCGGCGCGACCATCGAGAACCATCAGTAGGTTTTGCGCTTGACGGTGGCGGCGGCTAAGCCTAGCTGCGGGGCATGAGCTCCCTGCTTCCCCTTGTCGTCAGCCTTGGCGATCCATGCGGAATCGGCCCCGAAATCGTGGCTGCTGCCTGGCGGGCCGTGCGCGATACGCCTGAGCTTGCCTTTTGCGTCATTGGCGACGTCGGTGTTCTGGCCGCGCAAGGTGTAGCGGTGCGGGCTGTAACACATCCGTCGGACGCCCTGGCTGCGTTTGGTGACGCCCTGCCGGTTATCGATCAATCATTGACCGTTCGCCCCGTTGCTGGACAGCCGGACAGCGTCCACGCCCCGCACATCATCGGCTGGATCAAGGCGGGCGTGGATGTCTGTCTCTCGGGCGCCGCGCGCGGACTTGTGACCGCGCCGATCGCCAAGTCGGTGCTCTATGCGTCCGGCTTCAGCTTTCCGGGCCACACCGAATATCTCGCCGAACTGTGCCGCCACGGCGATGCGCCCGCGCCCATGCCAGTCATGATGCTGGCGGCGAAGGACCTGCGCGTCGTGCTGGCGACCATCCATACGCCGCTGAGTGAGATCGCCGCGCACCTTTCACGTGAAGATCTGGCGCAATTAACGCGCATCACCCATGCGGCCCTGATCCGCGACTTCGGCATCGATGCGCCGCGTCTGGTCATGGCGGGGCTGAACCCGCACGCCGGTGAAGACGGCACGATCGGCCGCGAGGAGATCGATCTTCTGGCGCCGCTGGCGGCATCGTTGCGGGCCGAAGGGATCGATATTCGCGGCCCCTACCCGGCCGACACCCTGTTCCACGACGAAGCGCGTCAGGGTTACGATGCGGCGGTGTGCATGTATCACGACCAGGGGCTGATCCCATTGAAGACGCTGGATTTCTGGGGCGGGGTCAATATCACCCTGGGCCTGCCGATCGTGCGCACGTCGCCTGATCACGGCACGGGCTTTGCCATCGCCGGCAAGGGCGTGGCGCGCGCCGACAGTTTCATCAATGCATTGCATATGGCGGACGAGATCGCTCGCCAACGGGGCCTGACATGAGCGATCTTTCAACCTTGCGCGAAAGCCTGGAACAGCACGGCCTGATGGCCAGGAAGTCGTTCGGCCAGCACTTTCTGCTCGACCTCAATATCACGCGCAAGATCGTGCGCCTGGGCGGGCCTTACGATGGCGATGTGGTGATCGAGGTTGGTCCCGGACCCGGCGGCCTGACGCGCGCCCTGCTGGAGAGCGAAGCTTCGAAAGTGATCGCGGTCGAAAAGGACGCGCGGTTTATTGAGCTGCTGGGGGAACTGAACGCCGTCTATGGCGAGCGGTTCCATGTTATCGAGAATGACGCCCTGAAGGTCGCTGAGGCCGATCTGGCGCCCGCCGCCCATATCGTGTCGAACCTGCCCTACAATGTCGGCACGCCGCTGCTGATCAAGTGGCTGACGGGGCCGTGGCGGCCGCTGTCGATGACGCTGATGTTCCAGCTTGAGGTCGCCTTGCGGATCGTTGCGCCTGTGGATGACGACGATTACGGCCGGCTGAGCGTTCTGGCGCAGGTCTTGTGCGACTGTGAGAAGATCATGGACCTGCCGGCGCGCGCCTTTACACCGCCGCCCAAGGTCGACAGTGCCGTCGTCAGGCTGGTGCCGAAAGCCGAACGGCCGGATGCGCGGATCATCCGCAATCTGGAAAAGCTCACCGCCGCTGCGTTTGGCCAGCGCCGCAAGATGCTGCGCGCGTCGCTGAAGCAGCTTGGCGGCGAGGCTTTGCTTGAGAAGGTTGGGATTGAGCCGACTGCGCGTGCTGAAGTGGTGTCGCCTGAGGACTTCCTGCGGTTGGCGGAAGTGCTGTGACGTAATACATATGGGGTGTGGGGTCCGCGACCCCACAGACTTTCCCCTGATATCAAAGAAAAAACCCGGCCTTAAGAGCCGGGCTATTTCTTTGATTTAGAAGACGTGGGGTCGCGGACCCCACACCCCATTAGATCTTCTCGGCCATCAGTTCATCGACGAACGGCGAGATCCACAAGCCGCGCGAACGGCGTGAAATCTCGGCATGGTAGATGTGGACCAGTTCGGCATACGAGCGGTCGAAGTCGTCGTTCAGAATGACATAGTCGTATTCCGCCCAGTGCGAAATCTCGCTCTTGGCGCGCTGGATGCGGCGGGCGATCACATCCTCGTCGTCCTGGGCGCGGGCATTCAGACGACGGTTCAGCTCAGCGATCGACGGCGGCAGGATAAACACCCGCACCACGTCCGAAGGCGCGCGCGCCGAAATCCGCTGGGCGCCCTGCCAGTCGATGTCGAACAGGACGTTGTGACCCTGGCTCAGCGCCTTTTCGACCGGATCGCGCGGCGAGCCATAACGCGCATCGTGGACCGATGCGTATTCGAGCAGCGCCTGATCCTTGATCAGGGTGTCCATCTCGGCGTCGTCGATAAAGTGGTATTCGCGACCATCGCGCTCACCCGGACGCGGCCCGCGCGTCGTCACCGAAACCGACAGTTCCAAATCCGAATGATCGGCCACCAGACGGCGGCACAGCGACGTTTTGCCCGCACCCGATGGCGCAGCGACGATCATCATCAAACCGCGGCGTATGCGCTCGAAACTGGCGTGGGGGTTGGGCGACATCGGTTACTCCAAATTCTCAGACTGTACGGGTTATCGCAAAAGTCTGAAGAAACTATTCTACGTTCTGAACCTGTTCGCGGAACTGGTCGATTACCGCCTTCAGCTCCAGGCCGGTCTGCGTCAGCTCAATGAACGCGGCTTTGGAACACAGCGTATTGGCCTCGCGCATGAATTCCTGCGACAGGAAATCCAGCTTGCGGCCGGGCGCCACCTCCCCGTCGATCAGCGCGTGCGCCTGATCGAGGTGCGACGACAAACGGTCGAGTTCTTCGCGGACATCGGCCTTGGCGGCCAGAAGCGCAGCCTCCTGCAGGATACGCTCCTCAAGGCTGTCCCGGGAACTGTCCGGCAGAATTTCGTCGAGGCGGCGGGTAAAGCGTTCGCGGATGACCTCGGTCTGTTGACCGGCAACAGCTTTGGCGCGTTCAACCGCTGCGCCGATGCTGACCAGATGGCCCTTGAGTACGGCTTCGATGGCGCGGCCTTCGCTGTCGCGCGCGGCCTTGAGGCGGTCGAAGGCCTCAGCCAGCGTCGCAGCCAAGGCCGCCTCGCCGTCCTCGGCCAGGCCGGTACGTTCCTCGCTGGCGGCTTCGATGACGCCACGCAGGGACAACAAACCGTCCGATGCCGGCATGACCGCCTGGCCATCGGCGAGCAAACGGTTGCTGGCCGCAAGATAAACCGCCAGGACGTCTTCGTTGATTGAAACACCTGCCGTCGAACCCGGCGTCGAGACCGACAGGGTCAGGTTCATCTGGCCGCGCTGGAACCGCGACTTGCTAAGGTCGCGCCCCAGCCGCTCGGCGGCTTCATAGCCCGGCGGAAAGCGGTATTTGATATCGAGGTTGCGGCCGTTGACGCTGCGGACTTCGATCGTCCAGCTAACGTCCCCGGAACCGCCATCGGCGCGGGCAAAGCCCGTCATGGAGGACAGGGGCATGGATCAGTTCTTGCCTTTCACAGCGGCGGCGACGGGCTGGCCGGCATTGGGTGCCACAGCGGACGCATCGACAGCGGCATCGAAGGCCGGCGTCGAATACATGCTGACCTCGGCTTCGACCTTGCGCCACTTGGCGACATTGGCCAGGTGCTCTTCGTAAGTGGCGGCGAAGACGTGGCCGCCCGTCCCGTCGGCGACGAAGAAGATGTCCTCGGTCTTTGCCGGGTTGAGCACGGCGCGCAAAGCGGCTCGGCCTGGATTGCCGATCGGCGTGACCGGCAGGCCGTCGATCGCGTAGGTGTTCCAAGGTGTCTTCTTGTCGAGTTCCGAACGCAGCAGGCCACGGCCCAAGGGCTCCCCATTGCTGATACCGTAGATGACGGTCGGATCGGATTCGAGACGCATGCCCTTGCGCAGGCGGTTGACGAAGACGGCGGCGACGCGCGGACGTTCCGACGCGATGCCGGTTTCCTTTTCGACGACCGAAGCGAGGATCAGCGCCTCTTCCTTGGTTTTGACCGGCAGGTTCGGCTGGCGCTTGGCCCATTCTTCGTCGAGTGCCTTACGGCCGGCGTCCAGCATGCGATCGAGCACGGCCTGCCGCGTCTCACCGCGTTGATAATCATAGGTTTCCGGCAGGATCGAGCCTTCCGGCGGCACGTCGATATCGCCGGTCAGATCGGTCACGGCCTTGAGGATGCGCACGGTCTGGCGCGATGTGCGGCCTTCGGGGATGGTCACGAAGCTGCGGATGACGCGGCCGTCCTCGATCTGGTGCAGGACCGTCATCAGCGAAGCGCCGGCCGGGAACTGATAGGTGCCCGCCTTGAAGCGGTTGGCCTTGCCGCCAAAGCGTGCGGCGACGCGGAAGGCCAGACTTGAGCGGATAATTTTCTTGTCGTGAAGCTGGCGCGCCATGGCGGCAACGCTGGTGCCGGGCGCGAAACTGATCTCGGTCTGCTCAGCCGGGCCCGCGCCATACAGCGTCGACCAGGCAAACAGGAGCGCGGCCAGGAACAGCAGCAGAATGCCAATGCCAAGCCCCGCCAGAGGGCCTTTCAGCCCCTTGCGTGCGACCGGCGGTTCGGCACCCGGCTGCATTCGGATCATGGTTCAACCTGGCCGAGGATGAGCGCTGCGTTGGTGCCGCCAAAGCCGAACGAGTTCGACATGACGGTCTTGACGGTCATCTTCTTGGCCTTGTGCGGAACCAGGTCGATGGTCGTTTCAACATCCGGGTTATCGAGGTTGAGCGTCGGCGGGACGATCTGGTCGCGGATGGCCAAGGCGCAGAATATGGCTTCGACAGCGCCGGCGCCGCCCAGCAGGTGGCCGATGGCCGACTTGGTCGACGACACGGTACCGGTCTTGGCGCGTTCGCCCAGGAACTTTTCGATGGCCTTCAGTTCGATGCCGTCGGCCATGGTCGATGTGCCGTGGCTGTTGACGTAGTCGATCGTGGCCGGGTCGATGCCGGCATCCTTGGCGGCCGCGACCATGGCGCGATAGCCGCCGTCGCCGTCTTCCGAAGGGGCCGTGATGTGGTAGGCGTCGCCCGACAGGGCATAGCCCAGGACTTCGGCATAGATTTTCGCGCCGCGCGCCTTGGCGTGCTCATATTCTTCCAGAACGACGACGCCCGCGCCCTCGCCCATCACGAAGCCGTCGCGGTCCTTGTCGTAGGGGCGCGAAGCCTTGGTTGGTTCGTCGTTGAAGGCGGTGCACAGGGCGCGGCAGGCGATGAAGCCGGCAATGCCGATCGGCACAATGGCCGATTCCGCGCCGCCGGCGACCATGACATCGGCGTCGCCGTGGGCGATCAGCCGGGACGCGTCACCGATGGCGTGGGCGCCGGTCGCGCAGGCCGTGACGACCGAGTGATTCGGGCCCTTGAGGCCGTGGCGGATCGACACCTGGCCGGAAGCCAGATTGATCAGCGACGACGGAATAAAGAAGGGCGATATGCGCTTGGGGCCCTTGTCGCGCAGTTCCAGAGCGGTATCGGCGATGATGCCGAGCCCGCCGATGCCGGAGCCGATCATGACGCCGGTGCGGATCTTGTCTTCTTCGGATTCGGGATGCCAGTTGGCGTCGTTGAGCGCTTCGTCGGCGGCGGCAATGCCGTAGAGGATGAAGTCGTCGACCTTGCGGCGTTCCTTGTTCGACAAGACCTTGGACGGGTCGAAAGAGCCTTCGACGTCGGGCCCGCCGCCACCGCGGCCATCGACCGTCGGAATTTCACAGGCGACCGTACAGGCATAGTCCGTGGTGTCGAAAGCGGTAATCTTGCCCGCGCCGGATTCGCCGTTCAGAAGGCGCTTCCACGTAATATCGACCCCGGCGCCCAGCGGCGAAATCAGACCCAGACCTGTAATGACAACGCGACGAACCATGTAGTCTCCACCCTGACAGCGTACAGCACTCAAAAAGATGCGCGGTCGCCGTCCTGCCCCTGGCTATCCGCGCGTCCCGGCACGGCGCTTATTTAGCTATAGTCTGCCGCATTTGCCATGCGGGTAACCATTTTTGGCCGCATTTTCCGCGGCGAGCAAACCCTTTTCTTCGGGAAGTGCCTGCCGTTACGGAAAATGCGCGCCTGAAACGAAAAGAAGCGCGGCCAAACCCCTGTAACCAGGGCCTGAGAACCGCGCTCCGCAAAAAGCCGTTTCCCGGCCTTAAGCCGCCAGCTTTTCCTGAATGTAGTTGACGGCGTCGCCAACAGTCAGGATGTGTTCGGCCGAATCGTCGGGGATTTCGATATCGAATTCCTCTTCGAAAGCCATGACCAGCTCGACGATGTCGAGGCTGTCGGCTTCCAGATCGTCGATGAAGCTCGCCTTTTCCGTGACCTTGTCCGGATCAGCATCCAGGTGGTCGATCACAATCTTGCGAACACGTTCAAGAACTTCAGACATTTAGCGTCCCTTCAGAGGTTTAGACATTCGGATACCTCGTGAGGCATACGCCAGCGGGGATCAGAATCCGGGTTTGACTTTTATTCACACAATCAGCGCGATTCAAGCGATTTCACGCCTTCTTTAACCAACAGTCCATTGCGCCGCAAGATATCCCGCGTTTATCCGTACGGATCGGTATTACAGACGAACTAGATCATGGCCATGCCGCCGTTCACATGCAAGGTCTGGCCCGTCACGTAATTGGCTTCATTGCTGGAAAGATAGACGGCGGCAGCGGCGATGTCCGTGCCCTTGCCGAGGTCGCCCGCCGGGATTTTGGCCAGGATCGTCGCGCGCTGGGCTTCGTTCAGTTCGTCCGTCATTGGCGACGCGATAAAGCCCGGCGCGATGCAGTTGACCGTAATGCCGCGCGAACCGACTTCCTGCGCCAGCGCTTTCGAGAAGCCGATCATGCCGGCCTTCGAGGCGGCATAGTTGGTCTGGCCCGGATTGCCGGTGACGCCGACGATAGAGGTGATGCCGATGATGCGGCCGTGACGACGCTTCATCATGCCCTTGGTGGCGGCGCGGGCCAGGCGGAAATAGGCTTCCAGGTTGACCTTGATGACCGTGTCCCAGTCCTCGTCCTTCATGCGCAGGATCAGGCCGTCGCGCGTAATGCCGGCATTGGCGATCAGAATGTCGAGACCCGAGCCTGCGGCTTCTTCGGCGCGTGCGACCAGGCCGTCGACCGAGGCGGCGTCCGACAGGTTGGCAGGCGCGACAAAGGCGTTATCGCCGAGTTCGTTTGCGAGGTCGCTCAGCACGTTTTCGCGGGTGCCGGACAGGACGACCTTGGCGCCTTGCTTGTGCAGCGCGCGGGCGATTTCGGCGCCGAGGCCACCTGTGGCGCCGGTGACAAGGGCGGTCTTGCCGGTCAGTTCAAACATGTGATCTCCCGCGATGGCGTGTTTTCAGTCGTCGCGCCTTACGCGATGAGACGCGAAGGATCAAGCAGCTATTCGTCTGTTTCTACCTTCCAGTTCAACCGCTACTTCACTTCGCCCTCCCCATTCATGGGGAGGGGGGACCGTTGGCGGAGCCAATGGTGGGCGGGGCCTGCACAGCTTCGTACAATTCCATAGCCAGATTGAGTACTCCATTGGCGGTCTCGTCCGGATCGGCCAGAAGATCGACGGCATTGATTCGATAGATATAAATGCCCTGCTCGTTAAGCCATTGGTCGCGCTTTTCGTCATGCGCGCGCTGGTGGTCACGGGTATGAACTTCGCCATCAACCTCGATACATAACTTCGCCCTTGGACAATAGAAGTCGAGCACATACGTGCCCATCGGATGTTGATTGCGAAAAACAAGCTCTCTGGTTCGCTCTTTCAACCGCAGCCAAAGCCATAGCTCCGGCTTCGTCAGTTGTTTCCGGAACCGCCGAGCCGTTTTGTTTACAGTTCCCTGCCTCAGTGTGCGTTTCATCGTTCAAAGGCCCCGCCCACCATCTGCTCCGCAGATGGTCCCCCCTCCCCATAAATGGGGAGGGCGAAATGCTGTGATTCAGCTTACTCAAAAGCGCGCAGAATTATGGACGCCGCATCAGCTTCCGCCTGATGGACAACGCCGTCTGCATCGATCACGCGTCGAAGGCTTCTTTGCAAAGCTCTGCGACGCTCTTCGTTGACAGCGTTAAGTCTCTTAACCGCGGATCGAAAGGCTTTTTCGTCGGGCGCAATCGAGGCTACGCGCATACGGATGAATTGCTCATCCAACGGCTCGTCGGAGCTATAGCAGACGTGTTTGACGACCTCGTCCTTTTCTTCCGGGCAGAACAGGCCATCACAGTTTCCGATAAAAGCCAGAACGGCCAGTTCATCGCTGCATAATCTTAGCGCTTTTGCCTCCGGTGTTTCAGGCCTTAGCGCGCCGCACCCGGAGAGAAAAATACGGGCATCTTCGAAAACTTCGCCCGTTGAGATGTCACTGATCTCTACGATTCTCGACAGGAGAAAAGAACGATATGCCTCGCGATGATAACACCAGGCGGACATGCGGATATCGCGTTCAATATCACTAAGTTTCAACAGTCGAATGACGCGATCGGATGCCACGCCCGTTGATGAAAGATACGAGATGCGGAACACCATTGGCGCAACGTAGTCATCGTCCGTCTCATCTTGAAGGTTTTCTTCGTCATCGGCCGGCAAAGCAATTCCGTTTGACAGAATTGCCTTTACGCGCCCATCGCTCAACGATTGATGGCGAAAAATGATCTCATCCAAGTCACTCATGCAAGCCTCCCCATTTACCCTGAGAATTAACCCCAGGTTGAGAGTTTGCAAGAGTAAATTGAAACTAGCCTTTTAGCGACTGCGCGAAAGCCTCAAAGTCGGCAGCGGAGTTGAGCGCAATAGCCGTGGCTTCGGGGGCGATGCGCTTGATCATGCCCGTCAGCACCTTGCCGGCGCCCAGTTCGGCGATCGTCGTTGCCCCACCCTCGCCCGCCAGCCACTGGACGCTCTCGCGCCAGCGCACGCGGCCGGTCACCTGTTGCACCAAAAGGTCGGCGATCTCGGACTTGCCGCCGATCGGGCGCGCCGTGACATTGGCGACCAAAGTCGAGACCGGCTCGTTGATCGTGGCGTTCGACAACGCAATGCGCATTTCCTCAGCCGCAGGCACCATCAGCGGCGAGTGAAACGGCGCCGATACGTTCAGCAGCATACCCTTGGCGCCCAGCTCCTTGGCCTTTTCGATGGCCAGCTCAACCGCAGGCTTGACGCCGGAAATGACGATCTGGCCGGCATTGTTGTCATTGGCGACGACGACGACGCCCGCGCTCGACGCCGCTTCACAGGCCTTTTCGGCCAGTTCCAGGTCCGCCTTGCCGATCAGGGCCGCCATGGCGCCGACGCCGACCGGGGCGGCGCGTTGCATCGCCTGGCCGCGCAGCTTGAGCAGACGTGCCGTCTCGGCCAGCGAGAAGGTCCCCGCCGCCGCGTGCGCCGAATATTCACCGAGGGAGTGCCCCGCGACGTACTTGGCTGCCGAACACGCGATACCGAAGTCGCCTTCCAGTACCCTCGCGACCGCCAGGGACACCGCCATGATGGCCGGCTGAGCGTTCTCGGTCAGGGTCAGTTGGTCCTCAGGCCCGTCCTTCATCAGTTGGAACAGCTTTTGGCCCAGCGCTTCGTCGACGGCGTCGAACACTTCGCGGGCGCGGGGGAAGGTGTCGTAAAGCTCTGCGCCCATGCCGACGCTCTGTGAGCCCTGACCGGGAAATACGAAAGCCAAGGTCATGACGCTGTCTCCGGAATCTGTGGTTTGGCGGCCTGACTAGGCCAAACTTCCGGGCGCGGCAAGCGCAAAGCGCCACCTGGTGCCTCCGCAAGACGCTTGCCGATTGCATTAATGCAATTTACTTTAATCATAGACAGGCCCCTGTTGCAGGGCGCTGTCGGGGGAAGTCCGGGGGCAGAAAATGACCAAATCCACAAATCCATCGCGCCGGGCCGTTATGGCAGGCCTCACCGCTGGCGGTGCGCTCATGGCGGCCAGGCCGTCGCTGGCCCAGGCCCCTGCGCCGCCCCCGCTCACCCTGTGGGGCAAGCTGCCGGCGGTCGAAGCCGTCGCGCTGTCGCCCGGCGGCACGCGCGTTGCCATGGTCATGGACAAGGGCGGCGAACGCGCCATCGTCGATTATGAGTTGGCCACCGGCAAGGCGTCGGCGGCCATTATCGCGGGCGATAAGCTGCGCGACCTGATGTGGGTCGATGACGAATATGTCGCCATTGTTTCGTCCAACATCATGAAGGATGTCGGCAGGCAGTGGGAACAATGGTTCGGCCTAATGATGGACGTCCCCGCCGGCAAGCGCCACATCATGTACGACGGCGTCGGCGGCGTGAACAGCACGGTGATTTCCGGCAATATCTACCGCATCAAGACCAACGACGGTTACCGCATTACCGCGTCGAGCTGGAAGGTGCCGGAAGGCGTCAACATGGTCAACAGCGACGGTGGCGGCAATTCCTATTCGGAAACCTATACCGAGTGTCTCTACTACTTCAATCCGGCCACCGGGCGCGGCTTCAAGCTGGATGAGGATTCGCGCAATATCGACAACTGGGTCGTCAAGGCAGACGGCCGCCTGGCCGCGCGGTCGGAATACAATGATGACCAGGGCCGCAACTTCATCGTCCGCATGAAGACCGACAAGGGCTGGAACGAGGTTTACCGCGTCAAGGCCGACATGGACCGCCCAAGCCTGATGGGCCTTGGCAGGGACGGTGAATCCGTCCTGGTCGGCGTCCAGGCCGGTCCGAAGGCTGACACCTATTTCGAACTGGACGCGACGGGCAAGATCACGCCGCTGGAGGCCCAGGGCGTCGGCCACTACCCGATCTTCCACCCGGCGACGCGGGCTTTGGCCGGCTTCGGCAATGCCGGACCGATCGACACCTACACCTTCTATGATCCGGTCATGCAGCGCCTGCCCAAGCTGATCAACAGCGCCCTGCCCGACAGCATCAACGATCTGGTCTCCATCGGCGAAAACCCGCGCCAGGTCGTGGTCCGCAGCGAAAGTGTCGAGGACGCCGGCACCTACTTCTATTTCAACTTCACGACCGGCGATTTCAAGGAGATCGGCTCCAGCCATCCCGGCCTGACCGCCGAATGGATCGCGCCCAAGTCCTACATCACCTACAAGGCCGCCGATGGGCTTGAGATCGGCGCTTGGCTGACCTTGCCGCCGGGAAGGGAGCCCAAGAACCTGGCCCTGGTCGTCCTGCCGCATGGCGGGCCGGAAGCGTTCGACGATGCACGCTTCGACTGGATATCGCAGGCCATCGCCTCGCGCGGCTATGCGGTGCTGCAGCCGAACTTTCGTGGCTCGTCCGGGCACGGCAAGACCTTTACCGAAGCCGGCTATGGCGAGTTCGGCCGCAAGATGCAGACCGACCTGTCCGACGGCGTCGCCCACCTGGTCAAGCAGGGCACGGTCAATGCCAAACGTGTCGCCATCGCCGGAGCCTCCTATGGCGGCTATGCGGCTCTGGCGGGTGTCTCCCTGCAAAAGGGCATCTATAACTGCGCCGTGTCGATCGCCGGCCTGTCGGACCTCAAAAGCTTCAATGCCTATCTAAGCGAATGGAGCAATTTCGACGGCAACTCCTACACCATGCGCTACTGGAAGCGGTTCACCGGCGAAGGCGGTCTCGACGAGATTTCGCCCATCCGCCACGTCGACGCCATCAACGTGCCGGTGATGCTGATCCACGGCAAGGACGATATCGTCGTGCCGTACCAGCAGACGGAACTGATCAATGACGCCTTGACCAAGGCCGGAAAGCCCGTCGAACTTGTCGTGCTGAATGGCGAGGATCATTGGCTGTCGCGCGAACCCAGCCGCGTCCAGACGCTGGAAAGCATGGTCAACTTCCTGCTCAAGCACAACCCGCCCGTTTAGACCGTCAACCATGGCCAGTCTGCTTGACGGCCAGTGTTGGTTCGCATTTCTAGG
The DNA here is from genome assembly GCF_056400965.1 of Asticcacaulis sp. P4_H10. Lineage (NCBI taxonomy): Bacteria > Pseudomonadati > Pseudomonadota > Alphaproteobacteria > Caulobacterales > Caulobacteraceae > Asticcacaulis > Asticcacaulis sp. P4_H10. The sequence continues at coordinate 34,719 of NZ_JBFUKH010000008.1, read as the reverse complement.
GCCTCAACTTGTGCCGACGCCACAGTCCTACAATTAATGCCATGACTGCCGTCAACGCTATCGCGCAGGCTAGCGCGATTAGGCTTACGATAGCCAATTCCAGAATTTCCTGTTGGTCGACATTTCTGGCGCCAGTAAGCCTGGCAAAAGTATCCCGTATGCGCGGCAGGCCGCCGAGAAAATCCGGAAAGCGATAAAATAAGCGGATGAATATAAGGCTTAAAGCGCCAACCCAGAGCAGGATGATGAAATATCCTATCCCGCGCTTCATATAGTCACCAAGACGGTCCCGTACGACTTTAGCTTGCCGCCGTCGATCATTTTAGTCTCGCCATCTTTCAGGGCTCGACTGATCTTTGTGAAATCATCGCCGCTTTCGATTGTAATGCACCCCTTGCTAATCCCCATGGGCCCCTTGGGATGCAGGCGGAACATGCCCCTGGCCACCTTATTGCAGAAGGTAACGTCGTCAATCTTGCCATCGTCGGCATACAGGGCGAACCAGTCGGAGCGGCCGGTAATCGCGCTCTTGATACTGCCCCAAAGTCCGCCTTCCTGACGGTCGACAATGTGATACAGGCCTGCCGGAATAGGGCCCTGTTCCGGCAGACATGCGTATGCTAGCTTGTTCGTGTAGGGGCCGGTACCGGAAAACGCTGGATAGGAAACAGCGCCGATCTTGAAGGCGCTCATTGCCTTGTTGTTCAGAGCAAACGTACACTTCATGGCGCTAAACCCCATACTGGCTGATACCTGCCAGGGTATATCATTCCACACTAATCGCCACAACGTTGTGTAACGGTGTCATGCGAATTTGCTGGCGCCATGGCCAGTTTATCACGCAGAATGCGATCGAACACGTTATCCGTGGGACGACAACACCGTGATAAAGCCATTTTTCAGCCGCCGCGCCGTGCTGGGCTCTGCTACCGCTTTCTGGGGCGCGCTGATCGCCGGGCGGGTGGACGCCCAGACCTTCCGGACGGCCGACGCCAGCCTGAGCGGCACGCCGCAGGATCCGGTGATCATCCCTGCCCCGCCGGAACCCGCCGGTCTACTGTCATCAGAGGTCGTTGCGTTATGGCCCGCCGGCAAGGCGCCCGGCGCGGACAGTGTCAACGTCACGCGCCAGGTGCTGGAGCGCGGTTCGCCGACCGCCCATGACCGCGCCGTCATGCGCGTGTCAAAGCCGATCCTCGAAGTCTTCCGCCCTGAAAAGCCGAATGGCGCGGCGATGATTCTGCTGCCGGGCGGCGGCTATGTCCGCCTGGCCGTCGACAAGGAAGGCGCCGGCGGTGCGCGGCGGCTGATGCAGGACGGCGTCACATGCTTCGTGCTCAACTATCGCCTGCCGGTCGATCGCTGGGCCGATGGCTACGACGTGGCCCTTCAGGACGTCCAGCGCGCCGTGCGGCTGGTTCGCGCCAACGCGGCAGCTTACGGTGTTGATCCGAAGCGCATCGGCGTCATGGGCTTTTCGGCCGGAGGACATCTGGCAGCGGCGGCGCTGACACGCTTTGATGCCAGGGTTTATGCACCGGTCGACGCAATTGACGGGGTGTCGGCGCGGCCGGGTGTGGTCATGATGGGCTACGCCTTCATCGACCTCGGCAAGCGGCCGTTGAACGGCCTGCCGCCCTTGCCCGAGGCTGCAAAGCCTTTGAATGAGCGGGTGCGAGCGGGGTTACCGCCGGTCTTCCTGCTCCACGCCGCCGATGACACGTCGGTGCCGGTGGCCAACAGCCTGATCATGTACCAGGCCCTGAAGGCCGCCGACGTGCCGGTCGAAATGCACCTTTACCAAACTGGCGGCCATGGTTTCGGCTTCAACCTGCCGGCCAGCCACCCGACGTCGCGCTGGCCGGACGCGTTTGTGATGTGGTTGAGGACGGGCGGGTTTATATAAGCGCCACGTAACTTGCCCCTCACCGCATTCAGGCCTATCGTTTCGCCTGTCCGGTGATTTGCGCCGCCTGGAGATCGTTATGAAAATTGTGCTCGCTGCTGTGGTTGCCGCGTCTGTGGCGCTGGCCTCGCCTGCCCTTGCTGCGCTGAAGGTCGGTGACAAGGCGCCCGATTTCACGCTCAAGGCGGCAACCAATGGCGCCGTGTCGGATTTTTCGCTGAAGCAGGCGCTGAAATCAGGCCCGGTTGTCGTCTACTTCTACCCAAAGGCCTTCACGGGCGGCTGCTCGCTGGAGGCGCATCAGTTTTCCGTTGCAATCGACAAGTTTGCCGCGAAGAAGGCTCGCGTCGTGGGGGTGTCGACCGACGATATCGACACGCTGAAGAAGTTCTCGACCGCCGATTGCCAGGGCAAGTTCCCGGTCGCGGCAGACACTTCGGCCAGCGTCGCGAAGGATTACGACGCCAAGCTGCCGATGGTCGACATGGCCGGGCGCGTGTCCTATGTCATCGGCAAGGACGGCCGCATTGCCTTTGTCCACGACAGCGGCGACGCTGCGACGCATGTGCCGGCATTGTTGGCGGCGATTAGCGCGAAATAGACGATTTCAGAGTTTGCGGGGCGCTGGCGGAATACCCCTCCACCGCCGTCGGCGGTCCCCATCCCCACTTCGTCGGGCGGAAGGAGGTTGCTGATCCGCCTCAGGCCAACGGACTCCCTCCTCCCCATAACAATGGGTGTCAGCGAGCGGAGCGAAGGTGACGGAGGGGTATGGCGCAGGTGGTAATGCCAGCGCACGGGTTCCACCGCCCCTACCCCTCCGGCTTCAGCTTGCGATTGAAGAAGTCGAGGTAGAGCCTGTAACGCTGCAGGTTCTTCGCATTGCCGCGCACGCCATGACGCTCGCCCGGGTACAACATCAGCTCGAACGGAATGCTTTTCTTCTGCAAGGCAGCCATGACGCGCGTCGAGTTCGACAGCATGACATTGTCGTCCGCCATGCCGTGCATCAACAACAATGCGCCCGGCTTCAGGTTGTCCAGCCGGCCCAGGGCGTCCGATTTCGCATATCCGTCGACATTCTCCTCAGGCTTCATCATGTAGCGTTCGGTGTAGGCGGTGTCGTACAGGCTCCACTGCGTCGGAGGCGCACCGGCAGCGGCGGCGGCAAACGGCGTATCCTTGGCCATTATCGCCATCATCGACACGAAGCCCCCGTACGACCAGCCCATGATGCCGATATGCGCCGCGTCAACGTAAGGCTGGGCCTGAAGCCACTTCGCGCCCTTGATCTGATCATCAATATCGACCTGCCCCATTGATTTGTAGATGGCGCGGCCGAATTTGACCGAGCGGTTGGGCGTGCCGCGGTTGTCGAGCGAAAAGACGATATAGCCCGCGTCCTGGAACAGGCGGTCCGACGCCGTGACCCACGCCTTCTGCACCGTCGATTTGCCCGGCCCCCCGTAGATCGAGACGACAACCGGATATGTCTTCGCCGGATCGAAACCCTTGGGCTTCAGCATCGACCAATGCAGCGCCTGGCCGTCGTCCGCTGTGATGGTGCCGAATTCAGGCGCCGGGTACTGATCCTTGTACGGGAACCATGGATGGTTTTCGTCGACGCGGTTCTCCTCGATCCAGCGCAGGCGCTTTCCCCCACCGTCATAGAGCGCGGTGTTTTCAGGCGTCATCGGGTCGGAATAGCTGCCGATAAAGGCCGAACCATTGCCGGTCACGCTGGCCTTCCACCAGCCGCCGGCGGGCGTCAGGGCCACGGGCGCCGCCGGCCTGGTATAGCTTGCCTTATACAAGCGGTGCTCCAGCGGCGTGTCCTTGCCGGCGGTGAACCACAGCTCGCCCGTCTTTTCGTTGACGTCATTAGCGTGGTTGGCGCCGGCCAGGCTGTCGACCGGCCAGTCGCCCTTGGTGATCTGGCGCGCCAGGCGTCCCAGCGAGTCGTAGAGATAGAGGTGCTTATTGCCGTCGCGTTCGGACGCCCAGATGAAACCGCCCGACTTCAGCGGCCTGAAGTCGTCGTTCAGCTCGACCCAGGTATCCGAGTTTTCCGACAGGAGGATCTTGGACGCTCCCGTGGCCGGATCGACCGAGAGCAGATCGAGCGTATGCTGATTGCGGCTGAGGCGCTGGACGTAGAGGATCTTGCCGTCGTGGCTCCAGTTGACGCGCGCCAGATAAAAGTCCGGGTCATTGCCGAGATCGACCTTGACCGCCTCGCCGCCACCTAAGGTCTTGACGTAGAGTTCGACGACGGCATTGGGCGTGCCGGCGTACGGATAGCGTTGCTTGACGATCTTGACATCGTCGCCATTGATTTCGACGCGTTCGGCGATCTTCACGCCGCTTTCGTCGGTCTTCTGATAGGCGATCCGCCTGGCGGTCGGGCTCCACCAATAGCCCTGGTGGCGGTCCAGTTCCTCTTCGGCGATGAATTCGGCCGTGCCATAGGTGATGGTGTCGGCGCCCTGAGGCGTCACGGCGGTTTCCGTGCCCGTCTTGACGTTGCGGACAAACAGGGTCTGGTCGCGGACAAAGGAAACCGAAGCGTTATCGGGCGACAGGCGGGCGTCGACCTCATCGCCTTCGGTGTCGGTCAGGCGCGTGACGGCCTTTGAGGCGCGGTCCCACATGAAGACGTCGCCGTCGAGCGGCACCAGGATCGACTGGCTGTCTTCGGCCCAGTTGAATGCGACGACGCCACGTACCGAGACGCGCATCCGCTCACGGCGCGACTTTTCGGCTTCGGAGAGGACTTTGGAACTGTCGGACAGCTTGTCGGCATCGACCAGGATGAAGGGCTCGCCGCCCTTAACCGGCACAGCCCACAGGTCCTGGACATCGCTCTTGTCCCTCTTGGGCTGGAGATAGGCCAGCAACTGGCCGTCGGGCGACAGCTTGACTGTGGCGGCCTTGGGACCGGTAATGGCCGGGTCGGAAAATACGCGTTCGGGTGTGAGGGGTGTCAGGGCAAAGGCCGTCAGGCTGGTGGTCGAAAGCAGGAGCGCACCGAACACGACGGCGGACAGGCGGGTCAGTTTCATCGCGGAATTCCCCTCACGGCCGCAACACGCGCGGACGGTATAAGACGTTTGCGTGACGCTATCCCTGTGGCGCCGTGCGCGTCAAGCCTGTTGCCGGTGAAACGATGTTACGGCTTTCTCAGAGGGCGCAGGTCTGGTCGTCCCGCGATTTATCAATCGTCCCAGAAGCCGTCGTTTTGCAGCGGGCGCAGGTCGGACTCCAGTCCTGCGTCGATCAAAAGCTCGCGCGCCTTGGCGAAGTGCTCCGCAGCCACCAGGACGCGGCGCGGAAACAGGCCGATCGAGCCTTCGGCCGCGCTCACCGCCTGATCGGCGACGAAATAGCGGATATTGAGGTCCTTTAGCAGCGCCTCGACAAAGGAGATCAGGACGGGATTGTTGGTGCGCAGCATCTCCTTCATTCGGACGGCCGCGTCAGGATGAAGATGGCGCATAAGGCGCATACCGCGCCCGGCACATAGGCCCACACGCCGCGCAGCAAAAAGAACGACACGACGGAAGAGAGGGTCATGGCGCTGACAGCGGCGATCTTGGCGCGCTTGCCGATGGCGCCGCGCTCACGGAAAGCCTTGATGGGCGGGCCGAGCCTGGGGTGATTCATGATCCGGGCTTCCCATGCCGGGTTCGACTTGGCGAAACAGACGGCTGCGATCAGGAAAAAGACGACGGTCGGCATGACCGGCACGAACATGCCGACAATGCCCAACCCCACGCACAAAAGTCCCGCCAGCATGAGAATTATTCGCATGACGGCAGACTACAGGGAGAATGCGGGATTGGCTACTGGAGAGTGCATCCCGCCAGGTTTCGACCGTCCGGGCGCGCGATAGCAGTCATTACGGAAAGGTAACCGTCAGGTATGCACTGCCCGTTCCGCCCTGGCCGTCCGAAACCGTATAGGCCACGTAAACGGTTTGGCCGCGGTTGATGGTAACACTGGTGCTGGAAGGTGAAACCAACGAAAGCGTTCCGCCATCGCCGTCGCTGCAATGGGCGATAAAGTCGTTGACGGCTGGGCTGATCGTCGCGGTATTGGTGCCGTAGGGCGGATAGGGAATGTTCAGACTGATGGACCAGTTGGTGCAGGTCGGTGACTGGTTACTGTTTGGCACCGGCGGCATGTTCAGTACGCCATTCAGCGCGGTCTGGGTCACGGCGCGATTATTGGCCTTGTCGTATCCATAGCCGGACTTTGCTCCAGACGGGTGTGTGACGGTCGTTACGCGGCCGAGTTCGTCATAGCTATAGGCTGTCACGTCTTGTGCCGATGCTGGCATAAATCCAGCCAGCAATAGTGCCGCGCCAAATGCCGCGATAAGCCGCATGTCCGCCCCCCTTTTTTTAATCTGACGACCTTCCGATTACATCGTTATTCGAATGTTGACAACCGTTAATATGCATAATATCGATACGGCACAATCAAGGGGGGAAATATGTCCGGACGGCTTTCGAACGTTGTCGTGTCAGCTTGCCTGGCAATTGGAGTCACGCTCGGTTTCGGCGCTCAACCGTCGGCCGCGCAAAGCGTGGTCCAACCCCCGCCCGTCGCGCGTTCGGTCGACGTAAACGGTGTCGACCTCGTCAGCGGCGAGTTCCAGACCGCGCTTCCCGAATTGTCCACGTCCGGAATATCCTACAGCCGTAATGCCTGGCGGGAAAATTTCGCGGGCACGCTGAATACCGCGTCGGACTCCGGCGGAACCTATCTTGTCGTTTCGATCGGCGGTTCCAGCGAGAAGTTCAAATCGCTTGGCGGTGGCAGCTACACGCCTATCCTGGGCGGAACGAACACACTCAATTGCGCCTCGTCTCTGTGCCAGTACACACTGAAGGACGGAACGGTCGCGATTTTCAACCAGTCGATAACCGCCGTCTCGGGCCTGCGGGCCGATGCCGGCACCCTGACTCAGATCGTGAAGGCCGACGGCGAGGTTCTCGATTTTTATTACAAGACCCAAACCTTTACAGCGCCGGCCTCGGGCCCCCCGGTGACTTATGTGCAGAGGGTGCTTCTGTCGGTGACCAGCACCCTCGGTTGGATGGTGAAGTATGAAAGCTCGCCAAACAGTTACGATCTGCAGACAACGAAAATCTACATCATCAACACGGCCGTGGATTACTGCAGTCCGTGGGCGAACTCGTGCACCTCCGCGAATTCCGGCAACTGGCCGACCCTCAATATCGGCAGCTATGGCGCAAGCTATAGCGATGTAAATGGAGCGACTCTGCTAACGGCTACGGCCGGTTCGGTTGTTCTTCCGTCCGGCTTAACCAAGACGATTACCAGGTCCGGCGCGCAGGTCAGCAAGGTCCAGATCGGCTCGGTCTACTGGACGTATAGCTATGCATTGTCCGGAAACATTCAAACGACCACTGTATATGATTCGAATGGTGGCTCGCGCGCCGTGACTGCGGACGTCACCAAGGCGCAGGTGCTGTCGGACCGTGACGAACTGAACCGGACGACGCGTTACACCTACGATACGAACGGCCGTATCTGGCAAATCATAAGTCCGGACGCGACCTATTCCGGCGCCACCGTTACCGGCGGCTACACGCAGTACGCCTATGACGCGCGCGGGAACGTGACGAGTATCAGCGTCTACCCGAAGAACGGTGGCACGCCGCTGGTCCAGAGTGCATCCTACCCGGCAAGCTGCGCGAACCCGAAAACCTGCAACAAGCCCGACTATGTCATCGACGAGAACGGCGTGCGGATCGATTATACCTATGACGCGACTCACGGCGGGGTACTGACCGAAACCGGGACGGCGGTCAACGGCGTGCAGTCGCAGAAGCGCTACGGCTACATTCAGGTCACGCCGCAGATCAGGAACAGCGCCAATGTTCTGATTGCAGGCACACCTGTCTGGCGGCAGACCACGACTTCGACCTGCCGAACCGCGAATCTGGCAGCCTGTGTCAGCGGTACGGACGAACTCAAGACAACGATCGCCTATTCGCCGATCAACGCCTTGCCGGTGAGCATAACCGAGGCGCTTGGCAACGGTACGCTGCCCCAGGTCACGACCCAGGACTACGACAGCCGTGGCAACGTCACACATAGTGTGACGCCCGGAAAAACGGATGGCGCCTATTCCTTCTATGACATTCAGAACCGTGAGATCGCCACCGTCAGCGCCGACCCCGATGGCGCTGGTCCCCGCCCCCGCCTGGCGAGCCGGACCTATTTCGACGGCGACGGCCGGACAAGCAAGGTCGAAATCGGCACGGCGACGGGAACGGCATGGTCCGATGTACTGGCGATGACGGTTACGTCCTACGAAACGACGGAGTACAGCACTGCTTCGGGACTGCCGGTTGTCGCGCGGCGTTACGACGGCGGCACCCTGGTTCAGCTCACGCAGACATCCTACGACAATCTATATCGGGTAAAGTGCGTGGCTGAACGCCTAAACCCGGCCATATTCGCCACGGTTACGGCAACCGACGGCTGCACCCTGGCCGCAGCCGGGCCGGACGGAAATGACCGTATCACCCGCAATACCTACGACGCCACCGGCGCGCTCCTTTCCAGCACCAGCGGATACGCCTCACCCAATCAGCAGATCGACTTCACGAAACAGTTCGATACTGCCAGCGGTCTGCTGATCAGCGAAGCGGACGGCAAGGGCAACAAGACCGGCTACTATTACGATGCCTTCAACCGGCACTTCAAAACCTGTTTTCCTACCGGTAGCAGCGGGGCCACTCCCAATACCGGCGACTGCGAGGTGAAACAGTACACCGCGAATCGCGTTTCGCAGGTTACGCTGAGAAGCGGTGAGGTGATTTCCTTCGGACACGACGCGCGCGGCCGGCTGTCATCGAAATCCGGCGCGGTTTCGGAAACCTTGACTTACGACAATTTTGACAATGCCCTAAGCCGGACGAACAACGGACATACGTCTACCTATCAATTCAATGCACACGGCTGGCTCCAGAGCGAGGTCAATACCTCCGTCGGTGGCGCGGTTATTGGCTACGGGTACGACGACTACGGCAGCCAGACCAGCCTGACCTATCCAGATGGCTTCTATGTCACCTACGCCTATAACCAGGGCGATGAGCTCCTTTCGATAAAGGAGAACGGCGCGGCGACGCTGATAAGCTTCGACTATGACAACCTGGGGCGGCGCGCGCACCTTTACCGCGCCAATGGCGAAACAACGACATATAACTATGATACGTCATCCCGCCTTTCCGGGCTTTCCCACCCGTCGATCTCATACGGCTTTACCTATACCCAGGCCAGCCAGTTGAAGACCCGCACACAGAGCAATTCACTGTTCCGATATACGCCATCGGCCGACAGAACCCTCACCTATCAGATCAATGGCCTGAACCAGATCGCTAACATTAACGGTACGAGCCTGAGCTACGACTCGCGTGGCAACCTGACCGGTGACGCCGGAGGAACCTATACCTACAACGCCAATAACCAATTGATCTCGGCGACGCAGTCAGGGGTAACGACAACGCTTGCCTACGACGCCGAAAACAGACTGTACAACGTCACCAAGAACAGCGTGTCCACGCGCTTCATCTACGACCACGGAAACCTGCTGGGTGAATGGTCCGGCGCCGGCGTACTGTTGCGGCGATACATTCACGGCCTGGGCGACGATGAGCCCCTGGTGGTATACGACTACACTCAGGGTGGCGTTAAGCAGTACCTGTATGCCGATAACCAAGGCTCCATCGTCCAGTTTGGCTCGGCCATATTGTCTTACGATGAATATGGCATGCCTGGCGCTGGCAACGGGGGCCGTTTCCAGTATACGGGCCAGATGTGGATTCCGGAAATCGGGATGTATTATTACAAGGCGCGCTTCTATAATCCGGTCATCGGAAGGTTCATGCAGACCGACCCGTTGGGCTACGGCGACGGAATGAACTGGTACGCCTACGTCGGGAATGATCCGGTGAATGCAAAGGACCCCACGGGCGCATTCGCTGAAGAAATCATCTACATTTTCGCGCGGCCTGAGGCGTTGCTGAATCCCGTCACCGCTACCATCGCGGCTGTAGCCACCTTCTTCACCCTTTTCAGTCCCAAGCCGAAGCCTAAGATCAAGGCCAAGAAGGAACCGAAGAAAGAGGAAACCAAAAAGGACCAGAAAGCCGAGGAAAAAAGATGTCCTGTCGACAAGCCCGGGACAGTTACTGAAGATTACGGACCGCGAACGAATCCAAAGACCGGCGCCCGCGAAGTCCACCGCGCTCTTGACTTCCGTGCGCGCCAGGGAGCAAATATCTATTCAAGCCAGGCTGGCAAGGTTCGGAGTACCTATTTCGACAAGAAATGGGGCGGAGGTAACACCATCATCGTCGATAACAACGATGGCAGCGTGTCCGGATATGCGCACACCGGGGCAAAGGTCAAGGCAGGCCAGGCCGTACAGGCCGGTGATCTTATCGGAGCGTCGGACGGCAGCGGGCGGGCTACGGCACCTCACCTGCACTACACCTACAGGAAGAGCCGGGGCGCGGCCAAATCGAACCCACGCGATCAGTTGGGCGACAGCTGCAGTAAATAGGGGAATGTGGTCGTGTTAGAACTTATTGCGATGAGCCAGGTTTATTGCTCGAACTCGACGATCGAAGGCGCTGCGAAGATGGCTCTGGATGCTATCCGGACAAACGGCTTCGAATGCGTTCGGCAAAATATCGAAGACCCTGAAATGAAATTTCCCGGTGGGGAGATTTCACCGGCGGTGGCCGACGGCCTCGTCTTCAGGACTGGAGGCAAGAAGAGCTACCGGGACATTGCTCGTCAGCCGGTATACACGCACATTGAGCAGCAGGGTGGCTCTGCAATGGCCTTCTACATGGTTCGAAGCCAGAAGGACTATTTGCTGAAAAGCCGCGCAAACCTGAACGACGACACCTATATGAAGTACTACTTCACTTGCGCCTTCGTTCACGTCGGCGGCAAATGGATACTAACGCGCGACTTCTGTAATACGGAAGGTGGCTACTAGCCATGTGGCCTTGCCACTGGCTTCGGCTGGCGCCAGTGTCCTGCCCAGGCGTACGATCTTGATACCGCCGCGAGAGGCTGCGCAGTAAACATGCCATCATCCTGTGATTTACCGCAGATGGGGCGTCACGCGCGCCTTAAGGAGGGTGATGAGTTCGGGCTGCATGTATTCGAAGTCGTCAGGAATATTCAGGCAGATGACCGGCGCCGATTTCAGGTGTGACTTGAACTTTTTGCTCAGCTTGTTGCGGTGCGTGCGCTCCATGACAAAGACAATGTCGATGTCTTCCAGGTGTTCGGCCGTCAGCGGATCGGCCGCGTCGTGGTTGAGGCCGGCCGACGTGGCTTCGACGTCGGGATATTCCGAAAACACCTGTTCGGCGGTTGGTGAGCGCAGCTTGTTCGCCGAGCAGATAAACAGCAGTCTTTGCATGACCGCAGGCTAACCGACCTTGGTTACTTTGGCCAGATCAGGCTGACAAAGCCATTGCCGGGGCTTCGAAAGCGCGGGCGCCGTCGCCGGCCTTATGCGTCCGGAAGCGCGGTGGTGTGGTGCCGCTACTAGCCGTGATATCGGGCAGCGCCCTGCCCCCTTTCGTGAGCAGACGGGTATGGGCGGGATAGGCCGCCGGGCCTTTCAGCGCCAGGTACAGGCTGTCGCCAGCGGAAATCAACAGCGGGCTATCCCCGCGATATTCCCCTCAAGTGCTTCACTGATGGACGCAACTGCGCCACCATGCCTACAGGACGTATAGACCGGTTTACAAAACAAACCAGTCCATGTACTGAGCATGTCAATCGGGCGATCAAGCTCGTGTGAGACAGGCGCTCATGTTGATGCAAAAAGTGGCGACCACTTTTTGGCATGAGGCTAAGGGAGAAGCATCATGTCCACGTCCAATCCACTATCCGGTGAGCGCTGGCACGGCCTGGACGCCGTGCGCGCCTTCGCCCTGCTGCTGGGGATCGTCCTTCATGGCATCATGTCGTTCATGACGCCGCGTGTCTGGCTGGTCTGGGACAGCACACCCGAGGTCGGCTTCAATGTCGCCTTCTACGTCATACACATGTTCCGGATGATCACCTTCTTCGTCCTGGCGGGGTTTTTCGCCAGGCTGCTGATGCAGAAGCGTGGCCTGGGCGGCTTCATTGGCAACCGGCTGAAGCGTGTCGGCGTGCCCTTCCTCATCTTCTGGCCGCTGATGAGCATTGCCATCCTCGCCGTCATGATCGGCGCCAACATGCCGGCGGCCGGCGCAGTGGCCGGAGCGCGAGCGGCCCCGCCGACACCGCCGTCCTTCGACGCCAGCAATATCCCTTTGATGCACCTGTGGTTCCTGTATGTCCTGCTGCTGCTGTGCATGGGGGCTGCGTTGCTCAAGTTCGTGACCGATGTCACCCGCGTCGGTGGCGTGCTGGGCCGGCTGCTCGACCCGGTCATCCGCGTGCTCACCCGCTTCGACCTGATTACCATTGTCCTGGCGGCGCCGATCGCCGCGGGCTTCTGGGCAAATCCGGCGTGGCTGATGTGGTTCGGCATCCAGACGCCGGACATGGGTCTGTTCCCCAGCCTGATGGCCGTGGCCGGTTTCGTGACGGCGTTCACCTTCGGATGGTGGCTGCATCGCAATCCGGAGCTGCTCGATCACATGGCTTCGCGCTTCTGGGTGCACGGCATTGCGGCTGTTGGCGGTACCTGGTGGTGCCTCACCCAGGTCGGCCCCAGTCCGGTCATGGTGCCCGCGCCCGGCGCCGAACATCCGCTGTATTGCCTGACCTATCCGCTGACGGCGTGGTCGTGGGCTGTCTTCCTGATCGGCGGCGGACATGCGCTGATCAGGCGCGAAAACCCCCTGGTCCGCTTTGTTTCTGACGCGTCCTACTGGATCTATATCGTTCACCTGCCTCTGGTCATGCTGATGCAGTGGTGGGTCAAGACCATGCCGGTCGGGGTTGGGCTCAAGGCGGCGATCGTCGTCCTCGGCGCCTTTGCCATGGGGCTGTTGAGCTATGCGCTTTTCGTGCGCTACACTTTCATCGGTTCGATTCTCAACGGCCGCCGGCGCCGGAAGGCGAAGGACGCGCCGATCTCTGTGGACGCAACGGCATGACCCCTGACAAAGACGTCGCGCACGACGTCTCCGCCAACCTCGCCTTTGTTCGCGCGCTCGTCTCCGAAGGGGGACGGGCGCAAATGTCGGGTGGCCTCCTGTTCTTCGTTGGGGGCGTCATCTTCGGCCTGCAATGTTTTGGGCAATGGGCGGCCATGGTCGGCCTGGTCGCGTTTGGCTATGTCGGCAACTACGTCGTCGCACTGGTGCCGATGGCCATCATGGTGGCCGTTATCGCCTGGGTCTGGTGGCAGGGCCGCAAGTCGGAACCGAAGGGCGTGGCGACGCGCGCCGTCAATGCCGCCTTCATCGGCGCGGGCCTGGCCAACATCTTCATGGTCTTCTTCTTCGGCTATAATGCCCGCAGCCATCACGACGTCCATATCTGGCTGTATTACCCGGCCGTGGTCAGCGCGCTTCAGGGGGCGGCGTGGTGTGTCGCCTACCAGATCCGCCGCCAGCTGTGGCTGGCCGGCGTGTCGGCCGGATGGTTCCTGACCACCTTCGCCCTGACCTTCCAGATCGACAGTCCGACCTATGTCCTGATCCTGGCGCTGGCCCTCTTCTTCCTGATGGGCGGCTCAGGCCTCATCATGATGCGGATGGCGAAAAGTCAGGGCTAGAGCATGCTCCGAAAAAGTGGAACCCGGTTTTTCGGGCCAGGCATGCGACAAGCAAGGACTCTCGACTGTGCTGCGTTTCCGTCAAAACGGAGCACAGTCTAGTCATGGGCGACGGCTTCGACACTGAGCGGCTCGACGACGCGTTCAACGGGCGCGTGCGGCTTGGAATCATGGCCTACCTGATGGACGTCCACGTGGCGGACTTCACCGAGCTCAAGGCCGTACTGGAAGCGACACAGGGCAATCTGTCGGCCCACCTGCGCAGGCTGGAAGAAGCCGGCTATATCGAGATCGTCAAAAGGTTTCAGGACCGCAAGTCGTTGACGCGCGCCCATATCACGCCGGCAGGTCGCAAGGCGTTTGCCAGCTATCTCGATGCCCTGGCAAAACTGGTTGAAAAGCGCCCCTGAACCTCGCCACCTTACAATAGCCGCGATACACCTGACCGGCTTGATTACTCTGGCCAGCTCAGGCTGACAAAGCCGTTGGCGGGGGCCTCAAAAGCGCGGGCGCCGTCGCCGGCCTTGTGTGTCCGGAAGCGCGACGGCGCGGTGCCGCCGCTATGGGCCGTGATATCGGGCAGCGCCCTGCCCGGTTTCGGCAGCAGACGGATATGGGCCGGATAGTCCGCCGGGCCTTTCAGCGCAAGGTGCAGGCTGTTTCCGTTCAGCACCACCGTGTACGGATAGTCGGCAAAGATGCGGAACGGGATGTCGCGCTCATAGAAGCCGCGTGCCGCGATAATGAACGCGCCGCCGCAGCCGTAGATTTCCTGGCCGACCTGGCCGCCCGGCTGGCCATCGCCATAAAGGTCTTCGAGCGGAAAGGACAGGTTGCGGTCGATATGGCCGTTGCGGATATTGTCCTTGGCCACGGCGTCTTCCGGCAAGGCGTCGGGGTAGTAGGACCAACTGCGGTCGAAGGCGAAGCGCCGGAACTCGGCCAGCAACAGTTTCATCTTGGGTGGCAGGTCTTCGGCAGCCAGGTGCAGAACCTCATCGAAGGCCGAGAAGCTTTCGAAGCATTCGTAAGCGGCCATATAGGGCGCGTCGTGCAGGCAGGTCGCGCCGAAGAAGTTGTTGAAATGGCGGGCGTGGCCTATCTGCGACTCCCACAGTTCGCAATTGTGGACGAAGCTGGCCAGGAAGACCTCGGCCTGGGACAGGTAGCGTTCGTTTTCCTCGATCTTCCACAGCTTGACGCAGGCGGCGACGCCCCAGGCCGACAGGTTGGTCTGGTAGACCAGCTCGAAGCGCATGTCCTCGCACGCCTTCATGGCGGCCATGGCTTCTTCGACATATTTGCGCTCGCCGGTCAGCTCATAGGCCTGGAGCATGATGTAGGCGTAGAGGCCGGCGACGTCGGTCTGGCCGAAGCCGTCGCCGCGCGTTTTGACGATGACTTTGAAGTTGCGGACATCGTACTGGACGGGCCAGATGTAGTCGAAATGGCGGGCGGCGCGGATGGCGTAGTCGAGCGAACCAGTGAACAGCCTGCGCGCCTTTGCGTCGCCCTTGAGGGCCAGCCGCGCCAGGTTCATCAGCGGGTGATAGAGGTACCAGGCGTCGACGGCGTCGGCGTTCTTGTCGTCACCGACATTGGGCAGGTAGCGCCGGATGGTGCCGAGCTTCTTGTCGAAGAAGCGCCCCATGCCGGCCATCAGCGTGTCTTTGAACGCCACCTTTTCGCCGGTCAGCATTTCGTATTCGTCCAGCGACGACGCCACGCTCATCTGGACCATCGCATCGGGATATTCGGCGGCCGTGTAGGGATGCAGATAGAGATGGCCGTAATGTTCGATGTGCGCGTCCTTGGCGGTTTTGAGGTCGTGCAGTGTCCTGGTCGCGCGCGCTGGCCAGTCGTGAAAGCGCGGTTGCGGCTGGTCGAGGTGCGGATAGACGTCCGCCATCATGTCGATGAAGCGCCGCGCCTGGCCCAGCTCATCATTGGCCCATTCCTGACGGAAACACAGGAAGGCGTCGGACACGACGTATTCCGTTGCGGCCTTGAGCGGCGATGTCGGCGGCGAGTTGCCATTGGGCGACGCCGGTGGCTGATAGCCCAGCTCTGGCCACTCGCCGCCCACGACGCCGTCGGGCCTGGTGCCCGTGGCGGCGAAGTACGGATTGAGCGCGGTGAAATTCTGCAGATAGAGGACGGTGCCGAAGGCGGGCTCATCGAGATGGAAGTAGCACAGGCCGGTATTGAAGCCGCGCTGGCTGGCCTCGACATTGCCTTTCGCGCCCAAGGGATCGTTGTCGGCGTCGAGGACATAGAGGTCGCGCGGCCAGAACGGGATCAGCAGGTCCACCGAGGGCGTAAGCAGGACGCGCACACGCGCCATTTGTTCATCCAGCATGCGGAATTCGACCCGCCACGCGCCGGATTCGCTGTCGATGGCGGCATCAAAGCCCTGGGGCGTACGGTCAAGCGACTTGAGGCTGTAGGGACCGGCGCAGAAGGCTGTGCGCAGGGCGATGCCGCCCGCCTCCCCGCGCGTGAACCTGAGCCACAGGGTGTCGCGGCCTTCGCAGGCTTCGACGGTCAGCGCGCCGAGGCTGAATGAGGCGCGCGGCTTTTTGCAGGCCTGCAGGTCTGTTCTCACCCGAAGCGTTTCCTGGGTAAAGCCTGAAACGGCGCTCGCCATTGTATCTGCCATGACCTACTCCCTTATGCAGCGAGGCTGGACTTTCGTTCGCCTGACGATAAGCGGACCACAGGGATCGGTGCGCGGGTTTGCAAGCACGGTGTAAGGCCGCTGGCATATTGACAGGTTGCGCTCGATACGACCTAAAATGGTTGCGCTGAAGGCGTATCGGATGCGGAATGCAAGTCAGGCGACAGAGGCTTGCATATGAAAAGGGGTGTTCTGTGACCAGATTTTTCGGTGCCGTGGCGGCGCTTCTTGTGATGGCGTGGGCGCCCGTTCAGGCGGCCGAAGCGCCCGATGCGGCGGCCAAGGCGACTCTGCGGCAGGCGCTGGGGGCGATTTCCCAGGCCGACGGCGTAACGGCGCAAAAGCTGATCGGTTCGATCCATGTGGCGGACCTGCCCGATGATCAGAAGGCTTTGGCCGGCTGCATTGCTGACCGGCTGACCGCGCCGGTCGCTGCGTCTCAAAGCGATGCCTTGCTGTCCTACCGGCGCTACTGGCAGGACGTGGCAATGGGCCGGCAGACGGTGGAACAGGCCGAAGACAATCTGCGCAAGGTCCTGGTGAGCGCCTACAAGCTGCCTGCGGACGCCGACTGGGACAAGATCGAAGCCGCGCTTGAAGCCGGCTTCAAGGCAAAGGGTTATGGCGTGCTGCTGGGCCGGACGGGCCGCCTGCGCGAACTGATGGTATGGACGTCGGAAAAGACCGAACGGCGCGATGTGACCCTGCCCGAAGGCGCGTTCAATGTCTCGGTCACCTATCTGGACGCCTTCACCAGCATGGGCTGGTTGCGCTATCTGACGTGCGACAAGATCGGCACGGGCGGCTGGGCCAAGCCTGAGGGGCTCTACGCGGTCGTGCCGGCCTATCCGTCGCTGGACGACGAACTGTTCCGGCTGAGTTTCCTTGGGCACGAAACCCAGCACTTCTCCGACTACAAGCGCTTTCCCGACCTCAAGCCGTGGGAACTGGAATACCGCGCCAAGCTGGTCGAGCTGCATTTCGCCCAGCGGATATCGCCCATGTTGCTCAAGGGGTTTGCCAGCTCCATTGGTCAGGACCCGGCGGACTCGCATGCCTACGCCAATGGTCGCGTCATCGAAGCCCTGAAGACGCGGCTGGGCACGGCGGATATCACCACCGTGCCCTTGGCCGATATTCAGCGCGCCGCACTGGAGGCGCTGCTGGCGGACTCGGCAGCGCGGGTTAAGCCGCCTGCCTGAAACCGTCCATCTGGGCCTGCATGGCACGCTGGAAGGCCGGGCGGGCTTCGCAGCGCAGCTTGTAGGCCTTGAGCTTCGGGAACGCATCGATCAGGTGCGTACCGTCGATGATGCGCAAAACGTCGGACATCATCAGGTCGCCGACCGTAAAGCCGCCTTCGAGATAGTCCTTGTCGCCCAGGGCTTCCTCGACCGAGGCCAGCCGGCGGCGGACAAAGCTTTCGACCTGGGGCCGGCGCTCCTTCGCCCAGTCGGCGTCCTTATGAAAGAAGGTAATCTCGCCCAATTGCTGGACGGCCGTTTCGACCGAGTTGAGCGCGGCGAACACCCAGGCCGTGGCGCGCATCCGGCCGATCTCGTCACGCGGCATCAGCGCCTCGCTCTTCTCGGCGATATAGAGGGCGATGGCGCCGCTTTCGAACAGGGTCAGGCCGTCCGCCTCGATCGCCGGCGCCTGGCCGAAGGGCTGACGCGCCAGGTGTTCGGGCGAGGTCTGCTCCGGGCCGAGCGCGACGTGACGGACATTGTACGGCAGGCCTGCCTCCTCAAGCGCCCAGCGGACGCGGAAGGCGCGCATCAAGGGTGCTGCGAAATCGGGCACCCAGGCATAGGTGGTGAGCGTGATCATTGGCTGGCCCTTTCGACGACGGCGAAGTTTTCGACGTAAACCTGTTGTTTGGTGATGAGCGAGTTCCAGCCGCCGACGTGCATGTCGCGGATCTCGACGGTCGTGAACGGCGTCTGGTGAAAGCTCTGGACCGTCATGCCATTGACCTCGGTGAAGGTAACGGTGACGACGGTGTCCTGGTCGAAGCCGGACTCCTTGGCCCAGGCAAAGGTGAAGACGATGCGTTCGTTGGGTACGACTTCCTGGATGACACCGCCCATGTGGGAGATCTTGCGGTTGAACGCCTTGGAGGCCATGACGGCGCTCCACCGGTGGCCAGGCGTCAGCGCCCAGTCGAGCTCTATGCAGGTGAAGATTTCCGGTCCCCACCACCGGATCATATGGTTGCGGTCTGCCCACATGCGCCAGACCAGCGCCAGCGGGGCATCAAAGGTGCGGTCGAGGCGCAGATCGTCGTCGCGGGTGGCGAGGTTGCGCAGTTCGGGCTCTATCAAGCCGGCGGAATCGGCGGTCATTGCGGATCTCCTGTCGTGTCGGGTTTCTGCTGGATAAGTTTGAGATAGGCGTCCATGCGGTTGAACGAGCCGTCCCAGAAGCGGCGATAGTCACCGAGCCAGCTATCGACGGCCTCGAGCGGCGCGGTTTCGAGATGGCACGGGCGCCACTGGGCCTCACGCCCGCGCGAGATCAGGCCGGCGGCTTCCAGCACCTTGAGATGGCGCGAAATGGCCGGCAGCGAGATGTCGAACGGCTTGGCCAGATCGTTGACCGTGGCTTCGCCCTGGCTGAGTTGCGCCAGGATCGCCCGCCGGGTGGGATCGGCCAGGGCCGAAAGGGTCTGAGAAAGTGTGTCCATGGACTATATTTAACATATATGTTAATTAACGCAAGCGTTAAATAAAGGGCAGCAAAAAGGCCGGGTGCGTGCCCGGCCCTTGTTTTTGTTCGCCAGCCCGTAATGGCTGGCGCGGTGCGCGTCAGGACACGGGCGCCTTTTTCGGGAACAGCAATTCGCCGAGATTGAGCCGGGCGCCCTCGACCTTGCCGGGTGCCTTGACGCTGCTCTTGCATGCTGCTGCGTTGCCAAGTTTGCAGGCCAGTTTGTAGTAGCGCGTAGCCTCGGCGGTATTGGCGCCCTTCTCGTACATCATCCCCAGGGCATGACAGCCCGCACCATTGCCGAGATCGCAGGACTGTTTGAATGTCCGGGCGGCAGCGGGTTCGTCCTTGGCCGCGATGGTGCCGGTGACGTACATCCGCCCCAGGATCAGGCAGGCATTGGCGTCCTTGTTGGTACAGCCCGTGCGGGCGTCGGCAAGGATGATGGCGTCGGCTGTGCTGGCAGCCGAAGCCGCGGCCTGGGGTTTTACCGGGGCTGGCGTGGCGGCAGGCGTTTGGGGCTTTACGACCGTCGCGGGCTTTGCCGGAGCGGGTTTGACGGGCTTGGCCGCTGCTTGGGCCGATGTCTGGGGCAGTATCCTGGGCGCCGGTTTCGCGACAGGCGCAGCCTTCACGGCGGTAGCGGCCTTTTTGACCGCTGTGGACCTGGCGGGCATCCTGGACTTGGCGGCAGGCTTGACGGTGGCCTTGGCTGCCTTGGGAGATGGCTTCGCCTTGACCGGCGGCGCAGTCCTGGCCTCTTCGGTGTCATCGGCGACCGTCCAGACCGCACCCAAAGGTCCCGGGTCCTTGCGCACGGAAGCGTCGCGTTTGGCGGCCGGCCAGTAGGGTCCGGTCTCGCGCGCGCCAACGGGCATCGCGGCCGAAAAGCTCGCGATAACCAACAGAAATATTCCGAAAGTCGCTGGTTTCATTGTTTCATTGTCCCATGACAGCAGTCTGCCGGACGCGAACGTGAAACCCCCCAATTACGCTTGGCGATACACCTGGACACACGCGGATAACCTGCTCGCGATCGCCGGAATGGCGCCGTGAGATCGTGTCAGTAGTTCATTCTGCAGCGCACAATGCAAGTTTAAACTTGAGACGCGCGAGTCACGCGCCGCGCGCAACCTCTAGCGGCGAGTTGGGTGCAGCACTGCACCCTGACATTGGCGGGTCAGCCGGGGCGGCGGACTTCGAAATAGGTCTTGCCGCCACGCTGGAAGCCCGCGCCTTCGTAGAAGCGCAGGGTGCTTTCGACCTGAGACCCCGTCGCCAGCACCACCTTGTAGCAAACGGCCTGCCAGGCGCGTTCAAGCGCGTGGGCAAGAACCTGCCGGCCGAGCCCGCGCTGGCGGTAGTCGGCGTCGGTGACGACATTCTCGATCACGCCATACGACCTGCCGCCGCGCGACAGGTTGGGCACGATGGCCAGGGTGCAGGACGAGACAAGCCGATCGTCGCACTGCGCCACAATCACGGTCGTGAAGCCAGAGGTCAGCAGATGCGACCACACCGCCTGGGCCTTTGCCGCCTCCATATGTTCGTCGGGATGAAGGTGGCGATAAAGGGCGATCACGCCCGCCAGGTCGGACTCCGCCGCCGGGCGGATAAGGGCGTCGCTCATGATGGCCACATTAAATCCCCCAAAATCAGCCGCGCCGGGTCAGCCGCACGGCTTTTGCTCTCCCCACAAAGGCCTGCCGAAAACGCGTCCCTGGATCAGTGTCACAAGGAAATGTATCGCGAAAAACCCAGCCGTCACGAGTGAGAGAAAGACCAGATCGCCGATCAAATGGAAAAATATAACCATAGCCGTCGTCCAGAAAATGGCTATGAACGCACTCTGCAATAGCGCCAGCAGGATCATTGCACGGCTCCCGTAAGGTACGGCACGAAGCTATCGCGCGTCGTCATGTGTGTCAAACGTCGGCCAGGACCGGTGCAAGGCCGGAACGAGCAGCAGCCGTGAAGCGCGCCAGAGTGTCGGTCTCGTTCAGCAGCCGCGACATCAGTTCGTGGCTGATGTCCAGCTCGACGCCGCGTGCGCGCAGGCCGCGATTGCAGATATTGTCGGGATGCTTGGCGCGGCTATGTTCGGGGCCGTCGTGGACTACGAAACGGCTGGCCGACAGTGTGTCTTCGATCGATGTGATCAGGTCCGCGTCCAGTCCATCGACACAGACCTCACCCAGGGCGTCGTGACAGGCGTGACGGCCGCGAATGCTGATCACGGTCTGGCACATTTCCGCCAGGGCGATGCCGTCGGGGTGGTTGTGCAAAGGCCTTGGCGCCATACGGGCCTCGCCGTCGTCGGCCGCCCAGACGGCACGGCACGACACCACCGTGTGGCTGCTCAGGTCGTCGCCGGCGATGCGCGTGGCGCAGATATCGGTGCCCGGTTCCGCCAGCCCGCCGTACTGGGCAAAGATCGCCACCTTGAGACTGGCCGTGCGCGTATGGACAGCGAACTGGGCCGGGCTGCTGAAGGCAACCGTCTGGACGGGCTTTTCGAGTAGTAACCCCGCAGGCATTTTGAAATCTCCAAAACCCCTAGCCAGGCCATTATAGGCCCGCGTGACTAACAAGGTTTCAACAAATGCCTCTTCCCAAAGTTGTGATCGGCACAAGCAAAAGGGGAGCGTCCTGCAGCCGCTCCCCGTGAGATTATTGCGCGACTCTTTTGTTATAGGCCGGGATTCAGCACTCCGGCAGAACCGTTGCGAAGCCATGGCGGACGGCTGCGGCGAAGTGCGCCATCATGCCGGCGTCATTCAGCAGGCGCGACATCAGTTCATGGCTGATATCCAGTTCGACGCCACGCAGGCGCTGGCCGCGGTTGCAGATGTCGTCGGGCTGTTGCGCCGGGCTTTCGGGCGGTGCGTCGTGCACGACAAAGCCCGCGGCAGCGAGAGATTCGTTGAGCGACGCGACCAGGGCGCTGTCCAATCCATCGACGCAGACCTCGCCTGTGCGGTTATGGCAGGCGTGGCGGCCGCGAATACTGATGATCGTCTGGCACTTTCGGGCCAGGATGATGCTGTCCGGGTGATGGTGCACGGGGCTGGGGATCAGCCGGCCGCCTTCCTTTTCGACTTCCCAGACGGCACGGCAGGACACAACGGTATGAAAGCTCAGGTCGTTTCCGGCGATGTGGGCCGCACAGATATCCGTGCCCGGCTCGACCATGCCGCCATGCTGCGCGAAGACCGCCAGGCGCAGGCTGGCTGTGCGTGTTTCGACCCAGAACTGGGCCGGGTTGCCGTACGAGACACCTTCGGTGGACCTGCGGGACGCTAACCCTGTAAGCATTTTTGCTTTCTCCGTTCCCCTAGCCACACAACCATAGCGAATATGGACTAATAAATTTTGAAGGAATCCAACCTCTCAAAGTTGTGATAACGTCGTTATAGTTACGGTGTGGTTAGGCATCTCGCAGGGGCGAGAAGGCTATAGCGCGCAAGGGTTTTTTGTGATCACAAATTGCCCAAAAAACAGGGCACGGAGGGTGTCCGCGCCCTGCAAATTATCAGGATTCAATAACCATTCAGACCTTGATAACGATCTTTCTGGTGTGCAGAATCCACGCAAACAGCCAGCAAACGAGCATGTAGAGCACGGCGAATAGCAAGGCTCCAGGGGCGCCAGGGACGTAGGCCTGAAGGCTGCCGGACACCCAGCCCAGGGCGGATTTGCCGCCGATATCGAACTGCCACGATATCACCGCCAGAAGTTCGGAGAACAGGTAGACGATCAAGGGATTCTTGCCGAAGATCTCGAAGAACCTGACGCCGAATGTCTGTTTGGCCTGGTCGATCCAGGCGATCAGCCCGGCCAGGACGATAAGGTCGATGCCGACGGTCAGCAGCACGAAACTGGACGTCCACAGCTTCTTGCCGATCGGGAAGGCTGTCCCCCAGGCCAGGGCCGCCAGGATCAGTACGACGCCCGCGCCGATAAAGCGGATCATGACAAAATGCCCGGGCGTGTGCTTGCGGATATAGAGGCCGGCCAGATACCCCAGAATGACATTGACGGTCGCCGGGATGGTCCCAAGGATGCCTTCGGGTTCAAAACCCTCATCCCACGGATAGAGGTGCGACTTGCCGAGGATCAGTTGGTCGACATAGTTGCCGATATTGCCGGTCTTGGTCAGGGCCAGTTCGGGCGGCGCCGAAGCCAGCAATATCCCCCAATAGCCAAGGAGCAGGACGGCCGAGAGCAAGAGAAGCCCGCGCACACCGAGGTAACGCGCGGCGATGGCAGCGAAACCGTAGCACAGGGCCAGGCGTTGCAGCACGCCCATGATGCGCGTCTCCTCGATCGGCTTCATGACCCAGCCGGCGTCGGTGTGCTTGAAGAAGGGGAACCAGTAGAGGAGATAGCCGAGGGCGAAGATGATGGCGACGCGGCGCAGGGTCTTGAGCCAGAACGCGCCGGCCGGCAGGTCCGCCTTGCCGAACGCCAACGCATTGCCCATGGCGAACAGGAAGGACGGAAAGACGATATCCGCCACCGTAAAGCCGAACCAGTCGGCGTGGCCGAGGATCGGATAGGCGCCCTCACCCTGCATGTTGACGACGATCATCAGGCAGATCGTCAGGCCGCGAAAGACGTCGAGCGACGTAAAGCGTATGCGTTCCATGGGTTAGCCCTCCCTTTTTCGGCAAGTCTCCGCCAAACAGGCCCCATACGCAAGCAGACCAATTTTATTTTGTCGGACGCGCGGCAAATCGGATAAACGTGAACCATGACCGAAGTTCCCGTCGCCGATGTCCGTCTGAACACGAATGCCCGCGTGAAGCTGCGCACTATCGGTGTCGAGCGGAATCCGGTTCTGGTCATCGATGATGTGCTCGAAGACCCCGAAGCGATGGTCGATGCCGCGGCGCGTGCGTCCTGGTCGCCGCCCAACGGCACCTTCTATCCGGGGGTGAATGCCGACCTGCCGGTGGGATATCTTCGGGCATTGCTGCCGGTGCTTAAGCCGTCGTTCGAACGCGCTTTTGGCTTGCCGCAGGATCAGGCGCTGGTCGCCTATGGCTTTTATGCGCTGGCGACCTGGGGGCTTGAGCGCTTTGGGCCGTTGCAGCGCATTCCGCACTTCGACCAACCCAATCCGATGAGCCTGGCCATGGTCCATTATCTCTGCAAGGACCAGCCGGGCGGCACAGCCTTCTTCCGCCATCGCTTAAGCGGGTTTGAGTCGGTCCACAATGATCGCCGCGACAGCTATATGCAGGCGGTCGCGCACGAGATCGACCGCGACGGCGAGCGATTGACGGGGTTTGCCGGGCCGGACACGCCCAATTACGACATGATCGATCACGTTGGGATGCAGTTCAACCGCCTGGTCATCTATCGCAGCAACGTCCTGCATTGCGCCTTGTTCGATGGCACGAACCTGAGCGACGATCCGAGGACCGGTCGGCTGACGGCCAACAGCTTCTTCAGTCCCAAGGTGTAGCGGCGCGGATGCAGGCCCTCACTTGGCGCGCGGGCTGAGCCAGCCTTCAGACATGATCCAGTCGGTGATCGCGCCTTGCCAGGTGTCACGCGGCAACAGAGGGAAGCCGTGCTGGCCTTTGGCGAAGAAGCGCGCGTCCACCGGCACGTCCGCATGGCGCAGCGCATTGAAATAGACGATGCTGTTGTCGATATCGACCAGTTGATCGTCAGCAGCATGCAGGATCAGGGTCGGCGGCGTGTCACGTGTGACGTGCTGCTCGTTCGAAAATTCCCTGACCAGGGCATCCGAAGGCGACTGGCCCAGAAGCGCGGTCCGCGAGCCCCCGTGCGTGGTCTTGGGATCCATTGTGATAACGGGATAGACAAGCACGACAAAGTCGGGACGCAGGCTTATCGACTCTGGGTTGGCGATGTAGGATTTCTGGAAATGCGTCGCCATCGTTGACGCAAGGTGCCCGCCCGCCGAATAGCCGACCACGCCGACGCGCGACGCATCGAGGTTCCATTCCTTTGCGTGCAGCCGGATGAGGCGCAGCCCCTGCTGGGCGTCCTGGAGTGGCCCGACGGACTTGTCCGGCATGGTCGCGTCGCTCGGGAGCCGGTATTTCAGGACGATGGCGGCAATACCATGGTCGACGAAGTACTGCGCCTGCTGGACGCCTTCGTAGTCGAAGGTCAGGCCGGCATAGCCGCCACCCGGTATGACGAGGACGCTCGCCCCCGTGGCCTTTGCCTTGGAAGGCAAATAGACCTGGATGGTGGGACGGGAGACATTCTGGATCCAGCCCTTGTCGGCGCCGGTTTCCTTATCGGGACCAGGTATGGAATTGGGAATGGCTGCGTCACCGTAAAGCGGAAACGCCTGCATCTTGGGCGGGAAGGCAGATGCCGGATCGAGCGGCGCCGCTGTAGCCGGCATTGCAAAGACGGCCACAGCCATGATCAAAAACGCGATTTTCAACGGCATGATCTTCCGGTCCCTTCGATTAACGGCGCGGTACACTGATACGGGATATAGGGTATCCTATCAAGGAGATGATCACGCCAGGCTATCGCCCCACCGGTCAGAAGACAGGCGATTTGCAAGGCGCTTCTCACTTTCGCCTTGCAAGCGAATGTGTCACCCAATCAGCATATATTAAGATTTATGCTTTCCATTTGGCGAATGCGGATGACTTTGGCCCTCGTTTTTCGTAATCGAGGCGAAAGTCATTAACCGTATTTCGGCCAGAATCTGCCGTTAAGCCTCTACTATTCGCACTATCCGGGCGCCTTTCGTTTCAGCCCACCGCCTGTCACCCGTATGATTTCCACTAATGATGCCCGTTGGATTGCCGGCCCTCGCCGTGATCCACAGGAGGCTGCCGCCGGGGGGCGGAACCATGGTTGACTATTATATCTCGCCGACCGGCAGCGGGCTTCAAAGCGGCGCTGGCATCAGGAACGCTGCGACGCTCAGCCAGCTCGATCTTCTGATCGACAAGGCCCGGCCCGGCGATCGCATCCTGCTGTTGGCCGACAAAGGTGATTACAACATCACCCGCTCGGTCAACCTGTCGCACGGCGGCAGCGCGGCAGCCGATATCCTTATCAAGGGCGTGTCGTCGTCGGGCGCCGACATGGACGCGACCTTCGTCTCCAATCGCGCCGCCAATTACTCGCCGAAAGCCTTGCAGGGCCAGGAGGTGTTTCGCCTGCTGGACGGCGCCAACCATCTGCGCTTCGAGAACATGGCCTTCGAAGACGTAAAGACAGTGTTCCGTCTGGCCGGCGAGATCCGCGACATCACGCTCAGCCATATGACGGCCGAGAATATCGACCGCTTCGTCTATAATTTCGCGACCGGCGACGCTGATCAGGCCAGCGTCTCGGGCCTGGTCATCCGCGATGTCGATGTGGTGGGTTTCGCCAAGGGCGTCGTCTCGCTGCGCTACGACACCAACAATGTGCTGATCGAGGATGTGTCGGGCGACAGCCGCCACATCGACGGCGGCAACTTCGCCACCGGTATCCAGCTGGAAGGCACGGTCCATGCGGTTGTCATCAAGGACACGCAGATGGGCAATATCACCGATACGCTCAACGACTACCGCAACGGCGATGGCTTCGCGACCGAGGAAAACGTCTACGATGTCGCCTTCATCAACACGCTGGCCTATAATAATACCGACGCCGGTTATGACCTGAAGTCGTCGAAGACCACCCTTATCAATGCCGTCGCCGACGGCAATACGCGCAATTTCCGCCTGTGGGCCAAGGATACGGTGCTGGAGAATGTGTCGGGGATCGACCCGACCTATCACGGCGGCATGTCAACCAATCCCGCCAATATCTGGCTGGGGGCCAATGCCCGCGTGACGATCCAGGATTCCGAATTCACCGACGCGTCGGGCCGTTCACTGCTGTTCGACCTCAAGGACAATGGTGCAGTCCTGACCATCGACAACGTCGTAAGCGACCAGACCGACCTTGGCGATATCACCAGGTCCCTGACCTCCAGACTGATCGGTACTGTCAAGGCGATTGCCGCCCTGCCCTCGCCGGTCAATGGCAGCGAGCGCGACGACGTCCTGACCGGCAGCGCCGGTAACGACATCATCAGCGGCAAGGGTGGCCGCGACGTGTTGTGGGGCGGAAAAGGCGACGACGTGCTGCACGGCGGGGCGGGCAATGACGTCTTCGTCGTCGAGGGCAAGGGATTCGGCAAGGACGTCATCAACGACTTCGGCCGGGTCGCGGGCAATGACGACCGCATCGACCTCAGCCGCATGAAGGTGGCCTTTGCCGACCTGGAACAGAAGATCGTCGGCAAGGACACGGTCATTACCTTCGCCGGCGGCGACACGCTGACGATCAGGAATGTCCAGGGCCTGACGCCGGACGATGTCATCGTGGCGCCACCTCCCCCGCCGTCGCGGTATTTCGAAAAGCTGGTCGGCGCCAGCATTGAAACCAATAAGCCGACCTATATTCTGGCCGCCGGCCGCAAGGACCTGACCTACGCTGGCGACGAAACCTTCCGGGGCGTCGGCAACGCGTCCGACAACATCGTTTCCGGCGGCAAGGCTCAGGACACGCTGGAGGGCTCGGGCGGCAATGATAAACTCTACGGCATGGCAGGGGATGACAAGCTCTATGGCGGCCTTGGCAACGACACCCTTTATGGCCGCCAGGACAACGACACGCTTTATGGTGAAGACGGCGCGGACAACCTGATGGGCGATGGCGGCCGTGACGCGCTGATCGGCGGGCACGGCAATGACATGCTGGCTGGCGGCGCCGGCGCCGACCGCTTCATCTTTGGCGTTGGCGATGGCAAGGACGTCATTGCCGACTTTGGCGCCGAAGATGTGCTCGACTTTTCGGCCGACGGCCTGACACGGGCGGACGTCAAGGTGACGCACGTCGCCGAAGGGCTCCTGATCCGTTATGGCGACGACGGCGTACTGAACGACAGTGTGTTGCTGAAGGGCGTCAGGACGATCGACGCCGACCAGTTCATCTTCGATAACTGAGGTCTGCAGCGTAAAATCCGCGGCGTTGCTGTCGTCGGTCGCAATGCACTTTACCCGCGCCACGCGCGCCGGTATCTTCCGGGGATGCATAGCGCAAACATCCCGGCCCGGCGCACGCCCGCACAACACCGTTCACGCCAAACCGTCGAAGCCGTCCTGGCGGCGGTCCCCGTGGTTCTAAAGCGGCATGGCGCGGCTTCGATCACCACGAACCGCATCGCCGAGGTGGCCGGCGTCAGCATCGGTTCCCTTTATCAGTATTTCCCCGACAAGCGGTCGATCTTCAGCGCTCTGCAAGAGCGCCATGTCGCGGACGTGCGGAGCGTCTTCGAGCGCCACACAGCAGCCTGCAGGTCGTCATCGTTCAATGCCTTCGTGGTCGGTCTCGTTGAAGACCTGGTCGATCTTCATTCCATCGACGCGGAATTGCACCAGGTCATCGCCGACGCCTTAAATGAAGGACCGGAGCATTTTCGCGCTGCGTTGCGCATGGTGTTTGCTGAGGCCATCGCAGCCGACGCCAAAAACATGGACCGCATTCTGTTCGTATTGCCAAATCTGATCGAGGGCGTCGTGCATGGGATAGCGCATTCCTCCCTCACCTGCCGCGATGCCAAAAGCGAGGCGATGAGGGCGACGCTGGCCTATCTGACGGCCCACCCCGAACTGGCCTGAGCGCTCGCCCTCAGGCGCAGTCCGCCCAGACGCGAAGGACCTCCAGGGCGATGCGCTGCTGCCCGGCCTTGGTGAAATGAAGCCCGTCCTCCATCAGTATATCGGGCGAGGACGTGTCGAACCGTTCAAAGAGATCGACAACAGGATCGCCGAACCCGCGCATGATCTGTGCGACCTCGGCGATATCGTCATTGCGGAAACGCACGCCGAAGCGGGAAAACGCCCAATGACGCGACACCTGGTCTTCGTTCACCGCCACGGGCGTGATCCAGAGGCACCGCGCCCGGGTTTCCCTCGTGACCCGCGACCGAAGCTCGGCGAGGTTCCGCGCCGTCTCTTCGCGGTGGACGATGGTCTTGGTGGGCGCGTTGCCTTGCGTTCGCGCATCATTCATGCCGACAAAGCAGAGGACCCAGTCCGGATCGCCGGCCAGCACTTCCCGGATGCGGATCAGGGCGTGCGTTGTCGTGTCGCCGCTGACGGCACTGGCCACAATCGATATGTCGTCGGCGGGCCGTCGCGCCACAAACATCTCCTGCAGAATGACCGCCCAAGATTGCGGATCCGACGTCCGACTGTCGCCCACGGCAAAGACTCTGGCGCCAGCGCGCAAAGGCACCTGGTCGACCATCGCTGCGACCTCAGGGTCCGCCAGCAAATCCTGGGCGGCAGTCCTGGCTTCGGCTGCGAGCCTCGCAAGTTCGGCGGAATAATAGTCGGCATCGAGCCCCAGCAAGGCCGCGCACGCTGCGCCGGTAAGCGACGCCGCCCCGGGCAGCGAGGCAACCGTCTTCTCCGGCTGAAATACCTTCACCATCCAGTGCAATTGTTCTTCGGACATGTTCATAACGCGCGTCTCCCAGGAGCCTTGATAGCCGGGAAACTAGGGTGTCGGTTGCGCGATGGTCAACTCGCGTTCAGGCGCATCTAGGTCACTGAAATATCGAGCTTTATGTCCAGGCTACTCAGTTTTTATCCCCGCTCTGTCATCTTTGCTGATCGATGCCTTATGCCCGACCTATCTCCGCCAGTATCGCTTCCAGCCGGCGCGGGTCGGCGGGTTTGACCAGATGGTGGTCGAAACCGGCGGCCTTGGATTCCTCGCGGTCGCTGGCCTGGCCGTAGCCGGTGAGTGCGATCAGCGTCGCGGCAGCAAGCTTCGGCATGGCCCTCAGGCGTCGCGCCAGGTCATGGCCCGTCATGTCCGGCAGGCCGATATCGAGGATGAACACGTCCGGCAGCAGTTTCGGCGCGGCATCCAGCGCCGCCCGCGCGTGGTCGAACACCGTCACAGTATGGCCGCTGGCCTCAAGCAGCATGGCCAGGGACTGCGCCGCATCGATATTGTCATCGACAACGACGATACGATGGGCCGATGCCTCGGTCGCGGTTGCCTGAGCGATAACATCAGGGCTTTTGGCGACGGCATCGAGCGGCAGGACGACGGTGAAGGTCGTCCCCTGTCCGGCCCCGTCACTTCTGGCTTCGACCGTGCCGTCGTGCATCTCCACCAGGCTTTTGACCAGGGCCAGACCTATGCCGAGCCCGCCTTGCGAGCGGTCGAGCGTGCGTGTCCCTTGTGTGAACAGGTCGAAGACGAACGGCATCAGGTCGGGCGCTATGCCTTCGCCGGAATCGCGGATCGTCACCACCGCTTCGCCGTCGCGCAAACCGACATCCAGGCTGATCTCACCACCCGGCGGGGTATATTTGGCGGCGTTATTGAGCAGGTTCGACAGGATCTGCACCAGGCGCGTGCGGTCGCCCGAAACCCGGACGGGACCGGCTTCCATGTGGGTCTTGAGCGCGTGATTGCGCGTCTCGATGAGCGGCCGGACCTGTTCGACGGCAGTGACGGCGAGCGCCTTGAGGTCGTGCGGCTGGCGATCGAGCTGGACCAGGCCGCGCGTCACCCGAGACACGTCCATCAGGTCGTCAATCAGCTTGGTCATGTGGGCGACCTGACGGGAAATCACCTCGGCGGTCTGGCGCACCCGCTTTTCATCGAATTTCGGCAGGCGCAGCAGGTCGGCCGACATGGCGATCGGCGCCAGAGGATTGCGCAGTTCATGCGCCAGCATGGCCAGGAACTCGTCCTTTCGGCGGCTGCCGTCGCGCAAGGATTCTTCGGCGGTCTTGTGGGCGTCGATATTCAGCACCGCCCCGATCAGCCGCTGGCCGCCGTCGGGGCCTTCGGGTTCGACCCTGGCCCAGGTCGCCAGCCAGCGGATGCCACCGCCCGGCAGGACAGCGCGGAACTCAAGTGAAAAGCCGCTGTTGTCGGCCAGCGCCGTCTCGACGCTGCTCCACAGGGTCGGCAGGTCTTCGGGATGGATCAGCGCCGTATAGTTTTCGACATTGAGTACGAAGGTTTTGCGATCGACGCCGTGGATGTCGTAGATGCGGTCCGACCAGATGATCTTGCCCGACGCCGTATCCCACTCCCAGATGCCGATATCGCCGGCTTCGGTGGCCAGGCGCAGGCGCTCTTCGGCGACGCGCAGGTCCTTCTGCGCGGCGTGGATGCCGGAAATGTCGGTGGCAGTGCCGAACCAGTGGCGGACCTGGCCGGTCGCGTCCTTCAGCGGGGCAATCAGGATCAGGAACGGGCGGTAAACGTCGTCCCAGCCCTTGAGATTGGCGGTGATGTGCACGCGATCCCCGGTGACGACTGAGCGTTCACGCAAGGTCTGCATCCATTCGATTTCATCCGGATGGGCGATGCGGCGCCAGCTGTAGCCATCCTCACTGTCGGGATCGATACCGGTATAGTCGTAATACTGGCCATTGTACCACATGACCCGGCCATCGGCTTCGGACATCCAGGCCGGTTGCGGAATGCTGTCAGCCAGCTGGCGCAGCCGATCCTCGCCGTAGCGCAGCGCCTCCTCGGACTCGACCTGGGCGGTGACGTCCTCGTGGATCAGCATGACTTCGTAGACGGCGCCGGATGTATCGCGGATGGGATTGGCCGTGGCCTTGACCCAGCGCGGTCGTCCCGGCAGGCCCGTGTCGGCGGGATCGTAGCAGATGGCCGGGATCTCGACGGACTCACCGGCAAAGGCGCGGCGCAGGTAGGGCGTTATGCCCTTGGCCTCAAGCTGCGGATCGGTCAGGACGTTATAGCCGTCGAGCACCAGCGCCTTCATGCGGTGCTCGCCTTGCGCGTCCCACATGGCTTCCCAGGCGTGGTTGACAGCCAGGGTCCGGCCGTCGGCGGCAAGGAGCTGGACGCTAAAGGGCGCCTGCTCGAAGAGGGTGCGGAAGCGGAGATCGCTGTCGGGCGTCAAACGTGTGTCATTTTCCGACGCCATCTCTATGAAATTCCCGCATTTTTTGTTGGTGGGAATCTAACGTGGTTCGAAAATGCGTCAAGCCTGCTTACCACTGTTGCCGGTGGCTTGGCGTTGTGGCCTACTGAAGGCATTACGGGGGATGATATGAAACGCCTTGCCGCCGCCGTTATCGGGTTTTGTCTTGTTTGCGCGGCTCCGGCGGATGCCCTCAGATTGCGCCACTACGTGCGCGATGACGTAATCGAACTGCAAGCCGCCGCGAAAACGGGCGATGTAGAGGCCATGATCACCCTGGGAAATGCCTATGCCTCGGGACGGGTTCCAGGGGGAGCTGATAAAGCATCCGCGATCTACTGGCTGCGTACAGCCGCCGATCTTGGCAGCGCCGAAGCGCAGAGGGATCTGGGGTATTTCTACGATAGTGCTGACTATCCCGGCCATCGCCGGGACGAGACGCGCGCCTTCCTGTGGTTCAAACGCGCCGCTGAAAAGGGGGATGTCTTCGCGCAGGGCCGTCTCGCCGGGATTTACGAAACCTCAGCGACGCTCAGAGACTACCGCAAGGGCTATCAGTGGAACCTTAAAGCAGCGCTCCAGGGCGACCCTACGGCTGCCGATCGAATCCGGACCCTATATGTGTACAAGGACGAGGTCACAAGCTTCGACGCCGCAGTCGAGAGGTTGTCCGCAGCCGCCGACGCGGGCGACAAAACTGCGCAATGGAGGCTGGCGACGGTGCTTATGGCTGCCATGGCCACGCCCGAGGAAGGCGACCGCGCCCGGGACGTGGCGGAAAAATCGGCATTGCAGGATAGTCCGGAGGGCCTGTACCTGCTGGCCAATTACCTGCCGCCCGGCACGTCCGGCTTCAGTGAGGCAGCACGGGTGACGCGCTTGGCATGGCTCCGAAAGGCGGCGGACATGGGCTACGTCCCGGCACAGCTCGAATGGATCAGCGATTACGAGACCCCGGCCGGCATCGATCCGACTCAGGACCCAAATGAGCGCTTGATTTTCGACTGGTATGCGGCAGCGGCCGAAAAAGGCTGGCCGGTCGCCCAAAATGCACTGCGTCACTATTATGCCCGCGGCCTGTTCGTTCCACAGGACGGAGCCGAGGCGCGCAAATGGCTGCTGTTGGCGCACCACCTTCCTTATTATCGCGAAGGATTCTTGAGCGCCGCTAACCCGTGGCGTGAACCTGTCGAAGAGGACTGGCAGGCCGAGGGCCGCCGCCGCGCTGAGGCTTGGCTCAAGGCGCATCCGAAGCTTTACTGGCAGGACGAGGAATAGCGCACATGTCTTTGAACATATTACCTATTGGCTAGACATAAGTCGTTCCGTTTCCTCCTCTGTGTCGCGAAGCTTGCCTGCCGGCGCGGCCGGGTAGGTGGATATGAGCGCAAGCAACGCGACAGAAGGGTACGGCGCAGAGCTTCCGGACACTTATCAGGTGGTGCGGCCTGAGACGTACCCCTCCACCGCCTTCGGCGGTCCCCCTCCCCACTCCGTGGGGCGGAGAAAGTGCGTTGTCATCGGCACAAACAAAAGCCCCTCCGGTTTGCACCGGAGGGGTTCTGTTTTTTAGACTGTCCCGTTGTCACTTGAGCGCGTTCAGCACTGTCGCGATTCCGGGTCCAGGGTCCGCGACCCTGGTTACTCGACGATCTTCGAGACGACGCCGGCGCCGACGGTGCGGCCACCTTCACGGATAGCGAAGCGCAGCTTCTCTTCCATGGCGATCGGGGTGATCAGTTCGACGTCCAGCTCGGCGTTGTCGCCCGGCATGATCATTTCCACGCCTTCCTTCAGCTTCACGATGCCCGTCACGTCCGTCGTACGGAAGTAGAACTGCGGACGGTAGTTSGTGAAGAACGGSGTRTGGCGGCCGCCTTCTTCCTTGGTCAGGATGTAGGCTTCAGCGATRAACTTGGTGTGCGGCGTGATCGAACCCGGCTTGCAGAGAACCTGGCCGCGCTCGACGTCTTCACGCTTGGTGCCGCGCAGCAGCACGCCGACGTTGTCGCCAGCTTGACCTTGGTCCAGCAGCTTGCGGAACATTTCGACGCCCGTGCAGGTCGTCTTCTGAACCGGACGGATGCCGACGATTTCGACTTCTTCGCCGACCTTCACGATGCCGCGTTCGACACGGCCGGTGACGACCGTACCACGACCCGAGATCGAGAACACGTCTTCGACCGGCATCAGGAACGGCAGGTCGATCGGGCGCTCAGGCTGCGGGATGTATTCGTCAACCGTCTGCATCAGGGCCAGGATCTGGTTTTCACCGATGTCCGGGTTGACGCCGTCGGTCGCGGCCTTGGCCGAGCCCTTGGTGATGGGGATATCGTCGCCCGGGAACTGGTAGGACGACAGAAGTTCACGGACTTCCATTTCGACCAGTTCGATCAGTTCTTCGTCGTCGACCAGGTCGACCTTGTTCATGAACACGACCAGGGCCGGAACGCCGACCTGACGGGCCAGCAGGATGTGCTCGCGCGTTTGCGGCATCGGACCGTCGGCAGCCGAAACGACCAGGATCGCGCCGTCCATCTGGGCAGCACCGGTGATCATGTTCTTCACGTAGTCGGCGTGGCCCGGGCAGTCGACGTGCGCATAGTGACGGTTGGCCGTCTCATATTCGACGTGCGCCGTGTTGATCGTGATGCCGCCGTGTTGATCGTGATGCC
>NZ_JBFUKH010000007.1:0-355091 GCF_056400965.1 Asticcacaulis sp. P4_H10 | reverse complement strand
ATGCCGATCTCCGGATCGTCGAACGCTATGCCGCGGTCGTGTTCTGCGCTGTAGGGATTGGTCACCTTGTACAGCACCTCGGTGTCGGGCTCTAACGTGCAGAAGCCGTGCAGGAAGCCTTCAGGCACCCACAGCTGGCCGGCATTCTCAGGCGTCAATGTCTCGGCGATCCATCGGCCGAACGTGGCCGATCCCGGCCGCACATCGACGGCAACGTCGAAGATCGCCCCCTTCAGGCAGCGCACCAGCTTCCCCTGGCCCATCGGCGGCGCCTGATAGTGCAGGCCGCGAATGGTGGCGGTTTGCGCCGACAGAGACTGGTTGTCCTGAACGAAACCCGTATCCGCGACGTTCTCTCGAAACCAAGCGTCCTTGAACGCTTCCATGAAGTAGCCGCGGCTGTCGCCGAACTTCTTAGGCGTAATCAAAACAGGCCCGGAAATCGCATAAGTCTTAACTTGCATTGGAGGTCCTGGTCTGTTTCGGCGCTGCACATCTATCCGTTTAGACCAAGGCCCGTCAAGGCGCAGTCTATTAGATTTCGTATTCGGGACTCACGCTTAGGTAGCGATGCGCAATCAGGTGTTCGACGATCCTTCCCGTTGCCTGTTCAGCGGATAAACTTACCGTTTCGACCACGATGTCCGGACGTTCCGGCGTCTCGTACGGGCTGTCGATGCCGGTGAAATTTTTGATTTCACCGGCGCGAGCCTTGGCATACAGCCCCTTGATGTCGCGTTTTTCCGCTACTTCCAGGGGAGTCGAGACATAGATTTCGATGAATTCGCCATCGGTCAGGAGTTCGCGTGCCAGTTGCCGCTCGGCGCGGAAGGGCGAGATGAACGACACCAGGGTGATCAGACCGGCATCGACCATCAGCTTGGACACTTCGGCGACGCGGCGGATGTTTTCGACGCGGTCCTCAGTCGTGAAGCCCAGGTCCTTGTTCAGGCCATGGCGGACATTGTCGCCGTCGAGCAGGTAGGTGTGGTGGCCCATGCTCAGGAGCTTCTTTTCGACCAGGTTGGCGATAGTCGACTTGCCCGATCCCGACAGACCCGTAAACCACAGGACAGCCGGCTTCTGGCCCTTGGCGGCGGCGCGCGTGGCCTTTGAGACGTCGAGCGCCTGCCAGTGGACGTTGGTGGCGCGACGCAGGCCGTGGTCGATCATGCCCGCGCCGAGCGTCAGGTTAGACACGCGGTCGATGACGATGAAGGCGCCTGTCTCGTGGTTGTCGGCGTAAGCGTCGAAGGCAACTGCGTCCTGGGTTGCCAGGTTGACGACGGCGACCTCGTTGAGCTTCAGCGTCTTGGCGGCCAGCTGCTGAAAGCTGTTGACGTCAACCTTGTGGCGGATGTCGGTGACACTGGCCGACACAGTGCGTGAGCCGATCTTGATCAGGTAGGGACGGCCGGGAATAAGCTCGTCCTCGCTCATCCAGATCAGGTGCGCCTGGAACTGGTCCGAGACTTCCGGGCGGGCTTCGGGCGGGACCAGGACATCGCCGCGTGAGATATCGATCTCGTCTTCGAGCGTGAGCGTAACGGCCTGACCGGCAACGGCACGAGCCAAGTCGCCATCATAGGTCGAGATCGACTTGACCCTCGAGGTCTTGCCGGAATTGGCGACTAAAACGGGATCGCCCGGCTGGACGGCGCCCGACGCGATGGTGCCGGAAAAGCCGCGGAAGTTGAGGTCCGGGCGGTTGACCCATTGTACAGGCAGGCGGAATGGGCGCGTCGTCAGGTCGCGCGAAATGTCGACGGTTTCGAGGTGCTCGACCAGGGTCGGCCCCTTGTACCATGCCAGCTTGTCACTGCGTTCCAGGACGTTGTCGCCATAGCGGGCCGACAGCGGAATGGCTTGCAGGGTCTCAAAGCCAAAGCCCGAGGCAAAGGCGTTATATTCGGTGACGATGCGGTCAAAGACCTCCTGGGAATAGTCCATCAGGTCGATCTTGTTGACCGCCAATACGACGTGCTTGATACCCAGCAGCGAGACGATAAACGAATGCCGGCGCGTCTGGGTCAGGATGCCTTTGCGGGCATCGATCAGGATGACGGCCAGGTCGGAATTCGACGCGCCGGTCGCCATGTTGCGCGTGTATTGCTCGTGGCCGGGTGTGTCGGCGACGATGAACTTACGCTTTTCCGTCGTGAAGAAGCGATAGGCGACGTCGATCGTAATGCCTTGTTCGCGCTCGGCCTGCAGCCCGTCGACCAGCAGCGCCAGGTCGATGTCTTCGCCGACCGTGCCGAACTTCTTGGAATCCTTCTCGATGCCAGCCAGCTGGTCTTCGAAGATCAATTTGGTGTCATAAAGCAGCCGGCCGATCAGGGTCGACTTGCCGTCGTCAACGCTGCCGCAGGTCAGGAAGCGCAGCATCGACTTCTTTTCGTGGCTGGCCAGGTAATCGATCAGGGCGCGGGTGTCTAAGCGCGTATCAACAATAGCATTCATTTTTAGAAGTAACCTTCGCGCTTCTTCTTTTCCATCGAGCCTTGTTCGTCATGGTCGATCAGGCGGCCGGAGCGTTCCGAGGTCCGCGTCGTCAGCATTTCGGCGACGATCTCTTCCAGTGTGTCGGCCTC
Source organism: Asticcacaulis sp. P4_H10 (assembly GCF_056400965.1). Classification (NCBI taxonomy): domain Bacteria; kingdom Pseudomonadati; phylum Pseudomonadota; class Alphaproteobacteria; order Caulobacterales; family Caulobacteraceae; genus Asticcacaulis; species Asticcacaulis sp. P4_H10. Next base: position 352,497 of record NZ_JBFUKH010000007.1, on the reverse strand, counting down.
GGATTCGACGGCGGCAGTCAAAGGGTAGCAACCGAGCGTGCGGAAGCGCACCGACTTCATCTCGGGCTTTTCACCGGGCTGCAGCGGCAGACGGTCGTCATCGACCATGATCAGCTGGCCACCGCGTTTCACGACCGGGCGCTTTTGGGCGAAGTACAGCGGGACGATCGGGATGTTTTCCATCAGGATGTACTGCCAGATGTCGAGCTCGGTCCAGTTCGACAAAGGGAAGACGCGGATCGACTCGCCCGGCTTCACGCGGGCATTGTAGAGGTTCCACAGTTCCGGGCGCTGGTTCTTGGGGTCCCAGCCGTGGTTCTGCGTGCGGAAGGAAAAGATGCGCTCCTTGGCGCGCGACTTTTCTTCGTCGCGGCGAGCGCCGCCGAAGGCAGCGTCGAAACCATGCTCGGTCAGCGCCTGCTTAAGGGCGTCGGTCTTCATGATGTTGGTATAGGTGTTCGAGCCATGGTCGAACGGATTGATATTGTCGCGTACGCCGTCCGGATTTGTGTGCTTGAGCAGAGTCAGGCCCAGCTTCTTGACCGTGGTGTCGCGAAATTCGATCATCTCGCGGAACTTCCACGTCGTATCGACGTGGAGCAGCGGGAAGGGCGGCTTGGACGGGTGGAAGGCCTTCATCGCCAGGTGCAGCATGACCGACGAATCCTTGCCGATCGAATAGAGCATGACCGGGTTTTTGAATTCAGCGGCCACTTCACGCATGATGAAGATGGCTTCGGCTTCTAGCCTTTTGAGATGGGTAAGCTGTTCGGCGGACACGGCGGTACCTTCAGGAAATCTGAAGGCTATGTAGTCACGCATGTCCACAGGGACAAACTACAAAAACTGAATCGAAAGGTAAGGGCCAATGCAACCTGACCATCCTCACGCGCGGATGACCGGATCTCCGAACGCGACAAAATGCGGGTTGGCGAAGTCAACATCAGTGGGTTGATCGCGCTTGCCATAACGTAATGGCTGGCCATCCAGCGTCTCGACCCTCCCGCCGGCCGCGCGCAGGATCGCATCACCGGCCGCGATGTCCCATTCCATGGTGCGACCCATGCGCGGATAGAGGTCGGCTTCGCCTTCGGCCAGCAGGCACAGTTTCAGCGACGAGCCCGCGGCAACGAAATCCTTGATGTTGAAAGCCTTCAGATAGGCCTGGGTTTCCTCGCCGCCGTGCGAGCGCGAACCAACCGCCGACAGACCGTCCGCCGGGGCCAGGCGAACGCGAATGGCGCGGGTGTCTTCCAACTGGCCGTCAGCCACGTTGGCCATGAAGGCGCCTTCGCCGCGTGCGCCCCAATAGAGCTTGCCCAGCGCCGGCGCATAGACGGCGCCTTGCACCGGTTCTCCGTTTTCGATCAGGGCGATATTCACGGTAAATTCCCCATTTCTGGAAATGAACTCCTTGGTGCCGTCCAGCGGGTCGACCAGGAAGAAGCGCGTAGCGGTGGCCGGAACACGGCCCGCGGCGGCCTCTTCTTCCGCGACGACCGGGACGCCTGGCGCCAGGCGTTTCAGGTTTTCCAGAATAATGGCCTCGGCGCGCTGGTCGGCCTCGGTGACCGGAGAGGCATCGGACTTGTCCGCCACGGCAAAGTCGGTCGCGTAGATGCGCAGGATTTCGGCGCCGGCGGCCAGCATGATGGGGTTCAGGTCCATGGGTATCTCCGTGAAAGCGCGACATGCTCTAATAAGGATAGGAGATCGTAGCAAGTCTTGTCATTGCAGTGGATCCGGGCAAGTATCGAATGAGGCTTGTTGGGGATGCTGCCGTGGTACGTATGTTCTTGTCCTTTGCCGCGATCACGCTTCTGGCCGCGCCAGCCGCTGCCAGCCCTCCGGCGGCGACAAAGGCCCTGGTCGGGGAGATGACCATTCCCGAGCTGCAGGCCGCCATGGTGCGTGGCGATTTTTCGGCCGAGGAGCTGACAAAGGCGGCAATGGCCCGCGTCGCGGCGCTGGACGGGAGGCTGCACTCGATCATCGCCATCAATCCCAACGCGGTGGCGCAGGCGCGCGCCGTCGATGCCGCGCGAAAGGCGGGTAGGGCGATGGGGCCGATGGCGGGTATACCGGTGCTGGTCAAGGACAATGTCGAAACAAAAGACCCAATGGCGACGACTGCGGGGTCTCTGGCGCTGAAGGACAATGTGACCGGCCGCGATTCGCCGTCGATCGCCAATCTCAGGGCCGGTGGCGCCGTCATTCTCGGCAAGACCAACTTGTCGGAATGGGCCAATATCCGCTCGACCCATTCCATGAGCGGATGGAGTGCGATCGGTGGCCTGGTCGCCAATCCCTATGATCTGACGCGCACGGCATGTGGTTCATCGAGTGGGGCAGGCGCATCGATTGCCGCCAGCTTTGCGCCGGTTGCGATCGGTACGGAGACGGACGGTTCGGTGACCTGCCCGGCGGCTATGAACGGGCTGGTGGGGCTTAAGCCCAGTGTCGGGCTTGTATCACGCAGCCATGTCGTGCCCATCAGCCACACCCAGGATACACCGGGCCCCATGGGCCGGTCGGTGACTGACACCGCTGCTCTCCTGACTGTAATGGCCGGAAGCGACGCGGCAGACAAGGTGACGGCTGAAGCCGATGCGAAAAAAATGGACTATGTGGCGGGACTTACGAATGCGTCGCTGAAAGGCGTGCGCATCGGCATATTGCGCGATAAACTGGGTGACGAACCCAAGACCTTGGCGGTGTTCGAGGTCGCGCTGAAATCACTTGAGGCTGCGGGCGCCATCCTGGTGGACATTCGCGACTCTTCGACGCCGGGCCTCGGCGATGCCGAATTCACCGTGCTAACCTATGAGCTCAAAGCCGACCTCAACGCCTATCTGGCCGCGACCCCGTCAGCGGTCAAAGCCCGAACGCTCGCCGATGTCATTGCTTTCAACACGGCCAACGCGAGCATGGAGATGCCGTATTTCCGGCAGGAAATCTTCGAGATGGCGCAGGCGAAAAAAGGCCTCGACGACCCGGAATATATCGCCGCCCTTGCCAGGTCGCAGGCCATATCGTCGACGCGTCTCGATGGCCTGCTTAAGGATCATGACGTAAGCTTACTCATAGCGCCGACCTATGCGGTGGCGTGGAAGTCGGACGCCATCTATGGCGACGTCTATAATGGCCCGTCGGCCACGCAGTTGCCGGCGACGTCTGGCTATCCGCACCTGACAGTGCCGATGGGTTTTGTCCAGGGCCTGCCGGTCGGACTGTCGTTTATTGGAACCCGGTGGAGCGACGCCGACCTGCTGAAAGCCGGTTATGTCTTCGAGCAGACCACAAAGGCCAGGAGGGCGCCGGCACTGGAATAGATCAGAGTTTCAGGGCTGAGAGCTCATCGATGGCGCAGATGATATGGTACAGCGAACTGGCCGGCGCAGGCTCGATCTCGAAGCTGCCGTCGTCCTTCATGCGGTCGGAGTAAAGCCCCTCTATCTCGGTGTTGAAATAGAGCTTCAGGCCGTTGGACGCTTCGATCGCCTTGGCAATGGCGGCCTGGCGGTCTGAGGGTGTCATGGCGGCATCCGCCAGTTTGACATAGGCCTTTACACGCTCGGTCTGGGCCCATAGGCGCGCCTTTGCGTCCTTGATGGACAGGTCATCCCACAGCTCGAAGATGGTGGCGTTGCGATGGTCGTCGGTACCGGGACCCTCAGCAATATCGATAAAGCGTTTGGCGATCGGCAGATAGGACTGATCGCCCGACATGCGCGCCCAGCGCAGGAAGAGCCACGCCCATTCGAACTGGTGACCCGGCTCGACGATACGGCCGGCATCGCCTTCGATAGGGTTCCAGTCGCCGTCGAAGAATTCGAGCAGGGCGCCGGTTTGCGGATGGATGAATTTGTCGGCGCACAGCTTGGCGATCTGGTCGGCGACTTCACGCCACGTATCGTCGCCGCCGGCTTCGAGCCACGCCAGGCAGGCTTCGAACATGTGCATGTGCGGATTGGCCTTGAGCGGCAGGCTGCGCGGGTTGGATTCTTCGAAGCCACGGACCGGGTGCGAATAGTCGCGCAGGATGGTGTCACGGATAAAGGTGCCGGCCTCTTCCAGCGTCTTGTCCTGTGGCCTGATCTTGAAGGCCGAAGCGTAGGCCAGCATGGCAAAGGCGTGGTCGTAGAAGTCGAATTCGCCGCGGACGACGGCAGCCTGTGGCGTCAGCACAGCGTAAAGCAAACCGGTATGCGGGTTGCGCGCAGGACCAGACAGCCATCTCAGGCCCTGGTCGATGACGGCGTCAGTCTCGCCCTGATAACCCATGGTTTTGGCGAGGGCGTAGGAGTAGACTTGGCGCGCAGCGACCCGTGTGCGGCGATCGATATCATCGGGGCTGCCGTCGAGATTGAGTTTCTCGAAAAAGCCGCCTTTCTTAAGGTCGCCGCCGGCATTCCACCAGATCGGCAGCGCCTTGTCGAACAGCCAGGTGCGCAGTTCTGCCTGCGTGGCTTCCAGTTCAGTCTTCAGTGTCAGGGAGGACGGGCTATCGGGCATTGTGGGCTCGCGCATGTAAATATAGGGACGAGTAGTCAGGACAGGCGTAAAAAATCACTGCGGTTTGGATCGCTATCACCATCGGCGCCGACGACGCAAGTCCGTCATTTCGCAGGTGCAAAATACGTATCGCGCCTTTATATGTTTCAAGGTTCAAGATATAGCCTTTTTGTCTCGCCGCGCTGCACCAGATATGGCACTTTTTCTAGAATGAGGGAAATATCGTCCGACATGCCTAGTAAGATTCTTCCGGTGATTATGTCTGGTGGTTCAGGCACCCGCCTGTGGCCGCTGTCAACGCCTCAGGCGCCCAAGCAGTTCCATGCGCTGGCCACGGCGAACACCATGATCCAGGAAACGGCGCTTCGTCTGGCGGGAGATGCATTCTCGTCTCCCGTGGTTATCTGCGGCATCGGTCATTTCGCTCTGGTGAGCGAGCAGCTGGACCGGATTGCGCGCGGTCCGCAACTGGTGGTGCTGGAGCCGTTTGGCCGCAATACCGCCGCGGTTGCCGCCATCGCGGCGCTAAGCGGCCAGGAGACCGACCCGGATGCCCTGGTCCTGCTGGTGCCGGCAGATCACGTAATTTCCAAGCCGGACGCCTTTGCAGACGCGATCTTCAAAGCCGCCGATACGGCGCGCGAGCGCATCGTCACTTTCGGCATTCGCCCGACCCATCCCGAAACCGGTTTTGGTTACATCCAGCACGGCGCGGAACTGTCCGACGGCATTTTCGAAATTCAGGCCTTTCTTGAAAAGCCGAACCTGGCTACGGCCACCGAATATGTCATGGGTGGCCATCACGACTGGAATGCCGGCATTTTCCTGTTCTCGCCGCATGTCATGCTGGAAGAGTTGAGCACTTACGCGCCAGAGGTTCTTGAACAGAGCCGCCGGGCCTATGAGGCGGGCGTGCGCGACGGTGTACGGCTGAGCCTCGATGAAGGTCATTTCGCCAACGTCCCGTCGATATCGGTGGATTACGCAGTGATGGAAAGAACGCAGCGTTCGGCAGTGATTCCCTGTGACATCGGCTGGGCCGACGTCGGCGGTTTTGCCGAGCTGTGGCGACTGGGAGACAAGGACGATGCCGGCAACCACGTAAAAGGCACGTCCATCCTGATCGATGCGGAAAACTGCCTGATCCAGAACCATGACGGCCCACCGGTCGCTGTGGTTGGCATGAAGGACGTTATGGTTATCTCGACGCCGTCGGGCGTTCTGATCTGTCCGATCGATCGGGCGCAGGACGTCAAGAAGGCCGCTGAAGCCGCAAAGGCCTTGGCCAGCTTGTAATTTGCCGGCACGATTAGCTTTGCAAATCAAAGTGAAGTGCGACGTTCTGGGGACTATTCAAGCAGCAAGTATGGCGCTACCAATAGGTCATGACTGATACGTCGCGTAACGTTGAATCGTCGATCCTGCCGCGTCTCGACCCCGAAGAGGCCGGTTATCTGCGCGAGGAACTGCAGGATTTGCGGAACCTGGTCAGCCGTGGTGACCCCCTGACGGTCAGCGGCGGGCTTGTCATGGCATGGTGGGCGCTGGTGCTGCTGGTCGGCAATCTTGTTCACGTGCTTGAGGTCGCCGGTTTTCTGCATACGCACCTGCCTTTGCCCGCGACGGAAGTTGTCATCGGCTATGCCGGCAACCTCCTGTTTCTCCTGCGCCGTCACAAGGCTGCCCACGAGCGGTCGTGGCGCAGCCGCACACTGGCGGCCATGTGGTTCATCGGCGGCGTCGCTGTGCTGGTCTTCGTGGGCGGCTGCTACATGGCGGGTATCAACGATCCCCGCATCAACCTGGCCTTTGTCGCCATGCTGTATGCGATCATCATGACCCTCACGGCGCTGATTGCCGCCAAGCCGTGGATGACTGCGCCGGCCATCGGTTGGGCGGCGGTGGCATTTGCCGTTTTTTGTTTCAACAGTGAACTGTTTCGCCCAGCCCTGTTCGCGGGTGCGGCGGTGTTCCTGATGCTTGTTCCTGGCCTCGCCCTGACGTGGCAGGAGAGGAGAAGTGCTGTATGAGTATTTTCGCCGCCGATACACTCAAGGAAGTGATCCATGGCCGTGCGCGCCTTGCCATCCTGGCCTATCTGACGACCGTAGGACGGGCTGACTTCGTCCGGCTGCGCGATGAGATCGCGATATCGGATGGCAACCTGTCCCAGCACCTCCGGAAACTGGCCGATGCCGGATATATCGCCCTGCACAAGTCGATCATCGCCAGCCGGACCAAGACGGTGGCGGAACTGACCCAGGCCGGCCGCCAGGCTTTCTACGACTATCTGGACAGCCTGCAGTCCCTGCTCGATGCAGTGCCGGCGCGCGATCCGTACGGGATGGAAAAATAGCCCCGACTCGAAGTTATCTTCGTGTTGATAAGTGATCACGGTTGGGCTAACCTTGTACCGCTCCGGGACAGAAGGCGCTGATTTTCAATGCGTTCTGCATCTTCGTTCTGGCGGATCTCATGATCCAGCCGGCGCGTGGGCAACCGCGCACGTCGTTTTCATTCAACCGCCGGGGGGCGGATAGAAGAGGGCGACGATCGTCTCCGGCGGACCTTTGGGGGGTCGCCAGAGGCGTTGCGCGGTGGAGCGCTTTCCGGACTGTCACTTGCGCTAAACTGATTTTTACCGGTCAAGCCCCTCAGCGACACCTGACTCATTTCGCTCACATACTGAGCTAATGACAATGCGTCACATGAGGAACTTTCACTTGAAACGCAGGACTTACGCTTTTTTTCGCGACGAGCTGATTACGCTGGCGCCCGCGCTAACCGCAGCGATCATCGCGGTCGTTGTGGCGCCGTTTCTGCCGCGCGATTTCATGCTGTTCCTGAGCGTGCTGGCCATACTGGGCATAAGCGCAGCGTTGGCGGCCTATACTTTGCCGCCGGTTCGCGCCGCCCGCGCCCGCCTCATCGCCGCCCGCCACATACCGGATGGCCACCCTTAATTTGAAATCTGTTTTGGCGTGATACTCAGCCGAAAGCCGCTCGGCGTATCGCTTGTATTGGGAGAGTTTGTTATGAACAAGGTCACCAGCTTTATCACCGGCTTCTGGAACGGCTTCTTTCACGTGACGCCGAAGAAGACGACTATGCGCGGAGAGCGCAAGATCCGTAACAATCTCGACGACGATCAGGTCGATTCTATGATCGACGAGAGCTTTCCTGCCAGCGACCCGCCCAGTACCTACTGACCGGCGTATTGCTGGATATTCGACGGGATGATCAGTTCGTACGGCACCCAGTCGTATAGTTCCGCATATTCCTTGCCGACGAACTTCTTGGCGTCGGCAAGGGCCTGGGCGCCTTGGGCCCGGGCGTTCTGCAGCAGTGACAGGTTGAGATAACCGCTGTTGATTGCAAGCAGGGCGTCGGCGGTTCCGTCGACCCCGGCGACATAGATATCGCCGGGTTTTTTTCCGGCTTTTTTCAGGGCATCTATGGCGCCCAGCGCCATTTCATCATTATTGGCCAGGATGGCTTTCAAGGGCTTCCCGCCTTGCAGCCACTGCGTCACCAGTTGCTCGCCCTGAGCCCTATCCCAGTTGCCGGTGGCTTCCTCAACGAGAGTGATATCAGGCTTGGTCGCCAGGATTTCCTTGACGCCCTGGGTGCGCTCGATGGCGGCGGGATGGCCGTCTTCGCCGCGCAGGATGACGACATTGCCGGCATTACCGATCTTGTCGGCCACCAACCGCATCTGTAGCCGCCCGGCGACGAGGTCATTGGACGAGACGACGGCGACCCTGCCGGCAAGGCGATCGATCGGCGGCCGGCGATTGAGATAGATCAAGGGCGTGCCGGCCTTGGCGGTGAGGTCGAGAATGCTCTTGGCCGAGCCGGTATTGACGCTCAGGACGATGATGGCATCGACCTTGTCGGCGATGGCATCCCGGACCTGCTTGACCTGGGTCGCCTCGTCGTTTTTCGCGTCTCCGACGATCAGCTCAATGTCCGGGTCCTTGGCCGCCTCGGCTTCGACCGAATTCTTGAGAATGCCGATGAACTTGTCATTGGTCTTGGCCATCGACAGAAAGATGCGCGTCTTGGCGAAGGCGGGGCTGACGGCCAGTACGCCCACCAGGAAGACAGTTAGAAGCGTAGGTATTTTCATGGCTCTTATCCCGTTCTTAAGCGGCTCGGACGCGGTCGAGGAAGCGGTTGACTTCGCCCTTGAGCCGGTCCGACTGTTGCGACAGAGCCCGGGCGGCATCCAGGACGCGCACGGCGCCCTGGCTCGATTCCTGCGCCGCCTGGGTTACCCCTATGATGCTGCCGGTGACTTCGGCCGTGGTCCGCGATACCTCATGAATGTTGCGCGAGATTTCCTGGCTGGTTCTTTCCTGTTCGCTCACCGCCTGGGTGATCGACGAGGCGATACCGCTGACTTCGGCTATGGTCTGTTCGATGCCGCTGATCTCGCCGACCGCCTGCCCAGTCGAAGCCTGCATTTTTTCGATCGAGACGCCGATCGTGTTGGTCGACTGCGCCGTCTGGTTAGCCAGGTTCTTCACCTCGGAGGCGACCACGGCGAAGCCCTTGCCGGCTTCACCCGCGCGGGCGGCTTCAATCGTGGCGTTGAGCGCCAGCAAATTGGTCTGTGAGGCGATCGCATTGATCAGGCCCACAACGGATTCGACCTGGGCGGCATCGTCGCGCAGGGCGTCCATGGCACGCCGGGTCCGTTCGGCCTGCTCGACGGCCAGACCGCTGATTTCGCTTGAACGCGAGACCTGGGAGCCGACCTCGCGGGCCGAAGCGGACAATTCCTCGATGGCGGCGGCGACCGAGCGGACATTGTCGGCGGCGGAACGCGCGCCTGTTTCCACGGCGACGGACTGGGCTTCGGTCTCTTCGGCGGCAGCCGACAGGGTGGCGGCCGAGTCCTGCAGGTCAGCAGCAGACCTGGAGACGGCCTCGATGATGCTGCCGATGGCGTTTTCGAAGTCCTGGGCCAGTTGCGTCAATTCCGCCTGGCGCTGGCGATCCATGTCCTTTTCCAGCGCTGCCTGATTGGCACGCAGCAATTCGCCTTCGCGCAGCTTGTCCTTGAAGACGTTGAGAGCGCCCGCCATGCCGCCAATTTCGTCCCGACGAGCGGTATCGGGGACTGTGATGTCGGTTTCCTGCTGGGCCAGACGCAGCATGACATGGGTCATGCGGCCGATCGGACGCGAAATGCTGGCGGTCAGAAGCCCGCCGACAAGGACGCAGAACAGGGTGAGCGAGCCGAGTGCGATGACGATCCACATCCGCGCCGAGGCATTGACAGCGGCGGCTGCCTCGGCAGCGCCGCGCGCCTTGGTTTCGCGGAATTTCTGGACCTTGCGTACAGCATTGAAGAAGGCGACACGTTCGTGGTTCAGGTCGTTGGTCAGGACCTGTCCCGCCATATCGGTAAGTCCGGCGCGGTCGAGCGAGGTCACCTCTTCCTGGACAGCCAGGAAGTGCTGCCAGGCCTGACGCAGCGACGCGGCCATAGCGGCCTCCTCGTCGCCTGAAACCATGACGCTGTATTCGCTCCAAAGTTTCGAGAAATCCCGGCGTGTCGCAGCCCCTTCTTCGGCGAATTCGGCGCGCCTGGCCGCATCGGGGGCGTGGTGCTCGAGGAAGGAGATGACGGACAGGGTCTGGCTGGTCCGCGCCAGGTCGCCCAGAGTCGATACGGCCGCGATCTCGCTTTCCAGCTTGCGGCCTATGGCGGAGACCTCGTTCAGCTTGAGGATGGAGAAGGCGCCAGTTGCGACCGAGAGCACCATCAACAGGCCGAAGGCCAAAGCAAATTTACCGCGTATCGACTGGGTCAGCGCGCGAACCATGAATGTCTCCCTTTGTCGCCGGGCTTTCTGCGGGCTCCTTGCGAATATCGCCCAGTAAAATTTTCAATGGATAAAATGTGGTTAACAGATGCCGCATTTCCCGTTAACGTTATCGTTGAATCACGCCTGACAGCTGAAAGCGCTGGACGGTGACGCAAAGTCCGGTATTGGTGGCAGCAATAAAAACATCTGCACAAATCCAAACAGGGGCAAGGCATGACGACGGAAGACGTCCACCGGCGCATCTATGAAAACCCGAAATTCCAGGCGCTCGTCAAACGGCGCAGTCGCTTTGCCTGGACGCTGTCGATCATCATGCTGCTGGCCTATTACGGCTTCATTACCCTGATCGGGTTCGACCCCAAGCTGCTGGGTCAGCCGATCCAGCCGGGCATGGTCATTACGTGGGGCATTCCTGCCGGTCTTGGCCTGATCTTCCTGTCCTTCATCCTGACGGGCATCTATGTCTGGAAGGCCAATGGCGCCTATGACCGCGCCGTTCGTGAAATCCTGGCGGAGGCCGGTCAATGAAAGCGTCCAGAATACTCCTGGCCGCAGCCGTTGCCTTCGCGCTGCCGGCCATGGCGATCGCCGACTCCATCAGCGGTGAGGTCCACAAGCAGGGCGTCAACTACATCGCCATCGGCATGTTCCTGGCCTTCGTGCTGCTGACACTTGGTATCACGCGCTGGGCGTCCAAGCGCTCGGCGTCGACCAAGGATTATTACACCGCCGGCGGCAAGATCACCGGCTTTCAGAACGGCCTGGCGATCGCCGGCGATTATATGTCGGCGGCGTCCTTCCTTGGTATTTCGGCCCAGGTTTTTACCTCGGGCTTCGACGGGCTGATCTATTCGATCGGCTTCCTGGTTGGCTGGCCGATCATCCTGTTCCTGATGGCCGAGCGCCTGCGTAACCTCGGCAAGTTCACCTTCTCTGACGTCGCGTCCTATCGCCTGGGCCAGAAGCCAATCCGCTTCCTGTCCGCCCTGTCGTCGCTGACGGTCGTGGCCTTCTACCTGATCGCCCAGATGGTCGGCGCGGGCAAGCTGATCCAGCTCCTGTTCGGCCTCGACTATATGGTCGCCGTGGTGCTGGTCGGCATTCTGATGGTTGCCTATGTGTTGTTCGGCGGCATGCTGGCCACCACCTGGGTGCAGATAATCAAGGCGGTCATGCTGCTGTCGGGCGCGACCTTCATGGCCGTCATGGTCATGCGTTCGGTCAATTACGACTTCGCCCAGCTGTTCGAAAAGGCGGTCGAGGTCCATCCCAAGGCGGGTGCGATCATGGCGCCCGGCGTGCTTATTTCCGATCCGGTCTCCGCCATTTCGCTCGGCCTGGCCCTGATGTTCGGCACGGCCGGTCTGCCGCACATCCTGATGCGCTTCTTTACCGTCAGCGACGCCAAGGAGGCCCGCAAGTCGGTTTTTTATGCCACTGGCTTCATCGGTTATTTCTATATCCTGACCTTCGTCATCGGCTTCGGCGCCATCCTGCTGGTCGGCACCAACCCGGCGTTCAAGGACGCGACGGGCGCACTGCTCGGCGGCCCCAACATGGCGGCGATCCACCTGGCCAAGGCCGTAGGTGGCGACCTCTTCCTTGGCTTCATTTCGGCAGTGGCCTTCGCGACCATCCTGGCCGTTGTGGCGGGCCTGGCGCTGGCCGGCGCATCGGCAGTGGCGCTCGACCTCTACACCCACGTCCTCCGCAGCGGCGATGTCGACGAAAAGTCGCAGATGGCAGTCTCGAGGAGCGCGGTTGTTGTGCTGGGCATCGTTGCCATTGTGCTGGGCGTGGTGTTCGAGCAGCAGAATATCGCCTTCATGGTCGGCCTGGCCTTCTCGATTGCCGCGTCGACCAACTTCCCCATCCTGTTCCTCAGCATGTACTGGTCGAAGCTGACGACGCGCGGCGCTGTTTTGGGCGGAGCCATCGGGCTGATTACCGCCCTGACCTTAACTGTGCTCAGCCCGACCGTCTGGGTCGATGTCCTGCATCACGAGGCGGCCATCTTCCCGTACAAGTACCCGGCCCTGTTCGCCATGGTCGCGGCTTTTGGCGGAATCTGGTTGTTCTCGGTGACCGACAATTCCGAAAAGGCCAAGGCCGAGCGCGAGAAGTTCTTCGCGCAGTTCGTCCGGTCGCAGACGGGACTTGGCGCTTCCGGCGCGGTCGACCACTAAAGCGGCTCGCTCCTGAAACAAAAAAGGCGCCTGCATATCGCAGGCGCCTTTTTCATTAGGTTCGGCGGTCCGATTATTTCAGGGTCTGGATATAGGCCACGATATCGGAGCGGCGCTTGGCATCCTTGATGCCGGCGAAGGGCATCTTGTTGCCCGGCACGGTCTTCTTCGGGTCGGTCAGGAAGGCGTCGAGCTTTTCCGGGGTCCACTTGCCCGCAGTCTTCATGGCGTCGGAGTATTTGAAACCTGCGGACGCGCCGGCGTTCCTGCCGACGACGCCGAACAGGGAAGGGCCGACGCCGTTCTTGTCGGCGACGACCGAATGGCAGGCGCCACACATGGCAAAGGCCTTCTTGCCGGCGACTGCGTCACCGGCGGGATCCGCCAGGGCCGGCTGCGCCAAAGTCAGGGCGGCTGCGGCCGCCAGAAGAACCCGTGTCACTGTGGTCATGTCGATGCCTCGCGCAAAATCTGATGGTAATGAGTACCCAAGGTTATGATCAGCGTCAATGGTGGCGGCTTCATGGCGGGCAAGCATCATGTTACCGCCGCTCAGATAACCAAGTTCATAATTCATTTTGTAATTTCCTAATTTGAGCTTAATGAAGTCGGATTGCATATTGATCATTAAGACTTGGCAATTGTTTTGCAGCCATCCGGGAAAAGAGGCTGTTCGGGACATCCGTGGGGGCGAAAATGCGTCAGAACGACACCAGACATATCCTGAGCCTCGTCTTCGCGGCAGCGGCAATGGCGGGGTGTAATAGTGCCTGGGCGCAAACCCAGCCTTCGGCGCAGTTGCCGACGCGTGAAGAAATCGAAAAGCCGGCCACACCGGCGCCGTTGGCTGCGCCACGCGTCAAGGTCGATCCGGCCAAGGCGTTTGAGCCGGCGCCATGCGCGCTGAGTGACTCTCCCTACCGGGCATCGATCAATTCCGTTGCCTTCGAAGGCCCCGGCGGTGCGGCCCTGGCGCCGGAGATCGCCGAGGTGCTTGAGGGTTTCGCGCCCCTGACCAAGGGTGAGCAGCCGGTCGCCAATGTCTGTGAAATGCGTGACCGCGCCAGCTACCTGCTGCGCAATTCTGGCTATGTCGCGTCGGTGCAGATCCGCGCCCAGGACCTGTCGGGCGGCGAACTGCGGCTGGTGGTCGTCACGGCGCGCATTGCCGAAATCCGCGTCCATGGTGATGCCGGCAAATATCGCGACCTGCTGGATGACCGCATTGCCCAGTTGCAGGCGCTCAATCCGCTCAACCAGTTCGATGCCGAACGCATTCTGCTGCTGATCGGCGACGTGCCGGGGCTTGACGTCAGTCTGTCACTACGATCCGCGGGCACGACGCCGGGCGCGGTCATCGGTGACCTGACCCTGACCTCAATTCCTTACAACGTCATGATCAACGCCCAGAACTACGGCTCGCGCGAAGTTGGTCCCGAAGCCGTCTACGCCCGGACCGAGGTCTACGGCCTGACCGGCCACGGTGACGTCACCTATCTGGGCCTGTCCAGCACGCTCGATCCTCGGGAACAGCAGATCGTCCAGGTAGGTCATTCGATGGCCGTCGGCCGCAGCGGCGCCGTGATTGGCGGCAGCTTCATCACGGCCAGCTCGCGCCCTGGCCTCGACGGCCTGGACTTGCGCACACGCTCGTCGATCGCCGAAGTTGAATTCCGTTTGCCGCTTATCCGGTCGCTGCGCCACAATGTCGGCGTAGCCACGGGTTTCGAGGTCATCGAACAAAAGACGCAGATTCACGGCACGGGGCCGGTCTCCAACCTGAACCTCGACAAGCTGAGCATCGCCTATGCCCGCGTCCAGGGCGAGGTGCGCTATCCGGAGTTTATCTTCGGCGGGGCGCTGCAGGGGCGGGCGGCCCTGGAGCTGCGCAAGGGCACCGAGCTGTTCGACGCGACCGCTGTACCGACGAATAGTCCTGTCTCGTCGAAGAATGGATTTACGCCGTCCCGTTCGGAAGGCAATTCGCAGGCAACGGTCGCCCGTTTTGACGCCGACGCTTCCATCGGCCTTGGCCGCTGGGTGACGCTGGCCGGGACGGTGCGGGGACAATGGGCGGACAATCCACTCCTCAGCTATGAAGAGTTTTCCGTCGGCAACCTGAATATCGGCCGTGGTTACGATCCCGGCGCCAACAGTGGTGACAGCGCCATCGGCCTGCGCGGCGAAATCCGCGCCGGCTGGCCGTCCAATACGTCGTTGAACGGCGAAGTCTTCACCTTCTACGACTCGGTGACTGTGTGGAACCAGGATTCCGGCACGACCGAAAATGGTCGTACCCTGGAATCGTGGGGTGGTGGCTTGCGCGTCTTCCTGCCGGGCCGCCTCGTCTTTGACCTGATGTACGCGCAGCCGCTCGACAAGGCCCTGTCGATCGACAGCAAGGTCGCGGCGGGCCGCGTCATGTTCTCGCTTACCACGCAATTCCTGCCCCGTCCGAACTGACTACGCCAGGTTTAAAGACCAAATCGGCAAAACGCCCTTGGAGTTCACGTCATGAGTGCCCATCAGTCGTCCCAAGCGTTCCGTAATCGCAGGCTTTTGTCAGGTACGACGGCCCTGCTCGTCGTATGGAGCCTGTCCGGCGCCGTGCAGGGGCAGGACCTGCCGACGGGCGGCACGGGGACCGTGGGCGCGCCGACGATTCCGGTGCCGGCGCCCAGCGACACAAACATGACCGTGACGCTGAACGCCGCCGATACGGTAATCGATTGGGCGACATTCAACATCGCTTCGGGCAACGAAGTCCACTTCGACAATAACGGCACTGCGACGGCCATGTCGGTGCTCAACCGCGTGGCGGTCGGCGGCGGCCAGTCGCTCATCGACGGCACGCTGAGCTCGGACAAGAATATCGCCGTGTGGCTGCTCAACCCGAACGGCGTACTGTTCGGCGGCGCATCGACGGTCAATACTGGCTCGTTCTTCGTCTCGACGCTGAACATGACCAATAATGATTTTATCAGCGCGTCTTATAAGCTGAAGGATGGCATCAACAGCATCACCGGCTTGCCCGACGCGACCTGGGTGGCCAACGGCGCGATTACCTTTGGCGGCACCGTCACGGCTGGCGATCTCACCCATCCGGGCGCGGTCGGTGCGGCGGGGCAGATCATTACCGCCAATGGCGGTATGACGGCGACGGACGGCGACATCGCCCTGATCGCTACACGGGATATGACCTTCACCTTCACACCGGGCAGCCCGCTCGGTATCGAGGTCAATGCCGGCACGACGCTGGCGACCGCCAAGGTTACGGTTGGTGCGACCGGCCAGCTGTCGGCGGATTCGATTGTGGTGGCGGGTGCTGCCAATATCACGGACACCCTGCTGGGTGTCGATTCCGGGGCCACGCTCGAAGCCGTCGATGTTGGCGGTCGCATCATCCTGTCGGTCGGCGCCGACGCGGCCTCGGCTACTCACGCTTCGCTGGACTTTACGCCGTCGGGCACGACTTCGGCGGCCGACATCGTTTCGGCCGGGGCACTGACCTCGGGCGGGGATGTGATTATCACGGCGCCGGGCGACGTATCGCAGACCGGCGCCGTCACGGGCGATGCCGACTATCGCGTCACCGGGGCGGCAATCACGCTGGGCGGCGTCCAGGGCGCCAAGGGCGAGGTCGTGATCGATGGCGCCACCTTGTCGGGCTCGGGTACGCTGACATCGAACAGCGACGCGACCGGTACCGAGGCGCTGTCGCTCAAGGCGACCGGCACGATCAACATGACGACGGCGCTGAACGGCGGCACGGCGCGGCAATCGGATGTCGATATCGCTGCGGCCACCCAGGACGTGACGGTCGGCAATATCAGTGCGAAGGCCCTGACAGGCCTGAGCGCCCAGGACGGCGACATCTCGCTGGGTACGGTGTCGGTAACCGACGGCCTGACGATCCGCTCGACCTCAGGGGCAGTGGCGCTTACGGGCATCACGACCGATGACGGCGGCGCAGGCAGCTCCGCTGCCTCGGTACGCGCAGGCACCACCCTGTCGGTCAATGGTCCGGTAGCGGTTGACGGCGATTACACGCTGACGGCGGATGCGGGCGCGGTCACGGTCGGGGGCACGCAAGGCGCCAAAGGGCTGGTGACAGTCACCGGCGTTGGCATTCTCGGTGCCGGCAGCCTGACGGCGAACAGCGATGCGACGGGTACCGAAGCCCTGAGCCTCAGTTCGACGGGTGCGATCAACATGACGACAGCGCTGAATGGTGGCGCCGCGCGCCAGTCGGTCGTTGACATATCTGCGTCCGGACAAAACGTGACGGTTGGCAATATAAGCGCCGACGAGCTGACGGGCCTGAGTGCCCAGGCCGGCGACATCTCGCTGGGCATGGTTTCGGTGACCGATGGCCTGACGATCCGCTCGACCTCGGGGTCTACTTCGCTTACGGGCATCACGACCGACGACGGCGGCGCCGGCAGCTCAAACGCCTCCGTGCGTGCGAACACGACACTTTCAGTCAATGGCCCTGTATCGGTCGATGGCGATTACACGCTGACGGCAGACACCAGCACGGTTACGGTCGGTGGCACGCAAGGCGCCAAGGGGCTGGTGACAGTGACTGGCGTCGGCATCCTCGGGTCCGGCAGCCTGACGTCGAACAGCGACGCCACCGGCACGGAGGCGCTGACACTCAATTCGACCGGCACCGTCAATATGACGACGGCGCTCAATGGCGGTACCACCAGCCAGTCAGATGTTGCCGTCTCGGCAGCCAGCCAGAATGTCACCCTGGGTAATGTTACGGCTCTCAATCTCACCGGTCTGAGCGCCCAGGCGGGCAATATCGCGCTCGGCATGGTGGCGGTGAAGGGCGATCTCAGCCTGCGCTCGACGAGCGGCAGCCTGTCAGCCACGGCGATAACGGCGGACGACGGCGTCTCCGGTGGGGCGGTGGCCGATGCGATCCTCCGTGCACAGACGACCCTGGTGGTCAGCGGCAATGTCTCTGTCGAAGGCGATTACTCGGCGACCGCCGATACCAACCGGGTGACGCTCGGCGGTACGCAGGGCGCCAATGGCAAGGTGACGGTCCAGGGCGCGACAGCGACCTTCAACGGCCTGGCGCTGACCGCCAACAAGAGCGACGCCCTGACGACTGGCGATGCCGCAGGTGCGTTGAGTGTCACCGCGACTGGCGGGATCACGCTTACCGGCAGCACCACCACGATCAAGGGCGGTGCGACGACCGGCCACTTTACCGATGTCTCGATCGATGGCGCGTCGTCGGGCACGGGTAATGTCTCGATTGCCGGCAACGCCGTCAAGCTGAGCGCGATGACCACGACCGGCAATATCGATGTTGCGGCTGTCACCAGCATCGCCGGGGTCACGGCGACCGCGCCCGACCTGAAGGCAACCGGCGCCGACACCTCCGTCAAGGCAAGGGCGGGCACGACGCTTACGCTTGGCGACGTCGAGGCCGGCGACGGGACGGGCACGACGCCGCCATCCCCGCAGATCGATCTGGACGGTACCTCCATTACCGCCGGCGTGGTCAATGCCAGGGATGGCGCTGCCGACCTGCACGCCAGCGACGGTGATGTCACGGCGACCTCTATCGCTGCCAAGGGCACCGCTACGATCCAGGCGGATGCCGCGATCGTCTCGTCTGCCAATATTCGCATCGACAGCGTGACGACAACGGACGGAGACATCGCCCTGACGGCGAATACCGGCGACATCACCGGCAAGCTGTCGTCGGCGCGCCTGTCCGCGACGGCGGGTGGCGAGAGCTCGAAGCTTACGGTGTCGGCGACGACCGGCAAGGCCAATCTCGGCACGCTGGGTGCGGGCACGGGCACCGCCGCGTCTTCAGTGGCCGATCAGGTCAGTGTTACCGCCGAGGAGATCGACGTCACATCGGCCACCGCCAGCGACGGCGATGTCACACTCACCACGCAGGTCGCGACCGGCACAACGATCACGGTCGGTTCGGCCGATGCCCAGCGCCACGTCGATATTGACGCCAAGACGACGGCGACCGCCGGCGCCCTGATCAGCCGTACGGGCGATGTCACCGTTGCGGCTGTGGGGGCGGCGACCGTGACGGGCAATGTCACTTCTGGTGCCAATTCCGGCGCGACCGGCAATTATAATGTCACCGGCAGCACGATCCAGCTGGGCGCTAACGCGACGACCCGGACGCAGCAGGCGCGTGGCCTGGTCCGCATCCAGGCCACCGGCGATATTGAAGGCCGTGGCACACTGACCCTGACGGCGGATTCCAACAATTCCGGTCAGGAACCCCTGCTGCTGGAAAGCACTGGCGGCACGATCAATTTTGCTTCGACCAGCCTGCTTAGGGGCGGCACCGGCCGCCACAGCAAGGTCGGCATCTTCATGGGCGATGCGACCAAGGACCTGACCCTGGGCGGTGTCCAGGCGCGCGGTCTCTACAAGCTGGCTGGCACCGGTGGCGCCGAAGCTTTCCTGACAAATCTCAACCACTCCGGCAATGTGACGCTGGGTGACACGTCGCTGCGCAATACCCTGTCGATCACCACGACGGGAACGATCAGTGCGCTGAGCAAGATCGTCGTCAGTGGCACGGGGCAGGGCTTGTTCCTGGATGGCACGGGCATTACGGCCAATGGCGACCTGGCAGCGCAGGGGAATGTCGACCTGAACGCCAACACGATTTCCGCCACCAATATCTACAGTAATCGCAATATCGAGACCTCGGGCAACAGCCTCGATGCCGACCTGTTGCAGGCCTTGGGCGATGTCACCGACACCAGCCTGCTGGGTACGGTCACGGCCATCACCGCCGGAACGGCGGCGCCATCGCCCTATACGGCCGATGTCGATGCCGACACGGGCGCGGGTGGCGGCGTTGTCACCGATTGCTGCGACGCGACACCGGCGGCGCCGGGCGCTGTCGCCGGTTCGGGCGACATCATTCTCAACAAACAGGTTGTCGATGTTGGTACGCTCATTGCGGCGCGCGACATCTCAGTGACCTCGACGGTCGGTACGGTGACGATCGCGACCAGTGGCACGGCCGGCCGCGACGCCACGGTGGCAGCCGAGACCTCGGCGGATATCGGCACGCTGGAAGCGAGCAGCCGCAATCTGAGTGTAACGGCGGGCGACACCGTTTCCGTGACCGATGGCGGAATCGCACTGACAACGGGGATCGCTGGTCAGGACGCAACGCTCAGTGCACGGAATGGCGACATCAAGGCCGGCACGGTGACCGCTGATCGCCATGTGCAGATCGAAAACACCGATCGTGGCGGCACAACGGGCGATATCGAAATCGCCACCGCTGCCCGGGCGTCCAACAGCAATACGGTCGACGGCAATGCGACGGTCAAGTCGGTAGACGATATCCGCCTGGAGGAAGTGTCAGCCAAGCGCGGCAATGTCACCGTAACGGCGGCAAAAGATATTACCGGCAATGCCACGACCGGTACGCCGACTTCGATCGACGACTATGGCCGGGGCGATGTCACCTCGGGCGTGTCGGGCAATGCGGCGACCAAGGACAAGACCATCCTGGTTGAGAGCACCGGTGGACGGGTCAAGCTGGCGGCCATCACGGCGGGCGACGGGCCCGCAACCGCCTCTACGGGCGTGACGCAGATTACGGTGACGGCGCAGGGTGTCGACCTGACCTCGGTGAATGCGCGCGATGGCGGCGTGGAGTTGACAGCAAATCTTGCCGGTAATGACCTGTCGGTTGGCGCGGTCACGGCGGCGGATGATATCTATCTGGAATCGGTCCGCAATCTTCGCACCAATACGGTTACCTCTGCCGCCGGCGATATCCGGGTAACGGCCGATAGCGGCGATATCAGTGGCACCGGCGGTGGATCGACGGCGGCGGCGATCACCGCATCGGGGGAATCGAAGTCGATCACGGTCAGTGCGGTCAATGGCACTGCGCGCCTCGGCAATCTGACGGCAGGTTCGGGCAGCGTCTCGGCAACTGTGACGCCAGACCAGGTCAAGGTCACGGCCGAGACCATCAATTTCGGCACCGCCAAGGCGTGGGCCAGGGACGGAGGACTGACTCTGTCGGCTACCGCCGGCGATGTGACGCTCGGCACAGGCGAGGCACGTTCGGGCGCTGCGGTCACGGCATCGGATAATGTTCGTCTTGGCGGGCTGACGGCTCATGAAGATGATGCGGTCGTCCAGGCGACCGGCGGTGACGTGACGGGCATACCGCTTGGTACGACACCGGAAACCTTCGGTCACGCCACTGCGGTGGCTGGCAATGACATCCAAGTGACGTCAGGTGGCGTGAGCCAGCTCGATGTCCTGACTGCCGGACGGAACATCCAAGTCGCAGCTACCGGCAATGCCGAGGTTATCGGCAATGTGACGGCGGGCAGCACCGTGTCCGGCGGTGGGTATGACGTACGCGGACAATCGGTCACGCTGGGTAAATCAACCGCCGGCGCGGTCAACCAGAAGGCCACGGGTCTTGTCCGTGTGGCCGCGTCCAGCGGCAACGTCGCGGGCCGTGGCGACCTGACTCTGACGTCTGACGGCGATGGTTCGGCGCCGCACGGCGCACCGGTCCTGCTGGAAGCAGCCAGTGGTGTGGTGGCGTTCGGCGCGGGCACGACGGTGCAGGGCGGTCCGAACCGCACCGGGCGCCTCGGCATCCGGGTGGCTGCCGGGCAGACCGTCACCATGGGCACGGTCAATGCCCGCGCCATCGATGGCCTGGGCGGCACGGTCGGCAGCGAGACCTTTACGGTGGGCCTGAACACGACGGCCGATATCAGCTTTGGCACGGTGTTTGTCCGCAATGGCCTGTCGCTGACCACGACCGGCGGCAATATCACGACCGGCGGGATTACCGTCAGCGGGGCAGCGCAAGGCGCGAAACTGACCGCGTCGGGTGCGACCAAGGACATCACGGTCAGCGGCGATCTGTCCGCTCAGGGCGACGTGGTCCTTAATGCTGGCCGCGATATCGCGCTGGCCGGTTCGCGCAGCCAGGCCGGCAATGTCGATCTGACCAGCGGCCGCAACATTACCGGTGACGACCTGGGCGCGGCGGGCAAGGTGGCGCAGGTCGCCACCGGCAATGTGACCTTTACGACGCTGGTCAGCGGTGTGACGGGTCCGGCTAGCCCTGACGCCAGCGATCCGGGCGCGGGTGCCGCGGCGGGCGTGGCCGGGACTCTGGCCCTGCCGACGGGATCCGCTGCCGCGACCCCGGCCGGCGATACGGCGCCCTTGGCCGCCAACAGCCATATCTCGGTCGATGCTAACACCATCGCCCTCGGCAGCGCGGTTGCAGCCAGAAACCTGACTCTGGCGTCAAGGACAAATGTCCGGGTAGATACGGCGACCGCCACCGGTGGCGCGGTGTCGATTGTAGCAGATGCGGGTGATGTCAGTGGGCGGACGATTGCTCCGGCGGGCGATTCGCGCTTGCTGGACGGTTTCGGCCGTACACAGATTACAGCCGGTGGCCACGGCCAGACGATCACGGTCACTGCCACGACCGGTAATGTCCAGACCGGTGCGGTAACAGCCGGCGATGGGGCCGGTGCTGCGGTAGGGGATCAGATCACGCTGACCGCCGGCAGGGCGATCGATGCCAACGTCGCGGGCGGCATTGAGGCTAAGGACGGCAATGTCACCATTCTGGCCAAGGACGGCGGCATTACCACCAAGACGGTCAAGGCGCGCAAAAATGCCAAGCTGACGACGCAGAAGATCGCCGCTTCGAGCACCAATCTGGTGGCCGACAGCGTGACGACGACGGACGGCAAGATCGAGCTGGCTTCGGCTGGGACGATCGGCGGGACGTCTGGCGGCCGCACGGACCTGACGGCCGCTGGCGCGGGATCGACCATCGCGGCCACGGCATCCGGCAATGCGTTGCTCGGTGATGTGTTGGCCGGCAGCGGCACGCTCAGCCCGGCGCTGACGGGCGACGGTGTGTCCATCACCGCTGCGGATATTGACGCGGAAACAGTGGAGGCCAAGGACGGCGGCGTCACCTTGACCGCGACGGGCGCCGACGTTACGGCAACTTCCGTCACCGGATCGACCTATGCCGAAATCTCGGCGGAGGGTGCGGTGACGGCGGATCTCGTCAAGGCGACCAGCCAGCAGATCGGCGTTGAAGCTATCACCGGCGATATCACGATCGCGGCCGGCAATGCCGGCACGGGCGTGACCTTGCTGGCCGACGGCAATGTGCGCACTGACGGCCTGACGTCGGCTGGCGGCAATGTCAGCGTGACGGCGAGCAATGGCGATGTGTCGGGCCTTGCGCTGAGCCCGGCGGCCACCGATGGGCGCCTGCTGAGCGGTTTCAATCGTGCCGACATGACGGCCTCTGGTGATATCGACGTGCTGGGCGGAGACGTGCAGCTCGGTACAGTCGATGCCGGTTCGGCACTGACCGTGACGGCGAGCAAGGGCGTGGATGTGACGGGTGCGGTGTCCGTGGCTGCGGCCAGCATTACAGCCAGTCAGACGGCTATGGTCGGGGTGGTCGAGAGCACGGGTTCGGACGTTTTGGTTAAAGGCCAAGCGGCGAACGTCACGACAGCGGATGCCGGCGGTAAGCTGACGGTCGAAGCCACGGCGGGAAGTGCCACGCTCGGCACCGGCACTTCGGTAGGTTCGGCGGATGTCAAGGCAAGCGCGGATGCGACCATTCTGACGTCGCTGATCGCAGGCGGGGCGGTGTCGCTGAATGCCGGCGGTGTGGCCAGGGCTGCGCGTATCGACAGCACGGGCGCCAATGTCGCCATCAAGGGCGCGTCGGTTGAGGTGACCCAGACGGCGGCGAAGACGACGCTGGCGATCGAGGCCACGGGCGGTGATATCGACCTGGGTACGGGTACGGCCGACGGTGCAGCGACCCTGACAGCCACCGGCAACGCTGATGTGACCTCGCTCGTTTCCGATGGTTCGGCTAGCATTATGGCCGGTCAGACGGCGGCAATCACTTCCGTCGAAAGCACGGGCTCGGACATTTCGGTTAAGGGCCAGGTGGCAAACGTCACGACTGCGGATGCAGGCGGCAAGCTGACGGTCGAGGCGACGGCGGGCAATGCCACGCTTGATACCGGTACTTCGGTAGGTTCGGCGAACGTCAAGGCAAGCGCGGATGCGATTGTATTGACGTCGCTGATCGCCGGTGGCGCGGCGTCGTTGAATGCCGGCGGGGTAGCGAAGGCTGCGCGTATCGACAGCACGGGCGCCAGCGTCACCATCAAGGGCGCTTCGGTTGAGGTGACCCAGACGGCGGCGAAGACGACGCTGACCGTCGAGGCCACGGGCGGTGATATCGACCTCGGCACGGGCACGACTGATAGTGCCGCAACCCTGACGGCGAGTGGCAGTGCTGATGTTACTTCGCTGGTCTCGGGCGGTGCGGCCAGCATTACGTCTGGTCAGACGGCGACTGTGGCTTTGGTGGAGAGCACCGGTTCAGACGTTTCGGTCACGGGCGGGACTGTGAATGTCACATCCGCCAAGGTGAGCAAAAAGCTTGCAATCGAAGCGACGGCGGGTAACGCCACGCTCGGTACCGGTACGGCCGGTGAAACCGCGGATATAAAGGCAAGCGCGGATGCGGCCATTACGACCTCGCTGATCGCAGCCGGAGCGGCATCTCTCGATGCCGGCGGTGCGGCAAGAGCGGCACGTATCGACAGCACGGCGGCCAATGTCGCCATCAAGGGCGCGTCGGCCGACATAACCCAGACGGCTGCCAAGACGTCTCTCGCCGTTCAGGCCACGACGGGTGACCTCACGCTCGGTACGGGCTCAGCGGTGACGACAGCGACGCTGACGGCGAGTGGCAATGCAGATGTTATCACGCTCGTTTCCGGCGGAGCAGCTACCGTCGACGCGGGCCAGGTGGCGACGATCGCTTTAATCGAAAGCACGGGCTCGGATGTCTCTGTCAAGGCGCAGGCGACGAATGTCAGCCTGGCCAAGACGGGCGGCAATCTGATGGTCGAAGCGACGGCTGGCAATGTCGTTCTGGGCACTGGCGCCTCGGTGGGTACGGCGAGCCTGGTAGCGAGCGGCAATGTTGACGTTACCTCTTTGGTTTCCGGTGGCGCTGCTGGCGTGACGGCGAGTGAGACAGTGACGATTGCCTCGGTCGAAAGCACAGGTTCAGACGTCTCGGTCAAGGGCCGGACTGTCAATGTGACGACGGCGAAGGCCAAGGCCAAGCTGGCAATCGCGGCCACTGCCGGCAATGCTACGCTCGGTACCGGCGCGGCGGGTGGAACCGCCGAGATTAAGGCCAGTGGTGATGCGACCGTACTGACGTCATTGATCGCCGATGGCGCAGCAACCCTGAATGCCGATGGTGTGGCCAAGGCAGCGCGGATCGACAGCACGGGGGCCAATGTCGCCGTCAAGGGCACAACGGCAGACGTAGCCCAGACTGCGGCCAAGACGACGCTGACGATCGAGACGACGAGTGGTGATCTCAAACTGGGCGCGGGTTCGGCGGGGAATACAGCGACCCTGACCGCCAGCGGAAACGCCGACATCACGTCCCTCGTTGCGGGTGATGCTGCCAGCGTCACGGCGGGTCAGACGGCGACGATTGCCTCGGTCGAAAGCACAGGTTCTGACATCTCGGTCAAGGGCGGAACTGTCAATGTGACGACAGCCAAGGCCGGCGGTGAACTGGCGGTTGAGGCTACTGCCGGTAATGCCACGCTCGGCACCGGCACGACCGGCGGCACCGGCGATGTCAAAGCCAGCGGCGACGCTACGATTACCGCATCGCTGATCGCTGGGGGCGCTGCAACGCTCAATGCTGGCGGTGCAGCCAAGGCCGCACGAACCGACAGTACGGGCGCCAATGTCACCATAAAGGGGGCATCGGTCGATGTCACCCAGACTGCGGCCAAGACAACGCTGGTGGCCGAGGCCGCGAACGGCAATCTCAAACTCGGGGCAGGGCAGGCGGGCACGACAGCGACCCTGACCGCTACGGGCAATGTCGATGCGACAACCCTGAACGCCGGCGGCACTGTTGGCGTGACTGCCGGTCAGATTGCGACCGTGGGGTCGGCCGACAGCACGGGCGCCGACCTGGCCGTCAAGGGTCAGGCCGTCGTCGTCACGACAGCCAAGGCTGGCGGCAAGCTGGCAGTTGAGGCTACTGCCGGTAATGCCACGCTCGGCAGCGGCGACGCCGTTGGGACCGGCGAGGTCAGGGCCAGCGGCAACGCGACCATTCAGGTGTACCTGCGTGGCGGCGGCACAGCGACGGTCACGGCAGCGGGTACGGCGCAGGTCGCCGAGGTCCGCAGCACGGGCGGCGACGTCCTGGTTACAGGCACCAGCATCTCGACGACAACAGCCAATGCAGGCGGCGTGCTGAAACTGTCGGCCAGCTCCGGCGGTGTTATGCTTGGCACCGGGATGGCCGCAGGCTCCGCAACGTTGGAGACGACGGGCACGACCGGCGACGTTTCCGTTACCGGCGGCCTGACGGCCAAGGGCGTGATGGTCAAGTCGGCTGGCAGTGCCCAGCTAGCGGCAACGACCAGTACCGGCGACGTCAGCGTCACGGCGGCGAACGCCATCCAGACCCAGGGCATTTCGGCGGCCGGACAGGCCGTCAAGCTCGAGGCCTCGGATGCCGATATTGCGGGGGATATCACCGCCAAGACGATCAGCGTCGCTGCCCGCCGCACCCTGCGCCTGGGCAGCAATTCCTCCGGCAGCGGTGGCTTCGACCTGAGCGAAACTGAAGTCAACCGCCTGAAAGCATCGGGCGCTGGCAGCGTGGTCGCGCTCGATGCGGGAACGCACGACGTCGCTATCGGCGATCTCAACTGGACCCTGACTGATCCCGGCACGACCGCTGCCATCTTTACGACAGCGCGTGTCGATCTGACCGGACGTGTGTCTACCGACGGCACGGG
Organism: Asticcacaulis sp. P4_H10; assembly: GCF_056400965.1. Lineage (NCBI taxonomy): Bacteria > Pseudomonadati > Pseudomonadota > Alphaproteobacteria > Caulobacterales > Caulobacteraceae > Asticcacaulis > Asticcacaulis sp. P4_H10. Next base: position 326,049 of record NZ_JBFUKH010000007.1, on the reverse strand, counting down.
AACGGCCAGCGCATCGACGCCTGCGCGCACGCTTATCCTCGGCGGCTCGGCTACCGATGCGACGGCGATAGCCTCTGTCATCCGGATCGAGTCCACGGCCGCGGCGGGCGGACGCATCGATGTCGGCGGCGCGACGCTCGACCTGCGCGGTGGCGCGATTGCTGTCGGTCAGGCTGACGGCTTCCTCGACGATCTCGGCGTCAATACCGGTGCGACACCACTCGACGGCGACACGGTCGCGGCCAGCTATGTCAACCAGCCGAGCTCGACTCTCTATCGCAGCCGTCTGCCCTACAGTGAGCCCGTTCTGGTTCGTGCCGGCAGCATCAAGCTGAAGTACAAGACCTTCGCCCTGTTCCAGAATACCGGTCAGGGTCCCGCCAATACCGGCACCGAAATTGGCACGGCGACGGTTCCGGGCTCGGTGGATATCGATCCGGTCTCGCCGCCGAACGCCTTTGCCATGTTCGGCAAGGTCAACGACGTCATCGGCTCGGCGTCGGCTTTGCTCGGCCAGAATGTCATCAGGGTCGGCGCCGGCGCGTCGGTCCAGAACACGCGCATCAACGGGTGTGTGATTGGCGCGGCGACGGCCTGTCTGTCGTCCTCGCTGGTTCAGCCGCCGCTGGCCGTCTTCGACAACTCGACCATGACCATATTGACGGCCGCGCCACCCGACCTGTCGTTCGACTCGGTGCTGAGCAGCAATAACGAGGCCCTGTTCTCGGATATTGCTGCGCCGGCGTCGGCGATGTCGGATGAAGCAAGCTGCGATCCGGCCGTCAGTCAGTGCCCGGCCGCGTCCGAAAAGGGAACGCAATAATGATCGGCGTATTTCGCAAATCCATGATGGCAGGTCTTGTCGCGGGTCTGGTGACAGCCCTGGCTTCGGCAGCGGCCGTCGCCGCCCCGCACGCTGCCGGCCCCGTACCTGATAGCTTCCTGCTGGGCAGGGATGCCACCGGTGAGCCGTGCAGCGCCAGCCGGACCTGGAACGATCCGCGCGGCAGCCGCTATGACCGGACATACGCCATCACCTGCCGGGGTGCGGCTGCCGGCCGATCCTACGGTACCCTGGTCGTGGTCGACGCTGGTTATCCGTGGTCGGACGATGGTTGCGCAGAAGCCCGCAAGGTCGAGGTCGACAAGATTGGCACTGTCGCCGCGCGTCAGTGCTTCGACGCCAAGTCACGCACGCCGATGGTGTCAGCCAGCTTTAAAAAGGGCAAGTACATCTATCGCGGGGAGGCCGTCTTCACGGCGGCGGGCCCAATGGAAGCGGGTCTGCGCACCCTGACCGGTGAGGACCGGATTAGCGACCGCTACGCTGATACCAAGGCGGCCATCGTGGCCGCCGATTTGCCGGCTGTGAGCACACCTGCCGCGACGCCGGCCTCCGAGCCGGTGCGCGAGGCCTTCTTGCCCGATGTCATTCTTGGCAACGGTATCCTGCTCAATCAGCAGGGCGCATATGTCGAAGCCTCCCGGCTGCTGAACGGCGGCTTGAGCCGCCTGACGCCCGAAACCTCGGTCATCACGCGTGCAGAATTCTATCTAGAGGCCGGCATCGCCGATTCCAATATTGGCCAGACCGGGGCCGCCGACGCGCATTTTGCTGAGGCACGCAAGCAGCTGGCGCCGGCGGAAGGCGGCCAGGTCAGCGCCTATCTGATGCGGAAGCTCTCGACCTATGAGGCGCTCGACGCCAATAACCGCCGCCAATGGCGCAAAGCGCTCGACGCGCTGGAGGCGGGTGAAAGCGCCGCCAATCCGCTCACGGACATGGCGACGATCAGCGCGCTCAACCAGCCGGCCAGTGGCACTGCCAATACGGCCGGCGCCGTCGCCGACCGAGGCGAACTGTCCGGCCGTTTGCTCGAAGCGCAGCGTAGCTGGGCGGCCAGTATCGCCTGGCTGGGCGTACGCGACGTGAAGAAGAGTTCCGACGCACTCGACCAGGCCGTCGCCTATACAGAAATGCTGCAACGCAGCGTACGGGCGGATTCGCTGCTTGGCATCAAGGCGCGTATCGAGCGTCAGAATGGCCGGATCCAGGCTTTCCGCAACAAGCCGCGTGAAGCCGTCAGGAGCTTCGATTGCGCCCTGGCCCTGTTGCAGGGCGTTGTGCTGGCGGACAGTAGCGAGTGCCGTTTTGATGCGCGCCCCAGCGCAGCCGTGCTGGCGGTGACCGGCTCGACCACCTTCTCCGGCCCGATTATCGCCGATATCCAGATGGAGCGTGCCAGCCTGCTCAGCCGTGACCGTGCGGTCGACCGCGACGAGGTCATCAAGGCCTACTCGACCTCGATTGACGCCCTGTTGGCGACGCGCGACCTCGGCGCCCGTCCGCCGGCGGAGCTGCAACCCTACTTCGACATCCTCGTGGAACGCGCCGCCAGTGGCCGTTCGCCCGAAGCCGTCGAGCTCTATTTCAAGGCTATCCAGTCGGTTGGCGAACCGGCTGTCGCCCGCCAGATGGCACAGCTGCGCGACGTTGTCACCGGCAACAGCGCCATCGCCGCCAAGGTCAAGGACCGCAACGAACTGGAACGCCGCGTCATTCAGCTGCGCTATCAGATTTCCAGCAGCGGCACCCTGGATGACGCCGCGCGCGGGGCTCTGGAAACACAGCGTAACGATGCCGAAAACCGGCTGCTCGAAGTCAATGCCGAGCTAACCAACGACCCGCAGTTCAAGCTGGTCGACGACCAGCTGGTCCGCGCCGCCGAGGTGCAGGGCGTGCTGAAGTCGGGTGAATACTTCCTCAAGATCACCCAGCTCAAGACGCGCAGCTACGCCATCGTGCTCAGCCCGCGCCGCGCCTGGCTGTTCCGCATCGGCGCGACCTCCGACCAGCTGTCGGCGATCGCCAAGCGTGTCCGCGCCTCGATCCGCGATGACAGCGGCAAGGTCCCGTTCTTCGACGTTTCGGCCTCCTACGCCATGTTCAGCCTGGTAGCCGGGCCGGCGGCGTCGGAACTGCGCCTGGCGCGCTCGATTATCGTTGATCCGTCAGGGCCGCTTGAAAACCTGCCGGCCAGCGTGCTGGTGACCAGCGCCGACAGCGTCAAGCGCTACGTCGAAAACCGCGCTGTGGACCCTTACGACTACAGCCATGTCGACTTCATCGCCTATCGTTCGGACGTCTACTACGCGCTGTCGCCACGCTCACTGCTGGTGTCGCGCAGCCTGACGCCGTCGCGCGCCAGCAAGCCTTTCATTGGCTTCGGCGAAAACGCGCCGCCGCCCGATGTCGCCGCCTTCCAGGGCCGCAAGCTCGAAATCGGCGGCTGCCAGATGGAGTATAGTGACTTCTTCAACGCGATCGCCAGCAACAAGCCGGTGAGTGCCCGCGAAATCTCGCTGGCGGCCAGGGCCATGGGGCTGCACGACGTGCCCGAAGTGACAGGTGCGGAATTCAGCGATACTGGCCTGCTCAAGGCCAGCGACCAGGGCACCTACGAACAGTACCAGGTCGTGCATTTCGCCACCCACGGTATTCCGGAAAGCGAACTGGGCTGTTCGCGCATCCCGCCGTCGCTGATCACCAGCGTTGCGATGCCGGAGCCAGGCGCCGGAGCGGTCTCCGATGGCTTCCTGACCTTCCCGGAAGTGGCGCAACTGCGCTTCGACGCCAATCTCGTCGTCCTGTCGGCCTGCGACACGGCGGCCGGCGTCAGCGGCGAGCTTGGCCGTCTGTCGGGCCAGGACGAATCGTCGGCGACGCTCGACGGCCTGGTGCGCGCCTTCATCACGGCGCGGGCGCGGGCGGTCATGGCGACCTACTGGAACGTTCCGGCATCCGCCGAAACCGACCAGCTGATCGAAACCTTCTATTCGAGCGGCCGGATCTACGGCATGTCGGCGGCACTGCGCACTGCGCAGACGCGCCTGATCGGACAACCCCGTTATTCACATCCGTATTATTGGGGCGCTTATGTCTTGATTGGCGACGGAACCAAGTCCATGCTGAGCCCGAAGGAATTGCAGACGGCTTCGCGCTAAGTGCTTTCGCGTATACAGCGCAACAAAAAGATCTGCAAACGGGAGAGACACATGCCCCCAGCCGCCCGGATTACCGACATGCACGTCTGTCCCATGGTGACCGGGATCATTCCGCATGTGGGGGGGCCGATCTCAGGACCCTGTGCGCCGACCGTTCTGACTGGCTGCCTGCCGCAGGCGCGTGTCTCCGACATGCTGGTCTGCGTCGGGCCACCCGATGTTATCGTCAAGGGCTCTATGACGGTTCTGGTTATGGGCATGCCGGCGGCGCGGATGGGCGATATGACCGCCCATGGAGGTTCGATCATCCTGGGATTTCCGACCGTACTGATCGGTGACGCCGGCGGTGGCGGCGGAGGGGGCGGCGGTGGCGGAGCCATAGCACCGCGCGTCGGAGCGCCAGGTAAAGCCGGCGATGCCGTCAAGGCTGCGGTAGACAACGCGGTCGATACGGCGACGACCATCGGCACCGCATCGCAGACCGAAGCGCTGACGACCAGCAACGCCTTCTCGCAGCCTGAAGCCCAGGCCGAAACGCTGAAGGAATCAGCCAGAACAGGTGCGCCTTTTACCGAAACCTGCAAGCAGCCGCCGGAATCATGAGTGAGGTCGAGAGCGACTGGTTTGCGGTGATCGACACCGCTCAGGACCCCGGTCTCCACAGCCTGGTCATGCGCGCGCGCGGCAAGGTCTGCCTGTTTTCCGGCAATGTACCGCCAGTCCTGGCCGCAGCCTCGCCGTGGCTGGTGCGTTTGAGGCCTGGCGAACCGCTGCTGGAGACCTGGAAGGCCGAAGGGCGTGGCCGCAACTGGGGCATCATGTGCCGGTCACCTGCCAACCTGGAACAGATGCGCAGGCACTTCCGCAAATTTCTCCAGGCCATGCTGCCCGACGGTACGGTAGCGCTGTTCCGCTTCTACGATCCGCGCGTTTTCAATACCTACATCCGCGCCTGCACGCCCGATGAGCGCCGGCCGTGGTTCGACCAGTTGAGCCTGTTCGCGGTCGAAGGCGTGCGGCCGGACATACTGCATAACTATACTTTGCGCGGCGACCGCCTCTACGACGCCGATACACCCGTACACTGAGGGACGATGATGAGCGCCATGGCATGGGTTCGCGGTGAGACGAAGGTGGCGGCGGGCCTGGTCGCCGCGGTGGCGCTGGGCCTCGCGCTTGTCCTGATCACCGTCCTGCCGCCGCTCCTGTTCGCGGCTACCGAGAGCCTGGGACCCGTCGTCCAGACGGCGAGCGTGACGATCGGCCTGTTCGGATTGATGGCCGCTATTGCGGCGATATGGAGCGCTGTCGCGCAAACCTCGGTGGCGGCGTTCGGAGCTTCAGTGGGGCGCATGGCCGGGGCAGGGGCGGCCTTTGGGTTTGGCGGCGTGCTTGTCTGCGTCGCCTATGCCGCCGTCGCGGGCACGTTGATTCATACGCCAAATACGCCGGATATCGGCTTTCTGCTGCTGATGACGCCGCTGGTCCTTATGCAGTGCGTTGTCGAGGAAATCTATTTTCGTGGCTGGATTCAGCCCGTCCTGACCCGCGCCTTTGGGCCGGTAGCTGCGATTGCCGCGACGTCGCTGGCCTTCGCCGCCCTGCATTTTGCCGCCGGGGTGGCGCAAACGCCGGTAAGCCTTCTGAACATCGCGCTGGCCGGCCTGTTGTTTGGACTGCTGGCGTGGCGTACGGGCGGGATGATGGCGCCGATGGCCGCGCACTGTGCGTGGAACTGGACGGAATCGCTGGGCCTGGGCCTGTTTCCCAATCCGGGCGTCGATCCGACGGCGATCATCGACCTCGACCTGACGGGACCGGCACTATGGGGCGGATCGACCGAAGGCTTGAATGCCTCGCTGGCGGTCACCTTCGTGCTGCTGGCCTTCTGTCTGCCGCTTGCACTTTGGAAAACTGCCGTGCCTAAGCCTGCGACCGTATAGAATCGATCCGGTCGCGCTCGGCCTGGAAGGCAGTGAGTTCGGCAGCCTTCAGCGAATGGCCTTCGTCCATCGGCATGGTCATGGCGTCGACGGCCTCGCCATTGACGTGCATCTCATAGTGCAGGTGCGGCCCCGTTGAGCGGCCGGTCGTGCCGACATAGCCAATGGTCTGGCCCTGGCGGACGCGCACCCCCGGCGTGATGCCGTCGCCGAAGCGGTCCATGTGCAGGTAGTAGGTCTGCCAGCCATTGTCATGCTGCAGGATGACCAGGTTGCCGTTAGGCCCTTTCATGGCCGCCCAGGTCACTGCGCCGTCGCCGGCGGCATAGATGGGGGTACCGGTCGGCGCACCGAAGTCGGTGCCCTTGTGCGCCTTGACGAAACCCAGCACCGGATGGACACGGATGCCGAAGCGCGAAGTGATGCGCGCGCCATCGACCGGCGTGCGCAGGAAGCTGCGGATGATGCTGATGCCGTTACCGTCGAACCAGCCGGGCTCAAGGCCTTCGGGTGTAAAGGCATAGAGGGCGCGCGACTTGGCGTTGGTGCTCAGCGAGGCATAGACGAGACGTGGAATGCCGACCGGTTCACCCGAGGCATTGCGGCCTTGTTCGAACGCGGCTTCGAAAATGTCACCGGGATTGATTTCGCGCTGGAAGTCGAAATCGTAGGCAAACGCCTTGGCGAATTCCGGGATCAAACTGTCGGTGATGCCGGCGGTCACTGCTGACGTATAGAAGCTGTCGCGGTCGATTTCGCCGCGCTTGACGACGACTTCGGTTGTCACCGAAGCCGCGATGGCCGTGGCGGTAAAGCCCGAACCTGAACGGACTAGGCTGACGCCTGAGCTGTCGGGCCGCGTCACCTCGGCGCGTTCGAGCTGCGTTGCGGCGCCACCGGTCAGGTGCATGACAAGGCGCAAAGATCCGTTGGTCGAACCGAGCGTACCGAGGGCCGCGGTTGCCGCGCGGCCTGCCTCCTCTGCCGGCACACCCGCCGAGACGAGCGCGCTCTGCAGGTCACCCGCCTGGGCGAGGGTCAGGCTGCGTGTCATGGTACCGGCGGGCAGGGGCGGGGCGGCGGTTGCGGCCTGTACGGGAGGTGTTTTGCTGCGCGAAAGAAATGCGGTAATCCCGCCCGTCAGCAGCAGCGCGCCGCCGGCGCCGAGGGCCATCAGATTGCGCCGTGACGGCACGGTATTTTCATCGGGTATTTTGGTGGGTGATTCGGGCGCCGGAACGGGACTGACGGGTTCGGCCGGAGCGGTTTCGGCGCGGGCCGCGGCCTTGTTCTCGGCCTTGTTCCAAGTCTTTGGATCGAAGGAAAAGCCGTCTTCGTTGTCGCTCATGTTTCCCGCTGCCCCGTAACGCGGATTATTCGCAGGCTTTTCGTGTAACATGGCTTTCATGCGGCGGGAAGCTGTGCTTTAGTCCCGCAAACAATGGGGTATTGCCGCGTCCAGAACCGTGGCGATTCGGCGCGCGTAAGGCCGAAGATCGTTAACGATTGGCGACCGGCAGCCGGCATTCAAAGTACGCTTTCAGGGACCAAGCAATGGCAGGCAAGAGGCGCGTGGCCTGGCGCGAGGGAATGTTCCTTCGGCCGCAGCATTTCCAGCAGCAGGACCGGTATGTCGATGCCCAGATCAACACCCGCGTTTCGGGGGCTGGGCCGTACCTGTGGGGCCTCTTCGAGCTGGTAGTCGATGAAGAGCTGGCGACGCTCGGCAAGTTCGGCGTCGTGCGTTGCGCTGGCGTCATGCCCGACGGCACGACCTTTTCGATCCCCGAGGACATGCCACCGCCGCCGCCGCTCGACATGCCGGGCGATACGCGCGACGCCATCGTCTACCTGACCCTGCCCGCCCGTCAGGAGGGTGCTGTGGAATTCCGCGACGCCGATCGCCGCAGCCATGAGGCGCGCTTCCTGGTCGAGGAGCACCCGGTCATCGACTCGTTCTCTGATGACCGTGTCGAGGAGGGCATCGAGTTCGGCGTGCCGAACCTGACCTTCGGCGTCACCCGCGACCAGACCTATGGCCGCCTGACCGTCGGCCTGATGCGCGTGCGTGAATTGCAGAACAAGCGGCTGATGTTTGACGACCGCTATATCCCGCCGTGCCACGATATCGCCGCTTCACAACGGCTCAAGGGCGGCGTGTCGGATATTCTCGGCCGCGCCGAACAGCGTGCCGATGAACTGGCGCTGCGCGCGGCGGAAGCCACCGACGGCGGCGCTGAAACCTTCGCATCCTTCCTGTTGCTGCAGGCGCTGAACCGCTGGTGCCCGATCCTGCACCACATAGAGCAGGTGCCGCGCATCCATCCGGAGCGCCTGTACGAGGCCCTGGCCAGCATGGCGGGCGAACTGGCAACCCTGACGCGCCCCGAACGCCGCGTCAGCCGCTTCCCGGCCTATGATCACGAGAATCTGCAGCAGACCTTCGAGCCGGTGTTCGACATGCTGCGTTCGATGATGGCCGCCGTCTTCGACCGCTCGGCCGTACAACTGCCGCTCGACGCGGCGGGACCCGGCGCCTTCGTCTCGCCGATCACCGACCACAATCTCTACAAGACCGGTTATTTCTACCTGGCGGTCAATGCCGCCACACCGCTCGACGAAATCCGCGCCCGTTTCCCGGCCATCGCCAAGATCGGCCCGGTGACCAAGATGCGCGCCATCGTCGAATCGGCCTTGCCGGGTGTGCCATTGCGTCATGCCCCAACACCGCCGCCGCAACTGCGTGTCCTGCCGGGCTATGTCTATTTCGAGCTCGATCGTGGCGTGCCGGACTGGCGCGACTTTGCGTCCGCGCCCGGCCTGGGTCTGCATGTGGCCGGCGACTGGCCTGCGTTGAAGCTGGAACTGTGGTGCGTCAAACGCGCGGATAAGTGATTAGATACCGTTCGCGCGGCAGAACATAATTTAGATTGTAGTGCTACAGCGATACGCCAAAAAGTGTGCAGCGTTTTTTGGCAAAACATCGCGACAAGACAAGTCAGGCCGGACCTTTGGACGATCTGACGGGGAGCGGAACGTGAACGACAAGGATGGAAACGGCGGCAACCGGACGGTTTTCCGCCCCAGTCCCTTGCAGGGACTGAACCAGAACAAGCCCGCGACCCCGCCAGCGGCCGCGCCGCAAGGTATGGCCTCGCCGTTCGCCCAGGCGCCGCAACCCCAGTCCGTGGCGGTCCTGGACGCCGACGACATCACCCAGCCGCCGGTTCCGCCGGCCGTTCGCAATCGGTTGATGGCCGAGGCCGGGCCGGTGCTGGCCCTGACCGCGTCGCTGCGATCCGGCCGCGCCCGTACACCGCTGCCGCAGTTCCACAAGGCTGTAAGTGCTGCCATCGCGCGCTTCGACCGCAACATCGCCGGCACGGTTCCGAACGAAACCTATCAACGCGCCCGCTATGCCCTGTGCAGCACGGTCGATGACATTGCGCAGAACCTGCCTGGCCAGGGCAATGACACGGCCGAATGGGCGCGCCGTTCCATGGTCGTGACCTTCTTCCAGGAAAACATCGGCGGTGACCGCTTCTGGCAGCTCGTCGACGACATGCTGAACCGCCCGCAGGAAAACACCGACCTGATCGAGCTGTTTCACGCCTGCCTGGCGGCGGGGTTCGAGGGCCGGTTCCGGATCATGCCGGACGGTCGGCGCGGGCTTCAGGAGGTGATGAACCGCCTCTATGCCGCACTCGAGCACCCACGCTCGCAGTCGCAGCGCGAACTGGTGCCACACTGGAAGGGCGAGGACGCGCCGCCCGTGAAAGTCGGCTTCTGGAGCCATATCGCACTCGCCGCCGCAATCGCTGCCGGCGTGCTGATGCTCATCTTCATCATCCTGCGCCTGGTCCTGCTGCAGACCGGACAGCCGTCGTGGCAGGCGTTGAAATCGACCATGCCCGAAGAGCCGCTGCGCCTGTCGCGTGAGGTCGTGGCCCCCCCGCCGGCCGCCGCCGGCGGCCAGAAGCAGCGCCTGGAGCAGTTCCTGGCGCCCGAAATCGCCCAAGGCCTGGTCACGGTCGACCAAGACGCCAATACGGTGCGCGTGCGCACTACGGTCGGACAACTCTTCCAGTCGGGCTCTGACCAGCTGGCCAGCGGCCAGCAGAAGCAGCTCTTTGTCCGGATCGGCGAGGCGATCGAAAGCGAAAAAGGCCCGGTGACGGTCGAGGGCCATTCAGATTCCGACCGCATTTCGTCGCTTAGCTTCCCGGACAATATGGCGCTGTCTTCGGCGCGCGCCGCGACGGTCGAAGGGATCATCGCCGGCAAGCTGTCGGACGGATCGCGTGTGACGGCGCAGGGCTTCGGCGACACGCGGCCGGTGGCGTCCAACGCCACGGCGGACGGCAAGGCGCTCAACCGCCGGGTTGAAATCGTCCTGCAACGCAACGACTAAATCAGGGGCGAACCAATGGATAAGATCAAACGCGCGCTCCTCAACTGGTGGACGGTGACCATTACCCTGGCGGTTCTCGTCGCACTGTTGCTGTGCATCGCCCTGCCGATTTTCGTCGGCTTTATGCGCCCGTGGTGGGTGCGTCTGCTGTTTTTCGTCGGCGTTGCCGCCGTCTGGGGTGTCTTTGCCTTCCTGCGTATTCGCAAGGGGCGCGCGGCGGCAGAAGCTATTGCGAAAGAACTGGCGGCCCAGAACAGCGGCAGCCAGGAAGGCGCCGAACTGGCCAAGCGCATGACCGAAGCCCTGGCCAGCTTCAAGACCGCTAGTAACAACAAGCAGGACTATCTCTATTCAAGGCCGTGGTACGTCATTATCGGCCCGCCGGGCGCCGGCAAGACGACGGCCCTGCTCAATTCCGGTCTGCGCTTCCCATTTGCTGAACAGGCCCTGGCGGGCGTCGGCGGCACGCGTAATCTCGACTTCTGGTTCGCCGACGAAGCGGTGCTGATCGACACGGCCGGCCGCTATACCAGCCAGGATTCGCACGGCCAAAAGGACGCCAATGCCTGGACGGCCTTCTTGGAGCTTTTAAAGAAGAACCGCCCGCTTCAGCCGGTCAACGGCATTCTGGTCGCCCTGCCGCTCGATGAGATCGCCCAGGCCGACCAGGCCCAGATCGATCATCACGCCTCGACCGTCCGTCGCCGCCTGTCGGAAATCCGGCGCACGCTCGAATTGTCGGTGCCGGTCTATGTGCTGTTGACCAAGGCCGACCTGCTGGCCGGTTTCGGGGAATATTTCGACGATCTCGACGTCGAAGGCCGTCGCGCTGTCTTCGGCCAGACGTTTAATTTTGGCTCCGGCAATCCAACCGTCACCGACATGGCGCAGGCCTTTGATACGGTGGCGCAGTCGATCGCCGACCGTCAGGCCAAGCGCCTGGCCGACGAGCCCGATATCCGCCGCCGCAGCCTGATCCTCGGGTTCCCGGCTCAGGTCTCGGCGATCCGCGCCCGCGTCGTCCGCTTCCTCGAAGGCGCCTTCGTTGCCGGTGACGAGCCGGTCGGCACCCTGCGTGGCTTCTATCTGACCAGCGGCGTCCAGCACGGTGCCCCCATCGACCGGCTGCTGGCCGGTGTCGGCGGCGCCAGCGACCAGCCGCAAACGGCAAGTCAAGGACGCGCCTACTTCCTCAACCGTCTGCTGGGCGAGGTTCTCTTTCCGGAAGCCGGCCTTGTCCAGATGGAACCGGCCGCGCGGACGCGTATCCGCGCTCGCCTGTTGATGGCTTTCGCCGGCATCGGGGCGCTGTCGCTGATCCTGCTTATCCTGTGGACCGTCAGCTTCCTGCAGAACCGTGGCTTGCAGAACGATCTCAACACGCAAGGCACGGCCGTTGCGCAGATGGAACGCGATCTCGGTATCGACCTCGTCGAGGTCGGCCCGAATGATGCCGATCTCGAACAGGCAGCCGCCGTGCTCGATAGCCTGCGCGCCCTGCCGCGCGGTTACGAGGCCCGGCAAAAAGGCGGCGGGCCTCTGTTCATGGGGTTCGGCCTCTATCAGGGCGGCCACAGCCAGCGCGCTGAACTGGAATATCGCGAGGGCCTGCGCCGCATCCTGCTGCCGCGCGTTTTGCTGCGTCTGGAAACCTATATTGCCACGAATATCAACGACCCGCTGGCCATCTATGAGCCGCTCAAGGCCTATCTGATGCTGGGCGGCCAGAAGCCGGGCGCCATCGACGCCAAGCCGATCCGGTCGTGGGTCGAGGGCGACTGGGCCAACGAAGTCTATCCCGGCGCCGACCGAGAGGATCTGCGCAAGCGCCTGTCGGGTCACCTTCAGGCCCTGTTGTCTGACAAGGACCTGCAGGCCGCCTGGCCTGGCCGGACTGCGCCGCTCGATTCCGACCTGATCGCCCGGGCGCGCGCCTCGGTCCAGGCCCTGTCCCTGGCCGACCGCGCCTATGCCATCTTCCGCCAGAAGGCGATGGCCGCCGACGGCCCGGACTGGACAGCCTCGGCCATCCTGTCGACTGGCGATGCCCCCGCCTTCACCAATGGTGACGAAGTGCTGGCCATGACCGTACCGCACGTCTTCACGCGGGCGGGTTTTGAGAAGGTCTATCAGCCGGCCCTACTGACCCTGCAGAGCGACCTTGAAAAGGACATGTGGGTTCTTGGCTCTGATGCCTCGACCTCCAGCGTCAAGTCGCAGCTCAGCCAGATCCGGCCGGGCGTCGCGGCGCACTACGCCAAGGACTATATCGACGCCTGGGAAAAGGTGCTGAATACGCCCAAGCCGGCCGACCTGTTCAACAATCCGGCGGCTTTCGGTGCGTTCACGCGTACGCCGTCGCCGCTTAAGCAACTGTTGCTGGAGGTCGCCAAGAACAGCGACTTCACCGGTGGCACCAGTGCAGCCAAGCAGGGCGCGGCCGATGCGCTCAAGTCGAAAATGGGCGCTGCCGGCGCGCTGCTGGCATCCGATGCCGGCAATGTCGATGCGGGACGGCTGATCCAGACGCATTTCGCGCCGGTCCGCGCCTATTCGGGTACGCCGGTCGACGACTTCATGAATGCCGTCAAATCAGCCGGCCAGGCGGTCATGGCCTCCAAATCGCTGGGTGGCGCTGCAGGTTCCGACGGGCTCCAGGCTCAGACGGCCACGGCCAATGCCGCCATGGCAGGCGCTGCGGCTGTGGCGCCACCAAGCCTCCAGGGCTTCATGGGCGCTGCCGTCAAGGGCGGCGCGGCGGCCCAGGTGTCGGCGGCCGAAGGCGTGGTCACCCAGGCCTGGACGTCCGCCGTCCTGCCGCAGTGCCAGATCGCTTCGACCGACAAGTATCCGTTCTTCGGTAATTCCAAGATCGATGTTTCGACGCTCGACGCCATCCGTGTCTTCGGACCGGGCGGCACAGTCGATGGTTTCGCCACAACGCGCCTGTTGAGCCTGCTCGATACCGCCGGGCCTGTCTGGCGCTGGCAGGAGGCCAATCCGATCGCGGCCGCTTTCAACCCGTCGAGCGCTGCCGAAATGGCGCGTGCCGCGCAGATCCGCGACATGCTGAGCGGCGGCATCTCGTTCAAGGTCCAACTGGCCAATCTGGGACCCGACGTCGATACGGTCGAGTTCTCGTCCGGCGGCACGATGTATAGCTTCAAGGCCGGCGCCACCGAGGCGAAACCCGTCATGTGGTCGGTCCAGGGCCTGCCGGAGGCGCGCGTAACGCTGCTGAAGGGCGGGCAGCAGGTCCAGACCTTCACCGGCGAAGGGCCGTGGGCGCTGTTCCGGGTGATGGACGCTTCGGCCAGGCAAAACTCCGGCAGCAATGCCTTCACCGCCACCTTCGGGCAAGGCAGCCGGACGGCGGCCCTGAAGGTGACGCTCAACTCGACCTTCAATCCGTTCAGCCGTGGCGGGGTGTGGACCTTCCGCTGCCCGCCGGCGCTGTAGGAGTTGTGATGGCGATCCTGTTCGGCAAGCTGCCGGCGCACGGCGACTTCATCGCGCGGGGTTTGAGCGACGCCGATGTCGAGCGGCTGGACGACTTTCTGTCGGCCTCGCTCAGTGCGGCGGCAATGGTGGACGGGTTCGACGACCTCTATCCGGCGGCACCGGCCTGGCGGTTCGTGACGACCATCGCTGGCAAGGCCGTGTGCGGTGTGCTGGCGCCGTCGGTCGATCGCGTCGGCCGTCAGTTTCCGATACTGGCGGGCGTTGCGGCGGGCGCGGACGTCGACTTGCACATCGATGCCTGCGAGGCACAGCTCTACCAGGCCTTTGCCGAGGGACTCGATGCTGATGCCCTCTATGCGCGGTTGTCGGCGGCGCCGGAGCCGGAAGGGTCGCCACCGGCGTCAGGCTGGTGGCTGGAAGACAGTGAACGGACAGTCATCGTCCGCGCCGACGGTGAATGGCCGGCGGATGTGATGACGCGAATGATCGAAGCGGCGAGGCAGGTGTCATGATGAGCGAACGGCTCAGGCTGGAATGGACGGCCAAAACCCACCCCGGCAAGGTGCGCGAGCACAATGAGGACGCCCTGTTCGGCAGCGACCAGGTGGGCGTATGGGCCGTCGCCGACGGCATGGGCGGGCACGAGCGGGGCGAATGGGCCTCGGCCGTCGTCGTCGAGGCGCTGGGCACTGTTACTGACGGCGTGGATTTCGACAGGCAAGTCGACCAGGCCGCCAAGGCCATCCACCGCGCCAACGGTGTCATCTTCTCAGAGGCGCGCGAAAAGAGCATCAATATGGGCACGACCGTGGTGGCCTGCGTGGTGCGCGACAACCGGTTTGCCGTCGTCTGGGCCGGCGACAGCCGCGCCTACGTGCTGCGCAACGGCGTCCTGCATCAGCTGAGCCGCGACCACACGCGCGTCCAGGAGCTTATTGATCGCGGCTACCTGACGGTCGAACAGAGCGTCGGCCACCCCATGGGACACATGCTGTCGCGCGCTGTCGGTGTCGGCGAGGCGCTCGAACTGGATGCGGTGGCAGACAGCGTCAGCGCGGGCGACGTCTTCCTGCTGTGCAGCGATGGGTTGTACGGCGAGATCAGCGACGCCGACATCGCCCATATCCTGACGCATACACCGTTCGAAAATACGGCGGGCGCCCTGGTTGATGCTTGTCTCAGCCAGGCGGCAAAGGATAATGTTACGGTCATAGTCATCCGTGCATCTGAGGCCACCCGTCTCCAGTTGGCGCCGCAAAACTGGGGAAGCCCGCAATGAGCGAACAGGACAAACCTGACAGCAAGCCGCAGTCGCCTTTCGACATGGTTCCCGAAACACCCGCGCAGCCTGAGGAACAGAAGACAGTCTTCGCGCCTCTGCCGATTCAGACGGCGACCGCCGAAGACGCGAAGAAGCCGCGCAAGTCGCGCGCCAAGACGCAGTTCGAGCCCGCGCCCCAAGACCTGCCCGAGACCCCACCTGCGGCAGCACCGCCTCCTCCGCCTCCGGCAGCGGACCCGCGCATGACCAGCTTTCCGCCGATGGCGGCGCGCACTGACGCCGGCCAGATTCAAGTCGGCGATGTGCTCAACCATATCTTTGAGGTTCGGCGCTTTATCGCGCGCGGCGGCATGGGCGAGGTCTTCGAAGGCGTCAATGTCAATTCGGATGAGCGCGTGGCTATCAAGGTCATGCTGCCGTCGCTGGCAGCCGATCCGAACGTCCAGGCGATGTTCCGCAAGGAAGCGCGGACGCTGACCCGTCTGTCGCACCCGGCCCTGGTCCAGTACCGCGTCATCGCCCAGGAACCGCAGCTGGGCGTGCTGTACATCGTCACCGAATACGTCGACAGCACGAACCTGCAGGACGCCCTGTCGTCTTTGCGGCCTACTCCGGCTCAGCTTCTGGCCCTGACGCGCCGCCTGGCCGACGGCCTGCGCGTCGCCCATAGCCTGGGCGCTATTCACCGTGACATCTCGCCAGATAATATCCTGCTCGAAGACGGTGAACTGGCCAAGGCACGGATTATCGACTTCGGTATCGCCAAGGACCTTGATCCTTCGTCGAAAACCATCATCGGCGATGGCTTCGCTGGCAAGCTCAACTATGTCGCCCCGGAACAGCTTGGTGACTTCAACCGCGAAGTCGGCCCGTGGACCGACCTCTACAGTCTAGGCCTCGTCATCCTGTCGGTGGCGCAAGGGCGAGGCGTCGATATGGGCGCGACCTTGGTCGACGCGGTCGACAAGCGGCGCCAGGGACCGGACCTGAGCGCTTTGCCAGCCGAGGTCAGGCCGCTGCTTGAAGCCATGCTGAAGCCCAATCCGGTCGAACGCCTGCGTTCGATGGACGACGTCATTGCCATGGTCGATGGCATGGGGGCTGCACCAAAAGCGCCGCAGGGTGGCGCAACACCGCCTCCGCCGCCGCCGCAGAAGTCAGCGTCTGGAACGGCTGGCGCCAAGCCCGGCCTTGACCCAAAGGTATTGATGATCGGCGGCGGTGCGGCAGGTCTTGTCGTGCTCGTCATCGCCGGGGTGCTGATTTTTGGCGGTGGCAAGGGCGATAAGGCGCCATCATCGGCGCAATTGACGCCGGCCCAGGCGCTTGATACGGCGCGCCAGACCATCAACGCGACCCTGCCGGCGGCACAATGCGCCTGGCTGGACATCGATACCGTCAGTGGCGATGCCTCGGGCATAAACCTGTCGATCAAGGGCGTGGCGCGCGATACGGCTGCCGTGCAGAAATTGGTCTCGAACGCCATCGCAGCCAAAGGCCTGACCCTGGCCAATCTCGACACCAATGGCGTGGCGCCCCTGACACGTCAGGACGCCTGTCCACTCTTGACCGAGTACAATTCCATAAAATCGGAAACGACGACGCTTGGCTCGCCGCAGGTCAAGTGGGAAATGTCAGTGCCGGCGGATTCGACCGACGGCAAGGCGATGGCCAAGACCATCGTCAACTTCCGCATCGATCCGGGCACGCAGGACTTCGCCATGTTCGGCCTGCAGAACAGCGGCGACGGCATTGCGCTGATCCAGAGCCTGGGCCAGCTCCAGGACGCCAGCTTCCGCCAGGGCTACGGCATTTCGGACCTGGGGGGCGGCCGTTATGAGATGGGTCTCGACCAGAGCGAAACCGGCTGGGCGGGTATCCTGATCGTCCGGGGCTCAGGCCCGATCGCGCAGGAGATCATCCTGCCCCCGGCCGCACAACGTACCCCGCAATGGGAGCAGTCGTTCAACCAGATCGCCGCCGCCAAGGGCTGGCACACGGAAATGATCTGGATGAACACGGTCGACGAAGCGCCGAATTAAATTGTCCTGAAAGTGCTGTGTGTTTCCTCCCACCACGGGTGGAAACACTAAAAGCTTTTCTTCGCCGTCAGGTCTTCGTAGGCGCGGCGGAACTCCTTCGAGAACACGTCCATGAAGGCTTCGTCCGAACCCGAGACGACGCCCGAGAATTCGCGCTCATAGGCCTTCCACAGGGCGGCATCGCGCGAGTCCTGGAAGATCTTGGCCATGAGGCCCTTCTGTTCGGCACGCTCACGGATGGAGTTTGGCGAAAAACGGTCGAGCGTCGCCTTGAGCGCGCCCTGCATGGCCCGCAGCGTCGCCATCTGATGCGACTGCAGGTCGAGGAAGGCATCTTCGATTGCCTTGTCGGCGGCCATGAAGCCGCGTTCCGGCGGGTTCAGCAGTTGCAGCAATGCCTGTTCCGGCGTGCGTGCGAACTTCATCGGATTGTTGCCGTCGAACGACAGGGCGGTTGTCTGCGCGCCCATCTGGGCCTTGGCCCGGGCGCGGGCTTCCAGCATGACAACCATGCCGGCGATCAGGCGGCGCAGCAGGATGGCCGAGGTTTCCAGGGTTTGTGCTTCGCTTGCCTTCAAGGCCGAGGCATCGAGACCGAGTGTGCCGACGAAATTGCCAAACGCGCTAGCGGAGACGGCGTAGCTCACGGGCTGGGCGACAGGCGCGGGGGCGGGTGTGGAACTGGCCCAGCCCTGCGAATCCGCTGGCGCTGCCGGCGGCAGCTCCGGGGTGCGGTTCAGGCCCAGCGGATCGGCGGCGGGTGCAGGTGTTGCCGGCTGTCCAAAGCCGCCGCGCGCCCAGTCGACGACATAACCGTCGGAGATCTTGCCCCAGATATCGTCGCCGGCGGGGGCGGTGCCATGGCCTTCGCTGGACCAGCCCGAAGCGGCTTGCGCCGGATGAGCGGGGGCTGCGCTGCCCCAGGGATCGGAAACCGGCGCGGCGGATGGCGTTGACGCAGCAGGAGAGGGACCCCAGGCGGAAGCGGGTTGCACGGACGCGGCAGAGGGCGCAGGGGTAACAGGCGGTGGCGCGCCCCAAAGGTCGTTTTTGGCGTCGTCTTCGCTCTTCGCCGTTGGTGGAGTCCAGTTCTGCGACATCGACCCACCGCCGCTAATGGCCGCCTGCGGCGCTGGCCGGTTCCAGTCATCGCCGGAGGATGCGGTGGCAGACGGCGCAACATTGTCCCATCCGGCCCAACCGCCACTGGCCTGGGCGGAGGAGGCGGCCGCGTTGGGGGCGGCTTCACCGGCGACTTCAACGCGGATCTGGTAGCTGCCGATCGCTACGACGTCGCCCGTGCGCAGGCGGTGCGGCCCGCTCAAGGGCGTGCCATTGACCGTCGTGCCATTGGTGCTGGTGTCGGTCAGCATGTAGCCGCCGTCGCGATAGCCGATTTCGCAGTGGCGCGACGATACGAAGTTGCTGGGGTCGGGCAGGCACCAGCTTACGGTTGGTGAGCGGCCGATGATGGCGCCACGTTCATTGAGTTGCAGTTGGGCGGGAAGACCGTTGTCCAGCCGGTCGCGGCCCAGGATCGTCAGGGTAAGGCTCATGCTGTCAGGATACGCGTGCCGCCAGTTTTTCGCCATCCTGTAAAACCTGGCTCAGCGCCTTTTCTGGTTCGGGCGTCGCAAAGACAGCCAGCAGGATCGCCGTCGAGGCCAGCTTGGCCGTCGTGTCGGGGCGCGGATGGACGGGCGGCAGGTCCTCGGGCGCGATCGAGCCCCCGGACAGGAAGATGGCTTGCAGCAGGAGCTTTTCCGGGACCGGTTCCTCCATGGTGTCGGCCAGGGTCTCGGCGGTGCGGCGCAGGCGTTCGTCGGGATCGCGCAGCCACTGATGGGCGGTATCAAAGGCGCGCGCTTCGTCGAGGTCACGCTCGGCAGCGGGCCGTAAATTGCCCATGGCGTTGGCCGCCCACTGCACGGCCTCAAAGCGCGGCAGGGCGTGGGCCAGGAACTGGACGGCTTCGGTGAGACGGTCATCCTGGACCAGGCTGGCGAAGTGCTGCCCTGGGGTAACCCCGGCCGCCGGCGCCTGCGCATCCTTGATGCCCATGGTCTGTGTGATCTGGCGCGCCTGCGACCACTGTATCAAAGCCCATTCGGACATCGCCATTCCCTAATTTATTTTGACCAGGCTGCCTTGCGCGGTCAGGATACCGGACGCCTTGACGGTTGTCAGGGCGCTGGACATCTCGGCCGTCGCCGTGCCCTCGATCTTGACCATGACGCCGTTGATCTTGATGCCGCTGTTTGAAATCTCGATGGAATTGCTGCCCACGGCCAGCAGTATCTTGGTTCCGGCCTTGATCGTCAGCGACGTGCCGACATCGATTTCGGATTTGGAGCCATAGCTCTGCTTGTCGTCGCCATCGACCTTGACGGTATTCTTGCCGTTGGTCGTATAGGACGCCTCGGCCTTCATCGTAACCGCGTGGTTGCCCGTGATTTCGACCGTACTGGTCCCCGTGACGGTCCGCTTTTCGTTGCCCTTGGTCTCGATCGTGCTGTCCTTGCCGATCTTGACGGTCGAGTTGTTTTTCACTTCGCGTTCGCTGTCGTTCAGGATCAGCGTTTTCTGGTCGTGTCCGACATGATGCGTTTCATCATTGAAGATGCGCGTATTCATGTCCTTGTTGGCCAGCAGATAGATTTCCTGACCGCCGGCCTTGTCCTCGAACCTCAGTTCGTTGCCGACGGCATCCTTGTCATCCTTCTCGGTGAAAGGATTCTTGAGGCTTGTGACGTGCGGATAGGTCTGCGTCCGCCAGACCGCCCGGGTCTTGTGATCGGGCAGCTTGTACAGTGGCATATTGTCTTCGCTGAACAGCCGGCCGATGACGATGGGACGGTCCGGATTGCCCTCCAGGAAGCCGACCAGAACCTCGTGGCCGATGCGCGGCATGATGATGTTGCCGATGCCGCCGGTCTGAGACACACGCAGCCACGCCGAACTGTGCATGTCCTTCTTGCCGGTGCGATCCCAGGGGAACTGCACTTTGACCCGGCCATACTTGTCGGTAAAGATAGTCTCGTCCTTGGGACCCACCACAACCGCGGTCTGGGGGCCATGGGCGATAGGCTTGGGCGTCGTGGGCTCGCTGCGCCACTGCGTGTCCTTCGGGATGACTTCCATCTCGGTGATGTTGTCGGTCGGCATCCCGTTGCCGCTTTCGAAGCCGGCACCGTAGACGACGGTACGCACGCGCGTCATAAGGAATTCATCCACCATGGTCATGCCGGGTGGCTGCTTCTCGATCGTAAAGGTCGTGCCGCAGGCGAGCGCGGGCGTAAGGGCAACGGCGAAGTGTGTGCGGCGGCGGGCTTCGAGGATTTCGCTGCGCAGCTTGGCGCGTGCCTTGCCGAACTGGATATGGCGGCCGCCTTCGGCCGCATCCTCGTCGCCACCGGCCGGCTGGTGCAGGTCGTAAGTGCCCTCAAAGTCGTATACCTCGGCCACCAGGGCGAGCTTGTTGCCGAGGGGATGGGTCAGCAGCGCCGACTTTTGCTCAAGATGGTTGCCGGGCATGGTGAACAGGTTGTCCCACAGGGTCACGTCCTTGTGGCCCTGCGCCGAGAGGGTCTGCTCCCAGGTATTAACGAAGTTGGCCTTCGTGCCGTCGACATTGCCGATATTAATGTCGTCGACGTCTGGATTGTACTCTAACGTCTGGGGGGTAGCCCTGTCGTGAGACGACTTTCCGTCACTAAGGACGAGGTTATGGGCGCCATCGGTGTGGGTAAAATAGTAGTAGATGCCTTCGTCTTCCATCAGCCGGGAAATGAAGGCAAAATGGCTTTCGCCGAATTGGGTCGTATAGCCGCGCTTGCGGTAGGTGCCGGACAATTTCTTGGTGTTGGCAACGCCGCACGTGCCGAGGACGGACGTGATGATCTCCGGAACCGTCATCTCTTCGAAAAGACGGTAGTCCTTGTTGTGCGCAAAAAGATAGAGGCGTGGGCGCAGGGTCAGTTGTGCGCGGGCGCCCGCGACGGTCCGGCCGACAAAGGCAACGGAAACAATCACACCATGGAAATGCCGAAAGGGGCTATTGCCTTGCTTCAGTGTAATCGTTGTCGCCTGGCCGAGACACTTGGACAGCTCGACACTTGCGTTGGGTTTGTCTTCGAACAGGACATCGACTGTAAACTGGAACAGCTCGCCCAGGGCTTCGGTTGCTTCAAAGCGCACAAGCTTTGCGTCGTAGCTGTCGACAGACAGGCTGATGCTGGCGACGGTATGGAGGGTTACTTTATCCAACACGCGGCTCCCTAACGGTCAGTCCTGACGCGGACGCGTTCGCTGGCGCCTCACGCGGCACTGGCCGGATGAGGTAGCCATTTATTATTGTGGCGCAAGGGTAATGCAGTTGCGCCCGGTTTGTAAATGGGATAATTTGCCGCTTAGTAGCGCAGTATATTTTGTTAAAAAGTAACAAACAGGAAGATAACCATGCGCGTTAAGATGAGATTAACCATGGCGAGTGGCCTGGTGGCCGCCGGATTGATCTTTGCGCACACGGCCGCGCTTGCGCAGTCGGCAACGACGACCGACGATATCATCTGCAAGATGTCTGATACCTGCGGCGCCGCGCCAGCCCCCGAGGGCGAGCAGAAGGCGATCGGCGACGAAAAAATGTTTAGCCTGCAGAAGAAGCAGCAGGACACCGGTCCGGAAAAGATGTTCAGCCTGCAGAGGCGCACTGAAGCGCCCGCGGCGGCGAGGCCTGCTGCCGGCAAGGTTCAGGTAGCGAAGGCCGGCAAGAAGGCGGTTGCGCAACCGGCGGCCGCTTCGAGCAGTCAGCTGACGATGCAGGTCAATTTCACAGTTGGTTCGGCCGACCTGACCGATGGTGCCAAGACCGAATTGTCCAAGTACGTGGCGGCGATGCAGTCACCGCAGCTGTCGGCCATGACCTTTGTCATCGAGGGGCATACCGATGCTACCGGCGCCTATTCCAAGAATATGGACCTGTCGCAGCGCCGGGCGCAGTCTGTCGTTGATTATCTGGTATCCAGTGGCGTGTCGTCCGGTCGCCTGAAGGCTGAGGGTTTTGGCCCGAATCGCCCCTTAAGTGGTGTTTCAAAGCGTTCGGCGGCCAATCGCCGTGTTGAGCTGGTTCGCGCCAGCTAGAGCGTTTTCCTGTTTTAAGTATGCGTTGCTCGCGGGCAATGCGGCGGGCGTATAGGTGCCTGGCGCATTGCCGATCTTCATAACAGAGCCGCATCGCGGCCGTTTGCCATGCTTTGTGGCGGGACTGGGAGTGCCGAATGGCCGTGGATGTCGAAACGCTTCTTGAGCCTGTTTCGGAAGACAATCCAGTCGGGGAAAACCTGGAATACGACAGCGAGCGCCAGGAGATCGAGGCGGCGTTCGAAACCTCTGCGGGCGGCGGGGCCGCAAATGAGGGCGATACCGACTGGCGCGCCATTGTGCGCATGATCGAGAGTCAGAGCGCCCGCACCAAGGATATTTCGCTGGCCATCTATCTGATGCGTGCCGGCGCGCGGATGGCCCAGATCGATATTGTCGAGACCGGCGCCAAGTTCCTGGCCGGCCTGGTTGGAAACTATTGGGACACGGTTCACCCGCAACTTGAGGAATATGGCTTCCAGGGGCGCAAGGCGCCGTGCGAGGCGCTGACGCGGATCGGTGAGTTCCTGGGGCCGCTTAAGGGCATCATCCTGATCCGGCATCCGCGTCTCGGTGAATATTCCAGCGTCGATATTGAGCGCTTTGCGACCGGCGGTGACAGTGAGGACGGTTACGGCATGTTCCGCGCCGCTGTAAATGAGACGGCGCCCGAGGATCTTGATGCGGTCGTTCAGCAGATCGATACCATTGTCGAGGCGCTCAAGATCGCCGACGGCATCATGACCGCCAATTCGGAAGGAACTTCGGTCAATTTCGCGCCGACCTATGAAGCCTTGAAGTCCATGCGTACAGGTTTGGCGGCCTTTACCAGTGCGGGCGCCGGCGAAGAGGAGGCTCAGGCTTATGACGATGCCCCGGTCTCGTCGGGCGGCGGCGGGGGTGGCGGCCGTTCCGGTGCGCCAGGGTCGATTGAATCGCGTGAGGACGTTATTCGCGCCATCGACGCCATCAGTGACTATTATCGCCGCAAGGAGCCGACCAGCCCTGTGCCGATGGCGTTGCGGCGGGCGCGTGAGTGGGTGACGCTTGATTTCCTTGCCGTACTTGAGGATATCGCCCCTAATAGTGTGGCGGAAGCGCGTACTGTTTTGATGTCGCGACCGAAGGAAGAAGACAGTTATTAACCGCATACCGCGTAACGGCGTTGGAAAACGTCGTAAATATAGAATCAAGCATGAAATTCGCTTGTAAAAGCAAAACGGGCGGGTGATATTTCCCGCAAATCGCAGTGCCCTCTGGCGTGCCTCAGGGCCGTAACAAAACACCAGGCTCCCAAGCCTGAACCTTATGCAAGGGGGTTGCCATGTCAGCGTCAAAAGGTGGCCAGCGTTTCATCAGCCAGAACCGCAAGCCGCGCGTCCACATCGAGTATGAAGTCGAAACCTTCGGCGCACGCCAGAAGGTCGAGCTGCCCTTCGTGATGGGCGTCATGTCCGACCTGTCGGGCAAGAGCCTCGTCGAGAAGAAGCCGCTGGACAAGCGCGACTTCGTCGAATTCGACATGGACAATTTCGACCAGCGCATGGAAGCGATCGCGCCGCGCGCCGCTTTCAATGTCGATAACACGTTGACCGGCGACGGCAAGCTGGGTGTCGACCTGACCTTCAAGTCGATGAACGATTTCGATCCAGGTGAGGTGGCGAAAAAGGTGCCGGCGCTGAACAAGCTGCTCGAAGCCCGCCAGCAACTGAACGACCTGATGATCTACATGGACGGCAAGGATGGCGCGCAGGAACTGCTCGACAAGGTCCTGAAGGATCCTGACCTGCTCAAGGCGCTCGCCGCCAGCAAGGCCGAAAAGGCCGCCGGCGAAGACGCCGCAGACCAATAACCAGCGAAACGGAGACGGACAACATGGCTCAGGAAACGCTTCGCTCGACAGACGGCGCGGCCTCGGAACTCGGCGGCCTCGACGATTTCTCGGCACTTCTGCAAAAAGAATTCAAGCCCACTGACGACGTGCGCGCCTCGCGCATCGAATCGGCCGTGGCGACCCTGGCCCAGCAGGCCCTGGGTGATACTGCCGTTATCGGCCACGACGTGTTTACCACGCTCGACGCCATGCGCTCGGCCATCGACAAGAAGCTGAGTGAGCAGGTCAACAAGATCCTGCATCACGAAGACTTCCAGAAGCTGGAATCGGCGTGGCGCGGTCTGCACTACTTCGTCATGAGCACGCCGACCGGCAAGGATCTGAAGATCCGCGTGCTGAACATCGGCAAGGACGAAACGCGCAAAATGCTGCGCCAGTACCGCGATGCAGCATGGGACCAAAGCCCGCTGTTCAAGAAGATCTACGAGTCGGAATTCGGCCAGCTGGGCGGCCAGCCCTATGGCGCCTTCCTGTGCGACTACGCCTTCGACCAGAGCGCGCCGGACATCGAGGTCATGAAGGGCCTGTCCAAGATCGGCGCTGCCGCCCATGCCCCGTTCATCGCCAATGCGGCGCCGGGCCTGATGGGTATGCAAAGCTGGACGGAACTGTCGCAGCCGCGTGATCTCGGCAAGCTGTTCGACGCATCGGACTATGCCGCATGGCGTGGTTTCCGCGCCACGGAAGACAGCCGCTATCTGGCCCTGACCATGCCGCGCTTCCTGGGCCGTGCGCCTTACGGCGCCAAGACCAATCCGGTCGAAGGCTTCGACTTCGAAGAAGATACCGGCGGCGAACACGACAACCACCTGTGGGTCAATGCCTCCTACGCCATGGGCGTCCGTATCACCGACGCCTTCAAGGACTGGGGCTGGTGCACGCGCATTCGTGGTGTCGAATCGGGCGGTACTGTCGATGGCCTGCCGACCGCGACCTTCCCGACCGATGACGGCGGTGTCGATATGAAGTGCCCGACGGAAATCGCTATCTCGGACCGTCGTGAAGCCGAGCTGTCGGCTTCGGGCCTGCTGTCGCTCGTTCACCGCAAGAACACCGACCAGGCGACCTTCATCGGCGCCCAGACGGTTCACAGCCCGAAGGTTTATGACGATCCGGCGGCAACGGCTTCGGCCAACCTGTCGGCGCGTCTGCCTTACATCTTCGCCAGCTGCCGCTTTGCCCACTACCTGAAGTGCATGGTGCGCGACTGGGTGGGTGGCAGCCGCGAAGCGCCGCAGCTGCAGCGTGACCTGCAAAACTGGGTCATGCAGTATGTCGACGGTGCGCCCGAGACCTCTTCGGAGGAGACCAAGGCCCGCCTGCCACTTAAAGCTGCCCAGGTCGAGGTTGTGCCGGATGAAGAAAACCCCGGCTATTACAAGGGTAAGTTCCTGTTCGTCCCGCACTACCAGCTGGAAGGCATGGACGTATCGATGAGTATGGTTTCGCGTCTGCCCAAGGGGGCATAATTTTATCACATACGCCGCCCGACAAGGGGCGGCGGTCAATATAAAGGGAGTTTACCATGGCTGTTGATATGTTCCTGATGCTTACGGGCATCGCCGGCGAGTCACAGGATTCCAAGCACAAGGGTCAGATTGACATCGACTCGTTCTCGTTCGGTGTCTCCCAGTCGGGCAGCGGTTCCCGTGCAGGTGGCTCGGGTTCGGGCAAGGCCGATTTCCAGGACATCGCCATCTCGAAGCTGGTCGACAAGGCCACGCCGACCCTGGTCAATCACTGCGCCACCGGCGAGCACATCAAGGAAGCCCTGATCACCGTCCGTAAGGCCGGCGGTGGCAAGGACGGCGGCAAGGAATACTACAAGGTGAAGCTGACGGACGTCCTGGTCTCGAGCGTCCAGAACTCCGGCAACAATGCCGCAGACTTCCCGTCGGAAACGATCACGCTGAACTATGCCCGGATCGATTTCGAATACCTGCCACAGGATTCGACCGGCAATGTCGGCGGCGTCGTGAAGTCGGGCTACAACCTCCGCGAAAACAAAGCCGTCTAACGCATGTCTTCTGCCGAGACCCTATTGCGTCAGGGTGACCTGAACGGGGCACGGGCCGAACTCGTCGAATTGGTAAAGAAAACACCCGGCAATGTCGAAGCCCGGATGTTCCTGTTCCAATTGCTTGCCCTGTCGGGCGAGTGGACGAAGGCGCGTACCCAGTTGAATGCCCTGGCGCAGTTGTCGCCCGACGCCATGATGTTGAGCACTGCCTACGGGCAGGCCATCGAGGCGGAAGCGCAACGCGCCGAGGTTTTCGCCGGTAAGGCCCCTGTGGCCCTGTTGACGAAATCTCAGCCGTGGGCTGCCGATCTGGCGGCAGCGCTGGGTCATGAACTGGCAGGACGAACGGAAGCAGCGGCCGAGGCGCGGGAACGTGCCTTTGCCGCGGCTCCGGATACACCTGGTACGCTGGATGGTATCGAATTCGACTGGATTGCCGATGCGGATAGCCGCTTCGGTCCCGCACTCGAAGCCATCATCGCCGGCAAGTGGGGCCTGATCACCTTCGACACGCTGCAATATGTAAAGAGCGAAGGTGCGAAAGACCTGCGCGATACCTTGTGGTATCCGGTGCAGATCGGCTTCAAGAGTGGCCAGTCCGTTGCCGGTTTCCTGCCGGCACGCTATCCGGGCAGCGAAGCCAGCGAGGACGTCAACGATGTCCTGGCGCGGTCGACGCGCTGGATCGAAACCGACGACGGTGCGACGGGTCTGGGCCAGCACCTTCTCAACCTTTCCAGCGGGGACGAGCGCGACCTCCTGTCGCTGCGCAAACTCGAATTCCGGTAAGGCGCCCGCCATGGCGATACCCGAGCGGTTAAATCCCTCTCTCTTCGACAAGCTGTCGGCCGACCTCGATATGCCGGGTCTGCGTGAGGACAGCGCCATGGCCGAACTGTCGCGCGACTCGATGAAGTATTACAGCGTCCCACGCCTGGAGCGCTTCACCGAAACCGCCTTGAAGGAGACTATCAAACGCGACCTCTACTGGCTGCTGAATACGGTCAGCCTGTCGTCGGGTTTCGACCTGTCGCCCTATCCCCAGATCAAGACCTCGGTCCTGAACTACGGCGTCACGGATCTCGCGGGCAAATCCTACACTCAGCGGGCGGTGGCTCAACGCGCCCGCGATATCCAGGCGGCGGTCAAGGCGTTTGAGCCGCGCATCAGCCCGGACAGTCTGCACGTCGAGCCATCGGACCGTGAGCGCGAAAATCGTGTCACCTATGTCATCCACGGCGATATCACGTCCGCCGTCCAGGCCATTCCCATCAATTTCAAAACCGATGTCGAAGCTGACTCGGCGACCGTCACGATCAGGGACTAGGGCATGGATCCGCGGCTGCTAAAGGCCTATAATGACGAACTGGCCTACCTGCGTGAAAGCGCACGCGAGTTCGGCGAAGAGCACGAGGCGGTCGCCGGCCGGCTGGGTTTAAAGACGCCGACTGATCCCGATCCTTATGTCGAGCGCTTGCTGGAGGGCGTGGCCTTCCTGTCGGCACGTGTCCAGCTCAAGCAGCAGGATCAGTATCCCGAATTCACCCAGCACCTGCTGCAGGCGATCCAGCCGCACTACATGGCGCCCACGCCGTCGATCTGCATCACCGCCTTTGAGGGTAAGGAGGGCGATCCGGGTCTCCTTACCGGTACGCAGGTCCCACGCGGCACAGAGATTACCGCGCAGGGCTCTGACCAGACCACACCAGTGATTTTCCGCACCGCCCACGACGTGACGCTGTGGCCGATCAAGATCACCCAGGCCGAATATCTGGGGTCGCGCGCCGCCGTGGCGCCCTTTGCCGCCGGGACACGCTTCAAGGCCGAGGCCGGCCTGCGTCTGCGCTTCAGCGCCAATCCGGGTGTCGAGCTGAACAAGATCATTCCGGGTTTGATCAGTCTCTACCTCGACGGTTCCGAAACCATTCCAGGCGAGCTTTACCGCCAGATGGCCGGGGAGACCATCGCCGTCGTCGCGCGCGATGCCGAATCCGGCGCGGGCGCGGGCGGCTGGATGGACCTGCCGGCGCCAGTGCAGGTGGGCTTCAACGATGATGAAGCGCTTCTGCCGGCCGAGGTCCGTTCGTTCCGTGGCTACCGCCTGCTCACCGAGTATTTCGCCTGTCCTGAACGCTTCCTGTTCGTTGGCTTGAACGGCCTCGAAAAGGCGTTTGCCGCATCTAAACAGTCGTGCGACGTCGTCTTCCTGTTCTCGCGCAGTGTGCCGACTCTGAACGGGGCGCTGACGCCGTCGAACTTTCGCCTGTTCGCCACGCCGGCCATCAACCTGTTCGAAAAGCAGCTGGGCCGCGTCGAGATCAAGCCGTACGAGCACGAATACCACGTCATCCCGGACCGGGCGAAGCCGATCGATTTCGAGGTCTTCCGCATCATCGACGTCAAGGCGTTCGGCAAGGAAAACACCGACCCCAGCACGGTCGCGCCGCTCTACGCCTTCGGCGCCTTGCTCTATGACTGGCGCAACGCGCTCTTCTACGTCACCCGCCTGAAGGCGCGGCGGCTGTCGACGCGCGAGCAGCGCGTGCGCCGGACCAGCGACTATGTCGGCACCGAGACCTGGCTCAGCCTGACGGCACCGGGAAATCCCGACATTGTCGACAACCTGCACGAACTGGCCGTGCGCGCCCTGGTCACCAATCGCGAACTGCCGGAAAGCCTGACCTTCCGCGGTGAAAGCCACTTCAACGTTGCGGGCCTGCCGGTGCGCGCCGCCAGCATTGTGCGGGCGCCGACGCGTCCGCGTCCGCCGTTGGGGATGCACGACGCCGCCTGGCGCATCATCGGCCACCTGACGCCGAACTATACGACCCTGGTCAACCAGCCGGACGGCGACCCGTCGCTTCTTCGCGACCATCTGACACTCTACGGCCGCCAGGACGATGCCTCGTCGCGCCGCCAGATCGACGGCATCCTCAATGTATCGTCGCGGCGGGTGTCGCGGCGCGTGCCGGGTGGCGATCGCATGGCGGTGGCCTCGGGCCAGCACATCCGCATCCACCTCGACGACGGCGCCTTTGACCGGGCGCGCCTGTTCGTCTTTTCGGCGGTGCTGGAACGCTTTCTGGCCGAGTTCACCACGATAAACAGTTTCACTGAGTGCGAGTTTGAATCCCCCGTTGAAGGAGTGTTTGTCAAATGGCCGCCCCGGACAGGCCGTCAGCACAACATCTGAACTTCCTGGCCCAGGCCGCCGGGATAGTCCGGCGCTGGGGTCTGTTCGCCCTGTTGCGGGGGGCGGAAGCGCGCGCCCATGGCTTGCCGCGCGTTGGCCGGGCACGCCTGCCGTCGCAGAATGTCGCGGACCTGGCGCAGTCGCCGTCCCTGGGCTTTGCCGACAGCACGCTTGACGAGGTTGAAATCACCGGCGGACGCGCGCGGGTCAGCGGCTTCTGGCTGGGCCTGACAGGGCCCATGGGGCCCTTGCCTGTCCACATGTCCGAGTTCGTGCTCTATGAGAAGAAGTACGCCAAGACCCGCCCCGTCGGGCGCTTCTTCGACATGCTGTCCAACCGCATGCTGCAATTCTTTTATCGCGCCTGGGCCGACAGCCAGCCGGCGCCGATGGCTGACCGGCCCGAGGACGATCGTTTCGCGGCCTATATCGCGGCCGTAACGGGCGCTGCCGAAGGCGCCGGCGACCGCTCGGCTTTTCCGGCGCGGGCGCGGCTGCACTATGCCAGCCTGTTCGCGTCGCGTCGCAATGCCGGCGGCATCGAGGACGCCTTGTCGCACCTGCTGAGGCAGAAGGTACAGGTCCTGGAGTTTCAACCGCGCTGGCGCAATATCGAGCCCGAAGACCGCACGCGGCTGGGGCAATCCTACGCCCAACTGGGCGGCGATATGCTGCTGGGGGGGCGGGTGCGCACGGCGTCGGACGCCTTTCGCATCGTCATCCGTGCCAATAGTGTGCGCGAATACGAAAGCCTGCTGCCGACCGGATCGCGCTTCGCCATCGTGGCCGAAGCGCTCGACGCCTTTGCGCCGCAGCACCTGGAATGGGACATCGCGCTTGAGATGGAGGAGGCCAAGTCGCCACCGCTCAAGCTGGATGGACGCGGCCGGCTGGGCTGGACCAGCTGGCTGGCGCCTAAGGGAGAGACCAGCGTCCGGCGCGACACCATCGTGCGGCGTCAGGCCGCCAAGCCGCGCGCAGGCGCGACGATACATTGAAAAACAACAGGGATTAGGGAAGGGCTAGATTATGGCGGAAATTAGCAGGTCGTCGCTGTTCGGGCGGTTGAACCCCACGGCATTGAAGGCGATCGAGACGGCCACCAGCTTCTGCAAGATGCGGGGAAACCCGTATGTCGAGCTGGTGCACTGGATCCACGTCATGTTGCAGGACCCGCGCAATGACGTCGCGGCAATCCGCACAGGCTTCAATATGGACGACACCCAGCTGGCGCGCGACGTCGTCGCCGCACTCGACGCCCTACCGCGTGGCGCCACGGCCATTTCCGATTTTTCGCCTCAGATCGAGGAAGCCATCGAAAAGGGCTGGCTCTATGCCTCGTTGCAGTTTTCGGCCAACCGCGTTCGCACCGGTCACCTGATCTACGGTATGCTGAAAACCCCGACGCTCAAGAACGCGCTCGGCAATATCTCTGGTGAGTTCCGCAAGATTGGTATCGACAAGCTGGGTGAGACTTTCGAAAAGATCGTGGCGTCGTCGAGCGAACAGACGACGGTCGATACGGTGTCGAGCGTCGGCGGCGGTTCCGCTGACGGCGGCGCAGGTCCGATAGGCGAGGGCGAGGCCCTGGCCAAGTTCTCGGTCGACCTGACCGAGCGCGCCCGCACCGGTGCTATCGACAAGATTGTCGGTCGCGATGCCGAAATCCGCCAGGTTGTCGATATCCTGCTGCGTCGCCGCCAGAACAACCCGATCCTGATCGGTGAGGCTGGCGTCGGCAAGACAGCGGTTGCCGAAGGCTTTGCCCGCCGCATCGTTGATGGTGATGTACCGCCGCAGCTCAAGGACGTCACTCTGCGCGCGCTCGACATCGGCCTGTTGCAGGCCGGTGCCAGCGTCAAGGGCGAGTTCGAAAAGCGTCTCAGGCAGGTGATCGATGAGGTCGAAGCCTCGCCCAAGCCGATCATCCTGTTTATCGATGAAGCCCACACACTTATCGGTGCCGGCGGCCAGGCCGGGACCGGCGACGCTGCCAACCTGCTGAAGCCCGCCCTGGCGCGTGGACGCCTGCGCACCATCGCCGCCACGACCTATGCCGAATATCGCCAGTACTTTGAAAAGGACCCGGCGATGACCCGTCGCTTCCAGACGGTCGATGTCGGCGAGCCGGAAACCAATAACGCCATCGCCATGCTGCGTTCTGTCGCGCCGATGATGGAAAAGCATCATCAGATCGTCCTGCTCGACGAAGCCGTCGAGGCGGCTGTCAAGCTGTCGCAGCGCTACGTGCCGGCCCGCCAACTGCCGGACAAGGCGGTCAGCCTGCTCGACACGGCCTGCGCTCGTGTCGCGGTATCCCAGCACGCCACCCCGGCCGCCGTCGAAGATCGTCGCCGCAAAGTCGAGTTGCTCAATGTCGAAATCGAGATTGCCGCCCGCGAACTGGCCGGCCAGTACCGCAGCGACGATCGCGGCCCGAAACTGAAGGAAGCGCTGGCGGAAGCCGAGGCGGCCCTAGTTGAAGTCACCGTCAAGTGGGATTCCGAAAAGGCTGCGCTGGAAGGCGTGCGCACGGCACGTGCCGCCCTGGAAGAGGCGCGTGCGCCGGCCGAAGAGGGCGCGGAGCCGGTGGATGAAACCCCGCTGAAAGCGGCGCTAGATACGGCGATTGCCGGCATGCGCGACGCGGCGGGTGACACGCCAATGGTCTTTGCCGTTGTCGATGCCGATGCCGTGTCGGCCGTCATCGCCGACTGGACCGGCATCCCGGTCGGCCGCATGGTCAAGGACGAGATCAAGAGCGTGCTCGAGATCGCCGATCGTCTGAAGGAACGCGTCATCGGCCAGGACCATGCCATGGACGCCCTGGCCAAGCGCATCAAGACCAGCCGCGCCAAGCTCGACAATCCGAACAAGCCCGTTGGCGTCTTCATGCTGTGCGGCCCGTCGGGCGTCGGCAAGACCGAAACGGCGCACGTCCTGTCGGAGCTGCTCTATTCGGGTGACGATTCGATGATCGTCATCAACATGTCGGAGTTCCAGGAAGCCCACACCGTCTCGACGCTGAAAGGCGCGCCCGCCGGTTATGTCGGCTACGGCCAGGGCGGGGTCCTGACTGAAGCGGTCCGCAGGCGGCCCTATAGCGTCGTCCTGCTTGACGAAGTCGAAAAGGCCCATCCGGACGTCCACGAGATGTTCTTCCAGGTCTTCGACAAGGGCTTCATGAACGATTCCGAAGGCCGGCATATCGACTTCAAGAACACCCTGATCCTGCTGACCTCGAACGTCGGTACCGAGCTGATCACGACGCTGTCGGAAGACGAGGAGATGAAGCCAGATCCGGAAAGCCTGGCCGACGCGCTGCGCCCGGAATTGCTGAAGGTCTTCCCGCCGGCGCTGCTGGGACGTCTGCTGGTCCTGCCCTACTTCCCGCTGTCGCCAAACATGCTGAAGGGCATCGTCAAGCTGCAGATCGACCGCGTCAAGAAGCGCATCCAGGAAAACCATGGCATCGCGTTCACCTACAGCCAGGAGGTCATCGACCTCATCGTGTCGCGCTGCAACGAAGTGGCGTCGGGGGGGCGTGTCATCGACGCCATCCTGACCAACACTATGCTACCGGAACTGTCGATCGCCCTGCTTGAAAAGCAGATGAATGGCGAAGAGGTCACAGCCATCGAAGTCGGTGTCGGCGACGGCGCCAGCGGGTTTACCTACAGCTTCTCGTCGGGCGAGTAGACCACGAAGCAAAAGTATCGCGTAAAAACAAAAAAGCCGGACCGTGACGATGCCGTCAGGGTCCGGCCATCACCTGAAGCCGGTCATCGCTGGAGGATGCGCCATGTTGATACGTGAACTGGGTTTGCTGGCTGAGGCCGTCTATGGCGACGGACCCAACAAGACGAGATTTGGCTGTATCCGTATGCACGGCGCGGCTGGCGCTTTCGACGGTTTCCAGGCCGCCGCCTATGCCGGCCGTGGCTGTATCGTCGTGGCTTTTCGCGGCACCAGCCAGAAGATGGACGCCGTAGCCGACCTCAAGCTGGGGTCGGGGATGAACTCCTCATATTTCTCAGCCGGCGAAAAATTCGTTGAACAGTTTGCCGGCGAAAATGTCATCGTGTGCGGGCACTCTCTGGGTGGCGCCATCGCCCAGGTCGTCGCCAATCGCAAAAACATTCCGATGGTGACCTTCAACGCGCCGGGCGTCGCGGTTTTTGCCTCGCGCAATATCGCTCAGGCGACGGTCGCCATGACGGCAATCCGGACTGCGGGCATGCTGGTCAGCGCCGTGCGCCACCCCATGCAGGCGGCGCGCGACGCGCGTGCGATCTTCAATGAGGTCAAGGGGCTGAATATCTGCCTGCACAATGACGTTGTCAGCAAGATCGGCGTCCACTACGGCGAAGTGCTGCGCATCGCCGGCACGTCGATGAACCCTTTGACTGAGCACCGGATGACGACGATGAACACTGTGCTGGAACGGCATGGATGCGGCGCGCGTTCGATCTCTCCGGGCGTCCTGAAAGCGTGACCGGAACCTCCTACGATTCCGTCAGCTACCCGACGATGATCTTCCCGCACGCCCATCCCGACCGGATGGCGTTGATGGCGCGCATACATGGTCTTGAGCCGGCTCCGGTCGGCAGCGCGCGCGTGCTGGAAATCGGCGGCGGCGACGGAGCCAATGTCATCGCCATGGCGGCGGCCTATCCGCAAGGACGCTTTTTCAATTTCGACCTGGCCGCCAGTGCGGTGGCGCGCGGCCAGGCGCTGCTGAAAGAGGCCGGGCTTGGCAATGTCCGCGTCGAGGTCGGTGACATCCTCGATGCCGCCGAAAACCTGTCGGAGACGTTCGACTATATCATCGTGCACGGCGTCTATGCCTGGGTGCCCGAAGCGGTGCGCGACGGCATCTGGCGGATCATCGAGCGCTGCCTGGCACAAGAAGGCGTCGCCTATATCAGCTACAATGCCTTGCCCGGCGGCCACGTGCGTAAGCTGCTGCGCGACATGATCCTGCGCCACGTCACAGGCCTTCCCGATGAGGAACGGACGGGGGCGGCGCGGGATTTTCTCAAGGCGTATGCTGCGCCGCGCGACGACGACCGGCCGCTGCAGACCGGCCTGCGTGGTGAAGCGGCCAATATGCTCGAAAAGCCGGCCGAGGTGCTTTACCACGATGAATTGGGACCGTGTTTCGAGCCGCAATCCCTGACCGATATGGCCCAGGCGGCGGAAGCCCACGGCATGCAGTACCTCAATGAGGCGCATCCGGGACTGATGGCCGACGGCTTTATCAGCGAGGCGGGCGACAGCACGCAGGTGGGCGACATCGTTGCCGCCGTCCAGCGCCGCGACGACGACATCATCCGCTTTTTCCGGCACAGCCTGTTTGTCCGGGCGACGGCCAAGCCCGAGCGCCGCCTCAATCCGGCGCTTATCCTGCCGGTCTATGTGTCGGCGCGCTGCACGCGTGACGGCCAGAAATTTACCTCGAAGGAGGGCGAGTTCGTCATCTCCAACGAAGGTCTGGCGGAGATACTGGACCGCCTGTCCGCGGCCTGGCCGCGCCGCTTCAGGATCGATGAACTGACCGATCAGGAGCCCTATGCCCACGCCCTGTTCCGGCTGTTCGATTTTGGCCTGACGCAATTGCACGGTGGGCCGTCGCCGTTTTCGGACAGCCCCGATGATCGCCCCAGGGTCAGCCCTTTGGCGCGCGCCATGATCCGGCAGAACTATCCGATGATCTACGCGCTGGATCATCGCACCAAGACCATTACCGAAGCCGAACCGCGTGCCTTTATACTCAGCCTTGATGGCAAGCATAGTCAGTCCGATCTGAAGGCCGGCTGGGCGTCGGAGCAACTGAGCTTTGAAGCGGCCATGGCCATGGTGGTCGAAGCCGGGCTGCTTCAGCCCTGATCAGTCCTTTGGGCTTCGGTCGCGCAGCCACTGCCGGTACCATCGCGCGGCGTCGGCCGGATCGCCGCAGTGGCCTTCGACGGCCTGACGGCGGCGCATCATGCCGCATTGGCGATAGGTGACGACGATGGCGCCTGAGGTGACCGCTTCACGGCGGCGGGGCAAGGGAATGTCGTAGTGATCGCCCTGGTACCACTCGCGCCGCATGCCGATGCGCCGGGCGAAGGTGTGCAGTTCGTCAGCCGTGTCGGCGATCAGGTGCGACATCTGCATGCCGCGAAACTGGCCGATGGCGTAGCGGTACATGTCATCGACATAGACGGCCATCACAGGTCGGCGATGGTGACAGGTTCACGCAGGACGTAGCCGCGTTTCTGCTTTTGCCTGAGAATGGCGCCGGCCTCGTTTTCGGCTTCGGTCTCGTCGCGGAACCAATATTCCTTCGATTGCCCCATCGTGCCGATCCGGCCCCAGTGACGGAGGACCGAGACATCGCCGAACAGGCCAGGCTGTATCGACAGCTCGTAGCCACGCGCCATATTGCGGTCTTTGTCG
This sequence comes from Asticcacaulis sp. P4_H10, assembly GCF_056400965.1. Lineage (NCBI taxonomy): Bacteria > Pseudomonadati > Pseudomonadota > Alphaproteobacteria > Caulobacterales > Caulobacteraceae > Asticcacaulis > Asticcacaulis sp. P4_H10. The sequence goes on along the minus strand of NZ_JBFUKH010000007.1, from coordinate 290,214 downwards.
ATGCGATGGAGAATGCGGATCGTCACAGCTGAATCCTCAGTGAATCCAATAGTGTACAATACCATTTCCGGATTCCAACGCCAAGAACAAAACGTGATTCACACGCGCTGTCTTATGCGGTATTGTGGCTGCCCGTTTTATAAATAGTTCGGCTTGGTCGGCGGAAAAGGGCTATGTGTGCATCTGGTTTGATATGACACATAAACTCATCTCCGCATTCACCCTGGCTGCCGTGATCGCGGTGCCAGCCGCCCATGCCCAGGGCTCTGGAGCGCACGACCGCAACTACTGGTTCGGCGCCGACCTGTCCTACGTCAACGAGATGAAGGCGTGCGGCGCGCACTACAACTATCAGGGCAAGGCCCAGGACGCCTACGGAATCTTTGCTCAATCGGGCCACAACCTGGTGCGGGTGCGCATCTGGGTCGATGCCAGGTGGACGCCCTATTCCGACCTCGACGATGTGAAGATTACCATCCGCGAGGCCAGGAAGGCCGGCATGAAGGTTCTGCTGGACTTCCACTATTCGGATGACTGGGCTGATGGCGGCAAGCAGTTGGTGCCTGCTGCCTGGGCAAAGCTGAATGACGACCAGCAGGTCGACGCGCTTTATAAATATACGGTCGATACGGTCGACGCCCTCCAGGCCGAGGGGCTGATGCCGGACATGATCCAGGTCGGCAACGAAACCAATGGCGAGATTCTGCGACCCAAGCCCGAAGAGTACGCGCCGATCAACTGGGCGCGTAATGCCCGACTGTTCAATGCCGGTATCAAGGGGGTGAGGGACGCCAGCGCTGATAGTTCTGTAAAACCGGAAATCATGCTGCACGTCGCCCAGCCTGAAAACGTCGAGCCGTGGTTCGAAGCGGCGACGAAGGCAGGCGTTACGGACTATGATATCATCGGGCTCAGCTACTACAGCAAGTGGTCCAAGATGGATTTTTCCGGATTATCGGAAACGATTCGGCGCGTCCACTATCGCTTCAACAAGCAGGTGGTCGTAGTCGAGACGGGCCACGCCTTTACCGATGAATGGGCCGACAATGCGCGCAACCTGCTTGGATCCGACTCGGCCCTGAAGGCCTATCCGGTGACGCCGGCCGGCCAGGCAAAGTATATGCACGACATCATGCAACTGACGCTCGATAATGGTGGTGTGGGCGTTGTCTACTGGGAGCCGGCCTGGGTCTCGACCAGGTGCAAGACGCGCTGGGCGCAGGGCTCCGACTGGGAAAACGCTGCCTTTTTCGATTTCAAGGGCAATGCCCTGCCGGCGCTGGAATGGCCGAAGGCGCAGTATGTCTGGCCGGTCGAGGTGACGTTCAGCGTGCCGGATCAGGGCCAGGCGGCGCAATATCTGACCGCCGACTTCACCGGCGGCGTCAAGGTCGCGATGGCCAGGTCCGGCAACGCCTTCACCTACAGCGCCTGGCTGCGGCCAGGCATTGAGGCGATCGTAGGCCACGCCGACAGCGAGGCGGCATTGGAATCGGCTGAGGCCCTGACGTTCGTCGTGCCCAAGGCCGCCAAGACGATCGTGCTGAACAGGTCACAGCCGCCGGCCAACTGATAATTTGTCATACAATAAGCGTCGCCTTCATCCCAACATGTGCTATGACTTGCGCACAAATACGCAGCGGGACACGACAACCTGCTGTTTCCAGGGAAAAGTGCAAAGCAGGGTGGCGGAAATGATCGCGTCGCGCATCGTAACATCAGGAGACAGGCCATGACGACGGCGGATAGCCGCGCCGCGTTGCTGGCCTTTATCGGTACGCAGATCCTGCCCCACGAGGCGGATTTGCGCCAATGGCTGACCCGGCTGGGCGTGAAGGCGGATGAACGCGATGACATCGTGCAGGAAGTTTACTGCCGACTGCTGCGGATGGACCGGACGGACCATATCCTGGACGCGCGCGCCTATCTCTTCCGTTCCGCGCGCAACATCGTGCTTGAGCAGGTGCGCCGAAACCGCGTGGTGTCGATCATGACGGTGCAGAATCTTGATGATCTCGGCATGGCCGATCATGCCCCCGACCCGGAAAAGGCGACCTCGGCGCGCGCTGAACTGACGCGTGTGCTTGGCCTGATCGGCGCCTTGCCGGAACGCTGCCGCCAGGTGTTCGAGCTTCGCAAGGTCCACGGCCTGTCGCAGGCCGAAACGGCGAAGCGCCTGCACATCAGCGAGAACATCGTTGAAAAGGAAACGGCCCGGGGGCTGAACCTTATACTGCGTACCCTGGCGGATCAGCCCGTGCTGACCATCGCCGTTCCGCATCGTTCTGCCGGAGTGAGGCATGTCGCGGATTGACGCAGAAGCGGCAGAGTGGGTCGCGCGCAGGGCAGGGGCAGTAAGCCCCGAGACGGAAGCCGCCTTCCAGGCCTGGCATGATGCCGACCGCCGCCATGCCGGTGCCTATCTGCGCGCCGAAGCAGCGTGGATGCTGCTCGATCGCGCTCAGGTCCTGACGCATGGTGTGGGGCTTGCAGCGGCGTCCGATGACATCCTGTCACGTCCGCTTGTCGCGCCTGCCGCTGCGCCGCGTACACCCGTTCGTCCGTCCCGCCGTCATGCTCTGATGGGAGGGCTGGCAGCATCGGCCGCGGCCATACTGGGCGTTGGATATGCAGCTTCGCGGCGCGCGACTTATGAGACGCGACGCGGTGAACTGCGCAATGTACCTTTAAGCGATCGTTCGCTGGCAGCCATCAATACCGACAGCCATGTCGAGGTCGCCATGGGCGAATCCTCGCGCAAGGTGCAACTGGTCAAGGGCGAAGCCTGGTTCGAAGTCGCCAAGAACCCGGATGCCCCCTTTGTCGTGTCCGCCGGCGATATCCGCGTGCGTGCCGTGGGCACGGCCTTCAGCGTCCGGCGTCACGCCACTGGCGCCGACGTCCTGGTGACCGAAGGCACGGTCGAGACCTGGAGTGTCCGCAATCCTGACAAGCGCACGCGCCTGTCGGCCGGCAGCCGCGCGTTCGTGACTGAGATCGCCGAACCCGTGGCCGTGATCGCGCAACCGGAAGAGATCGATCGCAAACTTGCCTGGCGCGAGCGCGAAATCATCCTGCGCGAAGAAAGCCTGGCCGCCGCCGCATCGGATTTCAACCGTTATAATGATCAGCAGATTATCATCGCCGACGCCGCGCTTCAGGATATCAAGCTGGTGGGCGGCTTCCAGGTTGACCGGCCCGAAGCCTTTGCCCGCGCGGTTCACAGCGCCTTTGGCGTACCCGTCAGCATCCGCCACGACCGTATCATAATTGGTACACAAGCCACGTCGTCATAAATTTGTAGGATAATACCGGCGGAAAAGATTCCCATTGTTCATCTTGTTATTGAAGGGGCCGGGAAGCGTCCCTCGTGGAAGATGTCAAAGACAGGGGAACCCTCAATGAGAGACATGTATAGTGCCGGTTTGCGCGCTGCCCTGATGGGTAGTGCCGCCGTTGTCGCGGTCGTGGCCGCGCCTGCCATGGCGCAGGAAAAAGCCTTCAATATTCCGGCACAGGACGCCGTCTCGGCTGTGCCGAGCTTCGTGCAGCAGTCGGACCTTCAGGTGCTGGCCGCCGCCAGCGAACTGCGGGGCATCCGCACCAATGCCGTCCAGGGCAGCATGACTGCTGATGTTGCGCTCGATGCGCTGATCAGCGGCACCGGCCTGACGGTCAAGTCGCGGGCCGGCAATTCGGTTGTGCTGGCCCGCGCGGCGACTGCTGAAAACGCTGCGTCTCCGGCGGCCGCCGAAGCCCCGGCGCAGTCCGACGACGTCGTGGTTGTCGGCATGCGCAAATCGATGCGTGACGCGCTCGACGTCAAGCGCCGCGAAGCGGGCGTCATGGAAGCCATCGCCGCCAAGGATATCGGCGTGCTGCCCGACGTGACCATCGCCGAGTCGATCGCGCGCCTGCCGGGCGTCAACACGACCCGTGACCGCGGTAATGACAGCCAGGCGGCGATCCGTGGTATCGGCCCACGCATGGTGCTGGGGACCGTCAACAGCCGCGAAGTCGCATCGAGCGAGCCAGATCGTAACGTCCGCTGGGAAATCTATCCGTCGGAAGTCGTTTCCGGCGTCAGCGTCTTCAAGTCGTCGCAGGCCAGCCTGATCGCCGGCGGCATCTCGGGTACGGTCGACATTCAGACCATCCGCCCGCTGGAATACCGCGGGCCGGAACTGGTGGCGCGCGCCGGCGCCGTCTATTATGACGGCGGCACGGCCTTCCCGGATTATGACGGCCTTGGCTATCGCGCCTCCGGATCGTTCGTCAAAAAGCTGACCCCGGAATTTGCCTTTGTCATCGGCGTCACCGCCCAGCAGCAGAAGAATGGCTACGAGTCGTTCCAGGGCTGGGGCTATAACGACGACAGCATCCGCCCGGCCAACGCGACCGGCCCAATCGTCACCGGCGGCCCAAAGGTGCCAACGCCGTGGGGCGGGGCTGCCGAAGCCAAGTTCCTGACGTCCGACCGCTACAGCGTCTCCACCGGCTTTCAGTACCGTCCGGATGAGCACTTCCAACTCAGCTACGACCTGCTGTATTCGAACTTCAAGATCGACGAGCACCAGAACCAGCAATGGTATGAAGGCAACTGGGGCAACTGGGCCGGCGGCAATACCGGCGGCTATACCAACCCGGTCATCGTGAACGGCGACCTGGTCGGCGCGCGCACGGCCTACAGCACCGTCACCTCGGTTATCGGGCAATATACCGAAAACAAGGACCTGATCGTCACTGGCCTTAATGGCCGCTGGACCTACGATCAGTGGACCGTCACGGCGGACGCCTCCTACTCCAAGGCCGAGCGCAGCAATCTGTGGCAGGCCGTGAAGATGCAGTACTATCCGGCGACCATGGACTGGATGCTGGACGGCGACGATCCCTTCGTCAAGGTATCGACCCAGCCACAGACCGAGACCCAGAGCATCGAATGGGTGCCGGGCGAATACGCGCCGGGCCGCCTGAAGGATGAGATGAATGCGCTCGCCTTCGACGCCCGCCGCGACCTGTCGGGTGGCGCCGTGACGTCGGTCCAGTTCGGCGTGCGCTACGCCGACCGGACCAAGTCGGAAATGAGCGTCGCCAATGGCCAGGCCGCGCACAAGACCGGCGTGACGACTCTGGCGACCAGCAATTTCAGCTCCTATGAGTTCAAGAACTTCACCGTGCCGTCGATGCTGAATGGCGATTTCGACACGCTGGTGACGGCGGCCTACGGCGCCGGCGCGCTCGACTTCGATCCAGAGTCGGTCGACTACAACTCGACGGTCCAGGAAAAGGTGCTCGAAGCCTACGCCCAGGCGCGTTACGAAACGAGCTGGTTCGGCAAGCCCACGGACGGCAATTTCGGCGTGCGCGCTGTCAGTGTCGACAGCAAGAGCGCCGGCGACAGCTTCTCGGGCGGCGGCTGGTTCCAGGATCTTTCCGGCAACTGGGCCTTCTATCCGCTGGTCAAGACCTCTGCCAAGGGCGGCAGCGACTATACCAAGCTGCTGCCGAGCGCCACGGCGCGTATCGAGCTGGGTGATGGGGCTTACCTGAAGCTCGGCGCCGCCAAGGTCCTGTCGCGTCCGCCGCTCAATGAGCTGAAGGCCAACCGCAGCATCTCGCCGACCGCGCCCTACACCGGCTCTTCTGGCAACCCGTTCCTGAAGCCGTTCGAAGCGACTCAGTTCGATGTCTCGTACGAGCATTATTTCGACAAGGACGCCCTGTTCGCGGTGGCCGGCTACTACAAGCAGATCGAGAACTATATCGGCTACAACCAGCGTTCGGAGTCGATCAACGGCAACACCTACACCCTGGTTTCGCCGGTCAACAAGGACGATTCGGGCTATATTTCTGGTCTGGAATTCACCTTCCAGACGCCGTTCAGCTTTATTCCGGGTTTTGAGAAGTTCGGTATCTACTCGAACCTGGCCCTGGTCGATTCCGACATCGAAGAGTTCGTGCCGACCGGCAATCCCTTGTCGATGAACGGCGTCGCTGACACCACGGGTACGGTTGACCTTTGGTACAGCGACGGGACGTTCGAAGCCCGCCTGGGTACCAAGTACCACAGCGCATATACCGCGCTTTACGGCTGGGATTCGAGTGCCCTGGTTACCGTCGAGCCGGAAACGACCGTCGACTTTAGCGCAAGTTACAACGTCAACGCCCAAGTGTCGGTGCGTTTCCAGGCGGCCAACCTGCTCGACACGCCGCTGCGCGCCTATGACGACAACAAGGAAAACCGCCTGCGCCGTCTCGACTATTACGGCCGCCGCTTCCTGTTCGACGTGACTGTGAAGTACTGAGTTTTAAAAGCGAGCGATAAACTCATGGCCGGGCGCTTGACCCTAGAAGCGTCCGGCCATCATTGTCTGATACTAACGAAATTCCGGAGGACTGCCGCCATGACCCTCAATCGCCGCGAAGTATTCGCTACCGCAACGGCCATGACGCTTGCGGCGTCTTCCGCTTCGGCCCTTTCAATTCCTGTGCCGGAACCCAAGCTGCCGCAGCAGGATGTGAAGCCGGGGCGCATGGGCCGGACGCGCTTCAACGACGGCTGGCGCTTTGCCTTCGGACACTTGCACGATGGCGACAAGGATTTCGGCTTTGGTCTCGACCTGCGCACCTATGCCAAGCAGGGGCCGGATTCGGGTAAGGTGGCCCAGGCCGGTTTTGATGATTCGCAGTGGCGCCAGGTCACCCTGCCGCACGACTGGGCGGTCGAACTGCCCTTCGTACCCAATCCCAAGGCAGCCGAACTGAAACCCGATGACCGGGGCGCGATCTGGGACCCGGCAGCCAATCACGGTTTCAAGCCGCTCGGCCGAGAATATCCGGAAACGAGTGTCGGCTGGTACCGTAAGACCTTTACGCTCGACGCCGCCGACAAAGGCAAGCGAATCTTCCTCGAGTTCGACGGCGTCTTTCGCAGCACTCTGGTGATGTTCAATGGCTACATCGTCCGTGAGCACGACGGCGGCTATACCGGTTTCTCAATCGATGTGACGGACTTCCTCAATACCGACGACAAGCCGAATATCGTCGCTGTCCGCGTTGATGCTTCGCTGGGCGAGGGCTGGTTCTACGAAGGCGCCGGCATCTATCGCCACGTCTGGCTGACGAAGCTCGATCCCGTACACATTCCGCAGCATGGCGTGTTGGTGCGGCCGAAGACAGACGGCACTGTCGAAGTCACCACGACAATCCGGAATGACTCGAACGAGACCCGCGCTGTCAATCTACAATCCACCGTCAGCCCGGTGGAGACGGTTACAGGGCTGGATCTTACGCCTGGTTCCATCCTGAAAGTCGAATTGAAACCGTGGGAGCAGGCTGATTTCACGCAGACAGCGAGCGTCACAGCACCGCGCCTCTGGTCTGTGGACAAGCCGCAACTCTATACCGTAACGACAGCACTGAACGATGGCGGCAAGGTTGTCGATTCCGTCGCGACGCGTTTCGGTTTCCGTGATGTGAAGTTCGACGCCGAGAAAGGCTTCTTCCTTAATGGCAAGCATCTGAAGCTGAAAGGCACCTGCAACCACCAGGACCATGCCGGCGTCGGCGCCGCCATTCCGGACGCCCTGCAATATTACCGGCTGAGGCTGCTGAAAGAGATGGGCTGTAACGCCTATCGCGCCTCGCACAACCCACCGACGCCGGAAGTGCTGGACGCCTGCGACGACCTGGGCTTGCTGGTCATCGACGAGACGCGCCTGATGACCTCCTCGAAGGAAGGGCTGGAAAATCTGCGCGCCATGATTCTGCGCGACCGCAACCATCCGTCGATCATCCTGTGGTCGATCGGCAATGAGGAGCCCCAGCAGGGCACCGATCGCGGCGCCGTCGTCGCCCGCACCATGAAACGCCTGTGCAACGAATTGGACCCGACGCGCGGCGTTACCTACGCCATGGACCAGGGCTATGGCCACGGCGTGACCGAGGTCGTCGACGTACTGGGCTTCAACTACCGCACGCACTTGATCGATGACTTCCACGCCAGGTATCCGCATATTCCGGTCATCGGCTCGGAAACGGCATCGACGGTGGCGACGCGCGGTGAATATGTGCTCGACAAGGCCAACCACATCGTCCCGGCCTACGACACGACGGCGCCGTGGTGGGCGACGACGGGCGAGACCTGGTGGACCCACGCCGCCGACAAGCCCTACATGGCCGGCGGCTTCATCTGGACCGGTTTCGACTATCGCGGCGAACCGACGCCATTTTCGGAATGGCCCAGCATCTCGTCGCAGTTCGGTGTCTTTGACACCTGCGGCTTCCCGAAGGACAATTACTACTATTACCGCGCCTGGTGGCGTCCGGAGCAGCCCTTGCTGCACCTCCTGCCGCACTGGAACTGGAAAGACGGAGAGACCGTTTCGGTCTGGGCGCACAGCAACTGCGACGAGGTCGAGCTGTTCGTCAACGGCAAGTCGGCGGGCCGCAAGCCCATCCCGCGCAACCGTCACGCCGAATGGAGCGTACCCTTTGTGCCCGGCAAGATCGAAGCCTTTGCTTACAAGGGCGGCAAGGTCGTGCTGAAGGACAAGCGCGAAACGGCCGGTGCGCCGGCCAAGGTCGTACTCACCGCCGATCGTACAACCTTGACCGGCGACGGCATGGATGTCGCTGTGTTGCACGCCGAGGTGTTCGACGCCAAGGGCCGGCCAGTGCCGAGGGCCTCCGACCTGATCAGCTTTGCGGTCGCGGGGCCTGGCGAAGTCATCGGCGTCGGCAACGGCAACCCGAACAGCCACGAGGCCGACAAGGCGAGCCAGCGAAAAGCCTTCAACGGCCTGTGTAGTGCTATCGTCCAGACGCGCGGCACAGGCAGTATTACCGTGACGGCTTCGGGCGCCGGCCTGGCCAGCGGCAAGGTCGTGCTAAAGGCCATGTAGGCTTGAAATCGGGCGATTGGTATCCTTTACAATTGCGGCAAAACATTTCAGTAAATCACAAGGATGACTTGTGGGATGCCGTTTTATGGCTGTGAAGGCGCGTGGACCGATCAAAAGCCGTCTGCCGGGCACCAATCTCAGCCGGGCAGGGGACTATAACCAGCGGGTCGTCCTACAGGCCATTCGCGCCAATGGCCCCGTGACGCGCGGCGACGTTGCTGAAATCACTGGCCTGACCCATCAGTCTGTCATCAATATCAGCCGGCGGCTGCTCGACGCCGGCCTGATTGCAGATGAGGACCCAATCCCGGGGGCACGCGGCCAGCCGGCGGCGCGGATGGTTGTAAATGCCAACGGATCCTACGCCATCGGGCTGAATATCGACCGTGAACACATAACCCTGGTGCTTATGGATTTGGCAGGAAAGGTGAAGCGGCGGATCTACACCGGCCAGCACTTTGCCTTGCCTGAAGACGTTTTGTCCTTCGTCGAAGCCCAGCTGGAGGACATCTTCACGCAACGCGTCGTGCCGCGTAAACGGGTCATTGGACTGGGGATCGCCATTCCGGAAAAGCTGGCCGGTGTCCAGGTGACCGAACGCCCCGAAAGCTATGAGGCATGGTCGGAACTCAACGTTAGTGAGGCTTTTTCCGAACGCCTGGGAATCCCGGTTTACGTCGCGAACGACGCGACTTCAGCTGCCCTGGGTGAGTTGCAGTTCGGCCTCGGCATGACGCACAAGACTTTCGTCTACACCCTGATCAGCGCTGGCATCGGCAGCGGGCTGATTATCAACGGCCAACCCTACACCGGCGGCCTTGGCAATCCTGGTGACCTTGGCAAGATCCCGGTCCGATCGAAAGATGGCGAACACAAAACGCTGTGGGATGTGCTGTCGCTTTTCGCTTTCTATGAGGAATTGGCCCGGCACGGCGTGACGATATCGGACGTCGGCGACCTGCGCGAAGATGATCCGGCGACACGCGCGGGTGTCAACGCCTGGGTCGAGACGGCAGCTGACTGCCTCCTCGACCCTTGCCTGACAATCAACTATGTGCTCAGCCCGGAACTGCACGTCATCGGCGGGCAATTGCCTGCCTTTGTCACGCGGCGCCTGTGCGATCGCCTGAATGCCAGGATGGAGGTTGAGAGTGCCGTGCCGCTGGCGCCGTTCTGCCCCTCGACGGTGTCGGTGGATGCCGCTGCGATCGGCGCCGCCGTCGTCGTCTTCCAGAACAGGCTGCTGCCGACGCCCGAAGCGCTGATGAAATAGGCGCATTGCGAAACGTCCGAAATCCAGCGCATAACTGCGAAAAATGACCCAGGGAGGCGCGGCGCCATGACTGTTCAGCCGATTAGATCCATCACAATCATCGGCGGCGGCACGGCAGGCTGGATGACGGCGGCCATGCTGTCCAAGCTGTTCATGGGGCGCTACGCGATCCGACTGATTGAGTCGGATGAGATCGGCATTATCGGCGTCGGTGAGGCGACCATTCCGGCCATCCGCACTTTCAACGAACTGCTCGGCATCGACGATGTCGAGATGCTGAAGGCCACCAAGGGCACTTTCAAACTGGGAATCGAATTCGTTGACTGGCGCGAAAAGGGCCATTCCTACATTCATGGCTTTGGCAAGATCGGTGTCGACCGGCTGTGGCTGCGGCCGCATCAGTTCTGGCTGAAGATGCACCCAAAGGGCGCGGCCAGGGACTTCGACCACTACGCCATCAATGTCGTGGCGGCGCGCGCTAACCGCTTCTCCGACGGGCGCGGCCCCAAGCCGGTCTCGGATATCGACTTCGCCTATCATTTCGACGCGGCGCTCTACGGCCAGTTTTTGCGCCGCCACGCCGAAGGCCGGGGCGTCGAACGTATCGAGGGCCGGATTGTCGAGGTTCTGCGCAATGGCGAAAACGGCCACGTCTCGGCCGTGAAGCTGGCGGATAGCCGCGAAGTTGCCGGCGACCTGTTTATCGACTGTTCGGGCCAGCGCGGTCTGTTAATCAACCAAACGCTTGGCATCGGATTCGAGGACTGGTCGCACTGGTTGCCGTGCGACCGGGCACTGGCGGTGCCGTGTGAAGGCGGACTGCCCTCAAGCAGCGAAGCGGTAGGGCAAACAAAAATCACACCTTTGACGCCCTATACGCGATCGACGGCGCGGGATGCCGGCTGGCAATGGCGTATCCCGCTGCAACACCGTATCGGCAATGGCCACGTCTACAGTAGTGCGTATACGGACGATCAGGCCGCGGCCGATATCCTTCTGAGCAATCTCGACGGCAAGCCACTGGCCGATCCGAAGCCCGTCCGCTTTACGCCCGGCAAGCGCCTCAAGACCTGGGACAGGAACGTCATTGCCATCGGTCTTGCTTCCGGTTTTCTGGAACCGTTGGAATCGACCTCGATCCATCTGATCCAGACGGGCATATTGCGCGTCGTCTCGTTGTTCCCGGACATGGGTTTCGACCCGGCCGTCGTGGCGGAATATAACCGCCAGACCGATAGCGAATATGCCGATATCCGCGATTTCATCATCGCCCACTACAAGGTCACCAACCGCGAAGACGCGCCGTTCTGGGCCTATTGCAAACATATGGATGTGCCCGACAGCCTGCAAAGCCGGCTTGAGCTGTTCCGGAGTTCCGCACGGTTTTTCAAGCGCAATGAGATCGAACTGTTCCGCGAGGAAAGTTGGGTCCAGGTGCTGATCGGGCAGGGCATCGACGCGCGTTATGACCCGAGCGTCGATCTGATGAGTGATGCGGATTCAGCTGCCTTCCTGAAGGATATCGAAGAGGTTATCGCCGATACGGTACGGCGTTTGCCCACCCATCAAGACGTGATTGCCAGACATTTTCGCGCCTGAGCATCCATACCTAGAACATGATGCGTTTAGGTCCATCCGTCATCATGCTCTAGGTTTTTGTTCTGTCGCGATAATTAGCCAAAAACCGCTGCACACTTTGGCATATCGCTCTGCGATGCTTTTGTGCGCAAATGGCTTCATCCATTTTCACCGGTAGCTGTTAACGGTATCTGCTGCACTGCATCCTGTGACCCATAAGCTGCACTTGGATGTAAGCGCTTACAGAGCGTGTTGACTCGGTTAATGTAAGCGCTTACAGACGCAGCCCAAGGTGCATGTAAGCGCTTACAGAATGGCAGGGTTGGTGGATCTGGTATGGCGGCAGGTGTAACGCTCAATGACGTGGCCAAGGCAGCTGGCGTCTCGATCGCTTCGGCGTCCCGCGCCATCAATGGCCTCGACAACGTCACCGAAGAGATTCGAGAGCGTGTCCTGGCCGCAGCCGGCCGGTTGAAATACGTGCCGCATGGCGCCGCCCGCGCCCTGGCCATGAGCCGCACCAATACGATCGGCGTCATCCTGCCCGACATCTACGGCGAGTTTTTCTCCGAAATCATCCGCGGCATCGACGTTGGCGCGCGGTCTCGCGGTCTGCACATCCTGGTATCCGGCTCCCATGGTGATCTCAACGAAGCGGTGACCGCCGTACGGTCGATGGCTGGTCGTGTCGATGGCCTGCTGGTCATGGCGCCCTACGCCAATGCCGGCGACCTGGCGGGCAAGCTGCCGGTCAACCTGCCGCTGGTCATGATGGGCGGTTCCGCCGGTCAGGCTGCCCTGCCCAGCCTGGTGGTCGACAATCACGCCGGGGCGCTCGATGCTGTCCGCCACCTGCGCGCAGAGGGCTGCCAGCGCATCGCTCACATTGCCGGTCCTGACAGCAACCTTGAGGCCCAGGACCGTCTGCGCGGCTACCTGGACGGGCTCAGGGAAGATGGCGGCACACAGGAACCGATCGTCCTGCCCGGCGATTTTATGGAGACGACCGGCTATGAGGCCGTCCGCACCCTGATGACTCTGGCGCAGCGTCCTGACGGTCTGTTCGCCGCCAACGACATGATGGCGCTGGGCGCGTCTCTGGCCCTGCGTGAAGCCGGCCTGTCAGTGCCCGACGACGTGGCCGTGGTCGGTTTCGATGACATTCCGGTGACGCGTTACGCCTCGCCGCCGATTTCAACCCTGCGCGCCGGTGTTTTCGAAATCGGCCAGCGCAGTCTCGAGCTTTTGTCCGTCCTGATCGAACGCGGCGATGCGGAAGGGTTCCCGCCTGTCGCAAGCCAGACGGTACGGCCAGAACTGGTGGTGCGGGCATCCAGCCGCCGCCAAAAGTAACCTTAAGCGTAAGCACACAACAAGAAACGTTCAGAGGAAGATTGGAAGGAATATGCAGATGAAACGCAATTCAGGCCTGCGCTTTGGCGCATCGGGACTGGCGCTCGTCACCGCCCTGGTCATGGCATCGCCCGTCATAGCCGCCGAGTCTGACGCCACCCTGACGGGTAGCGCTGCCGCCGGCACGGTTATTACCGCCACCGACACCAATACCGGCGCGTCCTCGTCGGCAACGGCCGGCGCCAATGGCCGCTACGTCATTGTCGGCCTGCGTCCCAGCAACTACTCCGTTACATTCAAGGCGCCAGATGGCACGATCCGCACCGATACGGCTGTGCTGCCGGTCGGTCAGACGATCGAGCTGAATGCGCAGGCTGATACTGCCTCCAGCGACACGCAAAACGGTGTCGTCACCGTCCGCGGCCGCCGCAACAGCCCGCGCAGCTCGGAAATCTCGACCTCGGTGTCGCGTCAGCAGATCGAAACCCTGCCGCAGAACGGCCGCAACTTCCTGAACTTCGCAGCCCTTGCCCCGGGCGTGTCGGTTTCGACCGACCCGGAACGCAAGACCTTCCAGGCAGGCGCCGTCAATGCCAATCAGGTCAACGTCTTTATCGACGGCATGAGTCAGAAGAACCAAGTCCTGCAAGGCGGTGTTTCCGGTCAGGACGCGTCGCGCGGCAATCCGTTCCCGCAGCTCTCTGTGCAGGAGTTCAAGGTCTCCACCCAGAACTTCAAGGCGGAATATGAGCAGGCCGGCTCCGCCATCATCACTGCAATTACCAAGACGGGCGGCACTGAGTTCCACGGAACGGTCTTCGGCACGTTGCAGACCAAGGACATGATCGGTCAGCCCTACTATGTGACCGGCGATAAGCCGGAGTACGAGAACACCGAATACGGTCTCGATATCGGTGGCCCGATTATCAAGAACAAGCTGCACTTTTATGCCGCTTATGAAGGCCGTAAGGACAAGCGTCCGACTGATGCGGTCAACATGCAGAACAACAGCGCGTTCAACACCGCCAACCCGACCCTGACCCAGGCGCTTGCGAGCGCCTACAACGGCGACTTTGCCAAGGATTTCAAGCAGGACATGTACTTCGGCAAGCTGACTTGGTTCGCCGATGACGACAATACGGTCGACGTAACCTACAAGCTGCGCAAGGAAGACGACCTGCGCAACTTCGGCGGTACAGCGGCTTATGAGCGCGGTTCGACCTTCGACCAGGAAATCAAGGGTGCCGGCATCAAGTGGCGTCATCGCGCCGGCAACCTGCTGAATGACATGCAGCTCAGCTATGAGGACGCCCAGTGGCGCCAGTCGTCACTGTCGACCTCGCCGGCCATCACCATTACTGGCGGAACCAACGACCTCAATACAGTGTGGGCGACCTTCGGCGGTGCGTCCTATTCACAGGTCAAGGGTCAGGAAAGCCTGACTCTGCGCAACGATATCACGCTGGTTGGCACGGAATGGCACGGCAACCACGTCATCAAGGGTGGCTTCAAGCTGGCCAACTACAAGTACACGGCCGAAGAAAACGACCGCGCTGCCAACCCCGAATATTACTATAATGCCTCGTCCTACGTTTACGGCGCGTCGAACAATGTGCCCTATGCCGTCAGGATCGCCGATGGTAATCCGCGCATTACATCGAACAATTCGCAGTTCGGCGTCTACATTCAGGACGACTGGACGATCGATGAGCACTGGACCGTCAATCTCGGCGTGCGCTGGGATTACGAGTCGAACATGCTCAATAACGACTTCGTCACGCCGGCGGACGTCGCGGCCCTTATGCGTTCGACGGCGGGCTTCAATGTCGCCTTCAACCCGGATGATTACATTTCGACCGGCAGCAATCGCGAAGCCTTCATGGGTGGCATCGCGCCGCGGGTCGGATTCTCGTATGACGTCAATGGCGACCGCGACCTTGTCTTCTTCGGCGGTTATGGGCGCTATTACGACCGGACCATCTACGACAGCGCCCAGACGGAAATGCGCCGGGCCCAGATCCACGTTGCCCAGATCAATTTCCGCGCCGGCGGTAACACGGATGCGGATCCGACCACGGCGGACTGGAACGGCAGCTATTTCGGTAACCCGGAAGCCCTGGTCGCACTGGCCAAGTCGCTCAACATCAAAGGCGAAGTCTTCGCGCTCAACAACGACGTCAAGGTCCCCTATTCGGATCAGTTCAATGTCGGCGTGCGCAAGCGCATAGGCGCGATCAATACCTCGGCGACCCTGTCCCACATCAAATACGCCAACCTGTTCAACTGGGTGCTGGGCAACCGCTTGCCCGACGGATCGTGGTGCGTCCATGGCCCACAATATGCCTGCCAGCCCTGGGGTAACGGCCTGCCGGGTTATGGCAACCTGATCATTTCGACCAATGATCGCGAAGCCACCTACACCGCCTTGTACCTCAATGCCGACAAGCCATGGACAGCGGAATCGAAGTACGGCTTCACGGCCACCTTGACGCTCGCCGACGCAGAAATGAATGGCCACAACGACCAGTTCATCTTCGACTACGCCAATCCGGTCGACAGCGGCATGCACCATGCGGAAGGCGTCGATAAGTGGCGCTTTGTCGGTTCGGGCATCGTCTCCGGACCATGGGACACGCGTGTATCAACCATCGTTACCCTGGCTTCGGGTGCGCCGTTCCAGTCAATCGATAATACTGGCCCGGCCCTGCGCATCATCGATGGCTATTATTGGCCGAAGAAGGGCTTCTCACAGGTCGACCTGCGCCTCTCGAAGGACTTCACCCTGCCGAACGGTCAGATGGTTACGGTCGATGGGCAGATCTACAACCTGTTTGACACGGTCAACCGCGCCTATTCCGGCTGGACCGGCGGCTTCAACGGCGGCTCGGGCGCAAGCCTGGAGCCGGACAACAACGTCCAGGTCGGACCCTCGCGATCCTTCCAGGTCGGCCTGACCTATAAGTGGTAAGTCCATAATCGGCTGCGTTGCGCTCTTCCCGGAAGCGGGACGCGGCCGATATCCCAGCGATAGCGCCTACTATCGCTGGATTTTGCTTTCGCGATATTTGCCGAAAACCGCTGCACACTTTTTGGCATATCGCTTCTTCAATGCCCGGCGCGTCCGTCTCCCTAAAGCGCGCGCCGGACATCTGCCTCCGCCGTTCCTGTCTTCCCCGCGGTGAGAGGCCACTACTCCCTGATGGCCGGAGGCTTTTCCCGGAGCCTCCGGTCCTTTTCTCAGGGTAAAAACCAAGAGAGTCCGCTGCCATGTCTTTGTACCAACCGACCCGTCGGGCCTTGAGCCTGGGTCTGCTCGCGCTGGGGGGCTGCGCGCATCTGCCAGGCCAGAAGGCCCAAGCTGAGTTTTCCGACCCGTTGCTGGCGGACCTGCATAAACGCGTCTTCCGCTTTTTCTGGGAGGTCACCGATCACCGCACGGGCCTGACGCCAGACCGCTGGCCGACGCGCACCTTCTCGTCAGTGGCCGCCATCGGCTTTGCTTTCAACGCTTATGTCATCGGCGCCGAAGCGGGTTACATCAGCCGCGTCCAGGCAGCTGAGCGCACATGCAATACATTGCGTTTCCTTTATAATCTGCCGCAGGGCGAGGGGGCGTCCGGCACAGCCGGTCACAAGGGCTACTTCTACCATTTCCTCAATTTCGACGACGGCACGCGCTATAAGCAATGCGAACTGTCCTCCGTCGATACGGCCCTGCTGCTGATGGGTGCGCTCTGTGCTGCGCAATATTTCGATCGCGAAGATGCGGCGGAAAACGAAATTCGCCGCCTGGCCCATGCCCTTTATGAACGTGTCGACTGGACCTTCATGCAACGTCCATCGGGCCGCCAGACCATGGGCTGGCACCCCGAAACCGGCTTCATCAAGGCCGAGTGGCAGGGCTATTACGAAGGCATGATGGTCTATCTGCTGGCTATGGGATCGCCGACCCATCCGATCGATCCCAAGGCCTATGAGGTCTGGTGTTCGACCTATGACGAGACCTACGGTGTCATCAATGGCTATGAGCATCTGGGTTTCCACGCCCTGTTCGGTCATCAGTACAATCACATCTGGATCGACTATCGCGGCATTGCCGACGCCTATATGCGCGCCAAGGGTTTCGACTATTTCGAGAACTCGCGCCGCGCCACCCTGTCCCAGCGCAACTACGCCATCACTAACCCGATGGGGTTCAAGGACTATGGCGTCGACATCTGGGGCTTTACGGCCTGCGACGGTCCGGCCGACGTCAAGCTGACGATCGATGGTGTTGAGCGTCAGTTCCGCAGTTATTCGGCGCGAGGCCCGGGCGGCGATCATCCGTTCGACGACGGCACGATTGCGCCGACGGCGGCACTGGGGTCGATCATGTTCACGCCGGTGGAATCGCTGGCCGCGGCCAAGGCGATGAAGACGCGCTATGGCTCTGACATCTACGACACATACGGCTTCCACGACAGCTTCAACCCGACCTTCGTGACCGACTATCCGTCGCGTGAGGGCCATCAGACCAAGCGCGCCGGCTGGGTGTCGAACGATTATATCGGTATCGACCAAGGGCCCATTTTGTGCAGCATCGAAAACCTGCGCTCGGGGCTGCTGTGGCGACTGATGAAGGGCTGCGCTCCGCTGCAACGCGGCCTGAAGCTGGCCGGTTTCGAGGCGCTGTGATGCGCACTGCCGTCGCTCTTGCTGTGCTGATGGTGTGCTGCGGATCTGCTGTGGCAGCCGACGCGCCGCTGTTTGCGCCGGGCGCCTGGACGGCCGGCGCTTCCGAAGGCGTAATGTCGAAGGCGACGGGTACGGACACGGCGCGGCTCGACTATGGCTTTGCCGGCGCCGGCTATGCCTTCATGATCCATCCGCTTGACTTTGCTGCGCCGGAAAATTTCGTCATCGAGATCCCGGTGCGAGGTGAGGGCGCGGGCAACGATCTGCAGATCAAGTTCACCGATGCCTCGGGCGACAATGTCTGGTGGATGACGCGGCCGGGCTTTGTACCGTCGAAGGACGGCACTGTTTTGCGCATTCGTCCGCGCCATATCGATTTCGCCTGGGGACCAACGCCCGACAAGACCTTCAAGGGCGGCAAGCGCATTGAGGTGGTTGTCGTCAAGACCGCCAAGGGCGCGGCGTCGGGCTGGCTCGAAGTCGGGCCGGTGACCTGGCGCACCGAGACGCCTGAGCCAAAAGTCGAAGCCGCTTTGAAAGCGGATATTGCTGCGGTCGTCGACGGCAATGCTGCAACCGGCGCGTCTGCGAAAGCGGTGACGATTGACCTGTCGCGGGTGCGGCCTTTTGGTGGCCTAAGGCTCGAGTGGGGGCAGGTTCCTGCACGCTACGACATCGCCGTGTCCGATGACGGCAAGACGTTCCGCAATCTTCGCACCGTCACCGGCAGCGATGGCGGCACCGACTATGTGACGCTGGGCGAGGTCGATGCGCGCTTCGTCAAAATCAGTGGATCGGGCCGGCTGAATGAGGCCGCCATGCTGCCGCTGGAGATGGGCGTAAAGCCGAACGCCCTGCTAACTGAACTGGCCAAGGCGGCGCCGCGCGGTGATTATCCGCGCGGCTTCTCGGAACAGAGCTATTGGACGGTCGTGGGCGTTGCTCATGGTGGTTCGCGCGCGGCGCTTCTGTCTGAGGACGGCGCGGTCGAACTGGGGCCGGAACGCCCGTCCTTGGCGCCGGTCCTGACTGTTGATGGTCAGCGCTACACCTGGGCGCAGGCCAGGGTGACGCCCATCGCCGATGCTGAGCGTTTGCCCCTGCCATCGGTGGAATGGCAGGCGGGGCCCGTAAGGATGACGATCGCGCCCCTGGCCTATGGTGACGGCAAATCGCCGCTTGGATTGGTGCGCTATGATCTGCGGTCAGAGGTCGACACAAGCGTTCAGCTTGATCTGCATTTGCAGCCCATGCAGGTCAATCCGCCTGCGCAGTTCCTGACGCGGCCGGGCGGCTTTGCGCCCATTCGTGACCTCTTTTACGACACTCAGGTTCTGCGCATCGACGACCAGCCGCTATGGCTGCTGACAACGCCGTCGCAAGTAATGACTTCCGGCTTCCTGACGGGACCGCAAGGGGCAAAGGTGAGCGATGCCGACGGTATGGCGTCAGCTGTTATCGGCTATGGTTTGGTGTTGAAGGCCGGCGACACACGCAGCATCGTCCTGGCTTTTCCGTTGGGTGATGCGTCTCCTCCACCGCAGGTTTCCGGCGATCCGGTCGCTTGGGCTGACCAGCAGGCCAAGGCCATGCGCGCCGACTGGCAGCAACGCTTGGGTCAAACCCATCTTAGCTTGCCCAAGGGCGCGCCGCCGATCGCGGACAGTCTGAAGCTGGCGCTCGGCTATCAACTTATGCTGATGGATGGCGACTGGCTGAAACCCGGTGCGCGCTCCTATGACCGGTCGTGGATCCGCGATGGCGCCATGATGTCCGAAGGCCTGCTGCGCATGGGGCTGACCCAGGAAGCCCTGCGCTTTTTCAAGGCCTATGCGCCGATGAGCTTCGACAATGGCAAGGTACCGTGCTGCGTCGATGCGCGCGGCGCCGACCCGACGCCGGAAAATGACAGTCATGGCGAACTGGCCTGGCTGGCGGGCGAACTGATCCGCTATGGTGTGTCGCCCGCCGAGATCGCGCCGTACTGGCCGCAGGTATCGGGTGCCATCGCCTATCAGGAAGGCTTGCGCCAACAGAACCTGACGCCGCAAACCGAGCGGCGCTTCAAGGGCCTGCTGCCGCCGTCAATCAGCCATGAGGGCTATTCGGATAAGGCGGCATATGCCTACTGGGATAATTTCTGGGCGTTGAAAGGCTATCGCGGCGCCGTCCTGACCGCCAGGGCCTTGGGTCGCGGTGATGACGCGCATAGGGTAGCCGGGCAGGGCGAGGCCTTTGCCCGCGATCTATCTGCGTCTATCACCGCGACTGCCGCGCACTACAGTCAGGACGTGGTTGCCGGCGCGGCCGATCGCGGCGATTTTGACCCGACCTCGACCACAATGGGCCTGACCGCCGGCGCCCACGAGGCCGATATCCCTGAGGCCCTCAAGCGCCAGACCTTTGAACGCTACTGGTCTAAAATCCTGACGCCGCGCCATGACACGCCCAATGTTTACACCCCCTACGAACTGCGCAATGTCGGCGCATTTCTGCGCCTGAAACAGCCGGAACGGGCACGCCAGGCGCTCGACATGTTCTTTGCCGATCAGTCGCCGAGAGAATGGTTCCAGTGGGCCGAGGTCATCACTGTTCCTTACCGTCAGCCGCTGTTTATCGGCGACCTGCCGCATGGCTGGGTCGAGTCGGACTATCTGCGCGTCGCGCTTGATCTCTTCGCCTATGAACGACCCGAAGCAGAGCAGATGGTCCTGCTGTCGGGCTTCGATCCGAAGTGGGCAGACGGTGAAGGCGCCAAACTCGAAGCGCTGCAGACGCCCTATGGCCCGTTGTCCCTCGCCGCCCGGCGCAACGGTTCCGCCGTAGAAGTGACGCTTACCTCCAAGACCGCTCCGCCGGATGGTTTCGCGCTCGACTTGACGCCTTTTGGGCGGGTTGCGGTCCGCGTTGATGGCAAGACTGTCAAACCCGACGCCCGCAACGAAGTCCTTATCCGTGCACCCCGCGCCGTCGTCTCGCTGGAGACGGTAAGATGACATTGAAAATTTCCCGAAAGCAGAACAGGATCAAACCATGACCGCTTTTACGCCCTCCCGCCGGTTTTTCCTCAAGGGTGCCGTCGCCACGGCCGCCTTCCTGCCGATTGTCGCACCTGCTTTTGCCAGGATCACCGCCGCGCCTGATCCCTTTATTGAAAAGCTTATCGCTTCGATGTCGGTCGAAGAAAAGGCCGGCCAGCTCAGCCTCTATGCAGACCTGACGCGCCCCGACTTCGGCAATGTCAATCCAGCGGCGATCGCCCAGACCAAGGACGAGGTCAAGGGCCGCATCCGCAAGGGCGAGATCACCGGCCTGTTCAACGGCATCGGCGTTGCCGGCGCGCGTGAACTTCAAAAGGTGGCGGTCGAGGAATCACCGCACAAGATACCGCTGATCTTTGCCGCCGATATCATTCACGGCCTGCGTACGATCTTCCCGGTGCCGCTGGGCGAAGCGTCGGCGTTCGATGCCGATCTGGCCTACCGCACAGCGCGCGCCGCGGCGATCGAATCGACCGCCGTCGGCCTGCACTGGACCTTCGCGCCCATGGTCGATATCGCGCGCGACCAGCGCTGGGGCCGCGTTGTCGAAGGCGCCGGTGAGGACACCTATCTTGGCAATATTTTGGCGACCGCCCGCGTGCGTGGTTTCCAGGGCGATGACCTGAAAGACGGCCGCACCATGCTGGCCACCATGAAACACTTCGCCGCCTATGGCGCGGTTCAGGGCGGTCTGGAATATGCCACGGTTGATATCCCCGAAACGACGCTGCGCGAAATCCACCTGCCGCCGTTCAAAGCAGGTCTCGATGCCGGTTGCCTCAGCGTCATGTCTAGTTTCAACGATGTGGCGGGCGTGCCGGCAACGGCCAACCGTCACCTGCTGACCGAAATCCTGCGCAACGAATGGGGTTTCCCCGGTCTGGTCGTGTCGGACTACACTTCCGAAGAGGAGCTTATCCTGCACGGCTATGCTGCCGATGGTCGTGACGCCACCAAGAAGGCCATCATGGCCGGTTGCGACATGTCGATGCAGTCGGGCCTGTACATGAAGCACCTGCCGTCGCTGGTCGCGGACGGCGAAGTGCCGATGGCCGTGCTTGACGAAGCCGTGCGCCGCACGCTGCGCGTCAAGAAGGCGCTGGGCTTGTTTGAAAACCCCTACCGTTCGATGGACGCCAAGCGCGAAAAGGCCGATGTGCGTTCGAAGGAGGTTGTCGCCCTGGCACGCGAAGCCGGCCGCCGGTCTATCGTCCTGCTGAAGAACGAAGGCAATCTGCTGCCGTTGGCGAAGACGAGCCGCAAGATTGCGCTGATCGGGCCACTGGGCGCCGACCGCCATAACCTGCCGGGACCCTGGTCGGTCTTCCCCGATCGTGCCAAGGGCGTGACCATCGAAGAAGGCCTGCGCGCTGTCACCAAGAATGTCACCGTCGTCAAGGGCTGCGACTTTGATGCGGATGTGCCGGGCGGGATCGATGACGCGGTCGCCGCCGCTCGCGCCGCCGACGTCGTTATCTTCGCGGTCGGTGAGGCAGAGAACATGTCAGGCGAAGCGCAGGCGCGCACCGATATCTCGCTGCCGGCGGCGCAACTGGCGCTGATCGAAGCCGTCAAGGCAGCCGGAAAGCCCACTGTCATCCTGCTGCGTCACGGCCGCGCGTTGGCGCTGACCGGTGCGGCGCGCGATGCGGATGCGATCCTGGCCACCTGGTTCCTCGGTTCGGAAACCGGCAACGCCATCGCCGATATCCTGTTCGGCGACTACGCGCCGTCGGGTCGTCTGCCGGTCAGCTTCCCGCAGGCATCGGGCCAGCAGCCCTACTACTACAATCACCGCACCAGCGGACGGCCGCAACTCGACCCCAAGGTGGCGGAGTACAAGACCCGCTACCGCGAAGTCACCAACGAAGCGCTTTATCCATTCGGCCACGGCCTGACCTATTCGAAAATTGAATATGGCGCGACGGCGGTCAGTGCGGCGACGCTCGACTGGAATGGGTCGCTCACCGTCAGTGCCGAGGTCGCTAATACCGGCGCCCGCGCGGCCGACGAGGTCGTGCAGCTCTACGTTCACGACAAGGTGGCGAGCCTGGTCCAGCCGGTGCGCCTTCTCAAGAGCTTCAAGCGGGTGACGCTGAAACCCGGTGAACGCAAGACGGTCGAATTCACCCTGAAACGCGCCGATCTCGCCTTCGTCCAGGCCGACCTGAAGACCGAGGCCGAAGCCGGCGCCTTCCTGGTCTGGCTTGCGCCGTCGGCTGTGGGTGGCACGCCTGCGACCTTCACCCTGAATGGCTGAGGCGAAACCGGCTAGTATTGGACTGAGGGGCGCGGCCGTCTACGGCCTGGGAGATTTTGCCTGTAACCTCTACTGGCAAAGCGTCAGCCTGTTCCTGCTGTTCTACTATACTGAGGTGGTGGGGCTGTCGCCCGCCACGGCCGGCCTGATCTATTTGATCGCGTCGGTGTGGGACGGTGTGATTGATCCCCTGATCGGCATGGCAGCGGACCGTACCCGCACGCGGTTCGGCGCCTACCGGCCCTATATCCTGATGGGCGGGCCGTTGCTGGGCCTGAGCTTCTGCCTGCTCTATTACCGGCCGCCGCTGGAAGACTACGCCCTGGCCATCTTCATGCTGGTCAGCCACCTGATCTTCCGTACCGTCTATGCCCTGGTCAATATCCCCTATGCGGCCCTGACCGGGCGGTTGACAGCCGATCCCGACCGGCGCGCGCAGTTGTCCGGCTTTCGCATGTTCTTCGGCGCGCTGGCGGCCGCCCTGGTGTCGCTGGCCATACCGTTTGCGGGCGGCGAAGGCAGGGGTTACTTCCTGCTGGCCGTAGCCTTTTCGGTCGTGGCAACAACCCTCTTTCCGCTTGTCTTTGCCGTAACACGCGAACCGGAGACAGATGCCGCGACCGCGCCGCCGCCAAAGCTGAAGGCCCTGATCTGGAGCCTGATGCGCAATCGCGCCTTCTGGGGGCTGAACCTCGGCGCTATCGCCTTTGCCGTGTCGGGCACGGCCCTGACCAAATCGGTGCTCTACTATTTCAAATACCAGCTCCACGATGAGGCGGCGGGCGCCCTGTGCCTGGCCGCGACGGGTGCTGCCGGGCTGGTCGTCATTCCGTTCTGGACCTTGTTGGCCCGGCGTCTGGGGCGGCGCGGCGTATGGATTGCCGCCAGTTGTGTCGGCCTGTCAGGTCTCCTGACGCTGGCCATCTTGCCTGCCGTCGGGACCGGCTGGACAATGGCGCTGCTGGTCTGGGTGCACAGCGGGTTTCTGGGGTTGTTCTTTGCCTTCTGGTCGCTGCTGCCCGACACGGTCGATTATGGCGAGCAGGCGACACACGTGCGCGCCGACGGTTTTATCTTCGGTGTGGCGGGCATGATATCGAAAGTGTCTGTCGGCATCGGCGCAGCCTTGTTCGGTTGGGGGTTGAGTGTATCGGGGTACCGGCCCAATGTCGCCCAGACGGCGGAAACGCTTGGCGGCCTGAAGGCCCTGATGGTCCTGCCGCCGATCGCGGGCCTGTCCGTGTGCGCCCTGCTGATGATCTGGACCGTGCGTGTGCGAAAATAAGTCAGGTCTGATCTTGGCAGTGTTTCATCTATAGATACGAATTAAAGCACATTCCAACATGTGGAACTGCCTTGGTAGTTATCTCTGATTACTCCCTGAATACTGCTTGACGGTTTTTCACTGCATGGCCAATATCATCAGCAATAATGGGCCGTATATATTGCAAGGCCGGAGAGCCATCCGTCACCTATAGTGAGCGTCGTTCTTCATAATATACTTATTGGCAGGAAATGCTTATGAACAGGCTATTGGGCGCGACGGCTTCGATCTGTTTGTTACTGGCAGTAAGCTCCGCAGGCGCGCAGGTGGCGCCGTCGGCAACCGGCGGGTTGAAACCCAATATCGAAGGCCAGATCGCTACGCCGCTCAGGTACCATCCCGAAGGCGGCGACTTTGTCATCCGCAATGGCACTGAGGTCTTCAATCGCGCGCTCTACGGCGGCAATACCGCCTTCCGGGTCGATGGTGGCGACATGCCGGAATTCTCACTCTACCTGCCTGGACGTGGCGGTAATGTGCGTTTGGGGATCAAAACCGCCCAGGGCGTCAAATGGCTGAGCGATGCCAGCCATATCGTCACCCGCTACCGGCCGGGCGAACTGATCTATGTCATCACCGATCCCTTGCTGGGACGGGGACGTTTTGAGGTCGGCGTCCTGGCCTACCATCAGACCGAGGGTCTGATCGTCCGCGCCGAAGGGCAGGGGCTGCCGGCGGGCGCCGAACTGGTCTTCGCCTATGGCGGTGGCAATGGTGTGCGTGGCGTACGCGACGGCGATATCGGCACGGAAAAAGTACCGATCAGCCAGTATTTCCAGTTCAAGCCCGAATATGCGGCGGATGACAGCTATGCGTTCACGAAGGGTGGCTTTACGGTCGATGGCAAGGCGGCGCGCTTCGCCGGCGTTGTGTCGGGTCAGGCTGAGCTGCGCCTGGCTGATGCCACGCAGTGGGCGGATGCTAACGCCTTGCTCGCATCCTCGGCCGATGCGGCCGTCAAAGTCGTGGTCGGCCGGGTAAAGCTCGGCAGCGCGCCGGTCTTCCTGTCGGTGCAGGTGACCAGCCGCCCGCAGGCCGGTGACCTCGGCACCTATAGCGCCGTGACCGCATCACGCGGCAACGTACCGGCGAAGGCTCAAGACCCAAGTCCGCTTGACCCGGCCTATAAGCCCACTGAGCTGGCCAAGCGCTTCGACGCCACACGTCGGCATTTCGAGACCCTGCGCAATCGCGTCCGCGTCGAGACGCCGGACCCCTATCTCGACGCCGCCGTGGGTTCGTTGAACGTGGCCGCCGATGCCCTGTGGGACGAACGTCAGGGCGGCATCATGCACGGCGCCATCGCCTGGCGGACCAAGCTGCTTGGCTGGCGCGGGCCGTATGCGCTCGACGCCTTGGGCTGGCACGACCGGGCGCGGCGCAATTTCGACGGCTGGACTGTGCGCCAGAACACCGATGCCATTCCGGCAACCTTGCCGCCCGCTGACGAAGATTCAAATCTCGCCCGCAACGAAGTCGGGCTGCACTCCAACGGCGACATGTCGAATTCGCACTACGACATGAATGTCGGCTTTATCGACGCCATGTTCCGCCACATCCTGTGGACCGGCGACCTCGACTATGCCCGCACAAACTGGCCGGTGATCGAACGCCATCTGGCGTGGGAAAAGCGGCTGTTTCGCCGCGAATACGGGCCTGAAAAGCTGCCGCTCTACGAGGCCTATGCGGCCATCTGGGCCAGCGACGACATGCAGTACCATGGCGGCGGCGTGGCCTACACCTCGGCCTATAACCTCTATCATAACCGCATGGCGGCGCGCGTCGCTGGCTTACTAGGCAAGGACGGCAGCGCTTATGCGCGTGAGGCGGAGCTGATCGGTCGGGGCATGCGGCAATATCTGTGGATGCCGGATCGCGGCGCCTTTGGTGAGTTCCGCGACCTGCTGGGTGGGCAGATGCTCCACCCGAGCTACGGTCTATGGAGTTTCTATCACACGCTCGATTCCGGCGTGCCCGATGGCTTCGAAGCCGCGCAGATGGCTGCCGACCTCGAGCGGCATTTAAAGCCAATTCCCGTCACCGGTGAAGGCGTTCCTGTCGACCGGCCGCACCACGTCCTGCCGAGCTCGGACTGGATGCCCTATAGCTGGTCGCTCAACAATGTGGTCATGGGCGAGAACCTGCATACCGCCCTGGCCCTGTGGCAGGCGGGTGATGCGGAAGGCGCCTATACGCTGACGCGCGGCAGCCTGCTGGCCAGCTTCTATATGGGCATCGCACCCGGCAATATCGGCAGCCTCAACTATCTCGACACCTATCGCCGTGAGGCCCAGCGCGACTTCGCAGATGGCGCTGGTGTCATGTCGCGCGCTGTCGTCGAAGGCCTGTTCGGCGTCAAGCCCGATGCGCTCGACAAGACGCTGCGACTGACGCCGGGCTTTCCGAAGGATTGGAACCACGCCAGCCTGATCCATCCGGATCTCGGACTGAGCTTCAAGCGCGACGGTGCGAATGAGACCTGGACGGTCAGCCAGACAGGCACGCTCTTTGCCCGTTTTGTTATCGAAGTGCCGGTTACGGGTGAGATGGTCGAGGAGGTCACAGTCGACGGCAAGGAAGTGCACTGGACAGCGGTCAAGGGCGTCGGTGCGCCCAAGCTGCGCATCGAAGGCGCGCTGAAAAAGCAGGCGGTCGTGAAGGTCGTGTTCAAAGGCGCGGCGCTCGATCCGGCCAGGGCCGAGGTCATCGGCACCGGCCCTGATCCGCGCTTTACGGCGCATCGCCAGGGCAATTTCGAATGGTGGACATTGGCCGCCGTGCCAGCACCCGATCAGACAGCTTGCGCGCTTCAGGCGCCGCGCTGGGCATGGATGAGCCGTCTGCTCAAGACCGAAGCGGTCGATCTGTCGGCGTCGTTCAACGCCAGGGTCACGGACATCTTCGCGCGGGGCAAGTACCGTTCGCCACGTTCGCCGCATGTCTCGCTGGCCATCCCGGCGCAGGGCATCGGCGCCTGGGCCGGCCACGTCAAGGCGACTGCCAATATCGACGATGCGGCCTTGCGCGCTGCCGGCGGCGAAGTCAGGTTGCCCAGCGGCCTGACCTTCAGGACGCCGGCTGAGGGCGCCAATATCGTCTTTACGTCGCAATGGGATAACTATCCGAAAGAGGCAACCGTGCCGCTTAACGGCAAGGCAAGGCGCGCCTTCCTGATGATGGCTGGATCGACCAATGCCATGCAAAGCCGTGTCACCAATGGTGAGGTGATTGTCACCTATACGGACGGCACGGAAACGCGGATGACGCTGTCAAATCCCCAAAACTGGTGGCCGATTGAGCGCGACTATTTCGTAGATGACTATCAGTTCCAGCTGTGCGGTGAAGCGCCGGTGCGGCTTGACCTCAAGACTGGCACTGTGACCCTTCCTGGGCCGGACAGCAAGGGCCGGACCGACCGCGAAACAATCGACGGCGGGGCCGCGAACATCCTCGACATCGAACTGGACGCGACGCGGACGCTGAAGTCACTGACCGTGCGCAGCGTCGCCAATGAGGTGGTCATTGGCCTGATGGCGGTCAGTCTGGAGCGTTAAAGCGAGGGCTTCAGACCCTCGACCCTGACATTCCATTTCTTGGGGAAGCCCGGGGCACGGCCTGACTGCCCATCCCAGCCGCCCGCCATCAGAGCCACCGCCATCAGCAGGCTGCCGTTCGACGGGAAGTAGGTCTCGGCCGCGCGCTGATAACCGGGGCCATCTGCGCCAGGGCCTTCGCCGGTTGCGGTCGGCACAAAGGCCTGGGCGTGAGCATCGAGGTGGACGCGCGGGGTCATGCCGGACTTGCCGTACTTGTTGTTTTTGGCGTCGAAGAACAGCCAGTCAACGGCCTCTTCCGGGCTGTTCAGCCGCGCCGCCGTCATGGCGATCATGGCGTAATCCCAGCCCCAGGTCTGGCGCAGATCCCAGTCGGATTTCGTCCGATCGAGTGTGTGGCGCATAACGGCGCGATCGACGTCGCGGCCCGGCAACCAGCCAAGCGGCATCAGGAAGGATGGGTGATCGCGATTCTGGCACGATTCCTCGAGCGCGTTGCTGAGGCAGGTGCCGGCGGCGCGATCCCAGAAGTCGGGCACAGAGCGCGTAGGCAGGTAGAGGTCATCTTTCTGCGGCAGGTCCGGCCACTTTGCAAGTATGGCGTCCCAGTCGGCGCGACGGCCCAACCCTCGACGTTCGCGCCAGCTCTGTGCGGTTTCGATGCCCCAGCGGTAATAAGCAACTTCGAACATCGGATCAAAGGTCGTCAGCGGATCGAAATTTTCCTGCACCGGGATGATCGGCGGACCCAGGCGATAACGGCCCGATGCCTCATCGAAATGCGCGAAGGAGGCCAGAAGCTCGGCGGACTGTTCGACCAGTTCGGCGTAACGCGTCAGCACGGCCTTGTCCTTGCCAGCGCGCCAGATCAGTTCGCTCATATAGATCGGATGTGGCTGCTGCCACATGATGAAGGGCGACACTTTACTGGGGCTATCGACGCCATCCGGCCCGATCATCTTGGGCCACCAGGCGCCCTTGACGCCCTGGTTGACGGCGCGCGCTTTGGCATTGGGCAAGTGGGTCAGGTACCAGCCGAGGCTGCGCTCCAACAGTTGCGGCCGGCCCCACAACGCAAAGTGCGCCGAATGCCATGGGTGCATCTCCAGATGCGACTTGCCGTTCCAGCTGTTGGAGAACAGGCCTTCTTCCTGTGGCGGGAAGTCGCCGGCGGCATTCACCGCCATCAGGTATTGCGACAGGATGACCCGCCGCTCCAGTTCGTGCGCGCGCGGGGCGGTGCTGCCGGAGAAATCGACCATGCCGCCTTTCGACCAGTAGTCGCGCCAGTGCGTTGTCACAGCGGCCCTGCCCTTCGCCGGGGCGGGCAGGGCGATATCGGGGGTGGCGAACTGGGTCAGGACGGTGAGGGTATGGCCTTTGGCGGCGGCGCGCCAAGTGTGAGTGCCCGCTGCCGCGACCTGGCCGCCGGGTGCGGCAATGGCGGCATGATATGTAGTTGCGTCGATCCTGCGTTCCAGCCGGACCTCGCTGGCAGTGCGGCGGCGTTCTGTCGTGCTGTGCGCATCGGGATTGGACCAGTCGGACGGATCGGGATTAAGTGACTTCGACACGCCGGGGAATTTGACGATGACGGCCAGCCGTCCATCGGCCACGAGCTTTGAAGTGATCTCGGCCAGGACGGTATCCTGATCTGGCAGGACACAGGTGGTGACCGTGACCGGCTCACCATCGTAGACAAAGCGGCTGATCAGCGTGCCTGTCCACAGATCGAGTGTCTGGCGGGGATCGCGGATGTCCGAGAACCGTGCCGGCGTACCGTCCTTTGTCTTCAGATCGAGCGCCACGCGTCCCAGCGAAAAGCGATGCGGGTTCTCGCGGATATAGGCAACGGCCGGGTTCCCGGCGGCGTCAGCCCAGTCCTTGATATAGCCGTAGCGGCGCGTGCGGCCGCGCACGTCGATCGGAACCTGCGTATCCCTGACCGTGAAGCCCTGCGGATTGGGAAAGCTGTGCCAGGCCCATTGCGCCTCGGTCAGCAAGGGCGCGATCTTTGAATAGGGCTCGGTGAAAGTCTGAAGCCCGGTGATGTCGGCCGTGAAGCCGATATTGCCGTTGCCAAGCATGAGCGGCGCCGAAGGATCGACCTGGGTAAGCACCGGGTTGTGCCGGGTCACCAGGGCCTGACGGTCAATCGGTGCCTCGGCCAGGACGGGCTGCGTCGCCGCAGCGGCGAAGGTCGCAGCCGATGCCGCCAGCAACTGGCGGCGGGAGAGGTGGTGCAGCTGGGGAAGGCGAGGCATAGGATCGTCCTGAGCGGCGTCGGTGTGCGCAAAAAATACTGACAACGTTTTCCGTTATCCGGAACAGTCAAATGACGTGCGTTATCTTAAATTGTACCTGTTGAGCCAGACACGCGGAAATGCTGGAAAATTAAGCGAAAAGAAGGCCGATCCTACCGATGTCGCGGCCTTCGCAAGCCTATATTGCGCGCCTTTTTACGCCGCGCCAGCGCTTTATTTGTATTACAATCAACTTATTGCATGAAAGCGTGCGTGGAAATGATGAGTTGTGCGAGTTTTGCAACAATATTTCCCCATCTAAAATTGAACGTGTACTTTCATTTCAAATTTAAAACCATTTTTAAAAAAACTAATCGATCGTGATCATTTGTGTTTACAAATGCGAAATGATCCGTATCAATTTTGACATAAGGATATCAAAAACAGGGACGAGTTATGAAGGTGGGCGTTTTAACGTATGCGGTAGCCATTGCAGGTCTTGCTGCGCCGATGGTCATCCATGCGGCAGTCGTCGGCGAGAATACGCCGGCGCGTCCCCTGACCGTCGAACGCCTGAGCGAACTGCCGGCCAATCAGCACATGCCGTGGGCGGACTATATCCGTCGCTCGGAAGCGCAGGAAAAGACCGATCGCGCCACCCTGGCCGCGGAACTGAAGCCGGGCGAACTGCCGCCGCCACCGCCGGTCGCCGGCAGCGGCCATATGGTGCTCAACAAGGATGCCGCCTGGTACGGCACATTAGAGGCGCGCGCCATTGCCGACACCATTGTCAGCTTCCAGACGCCTGCCGGTGGCTGGAGCAAGAACCAGAACCGCACCGGCCCCAAGCGTCTGCCGGGCCAGCGTTACAGCAATAATGCCGAGACCATGGAGGTCGGCACAGGCAGCTTCGATGCACCCAAGGATCGTTTCTGGACTTTTGTCGGCACGCTCGACAACGGCGCTACGACGACTGAGATGCGCTTCCTGGCGCGTGTGCAGCAGCAGTTGCCGGGCAGGGACGGCGACGTCTATCGCGCCAGCATTATCAAAGGCGTGAAATACCTGCTGGCTGGGCAATATCCCAATGGCGGATGGCCGCAGATCTACCCGATCGAAGGCGGGTTCCACGATGGGATCACCTTCAATGACAATGCGGTCGCCGAGGCGTCGATGATCCTGGAAGATGTCGCCGAGGGCAGCGCCGAATTCGCCTTTGTCCCGGCCGACCTGCGCAAGAAGGCCGGCGCCGCCAGCGCACAAGCCGTTGAGGTCATTCTGGCCGCCCAGGTCGTGGTCGACGGCAAGGCAACCGTGTGGCCGCAGCAGGTCGACGCCCTCACGCTGGAGCCCATTTCGGCGCGCAATTACGAGATGCGCTCGCTGGCCAGCGCCGAGAGCGCCGACATCCTGATCTTCCTGATGCGCCAGCCCAATCCGTCGCCGAAGATAAAGGACGCCGTGCATTCCGGAGTCGCCTGGCTGAAGGCGCACGCCATCTACGGCAAGGCCTTCACCAAGGTCAGTGACCTCGAAGGCCGCAAGCTGATCGAGCAGCCGGGCGCTGGCCCGATCTGGTCACGCAATTACGACATCCGCACGGGTAAGCCGATCTTCGGCGACTGGGACAAGTCAATCCAGGATGACGTCAACGCTATCTCCAAGGGGCGTCGCAACGGCTACTCCTGGTACTCAGCCATGCCGCAGAAAGCGCTCGACGCCTATGCGGAGTGGACCCTGAAGAACCTCTGAAGCCTTTGGGGTGTGTACCTTCCCGTGGCGCACGCTCCACCTTTTTCAGGGTCTTTCGTTTGTCATGTGGAGTCGGTTCGTGGCCTTGTGCACGCGTCTTAGTCAGTCCCTGATCGCCATCATTGCCTTTGTGGTGATGATGTCGGCGCACGCCATGGCGGCCGTCGATCCGGCGGCGCCGCGTGGGCTGACCGGTACGATCGTGCGTGCAGACGACTATGGGGTCAAAGGTGACGGGCTTACGGACAATACTGTCGCCCTGCAAAAGGCAATCGATGCCACAGCCACGAAACACGGCACCTTGGTGTTGACGCCAGGCACCTATCTGACAGGGTCTTTGTTTCTAAAATCCGGCATGGCCTTGCGCCTCGACAAGGGCGTGCGTTTGCTGGGCCGCCAGACGATCGATGCCTATCCCCGTCAGTTCACCCGCATCGCCGGCGTCGAAATCACCTGGCCGTCGGCGCTGCTCAATGTCTACGAGCAGTCGGATATCAGGGTTTATGGCGAAGGCACAATTGACGGCGATGGCAAGGTCTTCTGGGACAGCTTTCAGAGGATCCGCGCTGACTATGAACCGCGCGGCCTGCGCTGGGCGGCCGACTACGACGCCGAACGGCCGCGCCTGATCCAGATCTACAAGTCGAGCCGCATTGAGCTGGGCGGAGAGGCCGAGAACCTGCTGCTGACGCGGTCGGGCTTCTGGACGGTGCAGATCGTCTATTCGCATGACGTCAAGGTGTCCGGCGTCATGGTGCGCAACAATGTCGACGGCAAGGGGCCTTCGACGGATGGGATAGACATCGATTCCTCGCACACAATCCTGGTCGAAAATGCCGACATCGACGCCAATGACGACGCCCTATGCCTGAAGGCCGGACGCGACGCTGACGGTCTGAAGGTCAACCGGCCAACCGAAAATGTCGTCATCCGCAATTCGACCATCCGCAACGCCTATGCTGGTATCACCTTTGGGTCAGAGACGTCAGGCGGCATCCGCAATGTCGAGGTCTATGGCCTGAAGGTCGTAGGACCGGTGCGTTACGGCATCCTGTTCAAGTCGGCGAAGACGCGCGGCGGGACAGTGTCGGACATCGACATCCACGATATCGATATCGGCCAGGCGGACGCGGGTATCCGCATCAATCTCAACTGGTTTCCGCAGTATTCCTATACCAAAATTCCGAAGGGCATCACCGACGTGCCGGCGCACTGGAAGGTGCTGACGGCCCAGGTTCCGGCAGAAAAGGGCCTGCCCCACGTCCGCGACATCCGCATCGCGCGCGTCAAGGCGCGGGGCCTCAAAACGGCGGTCGAGTTCGAGGCCTATCCCGATGCGCCCATCCAGAACGTCCGGTTGGAAGACATCGACATCGAAGCCCAGCAGTTCGGCGTCATTCGTCATGCCAACGGCATTCACTTCAGCAACAGCCGGATCACAGCCAGCCAAGGGGGGACAGTCACACTGGAAAACACAAGCGATATCACAGGATTGCCCTGACGGGGCAAAAGACGGCGCGTAAAGCGCTGCCAGATGACACCGGTGGCGAAGCCATCCGGCAAAAGCCGTTTCAAGCGGCAAATGAAAAAGGTAGGAAAACGATGAAACTCAAGGGTAGTACATTAAGGTTCATGTTCGGCGCATCCCTGATGGCACTGACGGCGGCGTCGGCCCACGCCCAGGCGCCGGCTGCGGCCAGCAGCGATGCGGCGGTTGACGACCAGGCGATCGTCATTACCGGCGCTCGTAACTCGGAGCGATCGGCCATCCAGCGCAAGAAACGCGCGGCGACGGCCCAGGACTCGATCGTCGCCGACGACGTCGGCAACTTCCCGGACAAGAATGTCGGCGAGGCCATTTCGCGTATCGCGGGTGTGGCACTGGATGTCAGCGACGCCGGCGACCAGGGCGGCTTCACCATCCGCGGTCAGGCCGCTGATCTGGTTCGTGTCGAAGTCGATGGCATGTCGATGCTGCCGACGGATTCCCAGAACGGCCGCTCGGTCACTGGCCTCAACGACATGTCTTCCGACCTGATCAAGAGCGTGGACGTGGTCAAGGGCCAGACCGCTGACATGCGTCCGGGAGGCGTCGGTGGGACGGTGCGCATCGAACAGCGCAGCGGTCTCGACTTCAAGAAGCCGCTCTACAAGATGAACCTGCAGTACCAGAAGAATACACTGGACGGTAAGTGGTCGCCGCGTCTCAACGTGATCGCGACCCGCAAGTTCCTCGATGACCGTCTGGGCCTGTTGTTCAACTTCACCTATGACGACCAGCGCACCTCGACCGATTTCAACAGCGTGTCGGACAAGCAGGTCGGCTATCAGCCTTTCGGCGATCACGACAACTCGCCGGAAAAGACCTTCACTCAGGCTTATGACAAGGTGGCCGCGGCCGTCACGACCAAGGCCGGCTGCGCGGCCCTGCCGACGACCGGCATCAACAGCCGCCTGAACTGCTACGCCCAGTGGGAAGATTATACGCCGTCGCTGCCGCGCATGCGCCGCGAAAACCGCCGCGACACCCGCACCTCGTTCCAGCTGCGCGCCGACTATCGCCTGAGCGATGACCTGACGGTTTTCGCGTCGTACAACCCGAACATCCGCAAGCAGGATTTCCAGGCCTACAACCTGCAGATCATCGCGCCGAGTGGCACGACGGGCACAACGGGCGCACTGACCACCAATATGCGCAACGTCAAGGTCAACGCTAACCACTACGTCACGGAATACGACCTGATCCGCGGCAATGGTGTCACGACGCTGAACTATGACAGCCAGGTGCGCGACATCCAGCGCACGAACGAGCAGCACTATACCCAGATTGGCGCTGATTTCAAAAACGAAAACTGGATCGCGAAGGCGCGTATCCAATATGGCTTTGCGAAAGGCGAACGTGAGGACGATGCCTTCAAGATCATCGCCTCGATCCCGTCGGCGCATTTCTACATGATCCCGGAAAACGGCCTGTGGACGTTCGACGTCCCGACCGTCGATCTCGACAACCCGGCGTCTTACTATCCGACTTCGCCGGACAACTCGACGCCGGTCCGTCCCGGTGTCTTCCAGAACCCGACGACCACAGCGCGCCTGGAATATACGCCGCAAGCGGACAAGAACCAGGAGTGGAACTACCAACTGGATCTGACGCGCAACTTCACCGATTTCGGTCCGCTGAAGAGCATCAAGTTCGGTGGCTCGCACACCGATCGGGACAACGAAACCTGGCGCGAAGGCGGCTTCAACATCGCGCCGGGCGTCATGCTGTCACGCGCCAGAAGCCTCGATTATGTCCGCTTCTGCGACCCGGCGGTCAGCGGCGCCAACTGCACCTTCGGTTCGCGCACGCTGAACACGGTCGCGACCAGTCAGGACCGGCTTGAAAAGGAGCATATGCTGACGCGGGCGCAGTATCAGGAGCTGATCAATAACAGCATCATGCCTCTTCCGGGCGCGAACTACTTCGAAGGCATGCCCGATCGCGGCAACCTGATCGACTCGTGGCAGGCCTTCAGCTTCGATAACCTGTTCGGCACCCTGGGCAAATATGCCGACCTGAGCCACCATACGCTCGACTGTCTGTATGAGTGCATCGCTTCGGACGGCAAGACCTATACGCGCCCCAGCTATTCGACCAACGAAGTGACGACGTCTGCCTACGTCATGGGCGATTTCGAAACGCGTCTGTTCAATATGCCGGTGTTTGGTAACCTGGGCGTGCGCTATCAGAAGATTACGGTCGATGCAGCGCCATCGGTCGTCTTCCAGACCACGACGATTGACCCGGTGCGTCTGGGTCAGATCCAGGCCGGCGGCACGGGGATCGACCCCACGGTCACGACGTTTGTCGAGCGCCGGATCTTCGACATTCATCGCCAGTCGGAAGACGTACTGCCGAGCTTCAACCTGGCCGTCTGGCCAATCGAAGACGAACTGGTGGTCCGCTATTCGATCGCCAAGCAGCGTGCGCGTCCCAGCATGGCGCAGCTGACCGGCACGTCGGCGGCGACCTGTAACTTCATCAGCACTCAGGACTCGGCGACACTGGAACAACTCGGGATCAATTTCCCCGGTTACTGGAACGACGCCGACCCGGACGCGGAAGTGGAGCCAAACAACGACAAGCGTTGCTCAGGCCGCATCGGCAACCCGGAGCTTTTGGGCTATGGGGCCACGACGTCGAACATCTCGCTGGAATGGTATCCGAACCGCGACAGCCAGCTGAGCATCGCCAGCTATTCCATTGACGTGAAGTCGGGCCGCCCGGAAGAAGTCACGCTCCCGGAATACGAGCTGGAAGGCAACACCTACATTGCTCCGACCTATGAAGACGGGCCCAGCGGCCTGCAACAGAAGGGCATTGAACTGGCGGGTCGGACCGCGTTCAGCTTCGCACCGAGCGTCCTTAAGTACACGGGTGCAG
The DNA here is from genome assembly GCF_056400965.1 of Asticcacaulis sp. P4_H10. Lineage (NCBI taxonomy): Bacteria > Pseudomonadati > Pseudomonadota > Alphaproteobacteria > Caulobacterales > Caulobacteraceae > Asticcacaulis > Asticcacaulis sp. P4_H10. The sequence continues at coordinate 253,833 of NZ_JBFUKH010000007.1, read as the reverse complement.
GCTTCAACTACTCGACCACGGAAAGCAACGAAAGCTTCACGGCAATCGACCCGATAACCGGCAAGCCCCTTCCGCCCATCAAGCAGTCGAGCTACTACTATAACCTCAACTTCTGGTACGATGACGGCAAGCTGAATGCCCGCGTCGCCTACCAGGAGCGTGATTTCTACTACGACCGGATCGATGCTTCCGAAGGCACCAACCGCGTCCCGAATGAAGCCACCCAGAACGCCATGGGTATCAATCTGCCGCCGTATGGCGGTGCGACCAGCTACTTCAAGACCGTCACGCCGGTCTTCAAGAACAAGACGAAGTCGCTTGATGCCCGCATGTCGTACAAGATCAACAAGCACGTCGAACTGTTCGCCGAAGGCAAAAACCTTCTGAACGATACGCTCACCCGCTATGCTCCGGAAGAGTTCCGCGATGTTGGTAACGGCACGCCCTACGTCTTCGACACCCTGTACTATGGCCGCCGTCTCTATTTCGGCGTCATTGCAACCTTCTAGGTACGCGTAAACCGTAGGTCCGGCCCTGCAGCGCGGGGTCGGACTTTCGGCAAGTTTGATGTCAGGCTAAGGTTGCTCGTCGGGGGTGGCTTTTGCTGCAAGATTTCGTCTTTCAGGATACTCGATCATGATCATGCGCCAAGTCTTGGGTCTCAACGTCTTGGGCCTTTATGTTTCTGGCTGCGTTTTGGCTGCCGCCATCCTAGCGGCCCCACTGTCGGCTGCGGCGCAGAGCGCCCCTCCGGTCGCCGGCATCGAAGCCAGCTGGCTGACGCCGACGGCGCGGCCCGATACAGTCTTCTCGCCCGACCGCCTGCCAACGCGCGAAGCTGTCCTGACGGTGCTCGACTATGTCGCGACCTCGCAGATCGCGGATATGAGCCGCCGGCCGATCCAGTTGTCGACGGGTTCAAACCTGACCGAAATTTCCTCCAACTGGGTGGCGGCCACCTTCTATATCGGCGCGGCGCGCCTGGCGCGCATGTCGGAGAACAAGACGACGCTGCGCTTCCTGACCGCGACGGCCGAGCACTATAATTACGCGCTTCGCGGAGGGCGCTCCGAACGGACCTTGCTGAACGCCGACGATATAGCGATCGGCGATCTCTATGAGGAACTCTATAGCCGCCGCGGCCAGCAGGGCGCCCTGATGCCGCTGCAGCAGCGCCTCGATTACCAGGTGCCGCACCTCAATCGCCCCGAAGAGACCGAGGCGCTGGTCTGGTGGTGGTGCGACGCGCTCTATATGGCGCCGCCGGTGCTGGCGCGCATGTCGGTTCTGACCGGCGATCCCAAATATGTGCGCGCCATGGACAAGGAATGGCGCCGCACCTATGCGCGCCTGTGGGTCGAAGACGACCAGCTGTTCCTGCGTGACGAACGCTTCAAGACGCGGACGGGCGAGGGCGGCAAGCCGATCTACTGGGCGCGCGGCAATGGCTGGGTCATGGGCGGCCTGGCGCGTACGCTCGAAGCCATGCCGGCCGATTTCGCCGGCCGCGATTTTTACATTACGATGTTTCAGAAAATGTCGAAGCGTATTGTCACGCTTCAGCAGGCCGACGGCCTGTGGCGCGCCGACCTCAATGATCCGACCCACTTCCCCGAGGCGGAAACCTCGGGCTCGGCCTTCTTCGTCTACGCCCTGGCCTGGGGGATCAATCACGGCCTGCTCGACCGCAGGACCTATCAGCCGCATGTGCTGAAGGGCTGGGCGGCCCTCAACCGCCATATTCTGCCGAACGGCCTGATCGGCGCGGCGCAGAAGACTGGTGACCGTCCTGTGACGACAGCGGCCGATGAGACTGGCCCCTATGCCACGGGTGCCTTCCTGCTGGCAGGTATCGAAGTGATGGATCTGAATGGCAAGACTCAGAGCCTGCCGGAGGCCGAACCCGCCCGCGATAATGACACTGCCATCACGGCTACGACGCCGCAGCCGGTACCGCCCGCGACCATAGTTGGGGACGCCGAGAAAGCACGCCGCGAGGACGAGATGAAGGCGACGCGCGCCCTGGCCTACGATCCGGCGACGCTCAAGCGTCCAGCGCCGGTCGAGCGGCTGACGCCACCGGCCGACCAGACGCCGCGCGCCGTGGCCCGCTTCGCACCAGATCGTTTCGATGACATCCTGTGGGAAAACGACAAGGTCGCCCACCGCATCTACGGACCGGCGCTGCAGTTGCGCGAGCCGCCTTCGGGCTCGGGAATCGATGTCTGGGCCAAGCGCGTTCGCTATCCGTATATGGACCGCCAGCTGAAGTTTCCGTCCTATCACGTCGATCGCGGCGAGGGGCTCGACTATTACGATGTCGGCCGTGGTCGCGGCGCCGGCGGACTTGGCATCTGGTACGAGAATAAGCTGTGGACATCTCGTAATTTCACGAAATATGAGATCCTCAAGACCGGCGGCGACGAGGCGAAGTTCACTGTCGACTACAAGCCCTGGCCGGTCGATGTGACGCGTAAGGTCTGGGAGACGCGCAGCTTCTCGCTGCCGCTCGGTTCAAATTTCACGCGCATGGTGTCGACCCTCCAGTCGGATACATCCGAGCCGCTGATCGTCGGCATCGGCATCGACAAGCGGAAAGGTCCCGGCGGTTCCGGTAACGTCACCAAGGACGCCAAGGCCGGCCGCCTGAGCTTCTGGGAGCCGAACGACGGCGTTCACGGCAGCATCGGCATCTCGATCGCTGTCGATCCGGCCATGGTCGAAGGCTTTGCCGAGGACGCCGAAAACTACCTGATCCTGCTGCGCGTCACGCCGGGCAAGCCGTTCGTCTACTATATGGGATCGGCCTGGGATGGCGGTCTCGATTTCACCTCGCGCGATGCCTGGGAAAGCTTCGCCAACGCGCAGAAATTCAGCTTCGACGCCGGTAAGTAAGGGAGTATCCGCATGATGCGTGAAACACGCCGGACGGCGCTGAAGGGCCTGTGGAGCGCTTCGGCCTTGCTTCCGTTGATGATCCATGGTCCGGCAAACGCCCAAGCGGTGCTTGTGCAGCCCGCAGGCAATCCGCCGAAGTCGTGGATAGACGTAAAGACCGGTCATCGCGTCGTCCGCATATCGGACGAGCCGGGCGCGATGGTTATGTACTTCTACCGTCCGGTCTACACGCCCGAAGGCGATCTGATGGTCATCAAATCGCCGACCGGTATCCAGACGGTGGACCTGAAGACCTGGGTGGTAAAGCCGTTGGTAACCGGGCCGGGCTTTGAGCTGATGTTCATGGCGCGCAAGTCCCGCGAGGTCTATTATTCCGTCACAGATGCCGGCGAGGGCGAGGCGATCGACCGCCCCAAGACGATCTACGCCGTCCATGTCGACACCAAAAAGGTGCGCAAGATCACGCGCATCGTGGCCGGCCAGATCACCGCTATGAATGCTGACGATACGCTGCTGCTCGGCACCGTCGCTTATGGTGCCAAGCCATTGCAACCCAAGGACAAGGACAGCGTCGACAAGTTTGGCCAGGCGGAATATGCGGCGCTGGGGCCTGACGGCAAGCCGCTGAACTTTGCCAAGGCCAAGGGCGTGCGCATGCTGGAGCGGTGGGCGGCGCGCGTGCCGGCCGAGCTGTTCACCATCGACATCAGGACCGGCGAGCGCAAGGTTCTTTACAAGACTGAGGAATGGATCGGCCACGCCCAGTTTTCGCCGACCGATCCGAACCTGGTCCGCTTCTGTATGGAGGGGCCATGGCATCGCGTCGATCGCATCAAGCTGATCAATGCCGATGGTTCCAACCTCAGAAGCGTACATCAACGCACCATGAACATGGAAATCTGGGGCCATGAATTCTTCAGCCAGGATGGCAAGTGGCTGTGGTACGACCTGCAAACACCGCGCGGCCAGGTGTTCTGGGTGGCAGGTCTGGAACTGGCGACTGGCCGCCGCGTCTGGAAGCGGATGGAGCCAAACGACTGGGGTGTGCACTTCAACGTCGCGCCCGATGGCGTAACCTTCGCCAGCGACGGCGGCGATGCCGACATGGTGGCGCATGCGCCTGATGGCAAATGGATTACGCTTCTCAAGGCGAACACAATCGTCGACGCGGATTTGCCATCATATGACGACAGGCTGATCTCGATCGAGACCTTTGCGTCTACGCGCCTCGTCGATATGTCGACGCATGACTATAAGCTGGAACCGAACCTGCGCTTTACGCCGGACGGAAAGTGGATCATCTTCTGTTCGAATATGCACGGCGTGAATCATGTTTATGCCGTGGAAGTTGCCAAAGCGGCTTTGTAAGAGTAACCCGAGTTAATGTTTAAGAGAATCCTGGCATGAACAAGCCCGTAACCCCCAATGTGGAAAGCGAACCCGTCGATGAGGCTGCGGCGGTGCGCATGCCTGCGGCCCTGACCCTGGCCAAGGGGCTGGACGTTCTGTCGCGGGTGGCCAAGGGCGACAATACGCTGGGCAAGATGTCGAAGGCGCTGGGGCTGAACAAGACGACAGTGCACCGCCTGGCTACGACTCTGGTCGAAAGCGACTTTCTATCATTCTCGCCGCGTGAGGGTTATGCGCTCGGCACCAAGCTTCTCGAACTCGGCTTTGCCGCCCAGCAGCAGATCACCCTGACACGCGTCAGCCACGACTATCTGCGCCAGCTGTCGGCCGATACGGGTGACACGGTCAATCTCGGTATCCTGGAACGCGACCAGGTCCACTATATCGACAAGATCCCCGGCACGCGCCGGGTCGAAGTCCGTTGCGTCGTCGGCGAACGCCAGCCACTGCGCCACACCGGCCTCGGCAAGGCGCTTCTGCTGGATGAACCCGAGGATCGCCTGCGTGAAGTCTTCCAGCGCGAGGCCCTGCTCTATCCGCGCTATCGATATGACATCAAGCAGTGGCTTGAGGTCATGGCGCATTATCGCGAGCACGGTTATGCGCTCGACCTCGATGAGAACGAGGACCATGTCCGCTGCGTCGCAGCCCCGATTCGTGACATGTCGGGCAAGATCATTGCCGCCATCTCGGTCTCTTCGGCGGCGCAATATATGGACGACGACCGCATTCAACTCATGCGCGGCTACGTTAAGGACACCGCCATGAAGATCAGCCGGCAGTCCGGATATACCGGCTAGGGTTTACCAGCGATAATCCGGCCTGGCGGTGACTTCCGGCACGGGTGCGGTCAGTGTGCCGCCTTGTTGGGCCGCTTCCGGGCTGTCCTGGCTGTTCTGATCGACAAAGCCGTAATAGACGCCCTTCGACAGCTTAGGTCCGCCGCGCACCTCGGCATCGCCGCGAATCTGCGCCGTTCCGCCGACGACCGTACCGGGCTCGAACGCGCCCGGGCTCATGAAGATGGTCGCGACGACGGCCTTGTTCTTCACAACGACACCCCTGTCGAGGATTGTCATAGCGCCGACCGTGGCATTGTCCTGGACCGTGCCGTTGACGATGATGGCGTGGTCTTCGATACGCGCATTGCCCAGGACCTTGCCACCCAGCACCTGAGCGTAAGGCCCGACATAGGCTGTGGAATCGACCTGTGCGCCTTCAGCGACCCAGCCGCCGCCATTCTTATGCTTGTGTCCCTTGGCCGTCGGCGTCTTCGCGTTGGCCTCAAAGCCTTGCGGCTTGGCGCCCTGAAGCTCGACCATCCACGGATAGCGATAGATCGAATAGTAGGGCTGGTCCCACTTGATCTTGTGCATCGTCTTCGGCGTGCCGACGACGACCATGTAAACCGCTTTGTCGCCTGGCTTGACCGGGAAGACCATCTCGCCGTCGGCGCCACCCATCAGTGGGCTGAGGCGCGACTCGCCGTTGGCGTCGATTGCCACCACACCCCAGCGCCAATCGGAATCGGGATTGCCAATGCTGTCGGGCTCGTTAGCCAGGCCGGGCAGGGTGGTTGCGGCCGGCTTGTCCTGGATTACGCCTTTGAAGGTCACTTTGATCTTGCCCGCGCCGGTATCGGGAACCAACTGGACGATATTGTAGCCCCAGCGCTGCGGCGCCCAGTCGAACGGCACGGCGTAGCGGCCCTTGGCGGCATCGATCGCGTCGAGCGCGGTGACCCGCAAACGGCGGTCGCCATCGCGCTGGTCATAGCTGCCGTACTTGGTGCGATAGAGCACGCCCTGGTCGCTGCCGTCCGGATTGATGTAGTCCCAGTTGACATTGTACATGGCCCAGGCGCCAAAAACGTCGTTGAGATCGTCCTGGCTCCAGCCCTGGTTGCGCTTCAGGATCGAGAACGGGTCTTCTTCGAGATAGCCCGGCTGACCGGTCTTGATCGCCTTTAGCCAGATATTGTTGACCGCTTCATAGCCATACTCGTTCTTGAGGTGCTCGAGGAACTGCCAGTTGCAGTAGCGGTCGCGCGTCGAGCCGTAATAGAGGTGCGGGAAATTGACCAGCATCTCGGAGCAATGGACTTCCTTGTTGTGGAACTCCGGCATCTGATGCGTCATCCAGTTGGCGTGGCTTTCCCACAGCCAGCCGACGTAAGGAGAGTCGCGCAGAGCCTGCGTCGAGCCACTCAAGGCATGAGCAAATTCGTGCGCCAGCCCCCAGTTGTCCTTGAGCGCCGGTGGGGCGATCCACATGCCCATGTCGCGTTCACCGGTTGGTCCGCCCGCCAGGCCAAAGGTCGGGTCGAGATTGATATTGGTCTTGTGCTTCTTGGCGGTATCGCAATAGGGCTCGGCAAAAGCGACCGGGCCCATATAGAAGTTCCAGATCTCTTCCAGCTTTATGCCTGCGGCCTTCGCGTCGTCCGGATTGACGGTGTTGTCCTTCCAGCGGAAGGCAAAGTGCGCGGTTTCATAGCGCACTGGCGCTTCGTTCGGCTCACCAGACACGATAGTCCAGTCGCCCGGCACGCAGGTTTCTGCTTGGGCGGCGCCCGCGAGTGCAAGGGTCAGGGCGGCTACACTCACAGCAAGCAGGGTACGCATCAGACGGTACCCTTCGATGCTGACGCGGTGAACAGGCGGACGCCGAAGACCATGCCGGTCGAGCGATTATTAGTCGGTTGCAGGCGCATCAGTACCGTGCCCTTGCCCTTGGTCAGTTCTTCGGGGATATCGTAAGTCTCGTCGAAGAACTCACCGGGCTTGGGCGCCGCTGGGTGCGAGACGCTGACGGCGACCTTGCCGTCGATCATCACGTCGTAGGAACGGCGATCGTCGCCCCAATAAGTTGCTTGCAGCTTGAGCGGGCCAGCGTCTTTGCCGGGCTCGCGGCGGACCTTCATGGTGAACTGCATAAAGCCGCCCTGGCGGGCATCACGGCCGTTGCGGCCGCGATAGGTGCCGGGCCACGACACGTCGGACTCGAGGTTATGGTCGCGTTCGGGTTGCATCTCGCCAAGGTACATGACGTCGACTGACCGCGCCGACAGGTCGCGTTGGCGCTCCTGTTCGGCCAGGAAGGCGGCTTCTTCGGTCTTCCACTCGGCCTCCGTAAAGCGCTTGAAATAGACGCCGCTGCGGCGCTCGTACTGGCTATAGAAGGGTACGAAGTCCATGTCGCCGGGACGGCCGGAACCCTTGGTGCGATAAAGCGCCTTTTTGACGCTGACGGGGGCAAAGGTCGCCAGCAGGTCGTCACCGACAAGCGCCGGCTCGGTGCCCTTGTAGTCTTCTTCGACCGAACCGAGATCGGCCGCCATGACCATCGGTCCGCGCAGCAGGGCGACGACGTTCGGATTGTCGCTGGTCGCTTCGAAGCGCAGGTCGAGCGGCAGCTTCAGACGCGCGGTATCGCCGCCGCTCCAGACACGATCAACGATCAGGTAGCCGCGGTCGCGGGTGCCCGCTACCGGCTTGCCGTTGACGGTAAGGTCCGCCGACTTGGCCCAGGCTGGAATGCGTAGAGCGACTTTAAACCTAGTCGGGCGGCGCAAGGAAGGAAGGCTCACGGCGATATCACCATCGTAGGGATAGCCGGTGTCGATGCGGACCTGAGCGCCCTTGGCCGCCCATTTCGCCGTCGCCGGGATATAGAGATTGACGAACAGGGTGTCGCCGCTTTCCCAGAAGATCGACTCGCCGTGCTTGGCGTGGCTTTCCATCCCCGAACCATGACAGCATGTCCAGTTATCGACCGGATCCGAGAAGCCGCGCGCTGCGCCCGTGAACAACGGCGTCATATAGCTGAACATGCCGGTCTTGGGGTTTTGCTGCGCCATGACGTGGTTCAGGTGGGCGCGTTCGAAATAGTCGAAATAGCGCGCATCATTGTCCCAGCTATAGAGATGCCGGGTCAGCTTGAGCATGTTGTAGGTGTTGCAATGCTCGCACGTCGCCTCGGTGATGTGCTTCGAGATGGTGTCTGGCTGGAAGAAATATTCCCGGTCGGCATTGCCGCCGATGACGTAGGAGTGGTGGTTGACGACGCGATCCCAGAAGAAGCTGACCGCCTTGCGATTGTCGTCCTGGCCTGCAACCTCATAAAGCGTGGCCTCACCCAACAGCTTCGGCACCTGGGTATTGGCGTGGTTGTTGGCCAGCTTGTCTTCGCCGGCGATCAGCGGATCGATGATGCGCTTGTGGTGCATGCGGCGGGCCAGGGCCAGCCAGCGGGGGTCTTTGGTGCGGCGATGGAGTTCGGCGAACGAGTCGTTCAGGCCGCCAAACTCACAGTCGAGGACCTTCTGCACCTGTTCGTCGCTCAGCGAGGTGAAAACGCGGTCTATATAGACGCCCAATCGCGTCGCGACGGTGATGCCCTTGCCGTGGCCGCAGAAGGTCTGGGCGTCGAACAGGCCGCCATAAAGCTTGTGCCAGTTATAGAGCGGCACCCAGCAGCCGTTGAGGTCGAAGCCCGCCGAGCGGATATCGCCGGCCATGATTTCCGGAAAAATCTCCTTGCCATCGACGACGCTACCGTCCTTGCGCTTGCGCGTGAAGCCGGCGACATAGCCGTCGCCATGGGCGCCCTGGATCAGGGCCAGTTCGTCTATAATATATGCCGCGCGCGCTTTAAGCACCGCATTGCCCGTCTGGGCATGCATCAGCGAGATGGCGGACAGGTAGTGGCCCAGGCTGTGGCCGGCGATCGTATCGCGCTCCCAGCCACCATAGATTTCGGCCTTGGGCTTCAGGCCGGCGCTCTTGCGGAAATTATGCAGCAGACGATCAGGATCGACGCTGAGCAGGTACCGCTCATTGACATCGACGGCTGTCTTATACGGTGAGGGCAGGAGGCGAACTGTGCTCAGCGGCAGAGACCGCGCGGTTATGGGGGCACTGATCGTGTCGGCGCGAAGCGGCCCGGCGGCCGTCGCCAGAGCCAGCGCACCTGCGCCGGAAAGGAGTCCGCGACGATTCATGACAACTGCGCCCATTATACACCCCTATATGTCTGACATATGTATACGATATACAGGGTGAATTTCAACAATGTTGTCAGACAATATCACCGTTTTGTCAGAATTTTAGCCTCGGACTTAGGAAGTTATTGCCGTATATGAAAATCAAAATCCTGCAAATATGTAATTTAAACTTCAACATGTTTAAGTTGCAACGATGTAGTGCATGCATGCAATGAGTAGGAATCTCTATATATTTCATTTCATGCGGGGAAAATTGGCTTATATACACAAAAATCTTCTATATAACCTTCGTTGCATTTATGACACGCGATTGACGATAGTGCACAAAAGGCCAAGGTAGTCACGTATATCGTATAAAATATTTTGACGGTTTTGTAAACTTGTGTCTTCATGGCGTCGCACATTTGTCAGGGAAAAAAGGACAAGGCACTATGAAGATTAAGCGGACATATCTGGTCACTGGGGGATTGATCGCTGCGGTACTGTGCTCACCGGCTGTCGCGCAGGAGGTTTCTGCGCCAGCCAATACGAGCACGGCAACTGCGGCGGAACAGAATGACGACGTCGTTGTCGTTAAAGGCATTCGCAAGAGCCTTAAAACCGCAGTCGATCGCAAGCGTCGTTCGGCGCAGATCGTCGATTCGATCGACGCCGAAGACGCTGGCAAGCTGCCAGACAACAACGTTGCCGAAGCGATTTCGCGCGTTTCCGGTGTTCAGATTACGCGCGAGCGCGGCGAAGGCGGCAGCGTTGCCATCCGCGGCATGACGGACATCCAGACCTCGGTCAACGGCAAGGCGACCAATTCGGGCACCGGCCGTTCGGCGGGCCTGAACGACGTCCCGGCCGAACTGCTGAAGTCGGTCCAGGTCTACAAGACCCGCACGCCCGACCAGGAAGAAGGCGGCATCGCCGGCACTGTCAACGTCGATCTGCGCCGTCCGCTGGACCTGCGCAAGGGCTGGACCGCGGCGGGCAGCATCCGTAACGTCTATAGCAATGTCGGCGAGACCGAGAGCCCCTATATCAGCGGCCTGGTTGCCAACCGATTCGACACCTCGATCGGTGAGATGGGCTTCCTGCTGAACCTGTCCTTCCAGAAGAACAATTATGGCGAACAGTATATCGAAAGCGAAACCCCGCGTGAATTCTGGGGCGCCCAACAGACCAGCCTGCCAGCCAACCAGAAGGACATCGTCGGTGTCTACAAGGTCCGTTACGGTGTCGAACGCGGCTATGTCGAACGTCCGTCGTACAATGCCGCCTTCCAGTGGCGCGCCAGTGACCAACTGACCTTCCTCCTCGAAGCCTCGCAGTTCAATGCCAAGGAGCATCGTCAGTTGGACGTGCTGGAAGCGCGCCTGAAAGACTCGAACGCGACGCTGTCGAACGTCGTCCTGATGCCGGACGGCAAGTCGCTGAAGTCGGCCACCTTCACCGGCACCGACCTGCCGATCGGTCCCTGGGCCAACGACCAGGATATAGATGTCGTCAACACTCGCCTGAACTTCGAGACCCGTTGGACCAATGATCGCTGGGATATCGACGCCGGTATCTCGGTCGACGAAAACAATTTCGATATGGAATGGTACCGTCAGACCATCCGTTTCAGCACGGCCACCCAGTTCAAGATCGATATGAACTCGCCCAACACCATCCAGGGCGCTCCTTATGTCGAATTTACCGGCATCAATCTTGATGACGTCAACAACTACTACCTGCACGAATTCGAAAACGGCAAGAGCTTCGAAGACAGCAAGGAAAACGTCTGGCAGTTCAACGCCAGCTACCGCGTCAGCGACGACAAGCTGATCCGCTCGGTGAAGTTTGGCGCCCAGCACAAGGATCGCCAGACGGGCCGTGCCTACGGTTATCGCTACGCGACCTTTGCCGCGCCCAACCGCGTCAAGCTGGTCGACTTCCCGACCGGCCAGGGTTACGACGCCGTATCAATCCAGGTTCCGGGCTTCGATTCGCCGACCTGGTACCGCCTGGATCTCGACAGCATCATCGACAATTTTGGTGATATCCGTGCCTTCGCCCAGTCCAAGAAGACCAATTCGTTCACGGGCTCTGGCGGCTGGACGGACGAGGTCGTCACGACCGAGGACGGCTTCGGCTCGTTCACTGCCACCGAAAAGAACTCAGCGGTGTATGCGCAGGCTCTCTATGGCTTCGACCTCGGCAGCTTCCCGGTTGACGGCGTCGTCGGCTTCCGTGCCACGAACACCATAGGCACCAGCACCACCAAGCAAAACCCAACTGCTGACCCGGTAGAAGCCCCGATCGACTATCACTTCGTCCTGCCCAGCGTGACGGCCGTGGTGCACTTTACGCCTAAGCTGCAACTGCGCATGGCCTACACAGAAAACGTCCAGCGCCCGAACTTCGGCGAAGCGACGTCCTGGGTGTCCCTGGATACCGGCTGCCGCTGCGGCTGGGGTGGTAATACACTTCTGCGTCCTAACCACGAACAGAGCTATGATGCCTCGCTGGAATACTATTTCGGCCGTGGCGGCATCGTCTCGTTCGCGACCTATCTGAAGAAGCCTGACGGCTTCATCACCTGGACGCACGAAGTCAACGTTCCCGTTGGCGGTTATGAGGGCCTGTGGACGATCGACCGTCCGACCAACGCCGGACCGGGTGAGTTCCAGGGCTACGAGTTCTCGGCTCAGGGCTTCTTCGACTTCCTGCCGGGCAAGTGGGCCAACTTTGGCGCCAGCGTCAACGCGACCTATAACGAGAAGGCGACGATCAAGTATCCGTACCTCGACGATACGGGCCTCGGCGACTACAACGCCATCGGGAACTCGAAGTCGACCTATAATCTGGCGCTGTATTACGATACACCGGAATTCAGCGCCCGGGTCGCCTATAACTATCGCGACAGCTACCGCGACAGTGCCGACCTGAACTATGCCAACGGCCTCTATTCGCTCTACGTCGATCCGACATCGCGCCTCGACGTAGCGGTCAACTGGACGCCGATCAAGCAGCTGACGCTGGCGCTGGAAGGCACCAACCTGCTGGAAAACAATACCCAGCGGTTCTGGGGTGAGCAGCATCTGATTCCGATGGGTATGCGGGTTCAGGCGCGGACCATCCAGCTCAGCGCCCGCTTCCGCTACTGATAGCCGGCGGATATGTTACAGAAACAGCCTGCCGGAAACGGCAGGCTGTTTTTTGTCCGGCGGTGCCGGGTAATGCCTCGGGAGATGATAGCCATGAAGGTCACCGTTCACACGCTTGGCAACGAAGGCAATAAGGTCATCATTATTGACCAGGCCGTGCCAGCCGCCGACGGCCTGATTGCCATGGCGGCGCTGGGTGAGCCATTTCGCGAGGTGACGGCCAGCAGTTATCCGGGCATTCGCCGCGTGCTTAGTCCAGCACATGAAGCCGAGCGCGACTATGTCAACTTCCTGTGCAAGCTCGCGGGGCCGATCATGCATGAGACGTTCGGTATCAAGCGCTTTAACGTCGATCATGCGGCGTTTTCATTGATGACCAAGCGCCCACTGCAAGCCAATCCCCTGACGCGCATTCCACATTATGATGAGATCACCCAGGTCAAATATGCGCTCCTCCATTTCCTGACCCCGGTATCCCAGGGGGGAACCGGCTTTTATCGCCACAAGCGCACGGGCTTTGAACGCATAACGGCCGAACGCAAGGACAGGTTTCATGAGGGCCTGCGCGAGGACTGGGCGGACTACGGCGATCCCCCTGAGGCCTATATGGGCGGCTCGGACAAGGCCTATGAGCAGACCGGCTATTTTGAAGGCGTTTTCAACCGGCTTCTGATCTATTCCGGCGCGCTTCTGCATACGGCGCAGATACCGGATACATTCGCCTACAACGCCAATCCAAGGACAGGCCGGCTCACGGCCAACCTGTTCCTGACCATTCCACAGGTCTGACACTAAACCGGGACCAGGTTGGGCGAAGGGCAGGCCTTGACGAGGTAGGCTTCGTGGCTGGGCATGGCCGCAGCCAGACCGGCCGTGCCTTCGCGAATACGGTCCATCCGCCAGCGGAACTCATCCTGCGGCATGATGTCGGCCAGGGGATGGTACGAGGCCGGTTCCATGCCTTGACCGACCAGGACGGCAAACCAGCTGGCCTCCTTGAACAGCTCCGCGTCACGCACAAGCGGCTGGTTGTGCGCCTTGAACGAGTCCAGTCGCTCGGCCAGGCTGTCGGGAATGTCCATATTCTTGCAGTAGGCCCAGAACGGCGTGTCCTCACGCTCCGTGACCTTGTAGTGCGCGATCAGGAAGTCTTTGACGTTGTCGTAATCCGCAAGCAGATCGTCATTGAAACACTTGCGCTGGATTGCGGTGATGCCGTCGCGCGGGAAATATTTCAGCAAGGTCATGATGGCTTGCTGGACCAGCCAGATCGAGGTCGATTCTAACGGTTCCAGAAAACCGGAAGAAAGGCCCATGGCGACGACATTGCGATTCCACATCTGTCGGCGATGGCCGGTCTGGAAGCGCACGATGCGCGGATCGGCCTGGGCCTTGCCATCGAGCCGTTCCAGCAGTTTTGCGGCGGCCTCGTCCTCGGACATGTATTCGGAACAGAAGACATAGCCGTTGCCCGTCCGGTGCTGCAGCGGAATGCGCCACTGCCAGCCGGCTTCGCGCGCCGTGGAGGTGGTGTAGGGGGCTGCCGGTCCAACCTTGTCGCACGGCACGGCAGCAGCGCGATCACACGGCAGCCATTTCGACCAGTCCTCATAGCCGCTTTTCAGCGTCTGTTCGATCAGGAGACCGCGGAAGCCCGAGCAATCAATAAACAGGTCGCCGGCGATGACCTGGCCGTTCTCAAGGACGACGCCGGTGATGTCTCCACTTTCCGGATGCTGTTCTACGCGGATGATCTTGCCTTCACGTCTAACGGCGCCCAGCTTTTCCGAATAGGCGCGCAGGTACTTGGCGTAGAGTGAGGCGTCGAAATGGAAGGCATAGTTGACGCGCGGCGCCTTGGGGTTGATCTCCTCCATTCGGGCAAAGCGGTTCTGACGCGCCGCCATAGTCTGGGGATTGAAGAGGCCAAAGTCGCTATTGCCGCCAGCCTTGCGGTAGCGCATCAGGTGGTGGTTGAAGTTGACGCCCATGTCGACGCCGTAGACACCGAATGGGTGAAGATAATCGCTGCCTGGCGCGGACCAGTTGACGAAGCGGATGCCCAGCTTGAAGGTGCCGTTGACAGCCTTCAGGAACTCGTTCTCGTCCAGGCCCAGCATGGCGTTGAATTCCCGGATCGGCGGAATGGTCGCCTCGCCAACGCCGACAATGCCGATTTCATCCGACTCGACCAGTGTGATGCTGTAACCGCCGGCGCCAAACGCGCGCGACAGTGCCGCAGCCGCCATCCACCCCGCAGTGCCGCCCCCGACAACAACGATCCTGCGAACAGCGCCAACAGCCATGATGATATGCCCCTGAATTCCAAACAGAGCTTAGATATGAAGTTATAGGCCAGCTAGTGTCAATCTTGTTGTATATCGTATAATTTATTTGACTGGGCGGTTGTTTGTGCCAAAACTCCGGATGTGGGCGCGGGCAAGACAGAACCGCCGAATTTAATTCCAGATAACCGGAAGGTTCTTTTCATGCGTATCCGCTCCCTGATGTTTGCTGCCTGTGCCGCGGCTTTGATGACAACGCCCGCTGTTACGGCATTCGCTCAAACACCAACAGCCGTTGTTACCCAGGATCCGCGCGCAGCTAAGGCCGAGATGTACATGGGCGGCAAGATCGGTGCGCTGATTACCGATCTCAATATCGAGGCGCGCTTCGTCGGCGGCAGCAAGGGCGTCGTCTATCGCCTGGGCAAACGCGGGGAAGGGCGGTTCATGATTGCCGATCCGCAAACCGCAACGACGCGCGAACTGGTCAACGAAGCGACGCTTGTGCCCCTGCTGACGGCCCAGGGCGCGAAAATCGATGGCCCGGCCTATATCCGTCTTCAGGACTATGATACCGAAACCAAGATTCTGAAGGTCTTGGCAGGCGGCCTCGACTGGCTCTATGACACCGGCACAGTCACAGTTAAAGCCGCTGAGTTGCCAGTGAAGGACGACGCTGTGGCTTCGCCCGACGGCAAATGGAAGGTCGTCGCGCGCAACTACAATCTGTGGCTCATCGAGGTCGCCACCGGAAAGGAAACGGCGCTTACCGCCGACGGCACCTACGACCGGCGCTATGGCCAGAACTACCCGCTGCTGGGCGATATGGTCGCCGCCAATTCCGAGACGCCGTCAAACAATGTGTCGGTGCAGTGGTCGCAGGACTCCAAGAAAATCCTGACCTACCGTCTTGATCGCAACGGCAGCTACATATGGCGCGCGGTCCAGCAAAATCCGTCCGGCAGCCAGTTCGCGCGCGAATTCTCCTATGTCTACCCAAGCGCCGGCGCCAAGGATGTACCGCAGGTCCATCCGATCGTCATCGATCTCGCCGAGGCCATAAAAGGCAATGCGGCGATCACTGCCATCGATGCGCCGTCTCAGTCGCTGTTGTGGCCGGGCGATCCGGCAATCTACTGGGATGATGCGGGACGCGTCGTCTACGAATGGCAGCAGCGGGGTTACGGCGAAGTCCGGCTTTATGAGGCCGATCCGGCGACAGGCAGGGCCGAGGTTCGCGTCCGCGAGGCGCTTAAGCCGCTGGTCACCGTAACCTCGACGGCCATCCGCAATACATCGGAACTGGGCGGCTATCTGGTGATTTCGGAGCGCTCGGACTGGGCGCAACTCTATTACATCAAGCGCGGTGAAGATCCAAATGGCGGCAAGCCGTTGACCAAGGGCAACTGGGAGGTCACCGAGATCACCCATATCGCCAAGAATGGTCCTGTTCTGGTCACCGGCATCGGCCGCGAGCAGGGCGTCAATCCCTACTATAAAAGCCTTTATCGTGTCGATCTGGCCGGCAAGATCAATAATCTGACGCCGGAACCGCTCGACCACGAAACCCGCGTCTCGGACGATGGCCAATGGATCATCGATCGCATGTCGTCGCCGACCGAGCCGACGCGCACCCTGCTGCGCCGGGCGTCCGACGGCGCCATCGTCATGGAACTGGGCCGCGCAGATCCTTCGGCCTTGCTGGCGTCTGGGTTCACCATGCCGGAACCCTTCGAGACCCTGGCCGACGACGGTAAGACGAAGCTTTACGGTATAATTCATCGCCCGGCCAATTTCGACCCGTCGAAGTCTTATCCGGTGATCGAGAACGTCTATACCGGCCCCACGACGCACCGTTTCGGGGAAGCGTATGACGACAACGTCGTCGCTGGCCTCAATGGTTTGGCGCAATGGGGCGCGATCGTTGTGACCATCGACGGGCGCGGAACGTCTCAGCGCGGCAAGGCGTTCCGCCTGCCGGCCTATCAGAACCTGGGTGAGGTCGGCCTTGACGATCATATCTATGTCCTGAAGGCGATGAAGGCGAAATATCCCTATATCGATCTCGACCGCGTCGGCGTCTACGGCGGCTCGGCCGGCGGCTACGATACGGCGCGCTTCGTCCTGCGCCGTCCGGATGTCTACAAGGTCGGCGTTGCATCGAGCGGCAATCACGACCTCCGGCTTGACAAGGCGTGGTGGCCGGAAGTGTCAATGGGCATTGCCGACGACGCGACGTGGGAGCGCAATTCCAACATCTCGGTCGCCGGTAATCTCAAGGGCAAGCTGATGCTGATCCATGGCGATATCGACGATAACGTGCCGGTGGCTGCTTCACTGCGGCTCTCGAATGCACTGATCAAGGCTGGCAAGCCGCACGAACTGGTTATCCTGCCCAACACCAATCACGCAGTTATGCAGCCCTACTACTGGAACAAGCTGACCAGCTACTTCGTCACCAACCTGATCGATGTGAAGTAAGGGAGGTGCGCGGTTAGCGCACCTTCACCAACACGGCGCCATGGGCGGGGACTTCATAGCTATACTCGGCACCTGCCGCCGCATCGGTATGCGCCCACAGATCGCGCACTGTCTTGGCGTCACTCAGTGCTATGTCGGCCCACGCGCCCCTGATGGTGACGGCCGTTTCCGCACGGTTAAAGAAGCCAACGGCGGTCGAGCCGTCACTAAGTTTCTTGGTCCAAATTTCGGTCGTGCCGTCCTTTTTGACCGGCAGGCCCTGGATGCCGGCAGGGTCCTGATCGACCGCAATGACGTCGCGATTGGTCAGTAGCGCCACCGTCTCCGGCG
Source organism: Asticcacaulis sp. P4_H10 (assembly GCF_056400965.1). Classification (NCBI taxonomy): domain Bacteria; kingdom Pseudomonadati; phylum Pseudomonadota; class Alphaproteobacteria; order Caulobacterales; family Caulobacteraceae; genus Asticcacaulis; species Asticcacaulis sp. P4_H10. The sequence continues at coordinate 236,290 of NZ_JBFUKH010000007.1, read as the reverse complement.
TCATGCTGCGCAGGTCGTTGCCGAGCAACAACGGCGCCGCCATCAGCGCCCACAGCGACATATGCGTCTTGTACTCATCGTGCGTCATGCCGCCATTGCCGACTTCCAGCATGTCTGGATCGTTCCAGCCATTGGGCCCGGTATGGTTCGGCTTGCCATTTGCATCGAAGCCGATCCACGACATGCGGGCATAGGTGTCTTCGATATCGCCGGTCGTGCGCCACAGGTGGCCACCGACGTCGCGCCCCCAGGAGCCGACATCGAAGCGGCCGTATTGGCAGAGGCTATAGACAATGTCGCGGCCCGTCGCGGCCAGAGCCTCGCCCATCTGCTGATAGGTGGCGTAGACCGTTTCCCTGGTATTGTAGAAGGCCTCGCCCGAGCACAGGTCGTATTTCAGGTAATCGATACCCCATTCTGCCCAGGTCCTGGCGTCCTGCTCGATGTGGCCGTAAGAGCCCTCAAAGCCACCGCACGATTTCGGCCCCTGTGAGCTGTAGATGCCGATCTTGAGCCCCTTGGAATGAACATAGTCGGCCAGGGCCTTCATGTCCGGAAACTTCTCATTGGGTTGCAGCACGCCGTTCGCCTCGCGCTTGCCCTGCCAGCCGTCGTCGATATTGATATAGACATAGCCGGCGTCGCGCAGCCCCGAGCTGACCAGGGCATCAGCGATCTCACGCACGGTTTTGTCGTCGATATCGGTGGCGAACTTGTTCCACGAATTCCAGCCTATGGGCGGCTTCGCGGCCAGGTTTTTTTGCGCAACAACGCGATGCGGGGGCAGGGGATAGGTCGGGAAATCGAGCGCCTTGATCTGCGCACTTGTACCCTTGTGCGCGGTGATGTCGAAGTCCTGGTACCAGAGCTTTCCCGTCATGCGCAGACCCTTGGCGTCTTGGGCAATGACGATGTCTTCAGGCTTGAGTCTTGGGTTGCCGTTATAGATCTGGAAGATCAGCCGGTCGCCGTCCGCGCGCAGATCCTTCATCGGCAGATCACCGTACCAGCGCGAAGTAATGGTGCCGGTCAGTTTGCCGCCTTTGTCCGAAATGACGACGCGGGTGAAGTCCGGATATTTCGGCGAACTGTCGAAGACATAGGCGCCCGTGGGCGCGGCAGCCATCGTGGCTTGCGTCAAGGCCCACCCGCCAATCAAAGTCGCCATCAAAGCTGCGCGCATCTCAATCCACCTTTACATTCCAATATCGTATACAGTATCCATATTTATCCGTTCGTCCATCCGAAAAAGGTTCGCATGTCCCGCTCCCTGATCCCCCTCCTGTTTCTGATGGCTGCCGGCACTGCGTCGGCCGAGACATGGACCGTGGCTTCGCCCGATGGCCGCAATGTCGTGACGCTCGATCAATCGGGCGCGGACTTGCCGACATGGTCGGTGACGCGCGATGGCTCTGCTGTGATTGCGCCGTCGGCGACTGGACTGCGCACCGATGTCACAGGCTTCGGCGCCAAGGGCTTTACGGTTGTCGATGCCAAGACGCGTTCGGTCAATGAGACCTACGCCATCGTACTCGGCAAGGCGAAGACGGCGCCCGATGTCTATACCGAGACGCAACTGACCTTTCAGGAAAAGGAGGGGGGGCGGGCCATCGGTCTGATCGTGCGTGCCTACGACAATGGCGTCGCGCTGCGCTATGTTCTACCAAAGCAGCCAGGGTTTGAGACCTTTGGCGTCTATGGCGAAAAGACCGAGTTCTCGTTTGCGAAGGACTACGACTGCTGGGGCCTGAACATCGGCAAGTACCACAACGCCCACGAAGGCGAGTTCGATCCGGTCAAGTCGTCGCTGATCCGCGACCACTACCTGCTCGACTCGCCGCTGGTGTGTAAAACCGGGGTGAAAGAAACCGCCTTTGCCATCGCTGAGTCGGACGTGAAGGGCTATCCTGCGACCTTCTACACCCGCAAAGGTGACAATGGCCTGGGCGTAACGATCAAGCTGCCGCCGCGTCTGGACAGCGATTCGATCAAGCCCTACGTCGCGAAGATTACCCAAGCCGGCAGCGAATTTCGCACGCCTTGGCGCGTCGTCATGCTGGGTGATAGCGCCCGCGAGCTCGTTCAATCTAACCTCGTCGCGACGCTAGGTGAGCCTTCGCAGATCAAGGACACGTCGTGGATCAAGGGCGGCAAGAGCGCCTGGGACTGGTGGAACGGCTTCAATGCCCCGGTCGCCAAGCCTGGCATCAATACCGAGACCTACAAGGCCTATGTCGACTTCGCCAAGGAGATGGGTCTCGACTACATCCTGATCGACGAAGGCTGGTACACCGGCTCGTCGACGCGCCCGCGCACCGGTTCGGATGTCACCAAACCCATTCCGGCTGTCGATATGCCGGCCATTTTGAAATACGCAAAGGAACGCAATGTCCGCGTCATGATCTGGCTGCAATGGCAACAGCTTGACTGGCAGATGGACGAGGCCTTCGCCGCCTATGAAAAGTGGGGCATTGCCGGCGTCAAGATCGACTTCATGGACCGCTCGGATCAGGAGATGGTCGACTACTTCCACAAGGTGCTGTCGAAGGCCGCGAGCCATAAATTGCTGGTCGACCTGCACGGCGCCTATGCGCCCAACGGACTGGTCCGGACCTGGCCGAACTACATCACCCAGGAAGGTGTGCTGGGGGCGGAATACAACAAGTGGACGACGCGGATTACAGCGCGGCACAATGTGACCCTGCCCTATACGCGCATGATCCTGGGGCCGATCGACTATACACCAGGCGGGTTTGCCAACCGGACGCCCGAAACGTTCGAGATCCACGAAAACCGTCCGCTGATCATGACGACGCGCGGACAGGCGATCGCCATGTACGTCGTCTATGACAGCCCGCTGGTCATGGTTTCCGATGCGCCGCAAGCCTACAAGACAGCCGACGGTTCCTGGGAAGACGGGGCCGACTTTATCCGCGACGTGCCGGTGACATGGGATGAGACGCGGGTGCTGGCCGGCGACATCGGCGAGTATATCGTCACCGCCCGGCGCAAGGGCGACGCCTGGTATATCGGCGCCATGACCAATGAGGCCGGTCGCACGGTTGAGGTGCCCCTGAGCTTCCTGAGCGACGGCCAGTATGACGCCACGCTCTGGCAGGACGGATCGACGCCGGAGACGCTTGATCGCACGACGCAGGCGACTACGCGGACGGCGACCCTTTCGCTGCGTCTGGCCCCCTCGGGCGGGGCGACCGTCCGGATTGCCCTAAAACCCAAGGCGTTGAAAAAGAAGCGATAAGTGCTGACCGTCACAAAATAGTATAATATATACTTGACGCCGACAGAGGGGCATGGTTCTGATAGCGGGTCGATACTCCTCCGGGTTCGTCAAGTTTAAGCTGAGTGTTCCACGGGTGGAGCACCAGCAATGCAAAGCAGTGGAATACCCATTCTGCCGTCGGACTGCATTTCCAAAGCTTCACCCGTGTGTACGCGTAAGTTTCGCTTATCCCTGATCTCCGGATCTTCGACCCTTGCCCTTGGTCCGTTTTGCAACTCCCTGCGGCGGCATCTCCTGGACGGGATAAACTTGAGCGTCCGTTGTGCATGTCTAGTCCTGGCATGACGGACGCTTTATTTGTTTCGGACCCGCGGGCCGAAGGAGAACCACATGACGTCCGTCTGCCGTGTTTTTGCTCCCGTTCTTGCCGCCCTGATGGTCGCATCCGCCGGGGTGAGCACGCACGCCCTGGCTCAGGCGGCAACCGCTACGGTCTTGCCGTGGAATACGCCGGAAGCGCAGACGACCCTCTTCGAGACAAAGGATTTTGACGGCGCTTTCCAGACGACGTCGCAAACCCTGGTGGCGCTGAAGCCGAAAGGGCAGGGTGGGTTTGACTATCTGCCATCGAACCGCTTTACCCAGCGCACTGGCGATGGCTATTATCGGCTTGGCGATCTCGATCTGCGTGTCCGCCTGGCCGGCGAGACTGCGTGGCAGGACTATTCGACGGCCTTCAAGCGCGGCGCGATCAAGCCATTGCGCGCCGGCAAGGGCGTCATCGCCTCAGCCGATATCTCTGGTGCCTTCGCGGGCCAACTGCCGCTGAAGGTCGTGCGCATCTGGGCCGTCGACAAGGGGCAATTGGTGCTGCGCTTTACCGTCAGCAATCCGGGCAAGACCGCCGTCGAGATCGGCGGTTTCGGTGTGCCCATGGTCTTCGACAACATCATCACCGGCCGTCACTTGGAAGAGGCACACGACGTCGCCTCCTTTTATGACCCTTACGTCGGCCTCGATGCCGGTTATCTTCAAGTCAATCGCCTGAACGGTCGCGGGCCGTCACTGCTGGTCCTGCCGGATACGCAGTCGGCGAAGTTCGAGCTGTATAAGCCGATCCTCAATGAGCGCACAGCCGACAAGACGCTGAAGATCTACAACGATCCCGAGCCGCGCAACATGACCTTCGAAGGCTTCTACAGCTGGATGGTCGCTTCCAAGGGGTTTGCGGACACCGACTGGAAGGGTGTCGAGCAGTGGAATGAAACCTCCTCGATTTACATCCAGCCCGGGGCCACCACGACCTATGCTTTCCGGTTTGCGCTGTCACCGTCGATCCGCGAGATCGAGACGACACTGAGCAAGAATGACCGGCCTGTGGCTGTTGGCCTGCCAGGCTACATCGTGCCGACCGATATGCCGGCGAGCCTGTTCCTGAAGGCCAAGCAGCCGGTCAAGCTGATCGCGCAGTCGCCTGAAGGCGCGCTCGACATCTCCACGCCCGTCAAGGCGAAGGACGGTTGGCTGAAATATACCGTCACCAGCAAGACGACCGGCCGCGTGCGCGTCACGCTGACCTACGCCGACGGTTCGCGCCAGACGATCCACTACCTCGTCACCAGGCCGGAGGCCGAAAAGGTCGCCGACATGGGCCGCTTCCTGACGACCGAGCAGTGGTACGAAAATCCGCAAGATCCTTTCGGCCGCAGCCCGTCGATCATGGGCTATGACCGCGACAAGAACCAGATCATCACCCAGGACAACCGCGTCTGGATTTCGGGCCTGAGCGACGAGGGCGGCGCCGGTTCGTGGCTGGCGACGATCATGAAGCAACTCGACAATCCGACCCCGGAAGAGGTCACCAAGTTCGAGCGTTTTGCCTCCGAGACCCTGTGGGGCGATATACAGGTGTCGGATGGCGAAGATAAGTACGGCGTGCGCAAGTCGGTCATGTTCTATGATCCAACCATGCCCGAAGGCACCTACGATCCGACGCTGAACTGGAAGGTCTGGTCGGCCTGGGACCGCAAGGGCGCGGCCGATCTCGGCCGCTCCTACAACTATCCGCACCCGGCTGCTGCCTGGTGGACCCTTTATCGGCTCGGCCGCTACCATTCCGGTTTGGCGACCAAGGAAAGCTGGCAGACCTATCTGACCCGCGCCGGGGAGACGACCAAGGCGATGATGAGCAAGGCCCCGTACTACACCCAGTTCGGCCAGATGGAAGGCGATGTCTTTGTCTACATTCTGGAAGATCTGAAGCGCGAGGGCATGACCGAATTGGCGACCGAGGTCGAGGCGCTGATGAAAAAGCGCGCCGATCACTGGCAAACCCTGAAATACCCCTTCGGTTCGGAAATGCCGTGGGATTCGACCGGCCAGGCCGAGGTCTATATGTGGGCGCGCTATTTCAACGACCAGAAGGCGGCGGAATCGACGCGCGAAGTCATTCTCGCCTACGATCCGACCGTGCCGCACTGGGGCTATAACGGATCGGCGCGCCGCTTCTGGGACTTCCTCTATGCCGGCAAGACATCGCGTATCGAGCGCCAGCTGCACCACTATGGCTCGTCGCTGAACGCCGTGCCTTTGTTTGACGCCTATCGCAGCAATCCGCAGGACTTCCACCTGCTGCGCGTCGCCTATGGCGGCCTGATGGGCTCGCTGACCAATATCGACGACAAGGGCTTCAGCTCGGCCGCCTTCCATTCATTCCCGGACATGATGAAGTTCGACGGCATGAACGGTGACTATGGCATGAGCTTCTTCGGTCACGCCGTTGCGGCCGCCTCCTATCTCGTCGACCACCCTACCTTCGGCTGGGTCGGCATGGGTGGCGTCGTCACCGAGACGGCAGGAACGATTACCCTTGCGCCGAAAGACAGCGCCCGCAGTCGCGTCTTCGTTGCGCCGGCCGGGCTGTGGCTGACACTCAAGGCGGGAAAGATTGAGACCGTCAGCTACAGCCCGTCTACCGGCCAGGTCATGCTTAAGCTCGCGCCAGCCTCCGCGACGACGCCGGAAGCCTTCCTCGATGTCGAGGTAGCGACCAGGGACGGCCGCCGCTACGCACCTGCTTCGCCGCAAAAGACCGCGCGCGGCGGCTACATCATCCCGCTGGGCACGGCCGCCACTTCAGTCGAGCTGGCGCCGCAAAAATAAAGTTACTTTTGTGAGGATCGCAGCTTGGCTGCGATCCTTTTTTCGTTCACCCTCTTACGTCACAACGACGATAGTCAAAGGAACACAATGGGATTGTTCGGACCTTTAAAGCCCTTGCAGCGCGCCGAAGAAGACGGCAAGGCCCTAGCGAAAACCCTGAGCTGGCCACACCTGATGGCGCTCGGCATTGGCGGCATTATCGGTACTGGCATCTACACGCTTACAGGTGTTGGCGCGGGTCTCGCCGGACCGGGCGTCATCGTTTCGTTCGCCCTGTGCGGACTGGTCTGCGCCTGCGCGGCCCTGTGCTACACCGAAATGTCGACCCTGATCCCGACGGCCGGCTCGGCCTATACCTACAGCTATTCGAGCATGGGTGAGATCGTCGCATGGGTTGTCGGCTGGGCGCTGATTCTTGAATACTCGCTGGCCTGTTCGACCGTCGCAGTCGGCTGGTCGGCCCACCTGGTCGGCTTCCTCGAAGAAGCGGTCGGCCTGAAACTGCCGGCTGCCCTGCTGGCAGGACCCTATGCTGGCGGTCTGGTGAACCTGCCGGCCGCGCTTGTCTCGCTGGCGGTCATGGGCCTGCTGCTGATTGGCGCACGCGAGAGCGCCACGCTCAACATCCTTCTGGTCATCATAAAAATTGTCGCGCTCGGCGCCTTTATCTGTATCGGCCTTCCGGCAATCCAGGCTGGCAACTATGACCCCTTCATGCCGTTCGGTTTCATGGCGCATGAGGTTGGCGGCGAGAAGTTCGGCGTTATGGCGGCGGCCGCAATCGTCTTCTTCGCCTTCTTCGGCTTCGATGCTGTGTCGACCTCGGCGGAAGAAGCCAAGAATCCCGGGCGCGACCTGACGATCGGTATCCTGGGCTCGATGGGTATCTCGACCTTGATCTACATGCTGGTCGCCGCCGTCGCTATCGGCGCTGTCGGTTATCAGGACATCGCGTCTTCGGGCGAACCTCTGCCGCACGTTCTACGCACTCTGGGCCAGCCGCTCGTCGCGACAATTGTCGGCGGCGCGGCCATTGTCGCCCTGCCATCGGTCATTCTCGTCATGATGTACGGCCAGAGCCGTATCTTCTTCGTCATGGCGCGCGATGGCCTGTTGCCCAAGGCTGTATCTGCCGTCAACAGCAAGGGTTCGCCCGCATTGATCACGCTGATTACCGGTATTGCCGTAGCACTTGGCGCAGGTTTCGTCCCGTTGAAGAAGATCGCCGAACTGTCGAACGCAGGCACGCTGATCGCCTTTATCGCGGTGGCGTTGTCAATGATCATATTGCGCAAAAAGCTGCCGGACGCCGTGCGCAGCTTCAAGGTGCCGCTGCACTGGGTCGTCGGCCTCATCACCATCGGCGGCTGTGCGTTTATCTTCTCCAGCCTGCCGGTCCAAAGCCAGATTTTCACCCTGATCTGGATGGCTATAGGCCTCGTGGTCTACTTCGCCTACGGCCGCTGGAACAGTGTCCTGCGCAAGACCAAATAGGCTCATGGTAGAAAAGAAAAAGACTGCGGAGCGATCCGCAGCCTTTTTCGTTTGGATTGTCGGCCGGCTTATGCCGCTGAATTTTTCTCGATTTCGAACTGTTTGCGCAGGTCTTCGAGGGTCGAGTTGATGTGATCGTACATCATGCCTTCGACAACCTTGGCGTGGCCTGCTGCCCAGGCTTCGTACAGGGCTGTGTGTTCTTCGTGGGCGCGGCTGTCACGTCCGGCCGGCTCCAGATGCTTGCCGACATAGCGCTCTGAAATCAGGTTGAGGCGTTCTACGACCTGGATCGTGACTTGGCGCTGGATCGGGCGCACCAGGGCCATGTGGAAATTACGGTTCATCTTGCCGACCTTGGTGCGATCGGAGCCAGCCGCTTCGTCGAGCGCCAGCAAGGCATTGTGCGCGACCTTCTTGTCGGCCTCCGTCGCCTTTTTCGAAGCCTGTCCCACGGCCTCGGGCTCGATCTTCAGGCGCAGGGCGTAAACCTCCTCGACCTCATCAGCCGACAGAGAACGCACGAAGAAGCCGCGATTGGTGATGTAGAAGAGCAGGCCATCCTGCTCCAGACGTGCGAAGGCCTCACGCAGGGGGATCTTGCTGACGCCGAGCTCGGCCGCCAGAGCGTCCTGGCGAATGGCGGTATCCGCCTGAAGGTCACCCGAAATGATCCGGTCACGGATCAAGGCATAAATTTGCTCAGACAGCGTTTGTACAATAATAGCCATGCGTTATCGGCCTCGATTCATCTGTGCAGTCTGCACTGATTGGTACGCGTTACAATATTATTCAATTGATTATATTGTATACAGATATGTGAATTTTCGTTGAATGCGACATTTCTGACGCGGAAATGGACGAATCGAAAACAGCGCGGTAGCTGCGACATCGCGCAAAACCACCTTAGAGAACCTGGAACCCCTCCCAGAATGTGTCTTCGCGGTCGATCCAGATTGTGTTGAACCCGGTCGAAATCGCGCTGCCTTCGATGGAAGGAATAATGGCGATCTGGTCGCCAAGCTGCGTTTCCGCTTCCGCTTTACCTATAAAGCGGCTGCAAATATAGCTTTCATGGACGAAACGCTCGCCGACCTTGAGGCGTCCCGTGGCGTGCAGATGGGCAATGCGGGCAGAGGTGCCGGTGCCGCAGGGCGAGCGGTCGATGGCGCGTTCGCCATAGAAGACGGCATTGCGACCGTCGGCGCCATCGTGTTTGGGCTTGTCGGCCCACAGGACGTGACTGACGCCGCGAATCGTCGAATCAAGCGGATGGACCGGCTCGTAAACCGCCCGCACCCGTTCGCGCACCTCGCGGCTCAGCTCGACGATTCGCGCCGCGCCCAGATCGTCCAGACCGGTGTAGGGGCCTTGCGGTTCGACGATGGCGTAGTAGTTGCCGCCATAAGAGACGTCTACTTTAAGCGGGCCGAAATCCGGTACGTCGATCTCGATACCCGTCTTGGCCAGATAGGCCGGGACATTGGTGATCCTGATCGCGGTGACCTTTGGACCGTTGGTTGTGTAGGCGATATCGATGATACCGGCCGGCACTTCCAGCTTTAGGTTGCCGGGGGTGCGCGGCGTGATCAGGCCGTTTTCCAGCGCAAAGGTGACGATGCCAATCGTACCGTGGCCGCACATGGGCAGGCAGCCTGACGTCTCGATAAACAGGATGCCGGCGTCGGTGTCGTCGCGCGTCGGCGGATACAAAAAGCCACCGGACATCATGTCGTGTCCGCGCGGCTCGAAGCACAGGCCAGTCCGGATCCAGTCGAAGCGCGTCAGAAAATCCTGACGGCGCTCTGACATGGAATTGCCCTTGAGGAGCGGAGTGCCCCCGGCAACGAGGCGGACCGGATTACCCGCAGTATGGCCATCGATGGCAAAGAAGGTATGGCGCATATGCGGACTCGTTCAGAAAAGAAGCGGCCTATCAGGCTGCCTTTACGATCTTCAGGCTCGGGCGGGAAGCCGCCGCCTTCTCGACCATGGCGGTGACCTCGGCGCGGCGCGCACCTGTCAGCGGCATGCGCGGCATACGGACGCGTTCCGAGCCCCGGCCCATGATCTGCTCAGCCAGCTTGATCGACTGGACGAGGTCGTGCTCGGCGTCGAGGTGCAGCAGCGGCAGGAACCAGCGGTAGATTTCGCGGGCCGTGTCCAGGTCACCGGCTTCCAGTGCCTTGACCAGCATGACAGATTCGTGCGGGAAGGCCGAAGTCAGGCCCGAGACCCAGCCCTGGGCGCCCAGCAGCAGGCCTTCAAAGGCGACGTCGTCGAGACCGGCGAACAGGACATAACGGTCACCAAAGGCATTATACATGTCGGTGAAACGGCGGGTGTCCGGCGTCGATTCCTTGACGGCCGCGATATTCTTGACCGGGCGCAGGGCTTCCAGCACCTCATTGGTGATGGCCACGCGATAGGCGGTCGGGTTATTATAAAGCATGATCGGCAACGAGGTCGCTTCCGCGACCTGGGTGAAGTGCGCGATCAGCTCTTCGGTACGAGGCACATAGACCATGGCAGGCAGAAGCATCAGGCCGTTGGCGCCAAGCGCCTCGGCGTCCCGTGCCCAGGCGCAGGCCAGAGGCGTGGTCAGCTCCGACACGCCGGTGACGACGGGCACGCGGCCGGCGACGACTTCGACGATCGCCTTGAGCAAGGTGCGCTTTTCGTCAGCGGTCAGAGAGTTGTTTTCTCCGCAGGTTCCCATGGCAATAATGCCCGTCACACCGTCACGGATGAGGTCGTCAACGACACGCTGCGTATCCGCGTAGTCGATCGAAAGATCTTCCTTGAACTGCGTGGTTACCGCCGGAAAAACGCCGCGCCAATCGATTCTCATTCAAATGCTCCATGAACCGGTATACAGGTTATACGGTATACTATATGCGATAATGCTGTGCAACAAGGATGATTAAGGTATGGACGTAATTGTGGTCGGCGGCGGGGTAGTAGGGCTGAATATCGCCCTTTCGTTGCAAGCGAAAGGACTATTAGTCACACTGATTGACCGAGAACGCAACCGCACCTCAGCCAGTTACGGTAATGCGGGCCATATCGCCATCGAACAGGTCGAGCCCCTGGCCTCCATGGCGATGGTCCGCTCCGCACCCGGAAGACTTTATCCAAAGGGCGCCTTGGCCTTGCCGCTTTCCGGCATCGCGCACTGGCTGCCCTTTTCCCTGCGTTTGCTGCACGCGGCCCAACCGGCAAGGTTTAATGCCGGCAAGGCGGCGTTGTCGGCCCTGATCGCTCAGGCCATGCCCGCCTGGCAAAGACGGGCGGCAGATATCGATGCCGCCGACCTGCTGCGCACCGACGGACACTATATAGTATGGGAGACGCCTGAGACTGCGCGCAAGGGCAGGGCGGCCTGGGCCGCAACGGATACCGGCACGGCGACCTTTCACGACGCGACCGAGGATGAGTTGCGGGATCTCGCAACGATTGTGAGCACGCCAATCCATGGTGCGATCCGCTTTGAAAACACTGGCCAGATTACCGACAACCGCCGCCTGCTCGAGGTGCTCGAAACGGCCTTTGTTGCGCGTGGTGGCACGCTCATCACGGCTGAAGTCACAAGCATTACGCCGCAGGTTCGCCTGGCCAATGGCGATACATTGCCTACTGCGCAGGTCATTGTCGCCGCCGGCGTATGGTCCAAAGCTTTGCTGGAACCGCTGGGCGTTCGCGTGCCGATTGTCGCTGAACGCGGCTATCATATCCAGTCGCCCGTGCATAAATGGCCGCAGGACCTGCCCCCCGTCGTCTTCGAAGACCGCTCGATGATCGTGACCGGCTTTGAGGGCGGGTTGCGCGCCGCCAGTTTTGTCGAGCTGGACGATGTTTCGGCGCCGCCTGACCGCAGCAAGTGGAACCGCCTGCGCCGCCACGTCTCAGACCTTGGCCTGCCCTTCACCAATCTGTCGACCGCCGATGAATGGTATGGCGCGCGGCCGACCCTGCCTGACTATCTGCCGGCGATTGGCAGGCTGACGCCGGAGGGCAATATCTGGTATGCCTTCGGGCACCAGCATCTTGGCCTGACGCTCGCGGCCGTTACCGGTGAAATCGCAGCCGATATGCTGTTCGGCGACACCTCGCCCAAGGCCTTCTCCCTCGAACGCTTCCGCTAGGACTAAAGATATGATCGGCTCCTCCACTATCGAACGCGAACTTGCTGGCCTGACGCCTCCGGCATCTGCACTGCAGATTACGCGCGAAGAACGCCTGGCGCGGCTAGACAAGGCACGGCGTCTGACGCGGGACATGGGCGCCGGTGCGCTCCTGGTCGGGGCAGGGGCAAGCTTACGCTATTTTGCCGGCCTGCCATGGGGCGCGTCGGAGCGCCTGATCGGCCTGCTGCTGCCGGTTGATGGCGATCCCATACTGATCTGCCCCTATTTCGAGCGTGGTTCGGTCGAGGCCGACACGCAGATCGAAATGGACTATCGTCTATGGCACGAGCACGAAAGCCCTTATGGCCTGGTCAAGCAAGCGCTCGGCGATTGGGGAGTGACCAGGCTCGCCGTCGATCCGGCGATGGCGTTTGAAATGGTCAGCCGTTTAGGCAAGGAGACCGGGGTCGAAATCCTTGAAGCTTCGTCGGTCATCAATGGCTGTCGCATGTACAAGTCGGCCGCCGAGTTGGCGGCCATGCAGCAGGCCAAGTCGATGACGCTTGAGGTCCACCACGCGACGTCGCGAATCCTGCGCGAAGGCATCACGACGGCCGAGGTGACGCAGTTCATCGAAGCCGCGCATCGTAAGCTCGGCGCTGCCGGCAACTCCTTCTGCATCGTCCAGTTCGGGCGCGGAACGGCCTTTCCGCACGGCCTGCCGGGCGTGCAGACCCTGCAGGAAAACGACCTCGTACTGATCGACACAGGCTGCTACGTCCAGGGCTATACGTCCGACATCACCCGCACCTATTCTTTTGGCAGGGTGGAGGACGAACATCGCCGCATCTGGGATATCGAAAAGGAAGCGCAGGCAGCTGCCTTTGCGGCGGTCGAAGTCGGCAGACCTTGCGAAACGGCCGATTATGCTGCGCGGAAAATCCTTGCGAAATACAGCCTGGGCCCCGAGTACGACCTGCCGGGGACGCCGCACCGGACCGGCCACGGCATCGGGCTCAGCATCCACGAACCCGCTTATCTGGTGCGTGGCGACACAACACCGTTTGCGCCCGGCATGTGCTTTTCAAACGAGCCGATGATCGTCGTCCCCGATCGTTTCGGCATCCGGCTGGAAGACCATATGTATGTCACCGACTCAGGCGCCAAGTGGTTCACGGAACCACAGGCCGCAATCGACCGGCTTTAATATTTGAGGCGCATTCTATCCAAAAAAGCTTCACCCTTTTTGGAATGCGCTCAATCCAGGTTCTGCCGCAGCACCTTCCTGATCTGAGCCACGCGTGCGGGCGTCATCTCACCGAGCGTGCCACGCTCCTGCACCGTCAAGTGCGCCATCGGCTCCTCGCTGAAGATATGATAGTCGAACAGCGCCTGCCAGATCGCCTTGTGCGACGACGGCTGATCACGAAGCGCCAGGACCGCGTGGAAGAGGGCGTCATAGGCTTGGGCGGCAGCCTTTGGCGCATCGTCCCACCAGTAGTTGATCATGACATTGAAGTGCGACAGCGACCGGACCTGGTGCCACCAGCCGAAGGGGATATAGAGGACGTCGCCGGCCTCAAGCTCCGCGACCTGAACAGCATTCTGCGCCAGGGCGAAGCGCGGATAGCGTTCCAGGTCCGGGTTTTCCGGATCGACCATACCGACCGGCACGCCGCCGATCGTCCGATCGAACGGCCCCGGATAAAGGTTTGGCAATTGCTCGGGCGGATAGAGCATGACCCGCCGTTTGCCCGCCACGACGCAGATCAGGTTCTGGTTCAGGTCGTAATGGACGCGCGTGACTGTCTCATTGCCGATCCAGATGCGTGGCTCCACGCCCGGCGGCAAAAGGTCGAGCGGGTGCGCGTCGCGAACCGACGGCATGTAGCGATGCAATTCCGCCGACTGGATGAAGATGGATTGCGGGGCATCGGCCGCCAGTTGAGCCAGCAGATTGTCGAGTACCTGACGCAGCGGCGCCGGGCCGAAGCGGAAGTTTTCGCTGCGCGTATCGGCGCCGTAAAAGAAGTGCCCCTTAATCTCTGGCGCCCCGACATAGACGCCGTAAGGATCGCCTTTGTCGTGGGCCAACAGGTATTCGGCCAGCGCATCGGCGGAGCCAAGCCCAACCATCGGCCAGTTCGACAGCAGGCCCTTGAGCACTGCCGGCTGATTCGCCGCCTGGATTTCATTGGCGAAACGTTCAGGCGTTATCCCGGAAAACTTGGCGACCATGTCATGCACTGCCCCATTAGGTGACATAAAAGCATCACACCTTTCATAATTGTATACGATATTCCGAATAACATATAACATATATTGACGTTATATGCCTCCGGTGATTTTCTCCCTCATCGCTGCTTTGGAAGCAGGCAACCGCGGAAGAGGATATCATGAATAAGAACAGGAAATCCCTGATACTGGCCGGCGTCGCCTTCGCCGCTATCACTTCGGGATGGACCGTCAGCGCGACGGGCGCCGCGGCACAGGAAACCGCAGCAGACGCCAGCGAGTCGCAGGTCGTAGTCGTGACGGGTACCCGTATCCGCAAACCGAATCTGAAAAGCGCTTCACCGATCACCACGGTCGATGATCGCGAAGTGAAGCTGCAGGGTGCCACTGCCATCGACTCGGTCCTCAAGGCCCTGCCGCAGATCGAAGCCGGCAACAACGAAAACCAGTCGAACAATTCGGATGGCACCGCGGGCGTCAACCTGCGCAGCCTGGGCGGCAACCGCGCTCTCGTTCTGATCGATGGCCAACGCTTCCTGCCGACCCTGGGCGTCGACCTCAACTTTATCCCGTCGTCGCTGGTTGAGCGCACCGATGTCCTGACCGGCGGCGCATCGTCGGTTTACGGTTCGGACGCCATGTCCGGCGTCGTCAACTTCATCATGCGCAAGAAGCTGAATGGCATCCGTTTCGACTCTCAGTACAGCATATATCAACACACCAATGATGACGACTATCTGCGCGGCATCCAGACCAAGGCTGGTATCACGCCGGCGAAGGAAAATGTCTGGGACGGCCAGAAATACGACTTCAACATTGCCGCGGGCGCTGACATTGCCGACGGCAAGGGCAATGTCACCGGCTATTTCGGCTATCGCAAGATGGAGCCCGTGCTTCAGGATTCGCGTGACTATTCGACTTGTGCTCTTGTCTTCACCGATGCGGCCGGTTCGGAGTTCGGCTGCGGCGGTTCCAGCAACCACGCCTATGGTCGCTTCCGCCCGATCACGGGGCCAAACGCCAACAAGGACTTCGCCAACTCCAAGGACGGCACAAAGACGTGGGTAACCAACGACGCCTCGTTCAATTACAACTATGCGCCGTCCAACTACACCCTGCGCAATTCAGAACGCTATAATGCCGGCGCCTTCGTCAACTACAAGATCAATGAAGACCATGAATTCTACGGCAGCTTCATGTTCATGGACGATCATTCGGTCAGCCAGGTCGCCCCGTCGGCCATCTGGTCGGGTCGGCCATTTACCGTCAACTGCGACAACCCCTTCCTGAGCGATCAGCAGAAGACCATCCTGTGCGGCTCGACGACATCGACGGCGGACGCCACGACCCAGGTCGTCTTCCGCGCCGCGACGGGCCCAGGCCGCCGCAACGACATGCGTCACACCAATTATCGTCTGGCTGGCGGCTTCCGCGGCGCGCTGAACGATACTTGGGATTACGACGTCAACTACATGTATGCGACCACGATCGGCCAGTTCAACTATCAGAACGATATCAACCAGGATAAGGCGGCACAGGCGCTGCAGGCCGTTTCGGTCAACGGCACCATCGTCTGTAAGGACACGTCCAAGAACTGTCAGCCGATCGACGTCTTCAGCGCCAAGGGCCCGTCGGAAGCAGGTTACGCCTTCATCTATGCGCCGACCTTCACGCGTAATGAACAGAGCATCAATGTCTTCAACGCCTATGTCAGCGGCGACCTGGGTGACTACGGTGTTCAGTCGCCGTGGGCCAATGACGGCCTGGCGCTCGTCTTCGGTGTCGAACACCGCAAGGAGGCCATCGACGAGAAGCGTGACCAGACCCAGCTCGACGCCGGCACAGCAGAAGCGCACGGCAGCATTTCGGCGGACGAATATTTTGCCGAACTGGAAATCCCTCTGGTCAGCGACAAGCCGCTGATCCGTTCGTTAAGCGCGTCGCTCGGCTACCGCTCCTCGACCTACAATTCGGAATCCCCGACCGCTGTCGGCGCCGAAAAGAAGACCGAGACCTACAAGATCGAAGCACGCTATTCACCGACCGCCGACATTCTGTTCCGCGCCAGCTATAACAAGGCCATGCGCGCTGCTAACGTCAGCGAACTGTTCGCGGCCCAGGCCGTTGGCAATGTCGGCCTGATCGACCCCTGCTCGGGTGCTACGCCATCCAAGTCCTTAAGCGATTGCGCCCGCACCGGCGTGACCTCGGCCTGGTACGGCAATATCGAAGCCACGCCTGCTGATGTCGGGTCTGGCCTGGGCGGCGGCAACCCCGACCTCAGCCCGGAAGAAGCCAAGACGACGACCTTTGGTGTGGTGTTCACCCCGCAGGGTTCGTCGCTGGCCCTCAGTGTCGACTACTTCAAGATCCGCATCGACGGCTATATCGGCTCGGTTGATCCGCAGGTGTCGGTCACCCAGTGCGTCGAAACCGGCAACCCCTTCTACTGCAGCCTGATCGTCCGTAACCCGACGACCGGCGCCCTGTTCGGCTATAACAAGGCGAATGGCGGCTACGTCGTCAATACCAACATCAACACCGGTTTCCTTGAAACGACCGGCGTCGATTTCACCGGCAGCTACACCCTTTCTACCGAAAACGTCTTCGGCAAGGACTACGGCAGCATCAGCTTCTCGGGTGTCGGCACCCTGCTGAATTCGCTTGAAACCGAAGTGCTTCCGGGCCTTGGCTCCTACGACTGTACGGGTCTGTTCGGCGGCACCTGCGGCCAGCCTTCGCCCAAGTGGCGCCATAACCTGCGCACCACTTGGACCCCGTCGTGGGATTCGGTCTGGGCACCCACCGCGATCTCGATCAACTGGCGCTACTTCGGCAAGGTCGATTTGGCGACCAATACCGATGACCAGTATCTGAGCGGCACCAAGTCGACGCGCAATGCCGAGATCGAAGCCTACAACTACATCGATCTGACCCTCACGAAGGATCTGCCCAAGGGCCTGACCCTGCGCGCCGGCGTCACGAACGTATTCGACAAGGCGCCCCCGGCCATCATGGGCGGCCTGCTTGTCGAAAACGGCAACGGCAATACCTTCCCGAGCGTCTATGATCCGCTCGGCCGGATGTTCTTCATCGGTATCAGCGGCGCCTTCTAAACTGCGCCAAACCTAAAGTCCCCCCTGTGGCGCTGCCGGTTATCCGGCGGCGCCATTTTTTTGCCTTGGCGCGCAAAAAAACGGACGAGGCGACGGCCCCGTCCGCCGAGTTCCTGCAGAAGGTGTAAACCGGTCAGAAGGGGCGGGACGCCGTTTCAGGATCGAGCATGGCGACAAGCTGCGCATGCAGTTGGCGCGGAATGCTGATCGAGTTCGCAGCTATATTCCTTGCGCGTGCCGCGTAGCGCCGTTGCGACGGCAGGCGCGCGCCCTGGCCCAAAATCGCATCGAACAGGGCTTCGGCGCGGCCCGAGTGCACAGCGTATTCGGCGCCCATGAATATCTTGGGATCAAAGGCCAGGATCAGCTCGCCATGATAGGGCGTGGCGCCTGCGCCGTTATCGTAGGCCATAGATTCAAGGCTCAAGAGGTCACCGATCAAAGGCCCGGCCATCAGCTCGATCATCGCCGACAGCGCCGAACCCTTATGTCCGCCGAAGGTCAGCATGGCGCCATTCATTGCTTCGGTCGGATCGGTCGTCGGTTGGCCGTCGCTGTTCAATCCCCAGCCTTCAGGAATCGGCTTGCCCGCGCGGCGATGCAGTTCGATCTCACCGCGCGCCGAGGCGCTGGTGGCGAAATCGAAAACAAACGGATTGCCGTCTGGCCGTGGCCAGGCAAAGGCCAGCGGATTGGTGCCAAACACGCCCTTGGTGCCGCCGTGGGGCGCGACCCAGGCGTGCGATGGTGTCATCGCCATCGCCACCAAACCTTCATTGGCGATGGCTTCGACCTCAGGCCACAGCGCCGAGAAGTGATAGCAGTGGTTGATGGCCAGCGCCGCCAGGCCGGTTTTGCGCGCCTTGGCGATCAGCACCTCACGGCCGGTCTCATAAGCCAACAGCGAGTAGGCGCCTTTCGCGTCGGCGCGGACCAGGCCCGGCGCGACATCAGTAATGACTGGCCGGGCGTCGGGCGACACCTTACCGGATTTCAGCGTATGGACGCAAACGAGCAGACGATAGAGGCCATGGGAATGGCACTCGTCGCGCTGACAGGCCCAGATCGTCCGGGCAATGGCACGGGCATGGTCGTCCGCAAAGCCGTTGGTTTCAAGAACCCCGACGGCGAAGTCGAAGGCCTCGTCAAGCGCGAAGGTATGCAATTCCGACATCAGTCTTTATCCGAATACGGGCTCTTGCCACCCTCGGCGATAAAGCGGTCGATGCGCGCCTCCAGCACCGGCAGCGGCACCGAGCCGAGTTCGAGCACGGTATCGTGGAAGGCGCGAATATCGAACTTTTCACCCAGCGCCTTTTCAGCCTTTGCGCGCGCTTTCCAGATCGCCATTTCGCCGAGATAGTAGGAGAGCGCTTGCCCGGGCCAGGCGATATAGCGGTCCGTCTCGGTCGTAATTTCGTGCTCGCTGAGCGCTGTATTATCGCGCATGAAGCTCATGGCCTGGTCGCGCGTCCAGCCCTTGGCGTGGATGCCGGTGTCGACGACCAGACGGGCAGCGCGCCACATCTGATAGCTCAGCATGCCGAAGTGCTCATAGGGTGTCTGGTAGATGCCCATCTCGACGCCCAGGCGTTCGGAGTAGAGCGCCCAGCCTTCGCCATAGGCAGAAATGTACGTATGCTGACGAAATGGTGGGAGGCCCTTGTTTTCCATCGCCAGCGGCATCTGGAACGCGTGGCCGGGGGCCGCTTCGTGCAGGGTCAGGGCCGGGATCGAATAGAGCGGACGCGCGGGCAGGTTATAGGTGTTGACCCAGTAGCCGCCGGGACCACCACGGCCACCGGTATAGAAGGGCGCCAGTTCCGGCGCGACCGGGAAGATACCGAAGCGCATGCGCGGCTGGCGTCCGAAATAGTCGCCAGACTTGGCATCGAACAGCTTGGCCGTCCAGGCGGCGCGATCAAGCAGGTCCTGCGGCTTGGTGACGTAGAACTGCGGATCGGTGCGCAGGAAGTTAAGAAAGGCCTTGAGATCGCCCTCGAACTTGACCTCCTTCATGACCTCGGCCATCTCAGCGCGAATCTTTGCCACTTCGTCGAGGCCGATCTGGTGGATCTGCTCCGGCGTCAGGTCGAGCGTCGTATATTCACGGCTCTGGGCGGCGTAGAAGGCTTTACCGTTCGGCAGATCGTAGGCCGCGATCGACGATGTCGCCTTGGGGGCGTATTCTTTGGTGATAAAGGTCAGGACCGACTGGTGGGCTGGGATGACGCTCTTGTCGATGGCTTCCAGAGCCAGCTTCTTCAGTTCGGCCTGCTTGTCCGCCGGGATGCTGGCCGGCATCGACTTGAACGGCAGGTAGTAGGTGTTGGCCTCACCCTTGGCGTCTATCACGACCGACAGCGAGACGTCGCGTCCAACCAGCGAGACCTTAGGCACGGTGAAGCCACGCTTCAGGCCGGCGCGCATATTGTCCATGTTCTGGGCGAAATAGCGCGGCATGTCGTTCAGCTTGACCAGATAGGCGCGGTAGTCCTTTTCGCTGCGATAGGTTTCACGGCCCATATAGCCGAGATCACTCCAGAACGACGTGTCGCCGGCCAGCGGACGCTCATAGGTCTTGAACTCTTGCCCGGCCAACAGGGTCTCGATCTGGAACTGGTAGATCTGGTAGTTGACCTGGTCCTCAGGCGTCAGCGCCTTGGCGTCGATAGCGTCGAGCTTCTTTTTGACGTCACGCCAGTAGGCCAGCTTGCGTTCCTGACCCGCTTTTGAGACGTCCGGCAGGCCTTCCGTCGACTGCGACGCACCGTCTTCGCTGGCCGCTTGCTGGCTCGAGCGCCAGTCCCACTCAGAGGTGTAAAGCGCCTTGAAAGCCTCGCCGGCTGAGACCGGAGTGGCCGCGTGCGCGAGCGATGAGAGCGACAGAACCGCGACAGCGGCGGAGGCGAACAGCAGGGCTTTCATGGAGGCGGCGGTCCTTATTAAAGCGAAGTAAATGGGAGTTGCTTCAAAATAGTATACCGTATATCACTAGGGTGCAATCCCGTTGCAGACCTGAAAACAGAGGGAACCCGATGACCGTAGTGCGCTTTTCAACCGATCGCCGCAGCCTGCTTCGGGGCGCGGCCGTCATGACGGTTCTGAGCGCGACGGGCGCTACAGCCTGGGCGGCGGAAACCTTGCCACAGGGGCCGACGCCGATCCGCCTGAACGATGTGCGTCTGCTGCCATCGCCCTTTTTGACCGCCATCGAAGCCAATACAAAGTACCTCATGTTCCTGTCGCCGGACAGGCTGCTGCACAACTATCACAAGTTCGCGGGCCTGCCCACAAAGGGGGAGCTCTATGGGGGCTGGGAGGCGGACACGATCGCGGGTGAGGCGCTGGGCCACTATCTGTCGGCTCTGTCCCTGATGTACGCCCAGACCGGCAACACAGAATGCCTCACGCGCATCAACTATATCATCGGTGAGCTGGAAAAGGTCCAGGCGGCGCAGGGCGACGGCTATGCCGCGGGCTTCATGCGCAAGCGCAAGGACACGACGATCGTCGATGGCAAGGAAATCTTCCCGGAAATCATCGCAGGCGATATCCGCTCGGCCGGGTTCGACCTCAATGGCTGCTGGGTGCCCTTTTACAACTGGCACAAGCTTTTCGCCGGCCTGATGGACGTGCAGACCTATGCCGGTATCGACCGCGGCATTCCGGTCGCCGTTGCCCTGGGTGGCTATATCGAAAAGGTCTTCGCCGCGCTCAATGACGAGCAGGTGCAGAAGGTCCTCGACTGCGAACATGGCGGCATCAATGAGTCGTTCGCCGAACTCTACACCCGCACAAACGATGTGCGTTGGCTGGCCCTGTCCGAGCGCATCTATCACAAGCGCATCCTCGATCCGTTGACAGCCCAGCAGGACAAGCTGGCCAACAACCACGCCAATACTCAGGTCCCGAAGCTGATCGGCCTGGCGCGCCTCTACGAAGTGACCAAGAAGCCCGGCTATCGCGATGCCTCGAGCTTCTTCTGGGACCGCGTCGTCAATCACCATTCGTTTGTCATCGGTGGCAATGCCGATCGCGAATATTTCTTCGAACCCGACACGATCGCCAAGCACATCACCGAGCAGACCTGCGAAAGCTGCAACACCTACAACATGTTGAAGCTGACGCGGCACCTGTACAGCTGGTCGCCGAACGCTTCGTGGTTCGACTATTACGAACGCGCGCACCTGAACCACATCATGGCGCACCAGAACCCGAAGACCGGCATGTTCGCCTATATGGTGCCGCTGATGTCGGGGACGGCGCGTGAGTTCTCGACGCAGGAAGACTCCTTCTGGTGCTGCGTCCTGTCGGGCATCGAGAGCCACTCCAAGCATGGCGACAGCATCTACTGGCAGTCGGCCGACACCCTCTATGTCAACCTGTTCATCCCGTCGAAGGTCGAATGGAAGGCGCAGAAGGCCGCGTTCGAGCTGACAACGAAATACCCCTATGAGGGCCAGGTCGCGTTCAAGGTCGGGCAGCTCAGCGGCGCCAAGACGTTCACTGTTGCCGTCCGCATTCCGGGCTGGGCCAAGACTCATACGCTGCTGGTCAACGGCAAGCCGGCGCTGGCAAAAGCTGACAACGGCTATGCCCTGATCCGCCGCAAGTGGAAGGCCGGCGATGTCGTGACGCTCGACCTGCCGCTTGACCTGCGTTTTGAAGGGACGGCCGGCGATGATGGCGTCGTGGCGCTGCTACGCGGTCCGATGGTCCTGGCCGCCGATCTCGGTGCATCGGATCAGCCGTGGGAAGGCGATGCACCGGCCCTGGTCGGCGCCGATCTGCTCGGTTCGTTCACGCCGGTCTCGGTCGAAGAGGCCGTCTATAAGTCCAACGGCATCGGCCGTCCGGGCGACATGACGTTCCGGCCTTTCTATTCGCAATATGAGCGCCGCACGGCTGTCTACTTCAACCGCTATAATGACCCCGAATGGGCTGAGGCCCAGGTCGCTTACCGCGCCGAACAGGAGCGCCTGAAAGAACTGGCTGCCCGCTCGGTCGACACCATGCACCTCGGCGAAATGCAGCCCGAGCGCGACCACAATCTCCAGACCTTCGGCAATTCCTATCCGGTCGTCTATCGCAACCGTAATGGCCGCGATGCCCGTACCGGCGGCTGGTTCACTTTCGAGATGAATGTAAAAAAGGACGGCAAGGAAGCCGGGCCACTGGTGCTCGAAGCGACCTATTGGGGCTCGGAATTCAACCGCAGCTTCACCATCGAAATCGACGGCACGGTCATCGCGCATGAACGCCTGTCGGGCCGCCAGCCTGGCGCCTGGGTCGATGTCGATTACCCGATCCCTCTGGCTCTGACCAAGGGCAAGTCCAAGGTCACCGTCAAGTTCAATGCCCAGGAAGGCAAGACGGCTGGCCCAGTCTTCGGCGTTCGCCTGTTCACGACCGCAGCAAGCAAGGCGTGATCATGCGTAATCTCTGTTTCGCCGCCCTGCTGCCTCTGCTCGCGGCTTGTGCGACCGCCAACGCCGGCCCCGCGCCGGAGGCACGCGCTGTTCATGCTGGGCACAATCCCATCCTGTCGGACGGCGCCGACTATACGACAGACCCGGCGCCTCTGGTAGCCGATGGCAAGCTCTACATCCTGACCGGCCGTGACATGGCCGAAGATGGCGTCAACGACTTCATCATGCCGGAATGGCAGATGCTGGCGACTTCTGATCCGGCATCGGGTGACTGGACCCACTATCCGCACTTCCTGAAACCCGACGATGTCTTCAAGTGGGCAACGCCCGGCCGCGCCTATGCCGCACAGATCGTTCAGGGTACGGATAAACGTTATTACCTGTACGCGCCGGTGATGCAGGCCGGCACGACCAACAAGGACGGCTTCGCCATTGGCGTCGCGGTGTCTGATACCCCGATAGGTCCGTGGGTCGATGCGCACCCGCAAGGGCCGGTCGTATCGCAGTCCTATCCCGTCGCCAATAATATCCAGAACATCGATCCGACCGTGATCGTCGACGACGATGGCCGTGTCTACATGTACTGGGGCACCTTTGGGCGCCTCAAGGGCGTCGAGCTTGAAAAGGACATGGTGACCTTCAAAGGCAAGATTGTCGACGTCACGACCCTGACCGGCTTTTTCGAAGCGCCGTGGATCTTCAAACGCAACGACACCTATTATATGGCCTATGCCGGCAATAAGGCAGGGCCAACGTCCGAATGCACCCAGGCCGTTTATTATGCCTGCATCGCCTATGGCACAGCCAAGTCACCGCTGGGACCATGGACCTATCGCGGTGTGATGCTCGACCCGGTGTCATCGACGACCTCGCACCCCGGTATCGTACCGTTCAAGGGCAAGTGGTACATCGCCTACCACACGGCCGACGCCAAGGATGGTGGACACTTCCGCCGCAGCGTCGCCGTCGATGAGGTCCTGTGGGACGACAGCGTTTCACCTGCTGCCATCAAAACGGTCGTAATAACACCCGCCAAGCCGGCCGTCTTGCCTGCGCAGCGCAATGCCGCACCGGCTGCGACCGCTGCCTCTTCGAATGAACCCGTGCCGGTGCAATACTGGCTGGGCGCGCTGAAGGACGGCAAGGTCCGTCAAGCGCCTTTGCCGCCCGACTACTGGGGCAGTTGGACCGGCAATCACCCGAAGCAGCAATGGATCGAGTATCGCTGGGATGAACCCGTCACGCTCGACGGTTCACGTATCTGGTTCTTTGCCGATCAGCCCGTCGGTTCCGGTGTCGGTGTCGCCCCCCCGAAGGCGTGGCATCTCGAATACTGGACGGGTTCGACCTGGGCCGCCGTCAAGGCCACGACGGCCTATGGCAACGCCCCTGAGACCTTCAACGCAGTTGACTTCGCGCCGGTCACAACGCGCTGCCTGCGCGCCGTGCTCGACGCCTCGACCGACGGCAAGACTTTCGCCGCATTCGGCGTTCAGGAATGGGAAGCCCTGACGCCCGATGCCAAACCTGTATCGGTCCCACCGATGCGCGCAGCCGCCGCTGCGTCCTGTAAATAAGAAAAGACTCTGGAGAGAGACGACATGACCCGACGTGTATTTTCCGGCCACGCCTGCGTGTCCGAAGCTTGTGATTGCGGCGTCGATCGCCGTTCCGTCGTCACGGGCCTGACGGGTGCCGCAGCCGCTGCGGCCTTTGCCACCTGGTCTGCCCCGTCGTGGGCGCAGGACGCAAAGCCGGTAAACCTCGCCAAGGTCGCAACACCGTCGACGTCCTATAATTCCGGCGATACCAAGGTGATCGCCCTCAATGACGGCAATGTTCCGCGCGACTCCAACGATGTCGAAAAGGGCATGTACGGCAATTGGCCAAAGACCGGCACCGAGTGGGTGCAGTACGATTGGAGCCAGCCGGTCACAACCAGTGCGATAGACCTCTATTTCTGGGCCGATGGCCAAGGCGTCGGCCTGCCGAAGTCCTATCGTCTGCTCTACTGGGACGGCAAGGCCTTCGTACCGGTCAAGAACGCCAAGGGCTATGGCCTCGGCAAAGATGCCTTCTTCAAGACGACCTTCGATCCGGTAACTACGGACAAGCTGCGCCTCGAGATCGTATCGGACGGCAAGCTGTCGACCGGCCTGCTGGAATGGCAGGCCTGGAGCCACGGTCCGGTTCCGGCCTTTGCACCGGCGGTCGTTGCCGGCGTCGATCGCATCGTCGTCATGGGCGGCAAGACCTATCTCAGCGGCAAGGCCGAATGGCTGACCGACGGGGGCGATGCCGGCGTCCTGTGGCGCAAGGTTTCGGGCCCCGGCACGGTGACATTTGCCGACGCGCTGTCAGCCAATACGACCGCGACCGTGTCGGTGACCGGCGACTATGTCCTGGAACTGACGGCGCACGCTGGCGGCAAGATCAACAGCTCGAAACTGCGGCTGCGCGCGACCAACGCCCCGCCGCCCCAGCGCCTCGATGTCGTCTATACGCGCAAGTATTCTATCGACAATCCGCTGTGGAACGCGCGCGCCAAGGCGCTGATCGTCAACTGGATTCCGCACGTCATCGACTATTGTGAGCGCACGGACCTCAAGATCGGCAATGGCGGCATCGACAACTTCGTCGAGGCGGCCAAGAAGAACCGCGGCGAACCGCACGGCGCGCACAAGGGCTATGTCTTCTCCAATGCCTGGGTGCTGCAAAACGTCGAAGCCATGTGCATCGCCCTGATGGTCGATCCGCAGGGCGACGCCGAGATGATCGCCGCGCAAGGTAAGATGCGCGCGACGATCGATCGCTGGATACCGATCATACTGGCGGCGCAGGAGCCGGATGGTTACCTGCAAACTGCCAAGACGCTGGCGGCGCCCGGCGCCTGGGACGAGCGCTGGGACCCGGCGCACCGTGCGGACCACGAGGGCTATATCGCCGGCTACTTCATCGAGTCGGCGATCAATCACTACACTCTGACCAACGGCCAGGACCTGCGCCTCTATAACGGCGCCAAGAAGCTGGCCGACTGCTGGGTCACAAATATCGGCCCGGGCAAGAAGGATTGGTACGATGGCCACCAGGAGATGGAGCAGGCGTTGGTCCGCTTCGGCCGCTTTGTCAACGACGTCGAAGGCCATCCGCGCGGCGACGCCTATATCTCGCTGGCGCGCTTCCTGCTGGAATCGCGAAAAGGGGGCCAGGAATACGACCAGAGCCATCTGCCGCCGGAACAGCAGTACGAGGCGGTCGGCCACGCCGTGCGCGCGGTTTATTCTTACTCCGCCATGGCCGATATCGCTGCCGAAACGGGCGACACAGATTACCAGAGCGCTGTGCTGTCGCTGTGGGACAACATGGTCAACCGCAAATACTATATTACCGGCGGTATCGGCAGCGGCGAGACCTCGGAAGGCTTTGGCCCGGACTATAGTTTGCGCAACGGCGCCTACTGCGAGTCGTGCTCCAGCGCCGGCCTGATCTTCTTCCAGTACAAGCTGAACCTGGCCTATCACGACGCCAAGTATGCCGATCTGTACGAGCAGACCATGTACAATGCGCTGCTGGGATCGATCGACCTGGAAGGCAAGAGCTTCTGCTACACCAATCCGCTGGTCAACTCCGAACGCACCCTGTGGCACGTCTGTCCGTGCTGCGTCGCCAATATCCCGCGCACGCTGCTCATGCTGCCGACCTGGACCTACGCCAAGGATAAGGAAAGGGTCTACGTCAACCTGTTCGTCGGCTCGACCATCACGGTCGACAATGTCGCCGGCACCGACGTCGAAATGGTCCAGCAGACGCGCTATCCGTGGGAAGGCGCCATCGCCATCACCGTCAATCCGAAGGAGAGCCGCACCTTCACGGTACACGTGCGTATCCCCGACCGGACGACCAGCGAACTTTATGAACTGACGCCCGTGGTCAAGGGCTTCAAATCCCTGAAGGTCAACGGCAAGCCGGTGACCGCAAAGATCGAGAAGGGCTACGCCGTCATCACTCGCCAATGGCAGAAGGGCGATAAGATAGAGCTCGACCTGCCGCTGAGCGTGCAACGCATCAAGGCCGATACCCGCATCGCCGCCAATCGCGGCCGCGTGGCGCTGGCCTATGGACCGCTGGTTTACAATGTCGAGCGCGCCGACCAGGCCGATATCCAACAGACCCTGGCCGATACGCCGCTAAAAGCCGAATGGAAGCCCGACCTGCTCGATGGCGTCATCGCTATCAGCGGCAAGTGGGCAGACGGTTCGCCCATGCTGGCCGTGCCCAACTATGCGCGCATGAACCGCGTCGGCAAGGCGGCCGATATGGGCACGGGAGATGTCGACTTTGCGCCGGGTGCGACAACGCCGGTCGCCCAGGCCGAGGTAGGCCCCAGGGTCCGCTTCACCGGGTTGCAATCACAGGTCTGGCTAAAGGGGCGGGCATAGAGCCTGAAAGAAAGAGGGGAATACCATGATCCGTACACTGACGGCTATTGCGGTCACTGCGTTTCTGGCGGTTGTACCGCTGGCAGTGGCACAGGATGCACCGGCTTCCGCGACAGCTGAGACAGAGGTCGAGGATGATTTCAACCCGGTTGTCATCCAGGTGACTGGCCCGGGCTCACTGCGCAAGATGGCCGACAAGGCCGGGTATAAGGGAACGGCCGCCGCCGAATATCTTTTCGTCGTGCCGCAAGGGATTAACATCCTGGGCGCGGGTGGCGGCAGGGGCGCCACGCAGGACGGTGGGCCTGCGATCATCAGCGGCCAATGGCCGGCCGATGCGGAAATCTGGCTGCTGGTGCGCGGCAACGTCTATGGCGGCGGCGGAGGCGGCGGTACCAGTGGCTCACCCGTATCGACGGATGGCGGCAAGGGCGGCGATGCAATCGCGGCGCAAGCGCCAATGACGATCACCGTCCTGAAAACCGGCTCGATCAAGGGCGGCGGCGGCGGTGGCGGCGGCGCGGAGGGGACGCCGGGTTACGGCGGCAGCGGCGGCGGCGGCGGTTTTCCCAACGGCGAACCTGGCCTAGGCGGCAGCCCCGAACCCAGCGAGGGCACCTTTGTCGGCGGTGACATGGGCCGGCCAGGGACAATCGCCGGCGGTGGCCTGAGCGGGCGGCGCGGCAATCCCGGCGGTAAGGGCGGAGATGCCGCTATGCCGGGCGAGTCCGGACGGCGTGTCGGCGGATCTCCCGGCAATGCGATCCGCAAGAATGGCCACGAGGTCGTGGTCCTGAACGGCGGCCATATCTATGGCGAAACCTTTTAAAACCTGAGGAATGGCCAGAGGAATGGGTTGACTTTGGGGGAGGCGGCTGCACATTCGCGTCATGGACGTGAAAGAGTCTAGACAGCCGACAGGCGTCCGCCTCCCAAATAAAAAAGCCCGCCAAGGATCTCCAATGCCAACCACCCTGAACGCTTACTTGAGCGACCGCTCCAATCTGCCCGCCAGCCTGAAAACCCTTGTCGGCCTGTTGGCCGAGACCTGCGCCGTGATCGGCCGCACGGTCAATCTGAGCGCCGTCAATGGCCTGCAGGGCGCTTTGGGGCAGGAGAATGTCCAGGGCGAGGAGCAGAAGCAGCTCGATGTCATCGCCAACGACATCATGATGGAAGAGGCGCGCTGGCAAGGGACCGTCCGCGGCCTGGCATCGGAGGAAATGGAGACCCATATCGGGTTCGACACCGGCGATTACCTGCTGATCTTCGATCCTATCGACGGCTCGAGCAATGTCGACGTCAACGGCGTGGTCGGCACCATTTTTTCGGTGCTGAAGGCACCACAGGGCGATCTGTCCGAAAGCGATTTCCTGAAACCCGGCCGTGAGCAGGTCTGCGCCGGCTATGCCATCTATGGTCCCCAGACGACTTTGGTCCTGACGCTTGGCGACGGCGTTTCCGCCTTCACGCCTGACGAGACCGGTGAGTGGATCCAGACCAAAGCCGTTATGACCGTCCCGGCTTCGACGCGCGAATTCGCCATCAACATGTCGAACCATCGCCACTGGGGTGCGGGCGTTCGTCGCTATATCGACGAGTGCGTCGCCGGCAAGGAGGGTGCGCGCGGTGCAGACTTCAACATGCGTTGGCTGGCCTCGATGGTTGGTGACGTTCACCGCATCCTGACACGCGGTGGCATCTTTCTCTATCCCGGTGACGCCAAACGTCCGAACGGCAAGCTGCGCCTGATGTACGAAGCCAACCCGATCGCCCTCCTGATCGAGCAGGCCGGCGGCCAGGCCACAGATGGTACGAACCGCATTCTCGACCTTCAGCCCACCGGCCTGCATCAGCGGACCGGCGTCGTGCTCGGTTCATCCGAAGAGGTCGCCCGGGTCGCCGAGTATAACGGCTAGTCCACCGGGCCGATAATATCGGCTTCGACGATGCTGAGCACATGACCGGTCCTGACCTTTTCGGCGCCGGTCGATGCGCCTTGGCGGTCGCTGGTCACCTCGATGATCTTGCCAAAGGCGTCGCGGTCCTGCGTTGCACCTGTCAGTTCGATGCGCAGGGTCTTTGCCATCTGTGGCACCCAGCGCAGGTCGACATAGCCAAGCGATTTCGGCGCTTCGGCTTCAAAGACGGTCTCGCCATCCAGCGTGATGCGGATGGGGTAGGAACGCACGCGCCATCCGGTCATGCGCAGCGACACGGCGGAGACGGTCTGGGCAGTCCCCAGATCATATTCGATCCACGCCTTGCCGTCGGTGCCGTCACTGTTCCAGGCCGTGGCTTCGTTGTCGTCGCGCGAATTGCCCGCATCTGCCGCATTCGACCCTGCCGTAATGCCTGCCACAGTGACGCTGCGCTGCCAGTCGCTATAGGAGGGCGAAGACGGCGTCGGGCCGCGCGCAAGGTTCACGGGTTGCGCGTCTTCGGCAAAGACCCGGCTTAAGCCGTCCTTGACGGAGATTGCCTTGCTGTCCGTTGTAATCGTGGCCGGTTTCAGGCCTTCGGCCGAGGCGGTCAGCATGACCTTGCCCGCTTTATTCGTCGAGCGGATCAGCACACGGTTGATGCCGCCTTCGACGGGCAGGCGCGTGGCCAGCACGTAGTTGGTCGACTTTTTCTTGTCGGCCGCTGTTTCCTCCTGGGCGATGCCACCCTTCCATACGGCGGCGCCATCCAGCTTGAAGTCGATGGCATTGAAGGCCGTCGGGACACGGTTCCCCGCCTTATCGACGATCTCGACATCGACCAGCATCAGATCCATGCCATCGGCGACAAAGCCGCGCGGGCCGGTTACCGGCGTCAGCTTGATAGCGACTGGCGCCCCGGCTGTCTTGCGCACGTCTTCAGAGGTCTGCTCGTCCGTATAACTCGATACCGCCTTCAATTCACCGGAGGCATAGGCGACATTCTTGAAGGTAAACAGGAAGCCGTCTGACTTCTCGCCCTTGCCGAGCGAGCGACCATTGACGAACAACTCGACGCTGTCCCCATTCGACGCAACGAAGATGTCCTTGGCGGTACCGTCTGAGTAGGTCCAGTGACCGATAATGTGGGTATGATGACCCTCTGCATTGACCCAGCCGTCCCACATCACCTTGTGCACCCACAAACTGTCTTTGGGCAGGCGCACCGCGTCGACTTCGCCCGAGCGGCGGTAATTGTTGTCGCCGCGAAAGTGCGAGTTGCTGTCGGTAAAGCCGATATTGACGCCACCAGCGCTGACCCGGTCGCCCGATCCGGGCCGGTACTGATAGAAGTCCAACCAGCGTTTGATGTTCTCGACCGCGATGGTTTCGACATTGCGGTTATAGGCAGGGCTGTCCTTGTGGAAGGGCGGGGTGAAATCGTCCTGATAGGCGCGGGCGGCTTCGTCGCGCGAATACTCCGTCGCCCACATCGGCTTGGATTTCGACTTGTTGATATAGAGCATCTCACCGCCATATTCGGCGATCCTAGAGCCCATCATCTCGCGCGAGCCGATGGCACGGCCGCCATGCGGATCGTACTGGTCGCGCACGGCCTTCATCTTCGCCATGTGGTCTTCGGTGATGCCCTTATTGCCGCTTTCGTACAGGATGATCGAAGGATTGTTGCGATTATAGATGATGGCGTCGCGCATCAGATCGACGCGCAGATCAAAGCGCCGGTCCTGGGGATCGCCTTCGGAATCGCCCGCCGGCATGGCCTGTAGCAAACCCAGGCGATCGGCGGATTCGATTTCCTGCTTGCCGGGTGTGACATGCATCCAGCGCACCAGATTGCCATTGCCTTCCAGCATCAGTTTGTTGCCGAAGTCCGACACCCAGGGCGGTACCGAGATCCCGACGCCAGGCCATTCATTGGTCGAGCGCTGGGCATAAC
Organism: Asticcacaulis sp. P4_H10; assembly: GCF_056400965.1. NCBI lineage: Bacteria > Pseudomonadati > Pseudomonadota > Alphaproteobacteria > Caulobacterales > Caulobacteraceae > Asticcacaulis > Asticcacaulis sp. P4_H10. The sequence goes on along the minus strand of NZ_JBFUKH010000007.1, from coordinate 205,165 downwards.
CTTTCAACGTCAGGACGCGGCCGTTCAGCGTCACGCGCCCCTTGTTGAAATCGGTAGCGCGAAAGCCTGTACGGGTATCGACGGCATCGATGACCTTGCCGTTTTCCGTCAGCGTCGTTGTAACCGTGTAGAGGTAGCCGTAGCCCCAGCTCCAGAAATTGAGATTGCCGACCCTGTGGGAAGCTTTGAGTATGGCCGTCTGGCCGGCCTTGAGAGTTTGCACCCCACCGTCAAATGCCGCCACACGCTTGCCGTCGAGATCGCGGATCTCCACGCCATAGGTCAGGATCCGGTCGGCCGCCGTATCGTTGCGCACTTCGGATTCGGCGGTGACGGTCGCGGCCTTGCCATCGATATCGTAGTCGGAGCCGTAGACATAGACACCGGTCGTGTTCAGCGAAGACCACAAGGGCAGGGTTTGATAGACGCCGCTAGTCAGATGCAGGGTCACCGGTTTGTTGATGCCGCCATAGTTGGCATAGAAGTTCTTGTCCGCCCATTGATAGCGCGTGCCGGTGGCGCGTTCCTTCGCCGCCCAGTCATTATCGACACGCACGGCGATGACATTGTCGCCGGCTTTCAGCGCCTTCGAGATATCGAAACCGAAGGCCATGACGCCGTTTTCATTGAAACCGATCTTCTCGCCATTGACCCAGACATCGGCGACGTGGCGCACACCTTCAAACTCGACAAGCACGTGCTCGGGCTTGGTTCCAGCCGGCAGTTTGAAATGCTTGCGATACCAGGTGATACCTGTCGACAGCTCATGGATATCCTTTGCGAAGGCCTCTTCTTCGTTAAACGCGTGGGGGAGGGTGACGCTTATCCAGGCCTTGTCGTCATAAACGGCGTTGGAGGCCAGAGCGTCATCGCCCGTCTTCATCCTCCAGCCCTGGTCAAAACTGAAGCTCTGCCGCGGCGATACAACTACCGTCGAGGCCCGGTGCGCAAGCGCGGGAGCGACAAGCCCCAAAGCCATCGCGGCTACGAGAAGAACCGTTTGATAAACGCGCATGAACCCTCAGTGGCCTGACCATTTCTGCCACTGTTAACTCAGCAATCGCAATCGATCAAGATTGATCCGACCAATTTGCGCCATTGTGCGCGAAATTGACCCAATAGGCCTACATCTGTGTGATGATATTGCCCTTGACCACGGCAGCGCCCGACGCGTCCAGGTCATTGCGTGTTTCTTCCAGGCTGAGACGGCCACGGATGCTTTCGTTGACCTTGTCGATGCCGGCGGCGCCGCTATTGGCCCGCGCAATCAGATAGCGAACCGAGAAGCGCTCGCTGTCGGCGGTCACCGGCTTGGTGCCATGCAGTGTGCAGGCATGCCACATAGCGGCATAGCCTGTCTCTCCGGTCAGGACCTTTTCTGTCACCTCGACACTTTCGCCGTCTGGCCGGCGATAGGCCCAGTGGTCAGGCCGGTCGGTCTTGGCCAGGTCGTGTGGGAAGACCGTGGCGCCGAGAGCATGGCTGCCCAGCAGCACATAGAGTGGCGCGTCGGTTTCCTTAACCGGATGGATGTAGACATACAGCGTAATGAAATCCGACAGCCGGCTTTTCCAGTCGATGATGTCCTGGTGGAAGTCTATGCCATAGAAATAAGTGATATCGCGGTATTCCGGCCGTATGTAAGCGCCCAGGTTGTTGACCGGGTTGCCTATGATGCGCGGCTTCAGCCAATCGGGCAGCCATTTGTCGGGTACGCCGCAGACGAACTTTTCGTTCAGTATGGTGTAGCCCTCGCCAAGCAAGCCGCTCAGCGCCGCCTTTAGGGCAGGTGCCTGAAGGATAAAGTCCGACTGTGGCTTGAACGCCTGCAACAGGTTGCGGCCATCCATCGGATTGACGCCCTTGTACTGCGGATTGGCTTCGAATTCGGCCTGGCTGAGGAAGATGTCCGGGCCGAAATTGCGGCTGGCACGCAGGCGCGTCATAAGGGCGTCGCACTCAGCAGTGGGAATAACGGTGCCCAGGCCAGCAAAGCCATTCTGGATGAAAGCGTCAGTAACGGACGCGGTGTCGTCGGACATGAGAAGCACCGGTTAGGATCACACCTGAAACGAGAGGCGCCATTGGACAAAAACATGGTTAATATTTCTTTCATCCGCAATTTCTAAGCTGTCCGGACAGTGCGGGCTATTCGCACCGGGCAGAGGACAGGCTTATGAGCGAAGTGGATCCGCAGTTTCTGGCGCAGGTGACCGAGTTGGTCGATACCGGCCGGCAGGCGCTTGCCGATGGCGAGGCCACAACAGCGCTGTCGGCCTTCCGCAAACTTGCCGAAATTGCACCGCGATCGTCAGAAGCCTTCTATCTGCTCTACAGTGCCGCTATCGCAGCTCAAAATGCAGAGGCGGCTGAGTCCGCGCTCAACATGGCCGTCACCCTGCACACGATCGACCTGATGCCAGATCTGACGGTCGATCCAGACCGGTTCTCACGCGACGCCAAGTATAATGTCGAGCTGTTCCAGACCTGCTACTCCGGCCACTATGTCGGCCTGGCCTCGGTCTTTGGCCAGCAGGCGATCAAGCTGGGCGTCAAGACACCCGATATGTTGACCCGACATGCCCTGTCGTTGCAGCATCAGGGGCGATCGGTCGAAGCGAACAACGCTTTTCTGAACGCCTTTTCGGCCTTTCCAATCGCAGCGATTGGCCAATTCTATCTCTTTTCCCTGTTCCATATCCCCGGTGGCGTGCAACGCTATTCCAACGAAGCCCGCGCCTGGGCAAGCCGCTATGCCGCCACGGCCGCACCCCTGCGTGCGCCTAAACCACTGGACGGACGGCGGCTAAAGGTGGGTTATGTCGCGCCGAGCTTCACACGGTCGCAGATCTATCAGTTCATCCTGCCGGTGCTCGAAGCCCATGACCCTGAAGTGGTCGATGTCACCCTTTATACGGCCGACGCCAACGCCGAAATGCCCCTGCCGTGCGGCCGCATGGTGTCGATCGGCAAGCTCAGTGACGACCAGGCGGCGGAGCTGATCCGTGGCGACGAACAGGACATCCTGATCGATACCTGGGGACACAATGCCGGCAGCCGCATCGGCATCTTTGCTCGACGCGCGGCGCCGGTCCAGGTCGCCTGGATCAATTTCGTCCAGACGACGGGCTTGCCGCAGATGGATTATGTGCTGCATTCCGACAGCATGAACGCGCCCGGCACGGACGCCCTCTTCACCGAAACCATCTGGCGCATGGGCGAGATCACCATTCCCTATCGGCCGCGGGCCTCGCGGCTGGGGCCAACCCCAACGCCGGCGCTGAAAACCGGTCAGGTTACCTTTTCGTGCTTCAACAACCCAGCCAAGGTCAGCGCCGAAACCGTCGCCGCCTGGGCACGCATTCTGAAAGCCTGCCCGGCCTCGGTCCTTCTGCTGAAGTACAACTACTTCATCGATCCGACCGTGCAGCGCGCGTTTCAGGCCCGCTTCGACGCCTACGGTGTCGAAGGCGACCGTCTTGTGTTCGAGCCGCACTCCAAGGCGGACGAGTATATCCAGTCCTTCGGACGCGTTGACCTGGCGCTCGACCCGTCGCCCTGTCCGGGTGGCACGACCACCTGCGATGCCCTGGCGAATGGTGTGCCGGTCCTGACCCTGGCAGGAGACAATTTCTATTCGCGCATCGGCATCCAGGGAGTCGCCGTAGCGGCCCTTCCCGATCTGGTCGCGGAAAACTGGGACGACTATGTCGCCATTGCCGTGCGCCTGGCGACCGATCTTGATCAACTGGGCCGGGTACGGGCGCGCGTCCAGCCGGGCTTTGACGCTTCGGCCATGCGTGACGAGGCCGGCTTTGCGCGGCGCCTTGAAAAGGTTTTCCGCGACATGACGCAGAAGGCGATTGCCGACGGCGTCGCGGCCGCCTGATGTTGTCCGGAATCGGCAGCCTCCTGCCGTCGGCCGGCGGCAACGGTGCGGGCATTCTCGACACCTGGCTGGAAGGCCGACCGTGGCGCGCCTTCCGGACCGCACGGGCAGGGTTGTCGGAGCTGCTGAAGGTGCGCGGAACACGGCGAATCTGGCTACCGGCCTATATATGTCGATCCTTGGCCGAAGGCGCGCAGGCCTCCGGCGCGGACATCGCCTGGTATGGAACGGACAATTTGCTGCAGCCAGATACACAGGTCCTCGCCACAGCCGGCGCGGGTGATGCCATCCTGTGCGTAAGCTACTTCGGTCGCGCCGCCGACAACAGCCTGCGGCGGTTGGCGACGCTGAGACGTGATCTCTTATGGATCGAAGACCGCGCCCAGGCGATGGACACCGGCCAGCCTGCATTCGGTGACGTCCTCCTTTACAGCCCGCGTAAGCTGTTCGGCGTGGGAGACGGCGGCATCGTCGCGTCGTTTGGCGCCTTGCCCAAAGCGATATTGCCGGCGACCGGCGACGACTGGCAGGCCAACACGGCGCGGGCCGAGGATCCGGATGGCCTGGCACCGGACACCTGGTTCGCCGCCTTCCGGGCGCGTGAAGCGGATATGGACAGCACACCCCGGGCGGCGTCCGAACGGACAATCGCCACGCTCAGGCAACTTGACTGGGCGGCGGAGGCCGAGACCCGGCGCAGCAACTGGGCACGTTTGGCAGAGCGCCTGTCCCATATTGCCTTGTGGCCACAGGATGAGGTCGATTTCGTACCCCTGGCTTATCCCGTCGTTACAGAGGATGCCGCAGCCCTGTCCGCGGCTCTGGCGGCCGAGCGCATCTGGTGCGCCCGCCATTGGGCGGATCTGCCCAGTCCTGAGGTATTTGCCGAAGCGCACGACCTGTCGCGGCGCTGCCTGTCCCTGCCGCTCGACGGGCGCTATGGCGCGGACGAGATGGCCCGCATTACCGACGCCGTCGCGCTCATCCTCGATAGGCAGGAAAGAAGCTGGTCGTCTTTGCCTGGCTAAGCCTGGCGTAGATATCCGCGTCCAGCACTGCGCCGCAGATATGCGCTGTCACCGCACCGTTGGCGAACCCTTGCTTGAAAGCGAACAATCCGCCGTCGTCGCTGCCCGACGTCCCTGCGCCACCGCCCAGATTGATGACCCCTTCGGAGCGGAAGTGGGTAATGGCGGCATCGTAGAGCGCGAAAGCGGCGCCGTTGGCATAGCCCGTCGCGTTACACGCGGTGAGGTGGTTATAGACGACGCCGTCGTGGGCGAACCACAAGGTCATGCCGCCGATCTCTTCGCCGACAAAAGCAGTGAAGGCTTCCAATCCGGGCAGCTCCGCCAGCTGGACAAAATATTCCGGGCGGAAATTGGCAGCGCCGCCGATGTGGCGATGCGCGACCAGTTCCGCATAGAGGGCGATCCATTCCGTCAGCCGGAATTTCAGCGGACCACGTTCGATACGGCACCGCCTTTGCCCCCGGCGAATACGTTCGCGATGATGTTTGTTCGGCGCGTAGTCCGTCCGATGGTCGATGGTCAAATGGCTCTTGAACGGCATCACATGACCGAAATGCCGCCGCAGGGTATCGGCCGAGGGACATGCCAGCGGATCGGGCACCATGGCCACACTGACAAGTCCTAGCGCCCTAAGCTCAGCCAGGCCTTGATCCAGATCAGGGGTAGGAGCGAAGGGGGTAAGCGGATAGCTGCCGGAAGCATCAAAACCGCCGCCTGCGATGGGCCTGACAACGGAGGCGTTGCCCCAAGCCGCGACGCTCAGACATCTGCCGCCCAGCGGCACCAGCGCCGCGACGTAGGCCGGATCGGCGTATGGATGGACAGGGCTCAGGGCTGGTTCCAGTAATCGGTCTGGGCCAGCAGGGCTTCGTAATCACCGCGCGTCACACCTACGATGATCTTGTCCCAGTACTGCCCCTGACGGTAGTGCCAGCGGCGCTGGCGGCCTTCCTCGACCCAGCCGCACTTACCGACATAAAGCTTGTAGGAGGCCTGGTTGTAATCGATGAGGTCGCCGTCGAGCCGCTCCAGCCTGAGCTCGTCGAAGGCATAGCGCATAACGGCCATGACGGTGTCGCGGCCATAACCCTGGCCACGTGTCGCAACCGGCCCCAGCATCATGCCATGAAAGGCATTGGCGTTCTTCATGTCGATATTGACGATGTTCGCCGTTCCGATCAGTTCGCCTTCATCGCGCGTTGTGATGGCATAGCGCAGGTTCTTGCCGTCCTGGCCCAGTCCCTTGAACCAGGTGCGGGTCGATTCCAGGTTGGACGCGAAACGCCAGCCGCCCAGCAGTTTCCAGATTTCGGGATCGTTGGCCCATTGATGCAAAAGCGGCAGATCCTGCTCCTCAACCGCGCGTAAAATGACCTTCTTGCCAACAATATTCACGGATTTTCTCCCTTGCCGGCAACCACGTACAGGCTGGCGCATTCGGTCGGTCGTTCCAGGCCCAGGGCATAGCAGCCCTCCAGGAACGCATCGCTCAAGGTCGGCGTTCCGATCAGGGCGTCGAACTGGAAGTTGGCCAATGGCTTATAAAAGATGCCACCGGTCTTTTCGAGTGCCAGCCCGGCTTCGCGCGCATCGCGCTCCAGCGTATCGAGCCGGTAGACGCGGCGGTGACCGGCACCGACATCGGCCGTGCTGAGCGCCTCAAGGTGGGTGAGTACGCCCATCTTGACGGCGATGCGGCGCGACGGCGCCTCGGCATTAGGGACCGCGATCAGCAGGTGGCCGCCAGGCGCCAGCAAAGCGCCCAGTTTTCTAAGGGCGATGACCGGATCGATCACGTGCTCCAAGACGTGTGAGAAGAAGATGGTGTCGTAGCGTTCGCCATTGTCGAAGTTTTCGATGAAGCTTTCGAAATAGCGCACACCATCGCCCAGACGCGCGCGCGTGGCCTCAATGAATTGACTTTCGGCCTCGACCACGGTGACGTCGGAAAAATGCTGCAGGAGCAGGCTGGTCTGGTCACCGTGGGCGCAACCGACCTGCAGGCAGCGGCCCTGACGGAAATGGGGTGAAAAGGTGCGCATCATATATTCGCGCATCTTTGCGTCGAACGGCGCGGCGCCGGCGCCGTAAGAGGCGACGGCGGCCTTCAGACGCTCGCGTTCGAGGGTTTCTGCGTCTCGGGCGAGGGGAGGGGCGGTCATATCTGGTCTGCCTTGAAGGTCCAGCGCTCACGCGGTTGATAATAGTCTTCGAGACTGGCGGCAACCCTGGCATCCAGACCCATCAGCTGGCGGCCAGTCGGGCTGAGCGCGGCCTGGTATGGTTGTGACAGAAAGCGCGGCCAGTCCATCTGCGGCTTCATGAACGGACGTCCGAAGCACAGGGTCAGGCAGCGGCGTGGCCCGTTGCTGCGGTTGGACGCGGCGCTGTGCGCCATCAGGCTGTCGAACAGTACGATATCTCCGGCCTTGCCGGTGAGCGCAGTTGCGTGCCGGGCAAAGAGGTCCGGATCAGGCATGTCTTCGACGTGGTGCGATCCCTCCAGCACCAGGGTGGCGCCGTTGTCGAGGGTGAAGTCGTCAAGCATGACCAGCATGTTGAGCGACAGCGGATAATCGCGCGTGAACGCACGAATGTCACGATGTATCTTATGGGTATAGGTCTGCGCACCCGGGGCGTTGATCGCTGCACCGAAGTTGAGCAGGATGACCTTGCCGTCAAAATGGCGCTCGATAACATCCATCAACGGCATCGCGTTCATGAAATCATCGAGGCTTGTACCCTCGCCCAGGGCGTGGTGGGCTGCCCCGTCCATATTGGCGGTGACGCCGCCCTTCACCTGCGCCGTACGGCGCAGGTCGTAGACCTTTTCGGAATCCTTGGCCAGCGCCTGGACCTGCCCGGTGGACAGGACGGACTCGAACTTCACCCAACCGCGGGTGCGGATAAGATAAAGGGCTTCTTCCACTGCGCTCATATGGCGGCCTTCAGTTGAACGAAGAGCGCCGTTCCAGTGACAAAGCTTTGCGCAATACGATCGGCATTGGCGGCGAGGAAGGCATCGCCGACGCGCTTAGGGCCGTCGCCAAACGCCCAGACATAGTCGTCAAAGATGATGACACCCCCCGGCACGACGTGGGGCGTCCAGGCCCGCGCATCGGCGTCGGCATTTTCAAAACTGTGATTGCCATCGATGTGCAGAAGAGCGATCCGTCCTGTATACTCCGTCTCCCCGAAAGCATCATTGTCGATACTCAGACCCGGCCGGTACGCTGCCGCGCCAGCGACGCTTTCGCCCCGGAACGCGTTGAGACGGCCGTTCGCCAGAGGGGCCAGATTGGTCTGGAATATCCGGAAGGCTTCATCCGTATCCATGGCCGCGCTGGCCTGGTCCAGGACGGCCACGCCCTGGGCGAGGTTTTCCGATTGCCACGGATCGACGCAAAGCAGATTGCCGATGTCGTAATGGCGCGACAGGAGCACCATCAAGGCCGCCGATCTTCCCCACCATGACCCAATCTCGACGATATCGCCTTGCGGCAGATAGCGGAAAATTTCGACGACGGCGGCGATCTTGTCATTGTCGGTCATACCGGCGATATGATCGACCGTCCGCAACAGGCCTGAAAGACGAGCGCCCGAAAGCCGTGGCCGGGGCGTGCCGTCCATCGCCAGCCAGTCCGGTGTGCACGACAGCGCTTCCGCCCGGCCGTGCAGGGCGCGGTATTCGCGCTCCTTAGCCAACATCGGCGAGACGCCGAGCACACGGACCTGCGGAAAATGCTGTGGCGCCAGTCGCGAGATGACGCCTGACACGACCTCGTGCGGCGCATAGATGGAGCCAACCCCTTGCCGCCGGACAACTTCGCCCAGGGCGTGGGCAAAGCCGTCCTCATGGACGTAGGGCAGGTATTCCCATGCATCGTACGTCTGGCTGACGGGGTCAAAACCCAGGGACGAGGCGCCAACCACGCGGCTCCCCCGCGCAGCCGCCTCGTCGCGGTATTTGAGCGCGTCCGGCAAACCGGCGGGAAATACAAGAACGGTGTCAGTCATGAGACTGGAAGAATTGTCGCAGCAGGCCCGCTACGCGATTGACTTCATCTTCGCTCATCAGCGCCGAATAGGGCAGGCCGAGGCTGACCTGCGCCAGATGCTCGGTGTGGGGCATCTGTGTGCGCGGCACCTTTTTGAAGGCTGGGGAGTTATGGCAGCCCGTTCCCCACCACAGGCGGGTGTCGACACCATTGGCGCTCAGGAACTGCGACACCGGGTTTGCCTTGCCCTTCGGCAGTCGCACAACGCACACGCTGGTGATCCAACGGCTGCTCCATCCATCCTGGAACTCGACCTCAGGCACGTCGATAAGTGCCGCGCGCAGCTTGGTGCCCGCTTGCTGATACAAAAGCCGCGTCGACGCCCAGTTGTCCATGCCGGCCAGAACGACGGCGGCGGCGTATTCGCTCATCTTCGCATTGGTCGCCGGCATCAGAGATTCACGTGAGCCGTAGAAACCGAAGCTGGAACGGGTGCGCAGGGCCTGGCAGAACGCCGGATCATTGCTGGCGACATAGCCGCCTTCGCCAGCGCCCAGCACCTTGGTAGCGTGCAGGCTGACGACGACCGGCAAGGGAGAAGACGTAACTGTATCATGGGCGGCTGCGGCGTCGACGACCACCTTGACGCCGGTCTCGTCCTGGAACCTGACCCAGGGGCCAAGGTCCATGGGCGCGCCATAGGCGCAGACCGGAATGATAGCCGCGACCTTTCCTGGCGCATGGGCAAGGAAGCCGCGGCACGCTTCGGGATCCAGCATGCCGGTCACGGGATCGACATCGACGAACCATGGTTTCAGGCCCGCCTCGATGACGGCATGCGCAGTCGCAACGAAGGTCCAGGAGGGCAGGGCGCACCAGGCGCCTTCCGGCAAGTCGAGGGTACGCAGAGACAGGCTGATGCCAGCCGTACCGCTCGCCACGGTAACGACGTGGGCTTCCCCTTCGAAACGGCCGGCCAGGCGGTCTTCCAGCTGCTGGTTGAGCGGGCCGAAGTTCGAATACCAGCCTGCCTTGTCGATCGCTTCGAGATACGGAAGAATATGGGCGGTGAGCGGCATGTAGGCACGCGCCACGGGCAGGGGGGCGGCAACAGCAACGGCGGGCTTTAACTGGGCTTGGCGCGAGTGTTTCATGTGATAATCCGGAACTGAGACTCTCGATTTTTGACGCACATGGTTAAAATTGCGTGTGCTGTTATTCTGGAAGCTCAAATCCTTTGGCTGTGAGGCGATCGCGGCAGGCCGGACGGCGTTCCACCCAGTCGGAGGCCAGCAATCCCAGACCGTAGACGTCGTGCACGCCATCAGCGCGAATGATGTGCTGGCGGAAATGCGCCTCGGTGACGAAGCCGAAACTGTGATGCAGCTTCCAGACGGCTTCGTTGGAAACCAGGACCTCGCACCACAACTTGTTCAGCGCCATGTCACCCAAAGCACGTTCGATCATCATATATTCGACGCAGGCGCCGATGCCCTGTCCGCGCGTCGAGGGGTCCCCCAGGTAGTAGGCCCATGAACAGGTTCTGGCGGCAGCCCGGATGTCATAGAAATTCGCCAGGCCGACCGGCGCGTCATTGCTCATAATGACGGAGTAACGCCGGGAAGAATCGTTGAGCGCACCGGCGAACCATGTGTCGTGAACGGGACGCGCGATCAACTGGTCATTGTACATATAGACGCGGACGTCGTCGCTGTTGCGCCAGGTGAATAACCGATCGGAATCTTCCGCTTGCAGGGGGCGAAATACAATCTTCGACTGGGCCATGCGTCGCGTGTCCTTGCCATGGTGAGCGATCCGGCCCTCAGCTAACAGGGAATTGGTAAATTTGGCGGTAAGTCGAACGCCGCGCTGCAGAGGTGGGCAGGGCGAAATCCACTGAAATCAGCCTACCTGAAGGCAATGCGGATTCATTTTCCGTTAAGGATTGTGCTACCTTGCCGACCTGAGTCGCAGAGTAGGAAGTTCGTCCTTGGCCCACACCAGCCCCAATTCACATCTTCCGTACGCGATCCGGTATATGGCGCGTTTGCAGGAACAGGCGGCCCAGGCCGGGTCGGTCGGCGTGTCTGCGGAGCGTTTGGAAAAATGCGCCGACCACCTGCGGGTCACGGCCCGGACAATCGGCCAAACCGGCCAATCGGTCTCAGATGCCGCCTATGAGGCCACGACACAGAAAATCAAACTGTTGCATTTTCTGAGGCAACAAAAATAGCGCTCTAATCAGGCTTGGGCCGGGGACTGAGCTCGACCTGCCGGATGCCGCCATCCTTTTCGAACTGCAGGGGCGCGTAGGTGATGGAGCGCTTATAGCTGCCGCCGCCGTCCAGCAGTTTGTCGTGATAGAACAGCCATGACTTGCCCTTGAAGTCGATGATGGCCTGGTGATTGGTGCTGATGTCCAGATAGTCGAGGACGACGCCGCGGTAGGTGTACGGCCCAAGCGGCTTTTTTGCCGTGGCGTAGACGATCTGGCCGGGCCAGCCAGTCGAAAAGGTGAAGTAGTAAAGCCCCTTGCGCTTGTTCAGATAGGGCGCTTCGCCATACTTTTTCTTGGGGTCGCCGGCGGGAAAATTCTCGACCTTGATATCGAGGATCGGACCGTCGGTTTCGATCATGTTGGCCTTCAACTTGACGATCTTCGGGATACGCGTCCCGAACAGAAGATAGGCTTGGCCGTCATCATCGATCAGCACCGCCGGATCGATCGGCTCGGCGCCCGCATTAGCGTCACGCGCCTTGTCGATCAGGGCGTCACTGCGCGCGTCGACGAACGGACCGTCTGGCCGGTCGCTGATCGCGACGCCGATCTTGTCGCCGCCGACGGGTGCGTAGAAATAGTACTTGCCGTTGCGTTGCGCCGCCTCGGGCGCCCAGGCCTTGGCGTCAGGCCGGGCCCATTTGAACACCGAAACCGACAGGAAAGAGCCTTCGTCGGTCCAGGTCTTGAGGTCCTTTGACCGGAACAGCCGCCAGTCGGTCGAATCCCAGTATTTGCCTGAATTGTCCTGGTCGTTCGTGGCATAGACATAGACGCTGCCGGCGAAGACGTGCGGCGACGGGTCGGCATTGAAGCGCTGGGAAATCGGCTCGGCGGCGGCCGCCGGAACGGCCAGCATCAGCGCAGCCAGGCAGGTGAGGGACTGTAGCGTCATATGCGGGTCTTTCTCTTGGTGGCAGGGACGGCCTCGTCCAGGGCATTGGAGGAGAGCAGGAAGGATTTCACATTTTCAATGTGATTCCACATCGCAGCAAAGGCGGCATCACCGTCGCGCCGGCGCAGGGCTTCGACGATCAGGTCGTGGTCGTGGGTCCAGCGGTCGCGGTAATGGGTATCCTTGATGTGGCCATGCAGGCTGCGCCACAAGGGATTGTCGTCGCGCCGGTGCCAGAGCTGGCTGACCAGAAGCGACAGCTCGCTGTTCTGGGTGGCATGAGCGATCGCCATATGGAACTGGATATCATAGTTTTCCTTGGGCTCGCCATAGCTGGCCCGGCTGTGGTTGTCGCTGGCGCGTTCGATGATTTCCATGTCTTCCGCAGTCGCGTTGACCGCCGCCAGGCGGGCAATGTGGCTTTCCAGCCATTGCCGAGCCTGCAGGAGCTCAAACGGCCCCGCCGGCGGCAGGGCTTCCCAAAGCGCGGGAATCTCGGCGCGCAGGTCATCAGGCACAGTCGCCTCATAGGCGCGCTTGGTAATGTAGATACCCGAACCCTGGCGCGGCTCGACCAGGTCCTTGACCTCAAGCATCACCAGTGCGTCACGGATGACGGTGCGCCCAACCTCGTACCACTGGGCCAGGTCGCGTTCGGGCGGCAGCCGGCCGGAATGGGCGAATTCGCCCGTGCGGATGCGGCGGATCAAATCCTGGCCGACATAGTGATAGGCCCGGCGTTCCTTATGCCCAGCCCGGACATTATCTCCGTCCATCGCCGGCCTCCCGGCTGCGGCGTTTCAGGCGGGCGTCGAGATCGAGGGCGTGAGCCATGACCTGGTAGATGTAGTTCGACTCAAACGTGCCGGTCAGAAGATCGGCCTCAGGCCCCCGGGCATAGACCGGCACGTCCTCGCCGGCGTGCTGGGCGCTGGTCATGTACACCAGGGCCGGCTGGCGATAGTCCGGAGTGAGGGCGGTTGCCTGATCGGGGATCGGTGTGGTGTCTCCGGCTTTTGGACCTGACGGGCCGGTGGCGTAGGACAGGGTGGTGCGCGGCCGGCCATTACCGTCCGGCAAGTTTTCGCCGTGCTGGCGGGCCAGTCCCAGTATCGGTTCCTCGCGGCTGGACCCGGCGGTCAGTACCAATCCATGACTGTGATCGGCCGTGACGATGATCAGGGTATCGCGCGCGTCGGTCCGCGCCATGGCGGTCTGGACGGCCTTGCTCAGCTCATCGACCTCGCGCAGGGCGCGGTAGGCGTTGTTCTGATGGTGCCACTTGTCGATAGCAGCGGATTCGACCAGCAGGACGTAGCCGTCCTTGTCCTGAGACAGAAGGTCTATGGCTCCGGCCGTCATGGCGGAAAGGCTGGGAACCGTGTCCGGCCGGTCGGCTGAGGACGGCAGGTCGCCAGCGGCGAACAGGCCCAGCACTGGTCCGGGTACCCGGGTGTCCAGCGCCGCCAGCCCTTTGGCGTCCTGCACCAGCCGCGCCTGCGGGTAGCCTAGCCAGGTGGCGGTCAGGTCGCGGCCATCCTTGCGGCGGCCATCGCCGGTACCGGCCGGCAGAAAGGCGCTGAGATCGCCGCCGAACGCGACATCCAGACGGATGCCTTCGGGCGCTTCGACCAACTGACGTGCCAAATCGACGCAGCCGGCGGCGACCGCTTCTGGCGGCAGGTCGACATCGGCGCGCCAGCCGCGAAAGGCGGTGTGGCCATAAGCGCCTGCGGGTGTCGCATCGGTAATGCCCGATGTGGTCACCACGCCGGTGGCCAGTCCCGCCTGCGCCGCCCGTTCGGCCAGGGTCGGGATGCGCGCCTTGAGCGCGCTCGGGCAATCCTTGCCGATGACGGTTTCGTCGACGCCGGTGGCGGCATTGATCGTCTTGATCCCGGTCATGATGGCTGAGATGCCATTGGAGGAATCGGTGACCAGCTTGTCGGCGGAATAGGTCTTGGACAGTCCTGTATAGGGCAGGGTCTCAAACGACAGTTGGTAGCTGGCGCCATCCAGTCCCCGGTTCTGACCAGCCAGAATCCGTCCAGCGGTGACGCTGTTTATGCCCATGCCATCCCCGATGAACAGAATGACATTGCGCGCCCGGTGACCCGGCGGCGGCTGGTCCAGCTTTTGGGCCAGCGCCGCGCGGGCGGCCTGGAACTGCGGATTCGTTGCGCTGTCGGCTGCCACGGCAGCGGCAGGCGCCAGCAGGAGGAGCGCGAGGATGGCGACTTTCATGGCTGTGCCACCACAGGGCCGTAGTGATAGGGCGCGCGGTCGAGGTCGACCTCGATGCGATCGATCGTGACGCCGGGGTCAAGCGGATAGAGCCGGATGCTATGACTGCCCTTTGTCAGCAATTTCAGCCGGATGGCGCCCACAGCGGTGTTGGTCAGGACATTGCCCTTCCAAACGTCGCTGCGGCCGAGCGTTGCCAGGTCGAGCGTCTGCGCCTCTCCGCCATCGAGTTGCACGGCGATACGCAGGCCTCGGGACGGATCGACCGGATGGGTCGGCAGGGCGATGATTTTCAGTTCGCCCCCGACCTCGGTCGAGGTGGCAAAGTCGTAGGTGACCGGTGTTCCCGTTGTGCCTTGCGGCAGGTCCAGCCGGGCGCGCAGCACGCTGCCGAGACTCCCCAAACCGTCGATCGCCTGCCAGTCAGCGCCAGCCTGTCCCTCCGTTGCACGCAGGGTGACGACACGGTTGTCCTCAGCCGCGCCTTTGGGCAGGGCCGGCAGGACGCGGACAAACAGCGGCAGGGTTGCCTCGCCGCACGTGATGCCCAGCGTATGATCGCCCGGCGGCGTCGATCCGTCATAGTGCAGGGTCAGGCGCTGTTCATAGGCATTGGCTGCATTGAGATCGCCAGACGTGGCGGATAGGTTAAAGCCGTCTGCGCCAGCGCCAGCGGCCCATTTCAGCACCTGTTCGCGGTGACCGAAGACGGTGACCGGGCGGGTTTGCGGCCGGCCTGCCACGAAGGGCAGGGTGTTGTTATCGTTGTACCATTGCCCGGTGACGGCCAGGTCACAGCCCGTCTTGACCGACGCGGACCACTGCGGCCAGTTGGGCTCGTCGAAGACCGGCAGACGACGTGGCGCCATGTCCATCATCCCGCGCCATTTGCCGCCATTCAGGCTGTTATAGGTTTCCGTGTCGCGGACGATCACGGCGTGGGCGTCTTTTGCCTCGGCGGCATAACGGTTGGCGCTGGCGCGGCCCTGGCCGGCATAGAGGTCAGCCAGGTCCAGCTTGAGGACGCGTTCGTTCAACGCACCGACCGTGCGCACCGGATAGAGGACCATTTCAAAATAGGCGTCGCGGCGATCGGCAGGGATCCGGGCGGCCATGGCCTCGGCCCGTTTCGTCAGGTCGGCATAGGCCTTGAGGCGCGTCTGGGCTTCTTCGCCGTCGCCGCGCGTGAAGTCGCTGTGGCGGTTCTGGCCAACCCATTCTGTCTGGCCGAAGCCCATGAATTCGGGTTTGCGTGCGAAGGCCAGGTTGTAATAACCCATCATGATGTCGGCGATTTCCGGTGCATTGTCCGCACCGAACGGCTCGGCCATGAAACCGGTCAGGTAGTCGCGCGGGCTTTGTTTGAACGTTCCGTTGTCAAAAGCCAGGTCGAGGAAATACTGGGTCAGGAACTCGATCGGCTTGATGTCGCCGACATTGGCGATCCACATCCGCCGCGCCTGCATGTCCCAGGCGCGCCCCATCTGCTCATGGATCAGATAGGGGTGGGTGGTGCCTTGCCACAGGTAGTCGTGCGGCCGGCCCCAGTAAGACAGGTGGTAATAGACGCCTGAACCGCCGGACCGCTGCGTTTCCTGTGGGCCGCTGAAGCGGCGGATATAGCCGTAATTGTCGTCTGCCCACATCAGGGTGACGTCTTCGGGGATATGCAGGCCGGCGTCGTAGGCTTCCTGCAGTTCGTGGTAGGCAACGTAGACCTGGGGAATGGCCTTGGCCGGACGCTTATAGACCTGGCTCAGGATGTCGCGTTGCAGGCCGATGACGTTCTGCAGGATGGCCTGGCGCTCGGCCATGGTATTGGCGCCCTGCATCGGGCCGTCATGAAGGCCGCGCAAGCCGACTGTATAGATGTTTTCGAACCCCTTGCCTTCCTGGGCGCGCTGACGCCAGTAGTCGAGAATGGCCGGACGGTTCTTCGTAAAGTCGAACGGGCCGCGCGCGTGCTCGTCCCATTCGCGCAGATTGTTGCGCATCATCGGTTCGGCGTGTGATGTGCCGACCACGACGGCATAGTCTTCGGCCAGGGGCGGATTGCCCTTGTCGCCATAGAACGGCGTCGAGATCGAGTGCATGGCCGGCCAGACCGTATTGGCCTTGAGGCGCCACATCAGCTCGAACACCTTCTCATAGGTCTTCGGGCCAATATTGCCGGTCTTCGGATCAAAGGTCTTGGCCGCCCACGGCACCAACCCCCAGTCCTCGTCGTTGAGGAACATGCCGCGGTATTGCACCGACGGCGTTTTCGAGGTCAGGACGGCGTCATCGATCGCCAGCCGGTCGTGATGGCGCGGCGTGACGTCGGCCCACCATTCCCACGGCGATACGCCTAAGGATCGCGATAGGTCCACCGTGCCATAGACCGCACCGCGCTGGTCGGAACCGGCGATGACGACATAGCTCTGTGACTCCTTGCGGACCGTAAAGCGCCGATAGACCTCCCATTGCCCTTTCAGGCCGGACAGGTCCTCGCCCGCCAGACGGGCCAGACGGCGGATCTCCGGGCTGTCGTAAAGGCCGACAACCACACAGGTCCCGGCGCAGTCGCGCACCTTGCCCGATACCTTGGCCGCCTGGCCCGTGAGGCTCGACAGGTCTTTTGCCAGCAGGTTCGCCGCCAGGCGCAGCGTACGGCTTTTGCCCGGACCGTCATGAATCACACTTGCCACGCGCGCGCCGTCATACAGGACGACCTCACCGGCCGAGGCCTGGGCCAAAGGCAGCAGTCCGGCGCCGATTGCCCCAGCCAGGGCTATTGCGGAAAATCGTGTCATCGGCGTAGTATCCCTGTCATGTTCTGGCCGTCATGCTGCGGTCCTTGTCAGGCCCTTGGAACCTGGCCGCCTGCATAAAAGGCGAGTCAGCTGTGCCCGGCAATTTGACGCAATATAAAACGAATATTGCAAAACTCAATCTTATGAAATATTCATTCTCAAAATAGCGTACCGGTCAGGGCCGGTCCAGTCGAAGGTTGCTCTCCATGCGTCACATCGGACACTTTTTTAACGGCCGGCAGCAGTCTGCCGGCGGGCGGCTGTCCGATGTTTTCGATCCGAACACCGGCCAGGTCCAGGCCTCGGTCGAACTGGGCGACAGCGCCCTGGTGAACCAGGTGGTTGCGGCGGCGCAGGCAGCGCAGCCGGCGTGGGCGGCCGTGAACCCCCAGCGTCGCGCCCGGGTCATGTTCGAATTCAAGCGGCTTCTGGAACGCGACATGGACGCCTTGGCGCACATGCTGTCCAGTGAACACGGCAAGGTCATAGCCGATGCGAAGGGCGACATTCAGCGCGGTCTGGAGGTGGTGGAATTTGCCTGCGGCATCCCGCATCTGCTCAAGGGCGAATATACGCAAGGGGCGGGGCCGGGCATCGACGTCTATTCGATGCGCCAGGCCCTGGGTGTCGTCGCCGGTATCACGCCGTTCAACTTCCCGGCCATGATCCCGATGTGGATGTTCGCACCGGCGCTGGCCTGCGGCAATGCCTTTATCCTGAAGCCGTCCGAGCGCGACCCATCGGTGCCGCTGCGTTTGGCCGAGTTGCTGATCGAAGCGGGCTTGCCCAACGATATTCTCAATGTCATCCAGGGCGACAAGACTGTCGTCGATGCCCTGCTGGACCATACAGACATCAAGGCCATAAGCTTTGTCGGTTCATCGGATATCGCGCAATATGTCTACGGCCGCGGTTCGGCCAACGGCAAGCGCATGCAGTGCATGGGCGGGGCCAAGAACCATGGCATCGTTTTGCCCGACGCCGACCTCGACCAGACGGTCGCGGACATCATGGGCGCGGCCTATGGCTCGGCGGGCGAACGCTGCATGGCGCTGCCGGTCGTCGTGCCGGTCGGGGCGCAGACAGCTGACGCCTTGCGCGAGCGCCTGCTCGATGCGGTCGAGGGGTTGAAAGTCGGCATCTCGACGGATCCGGACGCCCATTACGGTCCGGTCGTGTCCGCCGCACACAAGGCACGCATCGAATCCTATATCCAGATGGGCGTAGACGAAGGCGCCGAACTGGTCCGCGACGGCCGTGGCTTCCGGCTCCAGGGCTACGAGGACGGCTTCTTCCTGGCGCCCACCCTGTTCGACCGGGTGACGTCGCAGATGCAGACCTATCGCGACGAAATCTTCGGTCCCGTCCTGCAGATGGTCCGCGCCGACAGTTTCGAAGAGGCCCTCAAGCTGCCAAGCGCGCACCCCTATGGCAACGGCGTCGCCATCTTCACCCGTAACGGCGACCACGCGCGCGACTTCGCCGACCGGGTCGAGGTCGGCATGATCGGGATCAATGTCCCTATCCCCGTGCCGGTTGCCTATCACAGCTTCGGCGGCTGGAAACGCTCAGGCTTCGGCGACCTCAACCAGTATGGTATGGACGGCGTGCGTTTCTATACCCACGTCAAGACGGTCACCCAGCGCTGGCCGCGCAGCGGCAGCGTGGCGGATTCGAGTTTCGTTATCCCGACCATGGCATAGGTGAATTGGTCGGACAATTTGCGTTGACCTGGAATAAATATTCCATTTATAACAAATATAAAAAATGGTCGACCAATCGGCCATATTCCACAGGA
Organism: Asticcacaulis sp. P4_H10; assembly: GCF_056400965.1. NCBI lineage: Bacteria > Pseudomonadati > Pseudomonadota > Alphaproteobacteria > Caulobacterales > Caulobacteraceae > Asticcacaulis > Asticcacaulis sp. P4_H10. The sequence goes on along the minus strand of NZ_JBFUKH010000007.1, from coordinate 186,240 downwards.
AGAACACCATGCCCATCAGCCGCCGCCACATGCTCGCTGTCACCGCCCTGTTCGGCCTTCAAACCCTGACTGCCTGCTCGAAAGGCGAGGCAACGGGGTCCGGCGATATCGTCGTCAGCTTCAGTGACCTGTCGCAACCCTTCTTTGTCGCCATGCGCCGCGACCTGGAAGACGAAGCCAAAAAGCTGGGCGTCAAGGTCCAGGTGCTGGACGGCCAGAACAATTCCTCCAAGCAGGTCGCCGACCTTGAAGCGGCGCGCATCCAGGGCATCAGCGCCGTCATCATTGCCCCGACCGATTCCCGCGCGCTGGCCTCAAGCACCGACGCTTTGGCCGATGAGGGCATCACCGTTCTGTCGGTCGACCGGACCATTACCGGCGGCAAGCACGCCGTGCCCCACTTCGGCGCGGACAATGTGGCAGGCGGTCGCGCCATGGCCGACTGGGTCGTCAAGACCTACCCCAAGGGCGCAAAGGTCGTAGTGATCACCAATGACCCGGGCAGCTCGTCGTCGATCGAGCGCGTCAAGGGCGTACACGAAGGGCTGAGCGCAGGCGGCGCGGCCTACAAGATCGTGGCCGAACAGACCGCCAATTCCAAGCGTGACCAGGCGCTCAGCGTCACCCAGAACATCCTGACCTCGATGGGGGCCAACCTTCCCGACGCCATTCTGTGCTTGAACGACGACATGGCCATGGGGGCACTGGAGGCCATTCGCGGCGCCGGCCTGACGTCGAAACACATCGCCGTCCTGGGCTTCGATGCCATCCCGGAAGCCCTGGGCCGCATCCGCGCCGGTGAAATGGCCGCGACGGTCGAGCAAAATCCGGGGGAACAGGTCCGTACCGCCCTGCGCGCCGCCGTCGACCACCTCAAGACCAAGGCGCCCATAGCCTCCAAGAGCCTGACACCCATACTGATCACCCGTGACAACCTGAACCAGGCCTCGCGTATTTCAGAGGTTAAGTAAAACCGGTCAAGGGGAGGGCGCGGGCCATGGCCTTGCTGGAAATCACCGGTATCACCAAACGCTTTCCTGGCGTCGTGGCGCTCGATGGCGCGCAACTGAACGTTGGCGCCGGTGAGGTCCACGCCCTGCTGGGCGAGAACGGCGCCGGCAAATCGACCCTGCTCAAGACCCTGGCCGGGGCGCAGGCTGCCGATTCCGGCAGCCTGACCTTCGATGGAGTCAAGCTTTCGCCGTCGGACACGCCGGTCCAGCGCCAGCGTGCCGGCATCGTCACCATCTATCAGGAGTTCAACCTCCAGCCCTTCCTGACCGTGGCGGAAAACCTCTATCTCGGCCGCGAGCCACTGCGTCTGGGCCTTATCGATCATGCCCGCATGCGCCGCGACGCCGAAGGCGTGCTTCAGGGGCTGGGGCTCGATCTCGACCCGGACCTTGAGGTCAGCCGGCTCAATGTCGCCGACCAGCAGATGGTCGAAATCGCCCGCGCCATGACGCTACAGGCCCGGCTGATCGTCATGGACGAGCCGACGGCGGCCTTGAGTCCGCGCGAGGTCGACATCCTGCATCGCATCATCGCCGAACTGAAGAGCCGGGGCGTCGCCGTCATCTATGTCACGCATCGCCTGAAAGAGGTGAAGACGATCTGCGACGGCTATACTGTGCTGCGCGACGGCAAATTCGTCGCAACCGGCCGGGTCGCGGATATCGAGATTGACGGCATGGTAAGGCTGATGGTCGGCCGCGATGTCGAATTCCTGAAGCGGCCGCCCCACGGCAGCGCGGGCGAGGTCGTGCTGAAGGTCGAGGGCGTCAGCCGCAAGCGTGGCCGTCACGAGGCGCGCGGCACATCGCTGCACGATGTCAGCTTCGAGGTTCGCTCCGGCGAGATCGTCGGTCTGGCGGGGCTGGTCGGCGCGGGCCGCACCGATCTGGTCCGCGTCCTGTTCGGGGCTGACGCCATGGACAGCGGGACCGTGACACTGGACGGCAAGCGCCTGAATCTCGACGGCCCGTGCGACGCGCTGAAGGCGGGGATTGCCCTGGTGCCGGAAGACCGCAAGCAGCAGGGCTGTTTTCTTACCCATTCCATCCGTCACAACCTGTCCCTGCCCAGCCTGAAGCGCCTGTCACGCTGGGGCATATTCGTCGACGAAGCGGCCGAGCAGCGCCTGGTCGAAGACTTTCGCGCCAGGCTGAATATCAAGATGGCCAATGACGGCGTCGCCATTTCCACCCTGTCGGGCGGCAACCAGCAAAAGGTGCTGCTGGCCCGTTGCATGGCCTTGTCGCCAAAGGTGCTGATCGTCGATGAGCCGACGCGTGGCGTCGATGTCGGCGCCAAGGCTGATGTCCATCAGGTCCTGTTCGACATGGCATCGGCGGGCATTGCTGTCATCGTCGTCTCGTCGGAACTGCCAGAAGTAATGGCGGTCAGCGACCGCATCATTGTCTTCCGCGAAGGCCGTATCGCCGGCACGATCGATGGCTTTGCCGCCGACGAAGAAACCCTGATGGGCCTTATGGCGACGGGGCGCGCAGCATGAATTCGAAAGAGATAGCATGACCACTTCCACCGACCGGCCTGGCTTCGACATGGTCGCCTTTTTGCGCACCTGGGGCACCACGCTGTTCCTGCTGCTGCTGATCGCGGTCTTTGCCGCCTGGAATCCCCGCTTCCTGTCGCTGCGCAACGCCATCAATATCCTCACCGAGGTGTCGATCTATGGTGTCATCGCCGTCGGCATGACCTTTGTCATCCTGACAGCGGGCGTCGACCTGGCCGTCGGTTCGCTGCTGGCCTTTGCGGCCATCGCCGCCGCATGGGTCGTCCAGCACCTGGGCGGTGTCGTGCCGGAATGGCTGGCGGCATTGGTTACAGCCTCGGCCATCGGCCTCGTCGCAGGCTTTGTGCAGGGCAAGTGTGTCACCTTCCTCAAGGTGCCGGCCTTTATCGTCACGCTGGGCGGCATGACCATCTGGCGGGGCGCGACCCTGATCCTGAACGATGGCGGTCCCATTTCCGGCTTTGACGACGGCTATCGCTGGTGGGGCACGGGCGACATACTGGGCGTGCCAGTGCCGGTGCTGATCTTCGCGCTGGTCGCCCTGATCGGCCATATCACCCTGCGCTACACACGCTATGGCCGCCAGGTCTACGCTGTCGGCGGTAATGCCGAGGCGGCGCGCCTGGCCGGCATCGACGTCAAGGCGATCATCGTCAGCGTATATGTGCTGGTAGGGCTGCTGGCCGGTCTTTCGGGCTTCCTGCTGTCTGCACGTCTGGGCTCGGCCGAAGCGGTCGCGGGCATAAATTACGAGCTGCGCGTCATCGCGTCGGTCGTCATCGGCGGCGCCAGCCTGTCCGGCGGTTCAGGCAGCATGCGGGGTACGCTGATCGGCGCCTTGCTGATCGGCGTCCTGTCGAACGGCCTGGTCATCATGCACGTCTCGTCCTACTTCCAGCAGGTCGTCATCGGCCTGATCATCGTCGCTGCCGTCGCCTTCGACGTCTACGCCAAATCTCACCGCGGGAGGGCCTGAGCCATGCGCCGGCTGTTCGCAATTCTGGCGGCTGTCAGCTTAACCTTGCCCGGCGCTGGTCATGCCCAGACGCTTGTGCAGATGGCTGACCCGTTCGTTGGCGCCGATGCAGGCGGCAATACGGTGCCAGGCGCCGGCGTGCCGTTCGGGTTCGTTTCACTCAGCCCGGACACGGCCAATTCCGACACAAATGGCTACGATTCCGCCAGCGCGATCATGGGGTTCAGCTTCACCCACGTCAGCGGCACGGGCGGCAAGAGCAAGTACGGCAATTTCCGGCTGACGCCGACGGTCGGCGACCTGGCCGTGCACAATATGGTCTTCGCCAAGGCTGATGAGGTGGCTTCGCCCGGCTATTACGCCGTCACCCTCGGCGACAGCAAGCCAGAGGCCATACGCGTCGAACTGACGGCGACGCGCCTGACGGGGCTGACGCGCATCACCTTCCCGGATGGCCAGGCACGCGGCAATCTGATCCTCGACGTCACCTCGATCATAGCTCTGCGCGGCGAAGGCCAAAGGGCGACCGCCGTCCATGTCGACGTCATCGATAACCACAGTTTCGCTGGCTGGGCCAGTTTCGAAGGCGGCTGGAATCCGGCGCCCTATAAGCTCTACTTCTATGCCGAGACCGACCGCCCGGCTTCCGACTTTGGCGCCTGGCAGGCAGGGCAGGGCACGCTTAAGACCCATCCCGGGACTGGCGCACTCGATGGGCTGCCGCAGGCAAAGACCCTGGCGTCGAAGACGGCGCTGATGATCGATTACGACACGCAGATGGAGTTCGCGCGCCGGACAGGCGTGTGGGCCGGTTTCGACTTAAGCAAAGACCGCAAGGTCCAGCTCAGGCTGGGTGTCTCCTTTATCAGCGTCGAGAAGGCGAAGGCCAACCTGCGCGCCGAAGCGCCCGACTGGGATTTCGAAAAGGCGCAGGCCGGCGCCGAAGCGCAGTGGCGCGACGCCTTGTCACGCATAGAGGTCAGCGGCGGCACGCCGGACCAGCAGCGAATCTTCTACACTGGTCTCTACCGTACCCACACCATGCCGCACGACGTCACCGGCGAGAACGTCTGGTGGCAATCGGCCGAGCCGCACTACGAAGACTTCTATACGCTGTGGGATACCTTCCGCACGGTTCACCCGCTCCTGACCGTCATCCAGCCGCAGCGCCAGCGTGACATGGTGCGGTCGCTGATCGACACCTACCGCCACACCGGCTGGCTGCCCGACGCCCGAATCGCCGGAGCGAACGGCATGACCCAGGGCGGCTCAAATGGCGATGTCGTCATAGCCGATGCGGTCGTGAAGAACCTCGGCGGTTTCGACCACAACCTGGCCTTCGAAGCCATCCTCAAGAACGGCGAGGTCGAGTCCGACCAGCCCTTCCATCAGGGCCGCGTGCTTAGCGATTATCTCAAGCTCGGCTTTGTTCCCCTGACTCAGCCGCGGTCGGCATCGCGCACGCTTGAATACGCCTACGATGACTTCGCCATCGCCCAGGTGGCGCAGACCCTCGGCAAACGCGATATCGCCGCCCGCTATCTCAAGCGCTCAGAAGGCTGGAAGAAGCTGTGGGATGCCGATCTCGGCTGCATCCGGCCGCGCTATCCCGACGGGCGGGGCCTGGAAAACTTCACCTGCACCTATGACTATCCGGACAAGTCGACCCCGTGGTGGGAGGCGCCCTTCTATGAAGGCAACGGCCTGCAATATTCAACCTATGTCCCACAGGATGTGCCAGGCCTGATCGGCATTACCGGCGGGCAGAAGGCTTTCGTGGCGTGGCTCGACCGCCTGTTCGACGACGGTTATTACGCCCAGGGCAATGAGCCCGATATCCTGGCGCCCTACCTCTATATCGACGCCGGGCGGCCCGACCGCACGGCCGAGCGCGTCCGCCATATCCTGAAGGCGCAATACAATACCTCGCGCGCAGGTCTGCCGGGCAATGACGACGCCGGGACCATGTCGTCCTGGTATGTCTGGAGCGCGATCGGCCTTTATCCCATCGCCGGCCAGCCGCGCTACTATATCGGCTCTCCCATATTCAGCCAGTCCGTCATCCGGCTGGAAGGCGGCAAGACCTTCACCATTTCTGCGCCGCAGACGTCTGATGCCCGCATCTATGTCGTTGGCGCCCGCCTGAACGGCCGTCCGATCGACCGTGCTGTCCTGACCCACGCCGAACTGGCTGCGGGCGGCGTCCTTGAACTCGACATGGCCGACGCGCCGCGTAATTGGGCCACCCAAACCGGAGACCGGAAATGAGACCTGCGCTTGCTGCCCTGACGACTCTTGTGGCCTTGCTGGCGCTCCCCGCCCTGGCTGAAACCGCCAGGCCGCTCTACGCCCACGTCGATCCGATGATCGGCGTCGGCAACGACAATCAGGGCGATACGGTTCCGGGCACAGCCCTGCCGCACGGTTCGATCCACCCCAGCCCGCAGACCCTGACCGGCAGCAATGCCGGCTATGATCCCAAGGCCGAGATCAGCGGCTTTGCGCAACTGCATACGCAGGGCTCGGGTGGGGTGACGACCTATGGCACCTTCCTGGTTTCGCCCCAGGTCGGTGCGCCGCAGTTCGACGAGGCCGCGCACACCTCGCCCAAGGCCGATGAGCAGGCCGGGGCCGACCTCTACGGCGTCACCCTGTCGCGCTACAATATCCGCGCCGAGGTCACGCCGGCCCATTACGCCGCCATATATCGTTTCACCTATCCGGCGACCGATCAGGCCAGTATTGTCTTCGACATCACACGCAAGATCCTGGGCGTGACGGCCAGCGACAATGCCGAAGTCACCCTCTATCCGGCTGAGGGCCGCATCATTGGCCGCGTCAAGGCCAAGGGCTACTGGAACCCGGCCAAGGTCGATATCTGGTTCGTCGCGCAGCTCGACACCAAGCCCACGGCCTGGGGCGTGTTCAAAAACGGTGAGGTCCTGAAAGGCGCCATCTCAGGCAAGAGCGGCGCCGATGAGCGCCTCGGTGCCTGGTGGTCATTTGCGGCATCGGTCGATAAGCCGGTATTGATGAAGGTGGCCGTGTCCTTCGCCGGGGCGGAGCGCGCCCAGCAGTTGCTGGAACACGACCTGCCCGACTGGAACTTCGACGCTGTGCGCAGCCATGCCCGTGACGCCTGGAACACCGAGCTGAGCCGGATCGAGATTTCGGGCGTGCCCGAAGCCGACAAGCGCCGGTTTTACACGGCGCTGTATCACACGGCGATTCAGCCACGCGACCGCAGCCTCGACCAGGTCGATTCTGAGCTGCAGGCACCCAACTGGGATGACTACTATACGCTGTGGGACACATACCGCACCGAATTCCCGCTGATGTCGCTGATCAAGCCGCGCGAATATGCGGCCAATGTCGCCTCCTTCGTCCACACCTTCGACAAGTTCGGCGCCGCCGACACAGCCATTATTGCCGGCCGCAACTACCATGTCGGCCAAGGCGGTGATGAGGTCGACAACGTCATCGGCGAAGGCCTGCTGCGCGGGGTCGAGGGCATCGACTGGACCGCCGCCTGGAAGGTCGTCCATTTCAACGCCTTTGAACGCCGCCGCCCACGCTATCTGACCGAAGGCTACTTCGCCGTTGGTGACCGCAGCCCGGAGCCGAACAACCAGCGCGCCAAATCCGGCTCATCGACGGTCGGCTTTGCGCTCAATGACTATTTCGCGGCAAAGATCGCCGAAAAGGCCGGCGACACCGAAAAGGCCGCGCTGCTGCTCAAGCGCTCCGACAGCTGGCGCAAGGTGTGGAATGCCGACGCGACCAGCGATGGCTTCAGCGGTTTCATCCTGCCAAAATATGCCGATGGCCGCTTCCAGGACATCGACCCCAAGCTTGGCTGGGATGGCGTCACCTATAACAATGTCGGCTTTTATGAAGGCACGGCGTGGGTCTATTCCTACGACATGCTGCACGACATTCCCGGCATGATCGCGGTCATGGGCGGCCCCGACCGCTTCCGCGAACGCCTGGAACACGCCCTGAAGGCGGGCCTGATCGACATGACCAACGAGCCGTCCTTCACCACACCGTGGCTGTTCCATAATGTTGGCCGGCCCGACCTGTCGGCCTACTGGGCCTCGGCTATCTTCCGCGACTTTACGGCCAATGCCTATCCGGGCGACGAAGACAACGGCGCCATGAGTTCGCACTACGTCTTCAACCGTATCGGCCTCTTCCCCAAGCTCGGCAGCGACCTGTTCTATCTGCACGGCCCTCACCAGCCGCAGACTGTCATCCGGCTTGAGAATGGTAAGACGTTCGAGATCGCGGCGCGCAATGCCGGCCCGGACGCCATCTATATCCAGTCAGCCAAATTGAATGGCCAGCCGCTCAAGGCCGCCTTCCTGCGCCAGTCCGATATCGTCAATGGCGGCAAGCTGGAACTGGTTATGGGCAAGACCCCCGGCAAATGGGGGCAGGGGATCGTGGCGCCATAGGCGCCGGAACGAACTGTTGCTAAGCGCCGTTCAGTTCCGCCGTGACGTCGTAGGCGTCGCTGCGGTACCACGATTTGGAAAGCTCGCAGCTACGCCCGTTTGCCGCAAAACTCCGGCGTTCGATCATCAGGCCGGCGTCTCCGGGCCTGACCTGCAATTTTTCGGCTTGCTCAGGCGTGAACAGCACGGCGCGCAATCTTTGCAGAGCTCTGACAGGCCGGTTTCCGACCTGTTCAAGCGCGCGATACAGTGAACTTCCAATGGCTTCGAGAGACGGCAGGCAGTCCGCCGGTACGACGGTGTATTCCAGCGCAATGACCTTGCCGTCTGCGAACCTGAGCCGCGACAAGCGATAGACGCGCGTCCCGGGTGACAGGCCGAGCGTCAGAAGCTCGTCCGTCGAAGCCACTGCGCAGGTTTTTTCAAGCCATTCCGATCGGGGCTTTCGACCGCGCGATATCATGTCTTCCGTAAACGACGTCAGCGTGGAGAAGTTCTTCTCAGCCCTGTTCGCTACGAAGGTGCCTGATCCGCGGCGGCGCAACAATAACCCTTCTTCGACCAAACCTTCCATCGCCTTGCGAATGGTCATCCGCGACAATTTGAGCATTTCCACCAGCTCTCTTTCTGGTGGAAGCGTTGCGCTGGGCGGTAAAAGCTTTTTTCGAATGGCTTGGCGAAAGGCGTTTTTGAGCGTCATGTAGGCCGGGCCGGGCCCCGCACGATCGTACGAGCCAAGGGCATCCATAAGCGACATCCCTTTGGCAGGCGGAGCTGGATTGACAGACTCTTCGGGCGCAATGTCAGGCATGTCGGTTTCCGCCGTGTATTTTGTTGGATAGTGAAACAAGCCCGGAAGGGCGCACGGCAACCGGAGCTGCCTTCGGTGCCACACCATGCGCTGACTGACCGGTTTAACGTCGCTGAAAATGGAAGCAGAATTAAGAAACGTCAATTCCGTTTATTAGCAATTTTGGAAAATTTATTCCAATCGCTGTCAACCCAGGCTTTCTGCGTGTCTGTCGGCTGAGCTCGGATCGGGTTCCGACACCTCCATGCCCATCTGGCGGAGGTATTGGGAATGCAAAGGCAGGCGCCGGGCATGATCGGCAATAGCTGTGCGCATGGCTGCCAGGGTTTCTGCAAGCGTATCTGGCGCCACCAGATTGGCAAGGGGATCATATCGTTTGGGTATGAGTCCCTGACCGATCATAACCGACAGCCAGCTTGGAATCTGGAAAAGATCGCCACGTGACATTACGACCCGGCCGTTCTCGACGAACTGATCGATCTTGTATTGCAGGGAGGACGGGATCGACATGTTGCGGCAGTAGTTCCAGAAGTCGGAGTCGGTACGTTCTGTGACCTTGTAGTGAAGAACCAGAAAGTCACGGATCGTTTCGAAATCCAGGCCAACGGCGGTGTTGTATTGCTGAGCCAGCAGCGGACTGAAATCCTTGTCCGGGAACAGATCCATCAGCTTGATCAGGCCCGAGTGGATGAGATGGATGGACGTCGATTCCAACGGCTCCATGAAGCCGCCGGAAAGTCCAATCGCCACGACATTCTTATTCCAGAACGCCTTCGATCGTCCCGTCCGGAACTTGATAAGGCGTGGGTCCGCCAAGGCCTCGCCCTCCAGATGTGACATCAGAATATCGCACGCCTTCGTCTCTTCGATAAAGTCGTGAGCAAAGACCATCCCGTTCCCGATCCGGTGTTGCAGGGGAATGCGCCACTGCCAGCCAGAGCCATGGGCGGTGGAGCGCGTATAGGGCAGAACAGGGCTTGTGCTTGCGCTCGGAACCGCCCAGGCGCGGCTGGCCGGCAACCAGGCGCTCCAGTCTTCGAAACCCGTTTGCAGCGTCTTTTCCAAAAGCAGTGCCTGCATGCCGGAGCAGTCGATAAACAGATCTCCCTGTAACGTCAGGCCCTTATCTGTCGTGACGGAGGCGATGAACCCGTCCTCCGGCCGCTGTGCCACATGAATGATCTTGCCTTCGTGACGTTTGACGCCGCGCGCTTCGGCATAGCGCCGCAGAAACGCGGCATACAGTCCGGCATCGAAATGAAACGCGTAACCGATCGTTGAATGAACACCGCGGTCACCGGCCGGCGGGGGTGCGAAGCGCGCCTGTCTGCCAGCGACCGAGGCCAGGGAATAGGTTTCGAATGACGTCCGATCGCCCGCCGCGCGTGCGCGAATGTAGCTGTGGTGAAATGCGGCCCTGCCCACGCCGGCGCCAACCGTTCCAAACGGATGCATATAGCTGTCGCCCAGGCACTTCCAGTCGCGAAACTCTATGCCAAGCTTGAAAGTCGCGCGGGTTTCCCGGATGAAATCCGTGTCGTCGATCTCAAGCAGCCGGTTGAAGTCCCGAATCGGCGGGATCGTGGCTTCGCCGACGCCGATAGTACCAATTGCATCTGATTCGATAAGATGAATTTCGCCAAGCTTGTTTTGGGTCAGCTTCGCCAGCAACGCAGCAGCCATCCAGCCTGCTGTTCCGCCACCAACAATGACTATGTTCCCCATGGGGGCAAAATCTTCCATCTGACCAATGCCGGGCGCTGCATGAGCCGCCGGTGTTCGGCGCACTCAAAATCCTTCAGTTTACTGGAGGATAAAGCCAGATTTCCGAATTTGACCTGGAAGCACAAGTGGGCATGGGGGCGGTTTCACTCCGATGTCGCAAATATGTCTCAATATGTGAAATTGGTCTATTCGCGCGACAAAACCAAGCCGGGCGCCGCTAATAAAATGTTTTTGAAGAATAAAATAGCAACCGGCCGGTTCTATGCAACCGGCATTTCTCGAGATAATGGCACATATTGGTCCTGCCGCTGCGGCGAAATAATAAAACAAATTTACTAATTGATATTGACCAATTTGCGACATCGGCCGCTCAATGCCCTTCGCACAGTGCCGGAAAGCCGAAGACTCAGCTCGAAAGCACGTTGCGCCGCCTCAGGAACAATCTGTCGGGAAACGGGAAAAGACATGAAATTGAAGCGTTCGATATTGATGAGCACCGCGATCGCCGGTGCCATGCTGTCCTGTTCTGCCTTCGCGCAGGACAAGGTGGATGACAGCCAAGACGTCGTCGTCGTAGGCATTCGCGGAAGCCTTCAAAAGGCTGCGCAACTGAAGAAGCGGACCGATGCCATCGTCGATGTCATCTCTGCGGAAGATGTAAGCAAGTTCCCTGATACCAATATCGCCGAATCGCTTTCACACCTTCCGGGCGTCAGCGTCGACCGGAACTTCGGCGAAGGCGAAAAGGTGTCGATTCACGGAACGGATCCGGCATTGAACCGGATTCTGGTCGATGGTCATTCGATTGCATCGGCCGACTGGGGCGGCAATCCAAACGATCCGACCAGCCGCACATTCAACTATTCCCTCATGGCGCCGGAAATCGTCGGCCAGCTGAAGGTTTACAAGAACCCTGAAGCGTGGATCGACGAGGGTTCGCTTGGCGGCACCGTCATTCTCGAAACGCGTAAACCGCTCGATCTGAAGGCCGGGACGGTCACCGGTTCGCTGGGTTACAGCTACAATGACCGGTCGGAAAAGGGCGACATACGCGGGTCGGCGCTGTACAGCTGGCGCAACAGCAACAGGAATTTCGGTGTCCTGGTTGCCGCCACCTATGACAAGCAGCAACTGCACCGCGCCGGTATCGAGTACTTTGGCTATATGGGCGCCGGTGCGTTCAACAGCGCGTTTACAACCACGAAGGATTCTTCCGGAAACGTCACGGCGGTCAGCGGCCCCAATATCAACGGTGCAGCACCTACAGTCGCCTCCTATACGGATCTGGCGGCGGCAAATGTGCCTTGCTGCTTCAACTGGGCCTATTTTGACCAGACACGCGAACGCAAGGGCCTCAGCGCGGCCGTGCAGTGGAAGCCCAGCGACGACGTCGAGTTCGACCTGTCCGCCCTGCACATCGAAGGCGACTATACCAACTACAACCAATCCATGTATGCGGTTCCGGTATGGAACAGCGCCAACGCCCAGAACTTTACCGTGGGCAATGGCCTGATCAAGGGTGCCTACATTCCGGCAAAGGCCGCCGGGACCGGCTCGCTCACCCAGTACGACGCCATCCTGCGCAGTACGGTCGTAAAGACGGACAGCCTCAATCTCGCCGGCAAGTGGAACGCAGGGGACTGGAAGATCAGCGGCAATGTCGGCTGGACCCAGGCCACCGGCGGTAAAGAACCGGAACGCATGATCAGCTTCGATTTCAATTCGGGCTTTACGTTCGGGTTCACGTCGGACAGCACCAACATCAATTACGATACCGCGCCGACGACGGCAAAGGCCTTGGCGCGCACACCCTCGTCAACGCCCAGCACGATTAACGGCGTCACAGCGAATTACGTCCAGATGGGTGGCATGGAGCGCAGCCGCACGACCGACAAAGAGACGTACGGACAGATCGATTTCAAGCGCAATCTGAACGGCATCTTCGAAACGGTCCTGTTCGGGGCCAAGCTGACCAACCACGAGAACTCGCTCGATGCCGAGGGCTGGGACTACTACGCGAACAAGACCCTGTATCTTAGCGATTTTGCCTCGGAAAATACGCCGGCTGACCTTTGGGCCGACATGGGTGGAAGCGGCAATGCCATGCAGTACCTCGGGCTGACCCAGGCCGGCATCTTCCAGGTCATCGACGCCAGCGTGACCCGGTATAATGGACCGAAGTTCGGCATGGAGTTCACCGTCAAGGAAAACATCGCTGCAGCGTATCTGCAGGGCAACTTCCGCCAGGGCAACTGGCATGGAAACGTCGGGGGACGCCTGGTTTCGACGGAAGACGTTTCCAACTACTGGGAAACGGCCGACGGCGGCGTCACCTATACGCCCATGACCGTGAAGCAAAAGCAGAACGAGTTCCTGCCAAACGTGAACATCGTCTACGATGCATCCGATAATGTTCTGTTGAAATTCGGCGCGGCCAAGGTGATCGCCCGTCCGCGTTACAGCCAACTGGCCGGCACAGTGGAGTTGAACGATCGCACCCTGACCGGCGGTGGCGGCAATGCCAACCTGAAGCCTTATGAGTCCCTGAACTTCGAAGGCTCCGTGGAATGGTACGTAGGCAAATCCGGTCTGTTTGCCGCTGAATTCTTCCACCGCAAGATCAGTTCCTACGTCGTCCAGGACACGCAGGACAAGGTCTTCGTCAACCGGCTGACCGGCGCCAACGCGACCTATTCCTTCAGTTCGCCGTTCAACGCCCAGGACGCTACCGTTACAGGCTTCGCCCTGCAGGCTCAGAAGGACATCGCGTACGGTTTCGGCATCATCGCGAACTATACGTTTGCCGATGCGGATACCGGCACGACGGCCTACAACATGCCGTACCTGTCGCGTGATAACATCAACATCATCCCCTACTATGAGCAGGGGCCCTGGCAGGTCCGTCTGAGCTACAACTATCGTTCCCAGTACTTCACGGGTATCGGGCGCCGTAATTCAAAGGATTTCACCGACTCCTACGAGCAGGTCGACCTGTCGGCGAGCTACAAGCTCAGCGATCATCTGTCGATCTATGCCAATGGCCAGAACCTGCTGGATCAGACCTACTACTCCTTCAGTTCATTCACCGAAGCACCGACCGCCTTCTACAAGAACGGCCGCCGCTTCTTCATCGGCGTGAACTACAAGATGTAAGAACACACGTCCTTGACGGGTGAGAGGCATTCGGCCGTTCGCATCAATTGATGCGAACGGCCGAATGTTTTCTTACGCTTGAGCGATCTGGCGAAACGCTACAGTCTGACCACCTGTCCGGTGGCGACCGACTGTGCAGCCGCTTCGGCCAGGGCCAGGGCCTTTACGGCATCGTCATAGCCGACGAGCGGTTTGGCTTCGCCGGAGATAATCGCAGCGAAATGCTCGACCTCGCTGCGATAGGCCTCGGCATAGCGGTCGAGGAAAAAGTTCTGGAAGGCATCGAGCACTGGACCGTCCGCGCCCCAGTGGGCCACCGTCGATTCCAGCACGTTGTCGGCCTTCAGCAACCCCTTGGCGCCATAGGCTTCGATGCGCTGGTCGTAGCCATAGCCCGATCGGCGCGAATTGCTGATGACGCAGATGCGGCCAGACGCCGTCTTCAGGGTCGTTTTGGCGGTGTCGATATCGCCGGCCTTGCCAATTTCCGGATCGACCAGGCATGACGCGCTGGCGAACACCTCGGTCACCTCTTCGCCCAGCAGGTAGCGCGCCATGTCGAAATCGTGGATGGCCATGTCCTTGAACAGGCCGCCCGATACCTTGACGTAGCTGATGGGCGGTGGGGACGGGTCGTGGCTGACAATAAGCAGACTTTCCAGCGCGCCGACCCGGCCGGCATCCAACTGGCGCTTGAGGGCGCCGAAATGGCGGTCGAAGCGGCGGTTGAAACCGAGCAGCAGGGGCTTGGCCCCGCCCAGTTGAGCCGCGGCGGCGCGCGCAGTCGCCAGGTCCTGGTCGATCGGCTTCTCGCACATGACCGCCTTGCCCGCGGCAATCGCCTTCAGCGTCTGGTCAAGGTGCTGATCGGTTGGCGACGCTACGACAATGCCGGCGATCGATGGATCGGCCAGCACAGCGTCGAAGCTGGATACAACAGCACCCGTTTCCGTCGCCAGCTCAGCCGCGCTGTTGCCGACAGGGTCGACGATTGCTTTCAGGCGCAGGCGCGGATGTGCGGCGACGTTTTTGGCGTGGATGCGGCCGATGCGACCGGCGCCGATGACGGCAATTTCAAACATGTTTTTCCTGCACGAAATATTTATTCCATTTTTAGAATGATACCGGTAATATCAAGCCGAAGTCATTCCGTAACTTGCGTTCCAGTTTTGGAACAAAAATTCTACAGTCTGTCAACCTGGAATTCCATCCCGGTCAGACAGAGGCACGAGGGGAAGATTATGGCCAATGAACATCCTGATCTCAACACTCAGGAGGCTAGTCCGCCACTGACCGTAGAGTCGCTGCGCGCCCGGATCATGCGTCAGTACGATCTTGCGTCTCGCCGCATGAAACAGGTTGCCAGCTTCGTACTAGACAAACCTGAAGATGTCGCCTTCGAATCCCTGGCCGTCATCGCCGACCGCGCGGGCGTGCAGCCGTCGGCCATCGTCCGCTTTGCCAAGTCACTTGGTTATACCGGTGCGTCGCAGATGCAGAAGATCATTCGCGACGAGATGCTGGCCAGCCACATCACCCTGGCTTATGGCGAACGGGCGCGCCAGTTCAGCGAGGCCAGCGGTGAAGAATCCGCCGACAATATCCTCGATGAAATCGTCGAAGCCGACACCCTGGCGCTCAACCACCTGCGCCAGTCGCTGACCTCAGCCCAGATCACGTCCTCCGTCGACGCCATGGTACAGGCGAAGACCATCTATATTGCGGGTTTCCGCCGTTCCTTTCCGGCTGCCTCGTACCTTGCCTATGCCTTGCAACGCGCCGGTAAGCGCGTCTGTTTCATCGACGGCACGGGCGGGCTTTGGAGCAATCAGGCGCGCGGAATCGCGCCCGAAGACCTGCTGATCGCCATCAGCTTCAGACCTTATGCCGAAGAAACAGTGACCTGCCATGCCCTGGCGATCGAACACCGCGCCAGCATCCTGGCGATTACCGATTCCAACGTGTCACCGCTCGTCAAGGGTGCGGCCAACACTTTGCTGTTAAGGGAGTCCGAGGTTCGCTCCTTCCGCTCGGCGACAGCGACCCTGTGCCTCGCCCAGGCGTTGGTCATCGCCTACGCATTTGCCGCTCAAAACGAAGAATAGCGGAAAGGTGCATGCATTTTGAAATGATAATTGCAATTTTCGAAATGAGAGAATAAAAATTCCAATGAGGGTGCGACGACGCCCCGTGGAGGATTCGCGTATGGACGTTTTCGATGCTGGCCGGCTGGATGTTATCACCCTCGGGCGATCCAGTGTGGACTTGTATGGTCAACAGATCGGCAGCCGGCTTGAGGACATGTCTTCCTTCGCCAAGTATGTCGGGGGCAGTCCAACCAATACAGCCATCGGTGCAGCACGTCTGGGCCTGAAAGCAGGTCTGATTACACGCGTCGGCGCCGACCATATGGGCCGTTTCATCCTGGAAGCTCTCAACCGCGAAGGCGTCGATACGCGCGGAGTGGTCACAGATCCACACCGGCTGACAGCACTGGTCCTGCTGGGTATCGTCGATAAGGACACTTTTCCGCTTATCTTCTATCGCGAAAACTGCGCCGACATGGCCATCGACATGGCCGATATTGACCCGGCATGGACGGCTTCGGCGCGCGCCCTGGTCATCGACGGTACGCATCTGTCCCAGCCAGGGGTCTATGCCGCCAGCCTGGAAGCCGTGCGCCAGGTCCGGGCCGCCGGCGGCAAGATCGCCTTCGACATCGACTACCGTCCCGTCCTGTGGGGGCTGACTTCGCGCGACATGGGCGAACAGCGCTACGTCGCCAACCAGGCCGTGACCAGCCGCCTTGCCGCCGTAACGGCGCTGTGCGACTTGATCATCGGCACCGAGGAAGAGGTCCGCATCCTGGGCGGCAGCGACGACGTCATCACTGCGCTGAAGGCGATCCGCGCCACCAGCGACGCTGTTCTGGTCTGCAAGCTGGGCGCCGATGGCTGCGCGATCTTCAGCGGCCCGATACCCGATCGTGTCGCCGACGGGCTGGTCGTGCCGGGCTTCCCGATCGAGATCATGAACGTGCTGGGTGCAGGGGATGCGTTCAGTGCCGGCTTTCTGCGCGGCTGGCTGGGCGGCGAAGACCTCCTCACCTGTGGCCGCTGGGCCAATGCCTGCGGCGCCCTGGTCGTCACCCGTCATTCCTGCGCGCCGGCCATGCCGACCTTTGAGGAACTGCAGGCCTTTCTCGCGATCGAACATCCGATGTCGCCCACCGATCAGGCCCATCTGGACCACCTGCACTGGTCCTATACCCGCCACCGCGATTATGATGCCCTGATGATCCTGGCCATGGATCACCGCTTCCAGTTCGAAGAGATGGCGGCGGATCTCGGCGCCGACAACACGCGTATCTCGGACTTCAAGCGCCTGGCCCTGCGGGCTGTGGATAGCCTGGCCCAGGGCAGTGCGGGTTTCGGTGTCCTGCTCGACGGCCGTTATGGCGCCGATGCTCTCAGCGAAGCCGGCCACACCACCTACTGGATCGGCCGTCCGGTCGAGGTGCCGAAGTCACGGCCGCTGCAATTCGAAACCGGCGCCGATGTCGGTCTTGACCTGAGCACTTGGCCGGCCAACCAGGTCGTCAAATGCCTTGTGCTCTACCATCCTGACGATGCCGAAGACCTGAAGGCCGAACAGGAACGTCAGTTGGTCATCTTGTTTGATGCCTGCCGCAGGTCAGGCCACGAATTGCTGCTAGAACTGATCCTGCCGCCCGACATGCCCTCGGACAAGATGACACGTGCGCGAGCCATCCAGCGGCTGTACGATCTGGGCATCAAACCCGATTGGTGGAAGCTGGAACCTGTGACCGATCCTTGCATCTGGGAGAATATCGACGTTGCCATCTCGGCCAATGATCCGCTGTGCCGGGGCGTGGTGGTGCTGGGCTTGTCTGCGCCCGAGGACGAGCTTCTGCGCGCCTTTGAAGTCGCGGCGCGCTTCGATTGCGTGAAGGGTTTCGCCATCGGCCGCACCATCTTCCATGACGTCGCCGCCCAGTGGCTGAAGGGCGAGATGGACGATACAGCGGCAGTCGACGCCATGAGCGCCAAACTGTCGCGGCTGGTCACTGCTTGGCGTGAAATGCGCAGCCTGGCGCAACCGGCCGTGTCCGGCGCATTGAAGGAAAGCGCGGCGTGACCGTTCGGCTGACCATGGCGCAGGCCCTGGTGCGTTATCTGACGTGCCAGTCGATCGAAACCGAAACCGGTCCGGTGCCGTACTTCGCCGGCGTCTGGGCCATTTTCGGCCACGGCAATGTCGCGGGTCTCGGTGAGGCGCTTTACAGTGCGCGCGACACGCTGCCGACCTATCGCGCCCATAACGAACAGGGCATGGCGCACGCGGCCATTGCCTACGCCAAGCAGATGGCGCGACAGCGCGCCTTTGTTTGCACGACGTCGATCGGCCCTGGCGCCACCAACATGGTCACCGCAGCGGCCGTCGCCCACGTCAATCGCCTGCCTGTGCTGTTTCTGCCAGGCGACGTCTATGCCAGCCGCCGGCCCGATCCGGTGCTCCAGCAAATTGAGGATTTCGGTGACGGGCTGGTGACGGCCAATGATTGTTTCCGGCCGGTGTCGCGCTATTTCGACCGGATCACCCGCCCGGAGCAGATCCTGAAGGCCCTGCCGCGCGCCATGAGCGTCCTGACCGATCCGGCCGACTGCGGTCCTGTGACCCTCGCCCTGTGTCAGGACGTCCAGGCCGAAGCATATGATTTCCCAGAGAACTTCTTCGAACCGAAGGTCTGGCGCATCCGCCGGCCCCATGCCGATCCGGTCGAGGTCACGGACCTGATCGACGCTTTGTCGAAAGCCGAGCGGCCATTGATCATCGCGGGCGGCGGCGTTCGTTACAGCCGGGCCGAGACGCAACTCACCGCCTTTGCTGAACGCCACAATATCCCGTTCTGCGAAACCCAGGCAGGGAAGGGCGCCGTGCCCTATGATCACCCGCTCAATCTCGGCGCCGTCGGGGTGACCGGCAGCGATGCCGCCAATATCGCCGCAGCCCAGGCTGACCTGATCCTGGCAGTCGGCACGCGGCTTCAGGACTTCACGACCGGTTCAGCGGCTCTGTTTCCCAAGGCCCGTATCGCCGCCATCAATACCGCCGTCTTCGACGCCGCCAAGTACAACGCCCTGACGATTGTCGGCGACGCCCGCGCGGTGCTGGAAACCCTCGACACTGGAAAGGCTGCTCCGCAGGCCTGGACCGATACCTTGAGAACCGCCCGAGCCGAGTGGGACGCGATGGTCGATGGGCTGCTCGCGGCCGCCAGCCCACCGACGGAAACGCGGATTCTCGGCGCTCTGATGCGCACCGTCGATAAGAATGCCGTTGTCGTCGCGGCCGCCGGCGGCCTGCCCGGCGATATGCACAAGGTGTGGCGGACGCGGGCGTCGGGCGGCTATCATATGGAATACGGCTATTCGTGCATGGGCTACGAGATCGCCGGCGGGCTGGGTGTCGCCCTGGCCGAACCTGATCGCGAAGTCTACGTCCTGGTGGGCGACGGCAGCTATCTGATGATGAATTCCGAACTGGCTGCGGCGGTCATGATGGGCGTCCGGATGACGGTCGTTCTGGTCGACAACGGCGGCTTCGGCTGCATTCACCGCCTGCAAAAGGCGACTGGCGGCGAACCGTTCAACAACCGTCTGCAGGACTCGTGGCACACCACCTTGCCCGCGATCGATTTCGCCGCCCATGCCCGTGCACTGGGCGCCCATGCGGTCAGGGTGGCCGACATCACTGCCTTTGAAGCCGCAGTGGGTGAGGCCCGCACAGCGGGCGGCGTCAATGTCATCGTCATCGAGACCGAAGCCACGAATGGCACGCCGGAAGGCGGGACGTGGTGGGACGTCGCCGTCCCGGAAGTGTCACCGTCACCGTCGGTCATGGCCGCCCGCGCCGCCTATGATCATAAGCTCAAGACTATCAGGAAAAATCCATGACCATCACCTTCGGCGTCAGCCCCATCGCCTGGATCAATGACGACATGCCGGAACTGGGCGGTGACACGCCGCTCGAAAGCGTGCTCCGGGATATTGCAGAGGTCGGTTTCGCCGGCTCCGAACTGGGCGGCGCCTTCCCCAAGGATCCAGCAGCGCTGAAGGCGGTCCTTGGCCGCTTCGACCTGGCTTTGGTCGGCGGCTGGTACAGCTGCGAGCTGCTGACGCGCGACGCCGATGCCGAGATCGCCGCGCTTCAGGGCCATCTGTCTTTGTTGCTGGCCATGGGCAGCAAGGTCTTCGTCATCGCCGAGACGAGCAACGCCATCCATGGCCAGAAAGGCACGCCGCTGAAGACCCGCCCGAAGCTCGATGAAGCCGGCTGGGCGTCGTTCGGCGCCAGCCTCAGTTCGGTGGCCGACTATGTCAATGCGCGCGGCCTGAAGCTGGCCTATCACTATCATCTGGGCACGGTCGTCCAGGACGCCGAGGACCTGGAAAACTTCTTCCGCCACACCCAGACCAATGTCGGCGTCACGCTCGACACCGGCCACGCCGTCCTGGGCGGCATCGATCCGCATGGCGTCATCCTCAATCATCCGGAACGCGTCGTCCACGTCCATTGCAAGGACGTCCGGCAGTCGGTCTTCGATACCACGGCCGGTAAGGACGACAGCTTCCTGAACGGCGTGCTGGCGGGCATGTTCACCGTGCCGGGCGACGGCTCGATCGATTTCGACCGCGTCATGCGTGACCTGAAGGCTGTCGGCTACAGCGGCTGGATCATCATCGAAGCGGAGCAGGACCCGGCCAAGGCGGATCCGCGCACCTATGCCGAGATGGGGCTCAAGACCCTGAAGGACGCGGCCCGCAAGGCCGGCCTGGTTGAGGCAGTCGCGGCATGAGCCGTCTGAGAGTCCGGCCTGGAACGCCCGATGCGGCGGGACGGACGCTTGACATCACGCCGCAAAGCGCCGGCTGGACCTACGTCGGCTTTGCCATAGTCCGGCTGTCGGCGGGCCAGACCTACAGCAGCCGGGAAGAGACGCGCGAGACCTGTCTGGTTTGTGTTGCCGGAAGCGCCGATATTCGCGTGGGCGGCCTTCAGTTTTCCGCCGTCGGCAGCCGCGCATCGCCGTTCGAAGACACCGCGCCTGGCGCCGTCTTCGTGCCGCCCGGGGATGACTACACGGTCTCGGCCCTGTCGGATCTGGAGCTGGCGGTCTGCACGGCGCCGGGCGCTGCGGGTTACGAGGCGCGGCTTATTCCACCGTCCGAGATGCGCCGGGAGGTGCGCGGCAAGGGGACGAATACGCGCTACGTTCGCAACATCCTGCCGCAGGACAGCGCTGCCCACAGCCTGCTGGTCGTCGAGGTGGTTACGCCGTCCGGGCATTGGTCGAGCTATCCGCCGCATAAACACGATACGGCGGAAGAGGGCTGTGAAACGGCGCTGGAAGAGACCTATTATCACCGGCTCGACCCGCCGCAGGGCTTTGCTTTCCAGCGTGTCTACACCGACGATCGCTCACTGGACGAAGCTGTCGTGGTCGAAGATGGCGACGTCGTCATGGTGCCGCGCGGCTATCATCCGGCCGGCGCGCCGCACGGCTATAATCTCTACTATCTCAACGTCATGGCCGGGCCGGAACGGCGCTGGATATTCCGCAACGATCCCGCGCACGAATGGATCGTGACGGCCTAGATCGGAATGGGTTTAGGCGGAAAGACCATTCCGGCCTAAGCTTTTGATTTGTCGAGATATTTTGGCGAAACTCGCTGACACTTTTCGCCATATCGCTCAAAAAAAAGCCCGGCATACGTGATGCCGGGCCTGCAAGTTCAGTGCGCGCTAGGGAGCATGGCGTTGGCGCGCACTGAGGGTGGGGGTGCCTACCAGTTGAACATCGAGCCATCTTCCAGACGGTTCACCGGCAGATAGCTGCGCTGGTAGGGATAAAGGGCGGCCTTGGCCTCATCGATATCGACGCCCAGACCCGGTGCTTCGCCCGGATGCAGGTAGCCGTCGGCAAAGCTGTAGCTGTGCGGGAAGACCTCGTCCGTCTCCGGCGTGTGGCGCATATATTCCTGCAGGCCGAAATTCGGGATCGACATGTCGAAATGCAGGGCCGCGGCCATGGTGACCGGCGACAGGTCCGTGGCGCCGTGGCAGCCGGTGCGGACCTGGTAGATGTCGGCGAGGGCGGCGATGCGGCGCATATGGCTGATGCCGCCGGCGTGCAGGACGGTAGCGCGGATATAGTCGATCAGCTGGTTCTGGATCAGGTCCTTGCAGCTCCAGATATTGGCGAAGATCTCGCCAACGGCCAGGGGCGTGGTCGTATGCTGGCGGATCAGGCGGAAGGCCTCCTGGTTTTCCGCCGGCGTGGAATCTTCCAGCCAGAACAGGCGGTAGGGTTCGAGATCCTTGCCCAGCCGACCGGCTTCGATGGGCGTCAGACGATGGTGAACGTCGTGCAGCAGGTGGACATCCCAGCCCAGGGCTTCGCGCGCGGCGTCGAACAGCTTGGGGACGTGGTTCAGGTACTTGATGGTCGACCACAGGTTTTCTGTCGGCAGATTGTTGTCGGCCGGCTCATAGAACATCTTGTCCCGCGACACGCCGTAGGTCGAGTTGAGACCCGGCACACCGGTTTGCAGCCGGATCGCCTTGTAGCCCAGGGCCTTGTACTTGATAGCCTCGGCAATGGTCTCGTCAATGGTTTCGCCGTTGGCGTGGCCATAGACCGTGACGCCATCGCGGCAGGCGCCGCCCAGAAGCTGATAGACTGGCTGGCCGGTTATCTTGCCCTTGATGTCCCACAGCGCCATATCGACGGCGGCGATGGCGGTCATGCCCACGGGTCCGCCGCGCCAGTAGGCGCCGCGATAGAGGAACTGCCAGATGTCCTCGATCTGATGCGCGTCGCGTCCGATCAGGCAGGGAATGACGTGGTCGGTCAGGTAGCTGGCCACGGCCAGCTCGCGGCCATTCAAGGTGGCGTCGCCGATGCCGTGCAGGCCATCGGCGGTTTCGATCTTGAGAGTGACGAAGTTGCGCCCGGGGCAGGTTACAATGACACGGGCAGCGGTAATTTTGGACATGGTCAGGCTGTAAAAAAGTCGGTGGAACCGTAAAGAGATTGGCCGACCAATTCACAGAGGCCAAGCCACTTTGTCTGTAACCGCACCATAGGCCTGACCAAAAGAAACGTCAATTTCCATTTTATATAAAATGATAATTTCATTCCATATTGCGCGTAGCTCAAACAAAAAAGCAGCCTGGCCGAGGGGGCCAGGCTGCTTCAGGGAAAGTTTTGTACGCGGGTAGGTAGGTGCACTTTTCAAATATGTGAGGTTGAAAAGCGCGTCAGAAAACGGCCGGAACCAATACGCGTCCCGGCCATTTTGCTGTTCATTTAGAACGTCGCCTTGACGCTGGCCGTGAAGGTCTGGCCGTCATAGTCGATCTGGCGGACCATGCGCTCGTCGCCCTGATATTCCTTACGGAAGGAGTTCGTCAGGTTGTAAGCGTCGATCGCGATCGTCACCCGATCGTTGATGTTATACGACGCCGAGAGGTCCAGCTGGCCACGGGCGGCGGCGTTGCGGGCCAGGCCGTAGGACGTGCCTGAACCGTCGAGGTTGTATTCAGAGCGCCAGTTGTAGACGCCGCGGATGCCGAACTTGGTCGTTTCGTAGAACAGGATCGCATTGTAGGCGTGCTTGGAAATGCCGGGGAACGGAGCTGCCAGACCGCCGGTCTGCTTGGCTTGCGTGAACGCGTAGTTGAACGATCCGCCGAAGTTCTTCCAGAAGCCCGGCAGGAAGTCGAAGTTCTGCTGAACGTTGAACTCTATACCGCTGACATAGGTCGGCAGGTCGATGTTCTGCTGGCCCGAAGCGAAGATCCGGTAAGAGTTGGGAACGCCGTTGACTACATCGTTTGCCGTAGGTGCGCTACAATAGGTACCGTTCCAGGTCAAAGCGCCGTAACCCCAGTCGCTTCCATCAGCCGGGCAAAGGATGGCCGGATCGGCAATGGCGGCCACGCGGTTGGACAGCTTCTTCTTGAAGTAGGCGAACGAAACCAGGCCGTTCGGACGGTTGTACCATTCCAGAGACATATCAAAGTTGTCGGCTGTGTAGGGCTTTAGCTGACCGTTCGCCAGGTTGATGTTCACGTTGGTGATGGTTTGCGTGAGTGTCGATTCCGTGCTGTTCGAGAAGCCGTAGCTACGGATCGGGCTGCTGGATTGCGGATCGGGGCGGACGTAGGTTTTATAGTAGGCGGTGCGGAATATCAGATCGTCGAACACGTCGACAACCGCAATCGCGGACGGCAGGATGTGGCTATATTTGTTGGTGAATGTATGCCAGGTGTAGTCAGAGCGCGCGCCGACGCCGCCATTGCTGGTCGTCTTTGCGGTGCGGTCCAGCGTCGTAACTTCGTAATCCGTGGATTCCGAACGAACGCCGAAATTACCCCGGACCCGACGGCCCAGAACCTCGGTGTCGAACTTGGCCTGGATATAGGCCTCAGCCAGCTGGTTGGTGACCTTATAGTTGTTGTTCGCGAAGCCGCCGTCCGCATAGAAGATATTGAAGCCCAGGTCTGAAAGCCCACCGCTGTTGTATTCGGTGACAGGGCGAATGGCATTCAGGAAGGGGATCGGATCAATCGTGAACCAATCCTTGTTGATAGGGGCCTTGCCTTCCATGAAATCATCAACCGAAGGCGAGCGGATCAGCATCGAAGACGTGATGTTCTGCGTCTGAATGCCATACGCCATGTTACGGACGCCATGCTTCTCGTACTCGTTGCTCTCCGACCGGACGCCGCCCTGGATGCTGGTGATCGGGCCAAAGTCGACCTGGCGTTCGACGTCGAACTGTACCGAATTTACAGCTTTTTCAGCGTATTGGTGCGTGCCGCCGACGTGCAGGAGATACTTGCCATCCGAAGTGAAGAGGTTGTCCGGCGAGTTCGGCGCCCAGTTCCAGTAGCCTGGCTGGAAGCCGGCGGTTGTCGTCGAAGCCCGGAACGGCATTGTGGGCATGATGTTTTGAGGGCCCGGAGTAACCGACTGGAAATAGCCGTCCAGTTCGCCCAGACCGGTGTCCATGATTTCCACCAGGCCGTTGCTGGCCGTGCCGCCCAGGGTCACGGTGCGGAGATCCATTTCGGTTTCTTCGGAGTAGTTCGAAGACTTGGTCGCAGCAATCACACCTGAGAAGCGCCACTGCTCATTCTTCCACTCGCCGTTCAGGAACACGCCGTCAGCGGACTGCTTTTGCGAGAACAGACGCGTCGAGGTTTTGGCGTCGAAGTTGGTGTTCCGGGTACGCTGGACGACGGAATAGCCGTTGCTCATGACGACCGGCGTGGTAAGCGGCTCGACCGTTGCTGTACCGAACGGGTCGTTCAGCAGAAAGTACTGTACGGTATCCGGCAGGTCACGATCGCTATGATAGGCGGTAACGCCGAACTTCAGATTGTCATTCACCTTCCATTCGGCGCCGGCCGAGGCCGACTGCAGTGTACCGACGTTCATACGGGTGTACTGACGCATAAGCCCCAGCGCCCAGATACCGTTCTGTGACTGGCTTCCGACGTTCGATGGTGCAGTATAGCCGGTTGAGCCGAGCGCCTGGGCCAGGGTAAAGGTCGTAGAGCTGGCGGTCGTGCCGTAATAGGCGCCGTAGGCGTCGGCGAATTGTTGCGCCGTCAGCTTGCTCTGCGCCAGGGTCAGGCGATTGTAACCATTATAGCGCAGCGTGTCGCGACGGAAGTTTTCCTTGCGATAGGCATAGGTTCCGAACACCGCGAAATCGCTGTTGATGTGCTTGTTGTAGCCAATTGTATAGGCCGGCGCACCAAGCTTGCCGTTGGTGTTGTACTCGTAGGCGACCTTGGCAAAGCCACCGTCCCGGCGGCCCAGGGCCGGGGAGATCTGCATGTCGATATTGCCCGACAGGCCACCCGACTGGGAATTCGCCATCGGCGACTTCTGGATCGAGAACGCCGTAAAGATATCCGAGTTGAAGGCGCCCAGCGGGGTGCCGTCCGCACCGCCAGTGGTCGTCACATACGGAGGCTCGGCAAAGGCCTGACCGTTCAGGGTCGTGCGAGCGTAGTAGCCCGGCATGCCGCGCAGACCGATCGTGGCGTTACGGCCTTCGGCTTCACGGTTGATCTGGATACCCGGAATGCGCTGCAGCGCTTCGCCGACGTTCAGGTCGGGGAAACGCCCCAGGCCATCCGACGAGATGCCATCGCTGATTTCGATATTGTTGCGCTTGGCCTTGACGGCGTCGGCGTAGCTCTTCTTGAAGCCGGTAACGACGACCACGTCGTCCGCCGGGGGAGGCGATGCCGGCGCCTGGGCGTAGGCCGCGCCGGCAGCCGCCGTCAGAATAGTGGCGCCGAGGAGCGCGTACTTGAAGCTGACACTTCCCTGATATCTGCCTTTTTTCATTGTGGTTCTCCTGTGATCCAATTCCCTGCCGCCGCTTGGGAGTTATGTCGCGGCATATCCGGAAGTGCGTCGTGATCAGGCCAAGATTTCAGGTTTGAAAAATTGGCCGACCAATTCCGCCCCACGGACAGCGAGCCGGCGTGTCGAAGGAGGGGGTATGTGGCCAACCCTCACTTCGTCGCGGCATTCAGCCACATCGTTCTTTCGCCGCTAGTCTGCGGAAGTTCATGCTGGCCCCTGAGTCGTTTTGTGTTTTTGTCCCGTTTTCGCCACGGCGCAAAGGCTTGAAAAAGCAGCCTTGACGCGCTTTGGCGACACTCCGGAGA
Organism: Asticcacaulis sp. P4_H10; assembly: GCF_056400965.1. Classification (NCBI taxonomy): domain Bacteria; kingdom Pseudomonadati; phylum Pseudomonadota; class Alphaproteobacteria; order Caulobacterales; family Caulobacteraceae; genus Asticcacaulis; species Asticcacaulis sp. P4_H10. The sequence continues at coordinate 159,802 of NZ_JBFUKH010000007.1, read as the reverse complement.
CTAGGAGTGATGTCAGGGAATGTCAATTCCATGAAATATCAAATATGATATTTTCATTTCAAATTGATCTGGCCATTTCATTTCAGATTCGGAAACATACCGCACATATTGGCCTAACCACTTGATTTGCAATATTTTCCAAAATTCCGGAATTTGGCGCATCGACGGCGCCGTCCGACAGGTTTTCCGTTCCTGTAACTGAAACACCACAGTTATGACGCCTTCACGCCTTGATTCGAACCTCCAGGAGACCGGGGATCAGACCTTCGCTCCAGGCTTTCAGCCGGCACACGCCGCTGCGGCCACGCTGCGACTGGAGCACGCCTTGCGCCAGGCCATTGAACAGGTGGCGACTGTCCGCGCGGTCGGCTTCCAGGCTCGTTGGGTTGCCATTGCCAACGCCGATGATCGCCGCCGGTCCTTCGCAATCGAAGTGTACGAGATTGTCAGCGCGCGGCACGGGCGTGCCGTCCTTATCGACGGCTTCGGCGCGCACAAGGACGATATCTTGTCCATCATTCTTCACCACGGTCCGGTCGGCGGTCAGCACAATTCGGGCAGCGGGCCCCGCCGTCTTGCGTTCAGCCTTCAGGACGACCTTGCCACCCTTTTCGCCAAAGGCGGTGAGGGTGCCGGGCGCATAGGGCACCTGCCATTGGAGGTGGCTGTCGCGCGCCATGGTCTTGCGACCAAGGCTCTTGCCGTTCAGGAACAGTTCGACGGCATCGAGGTTGGAATAGGCCCATACTGCGACCTCCTTGCCTTCCTGTCCTTCCCAGTTCCAGTGCGGCAGCAGATGCAGGACCGGCGCGTCCTGCCACCACGACCGATAGTAATGATAGATGTCCTTCGGAAAGCCGCAGGTGTCGAATATGCCAAAGTGCGACGATATCTCCGGCCAGCGGTTGAAAGGGGTCGGCTCACCGCGATAATCAAAACCGGTCCAGACCAACCCGCCCGACAGGTAGGGCTTGGCATTGTAAAGCGTCCACCACGCCTCGGCCGTCAGCGCATAGGACGGAGCGTCGAGATCATAGGCGCGGACGTAGCCCTTGACCTCGTCGCGGACATATTCGCCGCGTGTCGATACGGCGCTGGCGGTTTCGGTGCCGATAATCGGCATGTCGGGATACAGCTTGCGGAAGGGCTCGATGTCCTTTTCGTGATAGTTGAAGCCCATGACGTCGAGCGCCGGCGTGATGCCGTATCCTTGATAGTGGTTCATCGCCGCCGTAATCGGCCGGTCGGGGTCCAGCGCCCGGACCGCGCGGCGCATGTCTTTCGCGATCTTGAGCCCTCGCGCGGTACCCTGCTGGGCGGTCTCCTCATTACCGATCGACCAGAGGATAACGCACGGGTGGTTGCGGTCGCGCCGGATCAGGGTTTCGAGCTGCGCGATACCTTCCGGCGCCGAGGTCATCAGCCGTGTTTCATCGACCACCAGCATGCCCAGCCGGTCGCAGGCTTCAAGCAGTTCCGGCGCCGGCGGGTTGTGTGCACACCGCCAGGTATTGGCGCCGAGATCCTTCATCCGGGCAACGCGCCAGTCGTGCAGCGCATCAGGCAGGGCGGTCCCGACCCCGGCATGATCCTGGTGGTTGTTGGCGCCGCGGATCTTCAGCCACTTGCCATTGAGGAAGAAGCCATCCTTCGCGTCGAAGCGAACATCCCTCAGGCCAAAGCGCGTAATATGTACGTCAATGACGCGATCGCCGTCGCGGACCTCGCTGCGCACCGTATAAAGATGCGGATCGTCCAGCGACCAGAGGCGCGGGGCCGGAAGGGTCAGTTCCTGGGGGACAGTCACATCCGCGAAGGCGCCGGCCTGTAATGCCGACCGGACGCTGGCCACCGGCTTGCCCGCACCATCGTGAACCGTGGCAACAAGCTCGAGGCTGTGCGCATCCTCACTGTCATTCGCGATCCGGGTTTCCAGTTGCACCCGGCCGGAGGTCTGGCCCCGCGCCCACACGCCCCACTGCGGGATGTAGAGCCGGTCGCTCTTGACCAGCCAGACGTGGCGATAGATGCCGGCGCCTTCGTAGAACCAGCCTTCGCCGAGCGTCGCGTCCACCCGGATGAGCAGGACATTGGGACCGTCGGTGTCGATGAAATTGCTGATGTCGACGCTCGTCGGCGTGTAGCCGCTTTCGTGGCGCTTCAGGACATAGCCGTTGAGGATGATGGTCGCATCACGGAAAATCCCATCGAACTCCAGGACCAGCCGCCGCGCTTCATCGGCCTTGTCCAACCGGAAGACCTTGCGGTACCAGCCGACGCTGTTTTCCGGGAAGTTGCGCCCAAGCGCCTTGTAGCCATGACCGGCAGCGTCGTCGCCGTCTTCCGGATTCTTCGGCGGGATGAAGTACTCGTTCTTCACGAAAGGCAGGTCGATGGCCCAGTCGTGCGGCAGATTGACCGCGCGCCAAGTGCTGTCGTCGAACCCGGCCGCCGCCGGCGCCGAGACGCCCTGGCCCTGCTTGGCGAAGGTTTTCTGGTCGCGGCCGAAGCCATAGTCACGGTTGACTTCGGTGGCGTGGCCAAGCGAAAAGCGCCAGTCGAAATCGAACAGAATGCGTTGTCGCGGCGCCAGGTCCTCATAGGCTGCGGGCCGGCGTTCGGATTGAGCCTCCGCAGCCATGGCAAGCACGGGGGCGGTGGCCGCACCGCCAGCAGCAGCGCGCAGCAGGGTGCGCCGATCGGTTTCGAACATAGGCGTCTCTCCGGTCTGAAGTCGTTATTCTGGTCGTTATTTCGGCGCCGGCGTCATGCTGGCCAGCAGGCGGGCAGCGTCACTCGCCGGGTCTTTCGGTACGCGCAGGATCACCGGGTCGGACGAAGCGACCCAGGCGGTTTCCCACGCGACGGTGCGTTCGGTGACGGCGGCCGGATCGAAACCGCCGGAACGCAGGGCGTCGAACATCATGGTCCAGCGCGGTAGATAGAAGCCGGCGAACAATCCCTGCCAGGCCTTCGAGGCATAGTCATGCAGATTGCCCTTTCCGCCCCAAAGGGTGACCTGGGCGCGGGCATTGCGCTCATAATAGGCCTTCTCCGCCTGAGTATCGCCATAGGCACGGGCCTGGGCAATCCAGCCGGCCAGATGGCAGGGCTGCGCCCCCATCAGGTCATCAGTGGCCAGCGCAAGCCGCCGAACCTCTGCCGCCGCCTTGTCGCCAGCGGTGAGGTCGCCGCCGCGATAACCGATGAGCGCTGCGCGGATATGGTCGTCGAGGTAAAGGCCGGCCAGGTGGCGCGTCGCCTCGATCAGATCGTATCTGAGAAGAGACGAGTCATGCTGAGCCGCCAGTTTCGCCAGCGCATTGGCGCCACTCTGCAAGGCAGCACGGTCGCCCGGCGCGCCTTCGAACTCTGCCATCGCCACGTCGGGGCGCTTGCACAACAGGTAGGCGCCGGCCGTCGACCGCCACCAGCGTGGCGTCCAGTAACGCGTGACGTAGGCGCCACGCACGACATCCAGCCACGCCGCAACGATCTCCGGTGAACTGACACCATAGCGCGCGCGGGTATAGGTGGCCAGCCAGTCGGGCAGGGGCCTGTCCCCGCCTTGCCACGCGAGGTCATAGAGATAGGCGTAGACGATCGAGTTGCTGTCCAGCCCCTCGGGGAAGACGCCGAAGCCGCTTAAACGGCCGCGCGCCGGATCGGCCTTTATTGCCGCCACGTCGCGCCGGTAGAAGCCGAGGTCGCCATAGACAGGGTTGGACGCGCCGTAATTATGGACGTAGCCGTAGATCCATGCCTTGCCGTGGAAGGCCTGAGCGGTTTGCCGGACCTTTGGGTAACGGTCATTGCCGATATCCAGCACCATCAGTCCGTCGTCGGGAACGCCACTCAGGAAAGCCGCGATGGCGTCGCCGGTCCAGAAGGCCTGATCGGCGCCAAATAGCCACCCCTGCATGACCCATACGGCGTCCGGCCGGGCAGTGCGGATCGAATCGTGCAGGCGTTTGCCGTACGCCGCCAGCCGTTCCGCCTTCACGGCGGGATCGACCTCGGCCACGCTGTGCTTGTTGGCCGTTGCGTCTCCGTAGCCGCCCTCGGCCGGCCCATCGCCGATGGGCGGCAGCATCTCGTTAAAGGCATCGGCCAGGTAATAGCGGCCCTTGCCATAGGTCGCATCGTAGAGATCGAGGAAACGCGCCGCCAGCCTAGGGAACAGAGGATCGGCGGGATCGAGCCAGTAGGTTTCGTGAAAACCTTCCCACGCCCGCATGCGATAGATGCGCGCCTCGGGGTGGCGCTCCGCGAAGGCCTTTGGGACATAACCGGCAAAGGCGGGCAGGATCGGCTCCATGCCCAGTTCGCGCATGGCGCCGAGGATACGCTTCTGCAATTCCCGTTTACGGACGATCCAGTTGAGGGGCAGGGGGGCTTCGTAGCCTTCGATATTACCCATGCGCTGCCAGGGCGTGAAGGCCGGGCCGGAGAAGTAGGCGTCGAGATCGCCATCGCTCAACCCTTGTTCGCGCCACAGCTCGCGCCACACCCACTCCTGGCCTTCCATGGCCAGCGGCATATCGATCCCGTGCAACGCCATCCAGTCGATTTCACGCCGCCAGCGCTTCCAGTCCCAGAAGGGCGTGGTGTAGCCGAAGGTGCAGGTGTTCATATAGACGCGATGGGCGAACGCCGAAGTGACCGTACCGCTGCTGCCATCCGGCAGGCGGCGCGGCACAGCCACGCGGTCGCCTTCCCAGCTGGTGTGCGCCAGGCCGAAATCACCGAGATAGGCGTAGGCGCCACGCAGCGCGCTCACCGGCGACGATCCTGAGACAGTGACACGGCCGCCGCGCGCCGCATAAGCGTAGGCGGGGGAGGGCGCGGCTTTGACATCCAGCCGAAACCGGTCGGCCGCTGGACCAATCAGCCTTTTCAACACGGCGTGCGCCGCACCGGATGGCGCTGCAGCTGCGGCCGAGACCGAAGGCAGGGCGCCAAGCCCGATAAGCGCATGGCGACGTGTCAGATTCAGTTTCGTCGTCGAGGTCTTCATAGGGGCCACTCAGATCCTGATCATGATGCGGTTGCGGTCGAGGAGATAGCCAAAGCCCCAGCACACCAGCATGTAGGCAATGGCGCACAGCAGCGCGCCGATAGCGCCGGGCGTCACGGCCTGGAACAGGCTTCCGGCGACGTCATACAAGCCCCGGCCAGACGGCAGGCGGATGAGCTGCAGGACCGTCACCAGCAACTCGGAAAACAGATAGATGGCCAGCGGATTACGGCCGAAGACCTCACTGAAGCGCACGCCGAATTTTTGCCGCCCAAGTTCGACATAGGCAATCAGCCCCGCCAGCAACGCCAAATCGAGGCCGATATTGACCAGGGCAAAGGAACTTGTCCACAAGCGCTTGGACAGCGGGAAGGCCATCGCCCACAGGCCTGCGACCACCAGGATGAGGCCGCCTGCGACCGCCATATGCCGCACGACCTTACCGGTGTCGGACTGTGCTCGGATGTAACGGCCCGCCAGATAGCCGGCCAGGACATTGACGATGGCCGGCAGCGTGCTGAACACGCCTTCCGGGTCATAGCCCTTACCCTTGGCGTACATATGATCGATGCCCAGCACGGCGCGGTCGATCTGCGCGCCAATATTGCCAAGCGGGGTGAGCTGTTCCCCCGGCGGGCCAAAGACCATCAGGGCGCCCCAGTAGCCGAGGAGCAGAAATACGCACAATGCAATAAGACTGTGGATGCCCAGATAGCGCACGGCAATGGCGGCGGCGAGGAAACACAGGGCTATGCGCTGGAGCACGCCCATGATGCGCGTGTGCTCGATCGGGTTGAGCGCCCAGCTTCCATCAGCCGTCATATGGACGAACGGGAACCAGTACATCAGGTAGCCGAGCAGAAAGAGGATCGCGGCGCGTTTTACGACCTTTGCGATATAGCTGCCACTGGTCCCGGCGCGCGGATCGCCGAAGCTCATGGCATTACCGACAGCAAACAGGAAGGCCGGAAAGACCAGGTCGGCCAGGGTCAGGCCGAACCATTTGGCGTGCGACAACTGGGCAAAGGGCTCCGCTCCCGGGCCGGAGGTATTGACTACGATCATGAAGGCGACCGTCAGCCCCCGGAAGACATCGAGTGATTTGAAGCGAGGTTTGTCCATGCGAATGCGCCGGTCTTGCTTTGCTGCCGCGACTCGCGGGCATATGGGCTGAAAAAGGGATTTTGAAATCAGTATTCCATATAATTCAGAATTGGAATATAATTTTCACCAACCCGCAGCAATCTATTCCCGTTTCGTCTAAATGGCAGGATGCCTATTGCCGGAGGCCTTCGAGCACCTGGCGATGCATCGGCATGGCGGCTACCGTCCGCGCGATATCCCTTTGCAGTGGCGCCAGCCTGTCTTCCACGGTCTCGGGTGCGTAGATGTCCGCAAGGGAATCGTAGCTGGCCGGCAGGATGTTTTGCCCGATCATGACGGCAAACCAGCTTGCCGGCTGAAACAGCTCACCGGGCGCAAGCACGATCCGCGAACTGGAGCGGAAATGGTTGATCTTGTATGACAGGCTGTCCGGCACATCCATGTACTTGCAGTATGCCCAGAACGCCGAATCTTCACGATCAGTAGCCTTGTAGTGCAGGATGATGAAGTCGCGGATGGCCTCGTACTGATTGGTCATGGCGCGGTTATACTGCTCGGCCAGGAGTGGGTCGAAGGTCCGGTCAGGCCAGAAATCGAGCAGTTTGACCAGGCCGGAATGGATCAGGTGGATGCTGGTTGATTCCAGCGGCTCGAGAAAGCCGGAAGACAGGCCGATCGCCACAACGTTCCTGTTCCAGCTCAGCTTACGCCGCCCGGTCTGGAAACGCAGGAATTTCGGCTCGGCAAGGGGCTTTTGATCGAGCGTCTCAAGCAGCAGGTCGCCGGCCTCATCGTCACCCATAAAGCCCGATGAAAAGACATGGCCATTGCCGATACGATGTTGAAGCGGAATGCGCCACTGCCAGCCGGCTGTATGGGCGGTCGAGCGCGTATAAGGCGTTATCGCAGGCGCGCTTTCACTGGGCACAAAGGCGGCGCGGTCGCACGGCAGCCAGTGGCTCCAGTCTTCGTAACCGCTGTTCAGCGTCTTTTCGATCAGCAGGCCCGACAGGCCGGAACAGTCGATAAAGAACGCGCCTTCGACCGTCTGGCCGTTCTCCAGATGCAGGCTTGTGACATGACCGGTATCCGCGTCCTGCTCGACATGGCCGATCTTGCCTTCGATCCGGCGCACGCCGCGAGCTTCGGCGTAACGACGCACGAAGCCGGCATAAAGCCCGGCGTCGAAATGGTAGGCGTAGGCCAGTTCCGACAGTAATGACCCATCACGTGGCGGGATACTGAACCGGTCAGCGCGGGCCGCCATGGCGTTCAGCGAATAGGCTTCGAAGCTTTCGACGTGGCCTTCAAGGCGGCGGCGCGTCAGATAGTGCTCGAAGCCGGTGCGGCCGATGGGCGTGCCGATATTGCCGAAGGGATGGATATAGCTTGTCCCCACCTTGCCCCAGTTGACGAATTCGATCCCCAGCTTGAACGTTGCCTGGGTGGCGGCGAGGAAGTCGCGCTCGTGCACCTCCAGCAGGCGGTTGAAGCGCCGAATGGCGGGTATGGTCGCCTCGCCGACACCGATCGTGCCGATGGCGTCGGACTCGACCAGGGTGAGGTCGATCAGCTTGCCCTTGAATGTCTGCGACAGCAGCGCAGCCGCCATCCAGCCGGCAGTGCCCCCGCCAACGATCACCACCTTTTGCAGGTTCGGTCCCTCATGCCCCGGCAGCATGGGTTACCGGCCCAACTGGGCTTCGAAGTCGATCGGATCGATGATCAGAGGGGGGAAGCGGCCCTTCATCAGCACATTGTCGATGGCTTCGCGGGCATAGGGCAGCAGGACCTCGGGGCACAGGGCGCCGACGATCCGGTCACGGGCCGGCCCGGAGGTCTCGGCGATCTGGAAGATACCGGCCTGGATGGCTTCGATCATGAAGGCCGTGCGCCCGGCGCTGGTGGCGATAATCGACATCGTCAGAACAACCTCGGTCAGGTTGCCCGGAAGGCTTTCGTTCTGGGTCTTCATGTCGACCTTGATCTGGGGCTGCCATTCCTGAGTGAAGATGGCGGCGCCCAGCGGCGCCTGGAAGGACAGGTCCTTCAGATAGATGTGGCGGATGTGAAAGGGTCTGGACACGAGGTTACCTCAGGCGGTGATGGGGCCGTCAAGATCGAAAACCGTCTCTCCGGGCTGGACATAGTCGAGTATCAGGTGGACGCGGCCTTCCGATCCGTTATTGCGGACGGAATGGGTGCGGCGATTGTTGATCTCCCACAACTGGCCTTCCGGCATGTGGAATTTGAGCTGTCCGACGCAGAACTGGCTGTCGGGGTTGGAGATAATCGGCAGGTGGATGCGGTGGCAGCGCTTGAGCGACTCGCCTTCATCGATGTGCGGCTTGATCTCCCCGCCGGCCGGCAGCCGCGTCAGTATTGTGCGAATGAAATAGCCAGGACCGAACCGTTCGGCGACGAGCCGCTGGCGCAGGGTCTGGAGGTAGAACTGCCGGATATGGGCCATGATCGGGGCCAGTAAGGGCTCGAGCACAGCGTACATGGCGTGATGCGTCGGGTCGGTGTGGCGGAAGTCGGAATCGGCGATTAGCTTGATGGTCTGGGTGCTGGCATGGACGCCGAACGCCTTCTGGCGGCTGCCATCAGCATTCCAGGCGTCGTCGTCGAGCGCGGCGACCGCTGTCCTGAGCACGGTAATATCGAACTGGCCCAACTTCTGAGCGTCATGCGCAAAGTTCATCCCGGTAACCGCACCCCAAGCCTTTCTCCGAAAAACTACTCATATGTACATACCAATGTCCATATAAATCATGACCTTTGATGCGCGGTAGGTCAGGCGTTTTCGCCAAAACAATAACCGTATCTCTCTATGATACCGCGATCCATTTCGGCGACAAGACGTTGAGTCTCTTCGGAATAATAGGATGGATAGGCGTCGTGGTGGCTGGTGTTCAGGTTCGGTGTCGCGGTCATGAACCTGTGCATGCGGATGGTCTCTGAGGCACCGAGCCCCAGCGGCGCCTCCGCCAGTGACTGGCGGAGGGTTTCCATTTTTAGGATCAAGGGAGAGGCGCCGGCATAGAGGCGGTCGTGCAGGAAGCTGTAAAAGCCACGCCCACTGCCAGCCAGGCCCAATATGCATCGCTTGGTCAGGTTCAGCCCGTAATTGACGAAGGTCTCCGGGAAGGCGTCAGCCAGCTGGCGGATACGGTCGGGATGGCTTTCCAGCGTCACCAGATTGCGGATGGTCGTGGTGAAATCCGCACTGCCGCCGTCGCTGCAAATGAGAAAAAGCGGGTTCGGCCGTGTCTGTCCCTGCTGGAAGTGATACCACGAGACGTAATAGTCCCAGGGATTGCGCACCGTGCCGACAACCGGCAGCGCCCTGTATTCGTCCGGTATCTCGGCATAGGGCAGATGGTAGCCGATCCTTCGGGCGGAGGGCACGCAGGTTATCAGCATCTGGTTGACATAGGTGCCGCCGGACTTGTGCAGATGCAGGAAGGCAAAGGCGTCGCAGACGATCATTGCAGAAAGCCGAGTGCGCTCAGACGGGCATGCAGCGGCGCCAGTTTGGTCTCATAACGTTTCCAGGCGCCGACGCCCTGGCCGTTGATCGGATTGCGCACCTGGACGGCGCTGGCGGTTGAAACGCCACCCTTGGCCTCGTGCGGCTTCAGGCAGCCCTCTTCGAACGGCAGGCCGCAGGCGTTGATCAGGCGGCGGATCTCGCTGTCGGGGTCCTTGATCAGGCCTTCGAGGGAGATCTGCACCAGACTGTCGCCCAGCACATCCTTCCAGTGGCTCATCAGGTCGCGGAAGTGGCGGTAGTGCTCGGCCAGGTCGTCCTGATTGTAGGACCAGCCATAGGCGCCGGTGAACAGGACCTTGTAGCAGCCGAACAGGGCGTCCATCGGATTGCGGTCGAGTGCCACGATGATGGCATCAGGGAAGGCGCGTTTGATCAGGCCGACATATTCGTGGTTGGACGGCAGCTTATCGATGACATAGGGGCTGCCATCGTGGAGGAAGGCCGTCTCGCGTGAGTATGCTTCGGCGATCTCAAGTGGATCGAGCGCCATGGCGGCTTTGATCACACCGGGCGCCAGTCGGCGGGCGCCGGCAACATCCGCCAGGCGGTGGGTGACGATGCCGAACGTCTTCAGTTCGCCCAGGGCCTGAACCTGGCTGTGGGCGGTCAGAATGCGTTCGACCAGGGTCGTGCCCGAGCGCGGCAGGCCGACGATAAAGATGCGCTTTGGGCCGCTGCGTGGGCGGGTGTCGGGGGGTGTCTCGCCGGCCGGGAGATATTGGCGCCACGCAGCCACGGTCTCGGCTTCCTCTTGGGAGGACCAGGCTTCGATCTTGCGGCCGAGGTCCGCGCCGACGGTCAGGCAATCCCAGGCGGGCTCGGCCTGTCCGATATCGTCATACTCTTTGTAGAGTGTATAGGCGACCCGGCAGGCCTCCAGACTTGAGTTGCAGGGCAGGCCTTCCAGAATGGCGATGTGGTTGTCGTCGGCCGTCCAGCGCCGCAGATTGGCCAGGTTGTAATAGGCGGCGATAGGCGGCGTGGGCGACAGCGCAATCGCCCGGTTGAAAGCGTCTTCGGCCTGTTTGACATCGCCCAGAGTCCGCAAGGCGCTGCCGAGATTGTACCAGGATTCCGCATGGCTCGGCTCGATGCGAGTGGCCTTCAATGCGCACGCCAGGGCATCGTCGTGCAGGCCGCCGTGCGTAAAGGTATAGCTGACACGTACCAAGCTTGGAACGTCGTGCAGGCCAATCGTGACGGCCTCACGCGCGCAGGCAATGGCCTCGGCCATTCGCCCCTCGCTGATCAGCGGCTTGCCACGCAGGGCCAGCATTTGCGCGCGCATGGTCGAGTTTCGCGGCGCGCAGTCCGCCGCCTTTTGAAAAGACGACGCGGCTTCCGCCATTTGGTCGAGCCCGCAGGCTGCCGTGCCTTGCAACCACCAGCCTTCGGCCAACTGCGGATGTGTCGTGGTGACCCGTTTTGCGGCGTTGAGGGCCGCCAGCAAATCGGAACGCCGCATCGCATCATGGGCGGTCCGGATCGCAGTCGTCAGGGCCATTCAGCACTCCACTTGTAAACGGCAGTCTTAGTCATGAATGCGTTGCCGAGGGCGTCATTCGCCACAGTTTCGGAATAATGTTATGACATCTTTTGGCCGTGTCAACATGCCGTCCCCGGACCTTTTGCGCGGTTTTTCGCGTCCTCACAGTGACAAGGAAGCAACAGCGTTCGGCTTCTCTGCATTAAGACCAAAAGAAAGCCGCATCAGGTACAGGACCGGCGCTTTAGCCGATAGTATTTTGTATTTTAACGAATTTTTTTGAACCAAAAAGGTTATGACATCGCTGTCTGTTGGTATTATAAACAGCGGCGATATGACATAATCTTAAAACTAGAATTTGACGTTTGCGGTTTTTTATATGTACAAAATATTTCAGCAGTGGATGCGGTCACGAGTCCAATGGTCATATCATTGGTGTTGGGACGCGGGCGGCTGCAGAACAAACGGGACGCAGCTCTAACGAGGGCAAGTGGAGATTAGGGAAATGAGAACAAAAACAAAGGCATTGGTCACAACGGCCCTGGCAGGCGCCCTCATTGCGGGCAGCGTGTACGCGCAGGATACGGCTGCTACCGCTGACGCGAATTCGGATGAAGTCATAGTCGTCGGCGTTCGTAAGAGCCTGCAGAAATCGCTGTCCGTTAAGCGCAAGGCTTCGGCGCACATCGACGTCATTACCGCGGAAGACGTCAGCAAGTTCCCGGACGTCAACGTGGCGGAATCGCTGTCGCGTCTGCCGGGTGTTACGGTCGATCGCTCCGGCGGCGGCGAAGGCGAAAAGATCGCTATCAACGGCGTAAACTCCCGCCTTATCAACGTTACGCTCAACGGTAACCCGATGGCGACGGCAAACACCGGCGCCAACAACCAGGATTCAGGCCGCAGCTTCAACCTCTCCAACCTGGCGCCGGAGCTGATCGGTGACGTTCAGGTCTACAAGACGACCGAAGCGCGTCTCGATGAAGGCGGTATCGGCGGCACGATTATCGTCAATTCGCGCAAGCCGCTGTCGCTGCCTGCGAACACCGTAACGCTTAACTTCAACTACAACCAGAACCAGCGGAATAAGGAAAGCGATCCACGTTATTCCATATTCTACAGCACCAAGGACGACAGCGGCCGTTTCGGCTTCCTGGCCAGCTACGCCTACAACAAGTCGGTTTTAGGTTCCGGCGGAATCGATGTCGATTATCAGGACGTTTGCCGCGCGGCCCATTGGGGCGGAGCGGGGTCCACGCCTACCTGTAACAGCGCGGGTACCGCGTTCACCAATGCTGCCTTCTTGCCAACCGTGACCAGCGGTCCCGCCCTTAAGCCGGGCATGATCGTTCCGACCTATGTTGCGTTGAGCTCGTCGCTGCAGAACCGCGAACGTCAGACTGGCCAGCTCGCCTTCCAGTTCCGCCCGACGGAAGACCTGGAATTCAACCTGACGGGCACCACGATCCAGAGTGACTATTCCAGCTACTCGCAGACCTTCCTGACCGATTTCAGTGTCGATTGGAATGAGCGAAACGCTTACGATTCCTACACCGTGGTGGGCAACAACCGGGTGGCCATCAATCCGACCAAGTTGACCTCGGTTACGACGACCGACGCCGGTGTCACCGGCGGTACAGGCCGTGTCGCCGTTCGCATGGACGAGTATTACAAGCGCTCGAACCTGCAAACCAATACGATCAACCTGGAATCGCGCTGGACGCCGGGTGAATGGGATTTCGTCACCAATATCGGTACGTCCAAGGCAACCGGCGGCGTGCAGCCGGAATACTATCTGAGCTTCTACGGCAATACCTCTGCAACCTGGGCTGTGACCCAGGACGGCGCCAGCCTCACCCTCGCGACGCCAGCGACCAACCCAAGCCTGTTCAAAACCCGCACCAAGGGCGAGCAGGCGGGCTTCGTGAAGACGGCTGAGACGGTGGATCAGTATGACTACTTCAAGTTCGATGCGAAGCGCCACATGTCGTGGGGCCCGGTGACGGAGATCCTGTTCGGCGCAAAGGTGCAAAAGCACATCAACAAGAACACGCCGCACTTCTACAACACCAACTTCCTGGCGACCGGCTCAATGGCCAATTTCGACACCTATCTCAGCGACCCGGTTCTGGTCGATGGTCTGGGTTCGTCGGGCGACCTGCTGTCCTATGTGGCTATGACCGAGCAGGCCGTAATCGATTATTCGATAGCCAACAAATCGCCGGGCAATGCCAATGGCGACTATCGTGACGCCGGGAACCTGTGGGACACCCAGGAAGACACTACGGGTGCCTACCTGCAGGCCAACTTCCGTCATGGCAAGTGGCACGGCGACGTCGGCGTCCGTTACGCCAAGACCGAGAACTCGCAGACCTACCGCTCCACCATGGACTACTATCCGTGGTCGGAAGAAATGATCTCGATCGATCGCAGCTACGATGACTTCCTACCGTCGTTCAACGCCGCCTATGACCTCACCGACGACATGATGGTTCGCTTCTCGGCGGGCAAGGTGATGTCGCGTCCGACGTTCGCGGACATGTCGGGCCAGGTCGAGTACAGCCTCGATCGTTATTCGACGGTGGGCGGTGCAGGCGCCAACTTCTTTGGCGGCAACGGCGGCAATCCGGATCTCCAGCCCTACCGCGCCACCAACTACAGCGCGTCCTATGAGTGGTACTTCGCGCCGAACAGCCTGTTTAACGTCGACCTGACGTTCAAGGATGTCGAAAGCTATATCGTCAAAAAGTATACCTTCATCGACGTTACCCTGCCGACTGGGGCGCTGGGCTATTGCCAAGGCACGGTCGGCCGCATGTGTAATCGCGTTGAAAAAATGCTGATCAACGCCCCATTCAATGGTGCCGATGCCAAGATTCCGGGCATTTCGGTCGGTTATCAGGGTGATATCGCTTACGGCTTCGGTATCCAGGCCAACGTCACCTGGCTGGGTGAGGAATACGGTTCCTATACCGACAAATACAACAGCACCTCGGGCAAGTTGCCCATGCCGTACCTGTCGAAGTGGAGCTACACGATTTCGCCGTACTACGAAAAGGGCCCAATCCAGGCGCGTGCGTCCTATACCTTCCGCACGAAGTACACGACACAGATCGGCAGCGAAACAACGGCTCCGCGATATATCGATGGCTGGGGCCAGCTCGACGCCTCTGCGTCCTACAATGTGAACGATCAGCTGTCGTTCAACGTTTCGGCGCAGAACATCCTGGATGACATGCAGCATCCATACACAAATGGCGGCTTGCCGCTGAGCTGGAGCAAGTACGGTACCCGCATCACCTTCGGTGCGACCTACCGCATCCGCTGATTGAGTAGCATTTTTAGTACCCTTGGCGCCCCTTTGTACCTTCCCTGAAGGGGCGCCACCTTCCTGAAACCGCCGCCGCTCTCAGCAAGGCGGGATCCGTCCAGGCAATGCTCCCTGTTGCCGGCGTCATCCCGACCGAAATTCCGGTCCCATGTGTGTCTGTCCGGTCGAAGTGGAGGGTTCAGGGATACGGCTGTGCCCGAAGGGATTGCTGACCCCTAAGGTCCCTTCGGGCCGGCCATAGTTTAAGTAGTGTTCGCGTTCGATAGTCTATCCCCGGACTTCTGTTTCAGCGTTCTCCCTAAGCACGTTCCCGTGCCACGGATTACGCTGAAACTTTTTTATTGACGCCGTCGCGTCATGAGGTCCGTCTTCGGGAAACTGGCTGAATCCGACATTGCCGGTAAGCCTCTGGAGATGCACGCATGACCCCCGACACCATTCGTTTCTCACGCCGTAACCTGCTTAGTGGATTTGCGGCCTTGGGGCTGTTGAGCGGAGGACTGGCAGGGCCGGTGCGTGCTGCCTCTAACGACAATACAACGCCCGATCAGCGCGACCAGGCCTGGCAAAAGGCCGCCCAGAAATACACACCCGAACGCAAGCGCTGGCTGGGCGAAGTCGAAAAGGGCGGCCGAGACGGCCCCTTCCGGCCCGACTGGGGCTCGCTGCAGGGTTTTTCCGTTCCGGAATGGTATGCCGACGCCAAGTTCGGCATCTTCATCCATTGGGGCGTCTATTCCATCCCGGCATTCGGCGGTGAGTGGTACTCCCGCAACATGTACGCCAAGGGCAATCCGGCCTACGACCACCACATCAAGACCTACGGCCCGCAGACGAAGTTCGGCTACAAGGACTTCATTCCCATGCTGAAGGCTGAGGCCTTCGATGCCAGCGATTGGGCGAAGCTGTTCAGTGCAGCCGGCGCCCGTTATGTTGTACCGGTCGCCGAACATCACGACGGCTTTTCGATGTTCGACAGCCATCTGTCGGACTATACCGCCGTCAAGATGGGACCCAAACGGGACGTACTGGCCGAAATCTCCAAGGCCGTGCGTGGCCAAGGCCTGCATTTTGCCCTGTCGTCGCACCGCGCCGAAAACAACTGGTTCTTCGACGAGGGCCGAAAGATCCCCTCGGACGTTTCCGATCCCGCCAATGCCGGCCTGTATGGCCCAGCGCAAAGCCGCATCCTGGGGGCAGGTGGCGACGCTGACCTGTTCGGTGACTACACCCACGTGTCGCAGGCCTGGCTCGATGACTGGCTGGCGCGGCAGGCGGAACTGGTCGAAAAATACGATCCGGAGCTGGTCTATTTCGACTGGTGGATCGGCCAGCCGTCCTTCCGCAATACCGTGCCGAAATTCCTGGCGTGGTACTACAACAAGGGCGCGCGCGAAGGCACTTCTGCCATCGTCAACTACAAGCTTGGCGAATTCGCCGATGGCGCCGGCGTGCTTGATATCGAACGCGGCCAGGCACCGGGTATCCGCAAGGACGTCTGGCAGACCTGCACCTCGATCAGCGACAAGTCGTGGGGCTATATCGAAAACGACACCTATAAGTCGCCGGCCCAGTTGATCCACCTGCTGGTCGATGTGGTGTCGAAGAACGGCAACCTGCTGCTCAATGTCGGGCCACACGCCAGCGGACGCATCCCCGACGGTGCGCGCGATACCCTGATGCAGATGGGCGCGTGGCTGAAGATCAATGGCGATGCCATCTATGGCGCACGCCCGTGGGTGACCTTCGGCGAAGGACCGACCGAGACCGCGTCCGGCAGCTTTGCCGAGAGCAAGTCGCGGTCCTACACGGCGCAGGATTTCCGCTTCACGGTCAAGGACGGCGTACTGCACGCCATCCAGATGGTCTGGCCCGACAGCGGCTCGGCGACGATCACCTCGATCCGCAGCGATTATCCAGTGAAAAAGGTAAGCCTGCTGGGTAGTGATGCGGCTGTTGTCTTTCGTCAGGATGCATCCGGTCTCGTGGTTACGCCGCCCGCCGACTCGCCGCGTCAGCTGGCCTATGTCTACCGCATCGAAACGCGTTGATTTTGTGAGGGCAGGGGCCGGGCCTACCTTCGTCAGAACGTAATTTAACCTGGAGTGACCTATGAATCTGCTGCGACCTGCCCGAACCATCCTGATGACGTTTGGTGCGATCGGCGCCCTGTGCGCAGCGCCGGCGGTCGCGGCACAGGCCCCGCTGATTCCGTATCCTGCCGAATTGAAGGCCGCACCTGGCCGCCTGACGATTGATAATGGCAGCACGGTCTGCGTCACCGGTCCTTCCAGCCAGGCCACGGCGACCTACCTGATCGGACTGGTCAAGACCCTGCGCGGGATCGATCTGACAGCGGGGACGTGCGGCCAGGGCAGCATCACGCTCACCCTCGATCCCGCTGCCCCCGTCGAAGCGCGCGAAGGCTACGATCTGAGCGTCACCAGGTCGGGTGTCGTCATCCGCGCCCGCACCCAGGCCGGTCTCTTCTACGGCGCGGTGACCCTGGGGCAGTTGCTGAGCCCGGACGAACGCTTCGGCACGCCAGTGAAGCTCGACGGTGTCGCGATCCACGATTATCCGCGCTATGGCTGGCGTGGGCTGATGATCGATCCGGCGCGCCACTTCCTGCCTGTGGCTGACCTCAAGGTCATGATCGACCAGATGGCGCAGCACAAGCTCAACACACTTCACCTGCACCTGAGCGACGATCAGGGCTGGCGCATCGAGATCAAGCGCTACCCCTACCTGA
Source organism: Asticcacaulis sp. P4_H10 (assembly GCF_056400965.1). Lineage (NCBI taxonomy): Bacteria > Pseudomonadati > Pseudomonadota > Alphaproteobacteria > Caulobacterales > Caulobacteraceae > Asticcacaulis > Asticcacaulis sp. P4_H10. The sequence goes on along the minus strand of NZ_JBFUKH010000007.1, from coordinate 142,556 downwards.
CAAAAATCGGCGCTTGGCGCACGCCGCCATCCAATGGCGGACCCGGCAGCCCGGTCGAGCCCCATGGCGGCTTCTATACCCAGGAAGATATCCGCGATCTCGTTGCCTATGCCGGCGCCCGCAACATCACCATCGTGCCGGAAATCGATATGCCCGGTCATGCTCAGGCAGCGGTCGCCTCCTATCCCGAGATCGGCATCCGCGACCTGAAAAACGGCGGCGACCAGCCCAAGGTCTCGACCGACTGGGGCGTCAATCCGTACCTGTTCAACACCGATGAACCAAGCCTGACCTTTATCCGCAACGTGCTGGATGAGGTGATGGACCTGTTCCCGTCGACCTACATTCACGTCGGTGGCGACGAGGCTGTGAAAAACCAGTGGGAGCAGTCCAAGGCGGTCCAGGCGCACATCAAGGCGCTGGGCCTGAAGGACGAGCACCAGATGCAGACCTGGTTCATCGACCAGCTGGGCGCCTATCTCAACAGCAAGGGCCGCCGCCTGATCGGCTGGGATGAGATCCTCGAAGGCGGTATCCCCAAGACTGCCGCCATCATGTCATGGCGCGGCACCAAGGGGGCTGTCACCGCCGCGCAGGCCGGCCACGACGTCGTCCTGTCGCCGACCAATCCGCTCTATTTCGACAACCTGCAAAGCAAGCGGAATGACGAGCCGGCCGCGCGTGGCTGGGTCGTGCCTCTGGCCGATGTCTACAAGTTCGAGGCCACGCCGCCGGAACTGACGGCCGAACAGGGCAAGCACGTCCTGGGCGCGCAGGCCAATCTGTGGAGTGAATTCCTGATGTCGGGCTGGTACGTGCAACACGCCGCTTTCCCGCGCAGCGATGCTCTTTCGGAAGCCCTGTGGTCGCCAAAAGCCGTGCGCAGCTGGCCGTCCTTCCTCGACCGCCTGCCGGCGCAGATGGCGCGCTATCGCAGACAGGATATCGGCGCATCGGATGCCGCTTTCGCTGTCGACTTTTCCCTTGGCGACGGCCGGAACGGCGCGCTGGCCACCGGTAAAACGAAGATGACGCTCAGCAACCAGGTCAAATCCGGCGTCATCCGCTATACGCTCGATGGCTCCGAGCCGACCACGTCGTCATCCGTCTATTCAAAGCCGCTGGAGGTCAGCCTGGGCCAGACGGTGCAGGCGCGCGCCTTTACGCGTGACGGCCTGGCGCTGGCCGAAATCGACCGCTACGACCTCTCCACCGACACGCTTCTGACCCGCGTCAGCCAGGAACTCGAAGCCTGCGGGGACGGGGCGCTTGGCATGCGCATGCCGCTGACGCCGGATTCCCCGGCCAGGGCGCCCGTTTACAATGTCGACATCTTCAACGCCTGCTGGACCTATCCGGCGGCGCGCCGTGACGGTGTGGTGAGCATAACCGTCGACTATGCCCGCCTGGCCCGCAACTACGGCCTGGCCAACGAAGCCTTCAAGGTCCGCCTGCAACCTCGCCAGACGCCTTACGGCGAACTGGTCATCCGCCGCGATGGCTGCGAGGGACCGGAAGAGGCGCGCATACCGCTGACCGATCCGGCGACCAGCCCGAACACCGGCGCGCTGACGGCGCCCCTGCCAGCGGTGACGGGCGACCACGCCCTGTGCTTGATCTTCACCGCGCCGATCGATGGGCCTTACTACGCCATCGGATCGGTCAAGCTGAACCTGAACTGAGGTCCGTCATGTTGAAATCCATTTCGAGGAGTCTGATCTCCATGTCGGTTCTGTTGATGACTACGGGCAGTGCCGTAGCCGCTGCCCCACAGGTGCAAAAGCTCGACACAGGCTGGAGCTTCCGGCTGGCGCCCGATGACGCCGCGCGCGCCGACTATCCGTGGGCGGCCGACTGGATGAAGGCCACCGTGCCCGGCACGACCCAAAGCGACCTTCTGGCGCTGAAAAAGATGCCGGACCCTTACGTATCGGACAACGAAGCCAAGGTGCAATGGGTCGGTCTGTCCGACTGGCAGTACCAGACCGAAATCATCGTCAGCGCAGAGACGCTGAAGCGCGACCACGTCGAACTCGTTTTCGAAGGGCTCGACACCTTCGCCGAGGTGTCGGTCAATGGCACAAAGGTTCTGGCGGCCAACAACATGTTCCGCGGCTGGCGCGTGCCGGTGAAAGGTGTGCTGAAAGCCGGCGTCAACATCATCACGGTCGATCTCGACTCGCCGCTGAAAAAGATGAAGCCGCTGGTCGCTGGCTTGCCCTATGTCATGCCCGGCGCCTATGACTCCTTGTTCGGCGATGAGCCGCTGGGCCGCAATTCCTCGACCTATGTCCGCAAGGCCGGCTATCACTATGGTTGGGACTGGGGTCCGCGCATCGTGACGCTCGGCGTCTGGAAGCCGGTCAAGCTGGAAGCGTGGGACAATGCCCGCCTGGCCGATTTCCACGTCGCGCAACTGCATCTCGACGACACCGTGGCCGCGCTAAACGCATCCTTCGATATCCAGTCCGACAAGGTCCAGACCGTCCGCGTTCGCACCGACATCACCGCGCCCGATGGCACGGTCAAGACGGTCACCCAGGATGCCGCGCTCTTTCCCGGCCTGACTCCCGTCACCGTGCCGGTGCAGATCGAAAAGCCTCAGCGCTGGTGGCCGGTGGGGCTGGGCAAGCCCAACCTCTATACGGTCAAGGCCACCATCTATCAGGGCGACGACGTCATTGGCGAATATACCCGCCGCATTGGCCTGCGCACGACGGAAATCCGCCGTCAGAAAGACCAGTGGGGCACGAGCTTCGAACTGGTGATCAACGGCGTGCCAGTCTTCGCCAAGGGCGCCAACCTGATCCCGTTCGACATGATCCCGACGCGCGTGACACCCGCCCAGCAGGACCACATCCTGCAATCGGCCGTCGACGCCAATATGAATATGCTGCGCATCTGGGGCGGCGGCACCTATCAGGACGACCACGTCTACGACAAGGCCGACGAACTGGGCCTGATGATCTGGCAGGACTTCATGTTCGGCGGGGCCATCATCCCCTATGACCGCGACTTCCGCGAGAACACCCGTGTCGAGGCAGTCGAGCAGGTCAAGCGCCTGCGCAACCACCCCTCGATCGTCATCTGGGCCGGCAATAACGAAGTCCAGACCGATTGGGAAAACTGGGGCGGCGGCACCGCAGAGCTGAAAAAGACCGCAACGCCGGAAGAGCGCGACCGCATTATCACCGGCATGGTGCGCATGTTCGACCAGGTGCTGCGCGGCGCGGTCGACCAGAATGCACCGGGCACGCCCTACTGGGCGTCTTCCCCGTCGACGGACTATGACGGTCCGGCCGATCAGGACAGCGAAGGCGACCGCCACTACTGGAGCGTCTGGGGCGGCAGCAAGCCGGTCGAGGAATATCTCAACGTCACGCCGCGCTTCATGAGCGAATACGGCCTGCAATCCTTCCCGGTGATGGCGACAATCCGGTCGTTCGCCAGTGACAAGGACATGGCGCCCGAGGCACCAGTCATGCGCGGCCACCAGAAGTTCGACAAGGGCAATGGCAACAAGCGTCTGATGCTCTACATCGAGAATAACTACGGCACGCCGAAGAGGTTTGAAGACTTCGTCTATCTGTCGCAACTGATGCAGGCCGACGGCATCGAGCTGGCCGGCCTCCATCACCGCGCCATGCGGCCGCGCACCATGGGGTCGCTGTACTGGCAGATGAACGACGTCTGGCCGGGGGCATCGTGGTCGAGCATCGACTATTACGGCCGCTGGAAGGCGCTGAACTACCGCGCCAAGCGCTTCTATGCGCCGCTGGCGGTGGGGGCACTGCGCCGCAACGGCGAGACCGAAGTGAACCTGCTGTCCGATTTGACGGCGGACAAGGCGGTGACCTGGCGCGTGCGTGTTGTCGACTTCACCGGCAAGCAACTCAGCGAAAAGACTGGTCAGACTACGGTCAGGGCGATGACCAGTGTCGTCGCCACCAAGTTCAGCGATGCCGATCTGTTCGGTGGCGCCGATGCGAAGTCCGCCCAGGCCGTTGTCGAACTGCTCGATGGTGAAACTGTCATCGCCAAAACCCATGCCTATGCGGCGGCGACCAAGGCGCTGAACTGGACCGATCCGAAACTGACCTGGCAGCTTAAGCCGGTATCCGGCGGCTTCGACCTGACCCTGTCTGCCAAGGCGGCAGCGCGTGGTGTCTGGATCGATACCGGCACCGTCAAGGCGCAACTGAGCGACAACAGCTTTGATCTTTCCGGCGGGGAAACAGTAACCATCCGTGTACTGACGGAAGCTTCGGCAGCCGCGCTGAAAAAGGCGCTGAAGGTCCAGTCCTACTACAATTCCGCAAAGGTGAACTGATGAGCACCCGTTTGCTGTCTTGCCTGATGGTCACGGCGCTGATGCCCCTGGCCGTCATGGCAAAGCCTGCCGCCAAGGACCCTGAAACGACGATCCAGCAGATGACCCTGCCGGAAAAAGTGGCGCAGCTTCAGGCGACCGCACCGGCCATTCCGCGCCTCGGCGTCACCGGCTATAACTGGTGGAACGAAGGTCTGCACGGTGTTGCGCGCGCCGGTTGGGCAACCGTGTTTCCGCAAGCCATCGGCCTGGCCGCCACCTGGGATGAAGCTCTGCTGCACGATGTCGGCGATGTCGTGGCGACCGAAGCCCGCGCCAAGTTCAATGCCGTCGGCGCCAATAAGGACCATGGCCGTTATCAGGGGCTGACCATCTGGTCGCCGAATATCAACATCTTCCGCGATCCGCGCTGGGGCCGGGGCCAGGAGACCTATGGCGAAGATCCGTATCTGACGGGCGCGCTCGGCACCGCGTTTGTGCAGGGCCTGCAGGGGCCTGACCCGCTGCACCCCAAGACCATCGCCTCGGTCAAACACTTCGCCGTCCACTCCGGGCCCGAAGCCGGCCGCCATGGCTTCGATGTCGACAGTTCGCCCTATCACCGCGAAGCGACCTATCTGCCGGCCTTCCGTCAGGTGGTGACCGAAGGCGGCGCGCAGTCGATCATGTGCGCCTACAATTCGCTGCACGGCGTGCCGGCCTGTGCGTCGGCGGACCTGCTCGACACAACCCTGCGCAAGGACTGGGGTTTCAAGGGCTTTGTCGTTACCGACTGCGATGCGGTCGAAGATATGTATGCCTTCCATTTCTATCGTCCGGAGCCGGAAGAAAACGCCGCCGAGGCGTTGAAGGCCGGTACTGACCTCAATTGCGGCAAGTATTACAGCCACCTCGAAGGCGCGGTAAAGCAGGGTCTCGTCCGCGAGGCAGACGTCGACACCGCCGTCCGCCGCCTGTGGACCGCGCGCACGCGTCTTGGCCTCGACGGCGCGCCAAGCCCCTACCATACAATCGACGCCAAGCAGATCCACATGGCCGATGCCGCCGCGCTGGCACTGAAGGCGGCGCGCCAGTCGATCGTACTGCTGAAAAACGACGGTGTCCTGCCGCTGAAAGCCGATGCGAAGATCGCGGTCGTCGGCCCCAATGCCGACACGCTCGAAGTCCTGCGCGCCAACTATCACGGCGCGCTGATCGATCCGGTGACGCCGCTGGCGGCGCTGCGCAAGACCTATAAATCCGTCGCCTATGCTCAAGGCGCCAATGTCGCCGAAGGTGTCGCCATCCCCGTTCCGGAAACGGCGCTGTCGTCGGCCGGGCAGGCGGGCCTGAAGGGCGAATATTTCGACAATCCGGACTTCAAGGGCAAGCCGGTCCTGACCCGCACCGACCGGACGGTCAATCTCGACCTCTACAATGTCGCGCCCGTCAAGGCGTTGGAAAACAAGCCCTACAGCATCCGCTGGACGGGTGAGGTTACCCCGCCGGCGGCCGGTGATTACAACCTGAAAATCTACATGGAGCGCTGCTGGGAGTGCGACAACAAGCACGACGCCGTCGCGCTGTTTGTCGACGACAAGCAGGTCATCCAGGACCTTGGCGAAGGCAAGACCTTGAGTGCCGACGTCCGCTTCGACGATGCCAAACCGCGCAAGGTCCGGCTTGAGTTCCGCCATGTCGGCGGCGACTGGGGCGTGCGCCTGCAATGGCAGGCGCCGCAGGATGCTCAAATCAACGAGGCCCTGACGGCCGCAAGGGACGCTGACGCCGTAGTCGCCTTTGTCGGCCTGTCGCCGGATATCGAAGGCGAGGAACTGTCAATCCTGGTGCCCGGCTTCGATCGCGGTGATCGCACCGACCTCAGCCTGCCGGCGCGCCAGGATGCCTTGCTCAAAGGCTTGAAAGCCACGGGCAAGCCGCTGATCGTCGTCAACCTGTCCGGTGGCGCCGTCGCGCTCAACTGGGCCAAGGACAACGCCGACGCCCTGCTGCAAGCCTGGTATCCGGGCGAGGCGGGCGGCACGGCCATCGCCGAAACCCTGACGGGCCAGAACAATCCGTCGGGCCGCCTGCCGGTGACCTTCTATCGTTCGGTGCAGGACCTGCTGCCCTTCATCGACTACCGCATGGACAACCGGACCTATCGCTACTTCACCGGCGAACCGCTCTATGGCTTCGGCTATGGCCTGTCCTACACGACCTTCGGCTACAGCAATCTCCGCCTGTCGGAAAGTTCGCTCAACGCCGGGCAGGGGCTCAAGGTCACCGCGACCGTCACTAATACTGGCCAAGTCGCCAGTGACGAGGTTGCCCAGCTTTACCTGACGCCGCCGGCCGATGCACAAAAGCTGAAATACAGCCTGGCGGGCTTTACGCGCCTGCACCTCAAGCCCGGCGAAAGCCGCGACGTCACCTTCGACCTGACGCCGCGCGAACTGTCGACCGTCAGCCGCCGCGGCGAACGCGCCCAGCGGCCCGGCACCTACGGCCTCTTTGTTGGCGGAGGGCAACCCGGCCCGTCTGGCGTCAGCAAGGATGTCATCCTGACGGGCACCCAAGCCCTCCCGAAATAGTGAGTAGCCTAATGACTTCCCGCAGAGATTTCCTCGCCGCCATGACCGCGTTTTCGGCCGCCGCCGCCGGTCTCGTTCCCGCTGGTGCGGCGCTCGCCGCCAATCCGCGTTTCGGCATTGTCGGCGACGACTTTGTCCTCGACGGCAAGCCGCTGCACCTGATGGCCGGTGAGATGCACTATCCGCGCATCCCGCGCGAACTGTGGCGCGACCGCCTACGCAAGCTAAAGGCGCTGGGGCTGAATACCCTGTCGACCTATGTCTTCTGGAACGCCCACGAAAAGCGCAAGGGCATCTATGACTTCACTGGCAATCTCGACCTGGCGGCGTGGATAAAGACGGCGCAGGAAGAGGGCCTGTGGGTGCTGCTGCGCCCCGGTCCCTATATCTGCGGTGAGTGGGACAATGGCGGCTATCCTGGCTGGGTGCTGAACGATCCGGACATCCGTCCGCGCTCGCTCGATCCGCGTTATATGGCGCCGTCTGGTGCGTGGCTGAAGCGCATCGGCCAGGAGGTCGCACATCTTGAGATCGACCGCGGCGGTCCGATCCTGATGACCCAGGTCGAAAACGAATATGGCTCGTTCGGTAACGACCTGACCTATATGCGCGCCGTCAAGGACCAGATCCGCGCCGCGGGTTTTGCCGGCGCGCTCTACACGGTCGATGGCGCTGCCGTCATCGAGAACGGCGCCTTGCCGGAGATGTTCAACGGCATCAATTTCGGCACCCACGACAAGGCCCGCGTCGAGTTCGAACGCTTCGGCAAGTTCAAGACGTCGGGTCCACGCATGTGCACCGAACTGTGGGGCGGCTGGTTCGACCATTTCGGTGAGATGCACTCGTCCATGCCGATCCCGCCGCTGATCGACAGTCTGAAATGGATGCTGGAAAACAAGATCTCAATCAGCTTCTACATGCTGCACGGCGGCACGTCGTATGGCTTCGACGCCGGCGCCAATTTCGACAAGAACAGCAAGACCTATCAGCCGGATATCTCCAGCTACGACTACGACGCCATGCTGGACGAGGCGGGTAGGCCAACGCCAAAGTACGAAGCCGCCAAGGCGCTGTTCCAGAATTTCCTGCCCAAGGAGCGCTTTACGGCGATGCCGGAGCCGGAGAAGGCCATCGACATCAAGCGCTTCCGCTTGCATGAAAAAGCCTCGCTGTGGCAGTTGCTCGGCAAGCCGGTGACGGCGCCCAAGCCGCGCACCCTGGAACAGCTCGAACAGCCGCACGGCATGATCCTCTATCGCCACAAGGCGAAGGCGGCCGCGAAGGGCGCGCTGACATTCGGCGAGGTCCGTGACTACGCGCAGGTGTCGGTTGATGGCGTGCCGGCCGGCGTGCTCGACCGCCGCTATCACGAGACCACGCTCGATATCGCCGCGAAAAAGGGCAAAAACATCGACGTAATGGTCGATATCATGGGCCGCATCAATTACGGCGACCAGATCGGCAAGGACCAGAAGGGCCTGATCGGCGACGTGACGCTGAATGGTGCGGTGCTCGAAGGCTGGGAGCACTACGGCCTGCCGCTTGACGATCTCAGTGCCTTGCGCTTTTCGACCGAACACGTCACGGGGCCGGCTTTTTATCGCGACGCCTTCGACCTGACCGAGGTTGGCTATACCTTCCTGGATATGCGCGGCTGGGGTAAGGGCTATGCCTGGGTCAACGGCCACAACCTCGGTCGTCACTGGTCGGTCGGCCCGCAGCACGCCTTATTTGTGCCGGCGCCTTACCTGAAGGTCGGCCGCAACGAGATCATCGTGCTGGACCTGCACGACGGCGCCGAACGTTCGGTCGCCGGCGGCAAGAACCAGATCTGGGACCGCCCGGGTCTGGTGCAAATCTAAGGGGCTATGATGCAACGCAGGCAACTCATTCTCGGTGTGGCAGCGGCGGCGGTTAGCTTCGCCGCCACGCGCGCCCTGGCCGAAATCCCGGCCATGTCGCCGGTCGTCGCCAGCGGCAAGCGCCCACTGGCCGCGACGCGCAAATTCCCCAATGCCTCAGTCGAAGCCCTGATCAAGAAGACAGTCAAGTCGATCGGCGATCCGGAACTGGCGCGCCTGTTCGAAAACTGCTTCCCCAATACGCTCGACACCACGGTGACGACGGGGACGGTCGACGGCAAGCCAGACACCTTTGTCATCACCGGCGATATCAATGCCCTGTGGCTGCGCGACTCGTCGGTCCAGGTCGAACCCTATGTCGCCCTGGCGGCCAAGGATGCGGCGCTCAGGACGATGTTCCACGGCCTGTTTCAGCGCCAGGCGCGCTGCATCCTGATCGATCCTTATGCCAACGCCTACATGCGCGATCCGACGGCCAAGACCGACCTGTCCTGGTCGCTGACCGACCAGACCGACATGAAGCCAGGCGTCGCCGAGCGCAAATGGGAGGTCGATTCCCTTTGCTATCCGATCCGTCTGGCCAGCCAGTATATCGAAGCGACCGGCGACACCGCGCCGTTCGACGCCACCTGGCAGGCAGCAATGCGGACGGTGCTCAAGACCTTCCGCGAGCAGCAGCGCAAGGACAATGACGGGCCCTATCGCTTCAACCGCACGGCGTCGGAACCGACCGAGACCCTGCCGCGCGGCTATGGCTGGCCGACGAAATATACGGGCATGATCCATTCCGGCTTCCGGCCGTCGGACGACGCCTGCACCTATCCGTACTTCATTCCGGGCAATGCCTTTGCCCTGGTCAGCCTGCGTCAGCTGGCGAAACAGGCCGATGCCATGGGGCTTGATCCGGTCTTTGCCGTCGACTGCCTGGCCCTGGCGGGCGAGGTCGAACGCGGGCTATATGTTTACGGCCGCACCAAGGACAAGGACGGCAACGCCATCCTGGCCTATGAGGTCGACGGTTTCGGCAATGAACTGTTCATGGACGATGCCAATGTCCCGAGCCTGTTGAGCCTGCCTTACTTAGGTTTCTGCGCCAAGGACGACCCGCTGTACCTGCGCACCCGCGCTGCGACCTTAAGCGCACGCAATCCCTACTATTACGACGGCAAGGTGCTGAAGGGCATCGGCAGCCCGCACTCCGGGCTCAACACGGTCTGGCCGATTTCGCTGATGATGCAGGCCTTGACCTCCACCAGTGACGACGAAATCCGCGACTGCCTGCGTATGCTGAAAGTCGCCGCCGGCCCGCGCGGTTTCATGAACGAAAGCGTCGGCAAGGACGACGCCGCAGCCTTTACGCGGTCGTGGTTTGCCTGGGCCAACAGCCTGTTCGGCACGCTGATCCTGCACCTGGCGGCTGAAAAGCCGCACCTTCTGGCCTGAGGTCCCTGATGCTGTCCCGCCGTCAGGTCCTAGCCGGAACTGCTGCCATAACGGCCTTGCCTGCGCATGCTTGGGCCGGTCCGGTCAATCTGTGCGACCATGTCGATCCATTCATCGGCACAGGTGGGCATGGGCATCTCTATCCCGGTGCGACCGTGCCGTTCGGCATGGTGCAGTTGAGCCCCGACACCAGCAATGACCGCTGGGATTCGTGCTCGGGCTACCATCAGTCGGACGGCTCGATCATGGGCTTTTCGCATACCCACCTGAGTGGCACTGGCTGCCCCGACATGCTGGATGTCCTGCTGGTGCCGGCGACGGGGCCGGTGCATCTGGAGCCCGGACCGCTCGACAATCCCGATCTCGGCTACCGCTCGCGCTATGATCGCGAAACCGAGACGGCGCGGCCCGGCTATTACAGCGTCCACCTGACCGACACCCGCATCCGCGCCGAGCTGACGGCGACCAACCGCACCGGCCTGCATCGCTATACGTTTCCGCAAGGCGAGGCCGGGCACATCCTGCTCGACTTCGTCCACGGCGGCAAAAAGTGGTGGGGCGAGAACCGAGAGATGGTGCTCGATAATGCGCACCTGAAGCTGATCGGCAACGACACCATTATCGGTGGCCGTCAGGTGTTTCAATGGGCCTCCGGGCGCTGGACCTTCTTTGCTCTCAAACTGTCGCGGCCGGTATGGCGCGTACAGTTTTATAGCGATAATCAGCCGACGGACGGTTCTGAAGTTCGGGGCAAAAATCTCAAGGCCGCGTTGCATTTCCCCGATGCCGGCGAGGCGCCGCTGCTGGTCAAGGTCGGGATTTCCGCCGTCGATGCCGAAGGCGCCCTGCGCAATCTCGAATCTGAGCTGCCGGACTTCGATTTCGACCGGGTGCATGCGGCCGCGCGCAATGCCTGGGAAACGGAGCTGTCCAAGGTCCGGGCCACCTTTAGCGACGATGTCGATCAGCGCATCTTCTACACCGCTCACTATCACATGCTGCTGGCGCCGACCGTCTTTCACGACGTCGATCGGCGTTATCGTGGCATGGACAACGCAGTCCATACGCTGAAGCCGGGCGAGGCCAACTACTCGACCTACAGCCTGTGGGACACCTACCGCGCCGTCCATCCGTTCTTCACGATCACCCAGGCCGACCGGGTGCCGGGCATGGTCGGCGGGCTGGTGCGCATGGGCCAACAGAGCCCGACAGGCGTGCCGATCTGGCCGTTGCAGGGGCGCGAGACCGACATGATGATTGGCTATCACGCTGCGGCCGTCATGGCCGAGGCCGCCGTCAAGGGTTTCAAAGGCATCGACTACAAGGCGGGCCTCGAAGTCTTGTCCAAACGCGCCTTTGTCGATGATGTCCACGGTCTCGGGCTCTATCGCCAACTGGGCTATATCCCCGCTGATAAGGTCGACGAGGCCGTGTCGCGTACCCTGGAGTATGCCTATAGCGACTGGTGCACCTCGAAACTGGCCTCGGAAATCGGCGCGCGCAAGACGGCAGAGACGCTGCGCAGCCGTTCGCGCAACTATCGCAATCTGTTCGACCGCGATATCGGTTTTGTCCGCGGCCGCTGCGCTGACGGGACCTGGGTCACGCCCTATAATCCGCATTCACTCGGCCACGACCAGACGAAGTGGCGCGACTATACCGAGACCAATGGCTGGCAGGCGACCTTCCTCAATCAGCACGACATCTACGCCTATGCGGACCTGTTTGGTGGCTTGAAGGCCTATGAGGCCAAACTCGACGCCCTGTTCGTCGAGCCGGCCAATGCCGAGGAAAAGTCGCTGGCCGACATTACCGGCCTGGTCGGGCAATATGCCCACGGCAATGAGCCCAGCCACCACGTCGCCTATCTCTATGCCTATACTGGCAGCCCGTATAAGACCCAGGCCCGCGTCCGCGAGCTCATGCGCGACATGTATCGCGCAGCGCCTGACGGTCTGGAAGGCAATGAGGACTGCGGCCAGATGAGCGCCTGGTACCTGATGAGCGCGTTGGGTCTGTACCCGGTCGATCCGGTCAGCGGGACCTATGTCTTTGGCTCGCCGCTGGTGCGCAAGGCCGAGGTCGATTTGGCCAAGGGCAAGAAGCTGGTCATCGAAGCGTCGGCCAATAATGCCGAAAACGTCTACGTTCAGGGCATAAGCTGGAACGGCAAACCCTATACGAAAAGCTATATCCGCCATGCCGATCTGGTGCGTGGCGGCACTTTGCGCTTTGATATGGGCGCGACACCCAACACCGCCTTTGGCGACAATCCGGGCGACCGTCCGCCGTCCTTTAGTTGAGAAAAGCCATGACCGATCGCCGCGCGCTTCTGAAAACCACCCTGGCTGCTTCGGCGCTGACCGGTCTTGCCGGCGCGGCAATGGCTGCGACCAAGGTCAAGCCGGTCGTCGTGTCGACCTGGGACTTCGGCGTCGCCGCCAATCAGGCGGCGTGGTCGGTCATAGAGGGCGGCGGCCACGCGCTCGACGCCGTCGAAGCCGGCGCACGCATTCCCGAAGCCGACATGAAAAACCACAGCGTCGGCCGCGCCGGCTATCCCGATCGCGATGGCCACGTCTCGCTCGACGCCTGCATCATGGACGAACAATGGCGTTGTGGTGGCGTCGCGGCACTGGAACACATCGCCCATCCGATATCGGTGGCGCGCCGGGTGCTGGAAAAGACACCGCACGTGCTGCTGGTCGGTGATGGCGCGCTGCAATTCGCCATCGAACAGGGCTTTCCGAAGGAAGAACTGCTGACGCCGGAATCAGAAGCTGCCTGGCGTGAATGGCTGAAGGTGCAGAACTACCAGCCGGTCGCCAATAGCGAGATGTCGACCTATGGCCATGCGCCCAACAGCAAGATGCCGGGCGACGAGCACAATCACGACACGCTGGGCATACTGGCGCTGGACGGGCAGGGGCGGTTGTCCGGCGCGTGCACGACGTCGGGTATGGCGTGGAAGCTGCGTGGCCGCGTCGGCGACAGCCCGATCATCGGCGCCGGGCTTTATGTCGATGGCGAGATCGGTGCGGCGACCTCGACCGGCGTCGGCGAAGAGGTTATCCGCAATGCCGGCAGCTTCTTGGTTGTCGAGTTGATGCGCCAGGGCCGCTCGCCGCAAAAGGCTTGTGAAGAAGCGGTCATGCGCATCGTCCGCCGCCGCCCGGAAGCCGCCAAGACACTTCAGGTCGGGTTTTTGGCGCTCAACAAAAAGGGCGAGGTCGGCGCCTACGCCATCCAGAAAGGCTTTGTCTACGCCCAGTGCGACGCCAAGGCGAGCGATACAGTTGTGCCGGCCAAGAGCTTCTTTGCATGATTTGACGCCGGAAGCCCCCTTCCGTCATTTGCTCCGCAAATGCCACCTTCCCCGTAAACGGGGAAGGAAAGTATTGAATTAGCTTGCTTAATTCCTTCCCCGTTTACGGGGAAGGTGGCAGCGAGCGTAAGCGACGCTGACGGAAGGGGGGCATTTTAAGCCCAATCATATGTGATGGTTGCCGAGGGTATCTGCTCGGCGCCCTTCAGGATCGGCGTCAGCGACAGCATCGTCGTGGTGGACTTGCCTCGCACAAGATTGGCGAGGTAATAGGCATCACCGCTGATCCGGCCGAGCCAGACGCGATCTGCGCCCGAGCCAGCAAACAGGTCGTAAGCATCGACATTTGCATCCGCTTCCCATCGCAGGCGCAGTTCCGCAGACTTGCCGCCCGGCAGGATGCGCGCCTGTTCAATGCGGAACCCTATGATCCCGACAGGCGGAAGCAGCGCGTCATCGCTCAACGACAGTTCGCCGATGTTGACGGCGTAGGCGCCCGTGCCTTCGAAGCCGAGCGAGAAGGTGACCAGCGTTCGGCCGGCGAACTTTCCAAGCTGGCCGTTCCAGCGCAGCCAGCCGTTTTTCAGCGCCTTGCCGCCAGAGACGTCAACCCACTCGACCTGCGTCGGCGCGTCCTTGAAGACCAAGCCGACCTTCATGCGGCCCTTGGCGCCACCCTTGTAGACCAAGCCGACCGTGGACGACGCATTAAGCGCGACCTCGGTCTTATAGAGACGCACTTCGGTCGGCTGATTGAGCGTGCCCGCGACCCGCAGCGAGGAGCCGCCGTCCCAGGCATCCGTAAAGTCGTAATCGACGTCCAAGGCCGCGCCCTTGGTCCACCATGCCCAGCTTGGCAGGATGTCCTGAACGCCGAGATTGAACCACTGTGCCGAACCCGTCTGTACGCCCTCGCTGAAGAAACGCGCGCCTTCGCCGGTATTGAAACGCGTGACGAAAGGTAGTGTACCCACGACCGAGCGTTCGACGATAAAGTTGGCGACGCCATAGGTAATCGGCAGGCGAAGCTGGTCGCTGGCCTGGCCGGGCGCCTGGTAGTCGGTATAGACCTTGCGGCGTTCGGCATCGCCATAGATGGCCAGTTGCGCAGGAGTCGGGTTGTTACCATTGGCCGGGCTGCCGGTCTTTCCGGACCAGAAGCTCTGATGCAGGCGATACCACGACTTGCGCACCAGATTGGGGTCGGTCAGACTGAGCAGTTCCGTGCGGTCGGCCGCTGTCGGAGCCTTCAGGGCTTTCAGCTGATCGACGCGGGCGCGGCGCACCTTCCGCAGGCCGTCTTCGACACTGTAGATCTGCAGGCCGCCCTGCGACGGGCCGCCGTTGGGCGTGATGACGCGCGGCGCGACCAGGCCCATATAGCCGGGGCCCGGATAGAGTTGCAGGCCGTAATAGATATCGTTTTGATCGTAGCCGCCGCCGGTCCTGGCCGGGTCGGCCAGCTCGGTCAGGGCGTGGCCCGAACAGCAGCCGCGTGTCAGGCCGTAATTGCTCCAGCCCTGGTCGATCATCATCGAGTCGGCGCGCGGTTCGGAGGCCTTGCGTTCGCTGCCATCGACGTGCGACCAGCCCGGCCAGACGGATTTCACGTCGGTATAGCCGTCGTAATACTGGATGTGGAAATCGTTGAGGCCAATGTTGGCCGCCGCCGTCTTCATATCGGCGATCAGGTCCTGGATGGCGTGGGCGTCCTCAGCCGTGTAGCTTTCGAAATTGACGAAATAGCCGTCAAAGCCGAAATACTGGCAAAGCTTGACCAGCTTGGCGGCGACTTCCGGACGCGGCAGGTCCGTGCCGTTGAACATGCGGACATCGGGTTGGAAGACGCAGCCAAGGCAGATGGCGCCGTTGCGGTGTGCTGCGTCGGTCATGGCCGGATTGGGCACCAGTCCGGTCGTGTTCCAACCGACGACGACGTCCAGGTACTGCCAGAAGCGCTCGACGTGGGGGCGGCTTTTCGCACCCGTCTGGTAGCGGGCACGGTTGAGGTCCTCGTCCGGACCTTCCAGCGTCAGATAGGCCGCGAACAGGGTGGCTGCTGACACATCGGGCTTTAGACCCGGCTGCGCCTGGGTGGCGTTCAGCGGCGCGATGCGGGCCGCGCGCTTGACGTGCGACTGGTAGAACGGCGCGCTGGGATCGGTCTCCGGATCGTAGGCCTTGAATACGTCCCAAGCCTCGCCCGGCGCATTAAGCGGATAGACCGGGATGATCGACTGGCTGTCGGCGGCGTAAGACAGGCCGGGCATAATCGCAGTGACGGCCGCAGTAGCGGCGGTCATGCGGAAGAACTGACGGCGGTCGGCGATGAAATGGGACATGTTTGGCTCTGGCTTATCGGGTGATGATGCCGGTCTTGCCGACGGCGATCACCGGCTTGTCCTGCACGGCGTGCGGCAGGCGGATACGCACATAGCGGCCGGTCTTCGGTGTGGCAAAGCGTATGCGTTGTCCGGTCCGGTTGGCCGCGATGTTCGAGAATTCGCCCTGGCCTGACATGTCACCCCATTGTGTGCCATCCGCACTGACCCAGACTTCGTAACCCGCCGGCGGCCCCATGCGATTGACGCGGTCGATCCCGAGCGAAATATTCTGTATGGGCGGGGCCAGCACAAATCCCTTGATGCCGATCGTTTCACCCAGGTCGATGATCACCTCGACGGGTTGGTTGTCGGGACCGGTGAAGGTGTCGCCTTTGAGCAGGGCTTCAGGCGTGTCGATATTCGAGCTGACAATTGTCCAGTTTGCCGGCGACACGTCGAATTCGACAGTGGTTGCCGCGCTTGTGACACCCGTCCGTTCGTCGCGGGCGACGGCCCTGACGATGCCCCCCCGCGTCAACGCGAAGGGCGCCTGATACACAGTTGCGCTAACGGTGGGTTCGCTGCCGTCGATTGTGTAGAACAGGCTTTGTCCGGACCCCGTGGCCGTCAGCGTGACCATACCTTGGGCGTCGCGGCGGACGACAGGCTCTTCGAGCACCGGCGGCATGAGGAACAGGCCGAAATTGCCAATGACCGGGGAGGCGGCGGCCGTCAGGATTCGCACGCGTACCTTGGAGGCCGTCACAGGCGCAGGCAGCCGGATCAGTCGCTGGTGGCCAACGGAGGTGTGGCGGGCAACTTCGCGCCAGCCCTTGGCGTCAAAGACATCGACCACGTAGTCATCGATGCGGACCCCCAGGCGAATATCTTCAGACAGGCGAATAACGTTAAAGGTCTGAGCGGAGGGCAGGGCGACTTCCGCCCAGGCGCCCGCACGGTCGCTGTCCTTTGCTGCCCAGAATTTGCCGGGCTTCAGGACATTGGCAGCTGTGTAAGCGCCGCCGAAGGCCGTGGAGGCCGTGACTTTGCCGCCTGCGGCCAGGTTGCGGGCAAAGGTTTTGTCGATGATCGCTTTCCAGGCCTTTAGCGACGCAACGTCCTCATCCGGCACACGCCCCCGGCGGTCGGGCGCCAGGTTGAGCAACAGGGTCGTGCCGCGGCCAAGCGACTCGAAATAGATCTTGGTCAGGTTTGCGGGTGTGCGCGGCTTTTCATCGGCGTGCCAGAACCAGCCCGGGCGGATCGAGACATTGGTTTCGGCGGGGTTCCAGATTGGGCCGCCGCGCACGCCCTTATTGCCCTTTTCCTGGGTGTAGGGCGTGCTGTCGACCGTCGGCCAGCATGGATCGCCGGCGTGGCCTTCTTCATTGCCGACCCATCGAACATCCATGTCGGCGTCGGCAAACATTACGGCGTCCGGCTGGTTTTTGCGCACGATGGCGCGCACTGTGTCCCAACCGTAATAGGTGGGCGCATGTATGCGGCGCGTTTCACGGGCGCCGCCATAATAGCCGTCGCCGCCATTGGCGCCATCGAACCAGACTTCGAACAGCTTGCCGTACCGGGTCGTAAGCTCGCGCAGTTGATTGTGGTAATATTCGACATAGGCCGGGCGGCCGTATTCGGCGTGGTTACGGTCCCAAGGCGAGAGGTAGACACCAAAGGCCAGGCCGTGGCGCGTGCAGGCTTCGGACATCTCGCGGACGATGTCGCCCTTGCCGCCTTTATAGGGACTGTTCTTGACCGAATGCTCGGTATAGGCGCTGGGCCAAAGACAGAAGCCGTCGTGGTGTTTCGCTGTCAGAATCAGGCCTGTCAGGCCTCCGGCTTTCGCCGCCCCTACGATCTGGTCGGCGCTGAAGTCGGTCGGGTTGAACAAGCTGACGCTCTCGTCACCGTAACCCCATTCCCTATCTGTGAAGGTGTTCATGGTGAAATGCATGAAGGCGTAGGCCGTCCGGTTGTGCCACCGGTACTGGCGCGGCGATGGCGTAGCGCCGTAGGCCTTCGGCGCTACGCCGGCAGCAAGTGCTGGCAGGGGCGCGGCCACGCTTGCAGCGGTCCCAGCCAGGATAAGGTGGCGTCGCGTGAAACTCGTCATGTCCATTCCCTGTTCCCGCCGGTGAACCGTCGGTCAAATTGGGCATGACAACTTATCGCGGCCGTTGAGATTGGCAACGATAAAAACGATTTTTCTTATGAAATTTAGGCGATGTGGCTCAATTCAGACATCAGGTCGTAGGCGTCGCCACGGTAATAGGACTGCGTGTATTCCGCCGGATGGCCATCGGCAAGGAAACCGCGGCGTTCGATCAGGAGTCCGGGTGAGCCTACAGGGATGTCGAGGAGTTGCGCCTGTTCGGCATTGAAGGCGACAGCGCGCAGCCGTTGCAGGGCGCGTACCGGACGTGTGCCGGCTGCTTCCAGTGCTTCATAGAGCGAATTGGTGACGGCATCGAGCGAGGGCAGGCAGCTTGTCGGGACGGTGGCATAGTCGAGGCCCATCGACGTGCCATCGGCAAAACGCATCCGGTTGAAGCGGTAAACATTTGTTCCGGGCGACAGCCCCATGGCCATGGCTTCTTCCGGATTGACCAGTCCCACAGATTTCGACAACCACTTGCTTGAGGGGACGCGACCGCGCGAAATCATGTCTTCCGTAAAGGATGACATCTTGGAATAGCTCTTCTCGACGCGCTTGTTGACGAAAGTGCCAGCCCCCTGGCGCCGGGTCAGCAGGCCCTCATAAACCAGTCCATCGACGGCCTTGCGCACCGTGATTCGCGATACCTGGAACTCTTCCGCCAGTTCGCGTTCGGTTGGGATGGCGGCGTCCGCCACCAGTTTGCGGCTGGTGATCGCGTCTCTCAGCGTATCCTGCAGTTGAAGGTAAAGGCTTGCAGCCTTGGCGCCCGATGCTGGAGATGCGCGCTTGGTTGACGACATAGAGCTTCCCGACCCGCGACCTGACAAGGCGCAATGATATGACCAACATATACATGTGTTATTTTCACATATGATATTTGGTACTATTGCGTCAAATCCAATAATAACAGGTAAAATCCCCTTACGCGTGTTTTTCACGTTGGCCATAGGCCGGAAAGGGCGAAGCCGTTTGGGCTAAAGATCGCGACAAATCGCAATTCAGATTACAATGGTGTTGCCATCTGGAACTGGCCAAAGCACTGTCCGCTTCGCCGGGAATGCCGCGGAATCAGGCCAGGGTAATTTCGGCCATCAGGTCGGACATGTCACCGCGATACCAGGCCCTGGTCAGCTCAGCCGTGCGGCCGTCTTCCAGAAAGCTGCGGCGTTCGATATAGAGGCCCGGAATTCCGATGCCTACGCTCAGTATCTCGGCTTCGGCGGGCGGGAGGGTTATGGCGCGCAGCCGTTGCAGGGCGCGGACAGGCGTCATCCCGCAGGCTTTCAGGCCTTCCTCCAGCGACTCGGCAACCTCAAGGTCGCCCTTGCCGGGGTACAGGGGCACCAGGGTCGTTTCGACGCCGACGGCAGTATCCGACGCATAGCGTACCCGTTTCAGCCGATGAATGCGGCCCTCAGGCGCCAGGCCCAGCAACATGGATTCGTCGGGCGTAACAATGCCCGTTTCCTTGGTGAGCCAAACACTGCGCGGTTCCTGGCCATTCTTCATGATGTTTTCGGTGAACGAAAACATGCTTGTGGGCGTTGTCGGGCGCGGCGCGATGAAGGTCCCGGCGCCCCGGCGCCGCACCAGCAAGCCTTCGCGTTCAAGGTCGGACAACGCCTTGCGTACAGTCAGACGTGAGACGCTGTATTTTTCCGCGAGAGCGCGTTCGGTCGGCAACGCTGTATCGCCGGCAAATTCGCCTTCACAAATGGCGTTACGCAAGATGCGCTCGACCTGCAGGTACAGCGGGCCATGACGGGGTTCAAAGCTTTCGATGGCTGAGAAGAATGTCATGATAACCTCGTCTTTGTCCTAACGGGCGGCCGTAACAGGCGTGGGTAGACGGCGTACGGCGTCGCCAAGAAGCGTAACCAGTTGGGCATCAGTCTGGCGCAGGTCGGGATCGGCAAAGCCGAACCGCACGGCGTCCGCGTCAGGGCTCGGCTCGAGCCGGCTGCACGAAGCGTGAACCGCGGTCACGCCGGTGCGGCGGATGATTTCAGTGACCGTTTCGGCCGTAACCCCAACGCCCGCAATGATTTCCGTTGCCCCACCGTACGGCAGCGCGCTGGCATCGACCAGCCGGCCGATAGCGTCAGCCCCTGCCAGTGCAGTGTCGGCGCCGCCAGAGGTCAGAACCGAACCTATTGCCAGGGACTGCGCAAAGGCCAGGGCTTCAAGTTGATCCGGCACCAGGTCGAAACTGCGGTGCAAGGTAAGTTTCAGATTGTGAGCGTGGGCATGGCGCGCCAGGCGCTCGAGAAGTGCGATATCGAGCGCACCGTTTTCGCGGTTGCCGCCGATGACAACCCCCTCTAGTCCCATCATGGCCACTGCATCGATGTCGTGCAGCATGACCGAGGCTTCAGCCTCGGTATAAACGAAGTCACCTTGCCGGGGCCGTATCATGGCACGTGTCGGACAACCCGTGGCGGCAGCCATACGCATCAGGCCGAGATTGGGCGTCAAGCCACCAACTCCGAGACTGGCGCAGAGTTCGATGCGATCCGCGCCATAACGAGTCGCTACGATCAGGCCTTCGGGTGTATCCACGCAGACTTCGAGCAGGGCGGTCATGCCGTTTTCCTGCGTCTGGTGGCCTGGCTTGTGGCCATAAGCGCAGCCCCAGCCATGGGATCAAGGCGCGGTTCGCGCAGGCAAGGCGTGACGTCAGAGGCCAGCCAGGGCCGGATATGCTGCGCCAGACCGCCCATGAGGCAAACGCCTGGAGCGCCAAGCGACACGAGATGACGTATGTAGAGCTCGATCTCACCTGCCACATTTTCGAGCAGGGCCAAGGCCACGGGATCGCCCTGCCGGGCGTGATCGAACACCATCGGTGACAGGCCACCATATTGCGCAGGCGTTGCGCTTTCCGACCAGTCGACAACCGCCGCGCCGTTACCGAACAATGCGATCAGGGCGCGTGTCAGCGGGCTTTCGGGCGCCAGGCCGTCGAGTGCGTTCAGGGCTGCCTTGGCGGCATCGCGACCGAGGGATGCGGCCGAGCCCTTTTCGTCGAGGGCAAATCCCCATCCACCGACCTGGCGACCCTGGCCGTGACTGATGATGTAGCTTGAGCTGCCCGTACCCGCGATCTGAATGGCGCCGTCATCACCGGCGAAGGCGCCCAGGCACGCGACATGTGCATCACTGGCAACCATCAACGACCCAAAGGGCAGGGCGCTGTTCAGCGTCGCCAGTACATCCTTTTCGGTCAGGACGCCTGCGAGACCAAGCCCCGCCGAAGTCGAAGGCAGGATGGTGCGCGTCAGGCCAGCCGCCTTCAATGCGCTGTCGATCGCTTCGGCGATATGCAGCCAGGCAAGATCAAGGCCCAGACGAATGTTTGCGGCGCCACTTTCGCCTTCCGCCAGAATCTGCCCTTCAACCGTCTGCAGGCGTGCCCGGCAGCTGGTTCCGCCGCCATCAACACCGATAACATAAGAGGGTGACGTCAGTGGCACCATTAAAACTCAGTCCCCCGAAATGAACATGCGTCCTGGAGAGCAGCAGCGCAGATAGCAGAATGCTGACCAATCAGCATATTTGTCATATCAAATTCTTTGTATTTGTCTATAAAAACATTATCGAATGTAAAAGTCCGACACGCCCGCCGCTGACTCTGGACGTACGGGCGGCATTGCCCCAGGGCAGGAACAGAAGCCTGGCGTCCGGATTAAGGAATCCGCCACAGCAGCCATTTTCATTTCCCATAACCATTATTATGCGATGAATATATGGAGCCGGGTGGACTCTATTTTGAAGCGTGAATGATCCATAAAATCAATCTCTTGCAGAGAGACCGTTATGGGCCATTCTTACACTCATCTGACCAAGGATGAACGTCAAACCATCTACAAGCGCTCGATCGCAAAATTCCGCTGATGCAAATTGCCCGTAGGCTCGGACGCCATCATTCGACGCTTTATCGCGAAACCCGCTTACACTTTTCGCCATATCGCTAACGCGAAATTAGTGGGACTACACAATGAGGTCTAAACTGAATTTCGGTGCTGATTCCGTCAATCGCGGAAATGAAAGCGCGCCGGAAAGCCAGACTGGTCCTTCATAAGCTTTGCGGGATCGCGTTAAGCCTTTACGCTTGGCTACCTCCGGCAACACTTTGCCAGCCTGTAAATGGGCAACGCTACCATTTCCCATAATCTGTCGCGATGTTTGCGAGGTGCCTGCCCCATGAGCAATGGACCAGCGGTATTTCCGCTCTTGGCAGTTTTCAAAAAAGCGGCCGGCCCTGAGGGACCGGCCGGGATAGAATTTATTACGGCAAAATAGCTGCAGGCGAATGTCTGGGCATGCTTGAAGGATGCCCAGACTATGCACTGACTTAGAAGTTTGCCTTCAGTGTTATGCTGTAGCGACGGTCGTTGAGCTGCCAGAGCAGCCCGCCGGATTCCCGTTCGACGTAGGTATGGTACATCGAATTTCCGAGATTTACGGCATCCACGGAGACCGTGAACACGTCGTTCAACCGGTAGCTCGCGGAAGCGTCCAGGGATGAATATGGCGCAGCATATTGATTTGCGCCGAAAACACCGCTCCCGTTCAACTGATCAAGGAAGGACGATCGCCAGTTATAGGCAAGCCGCGCCTGGATTGGCCCACGCTCATACAAGCCGATCAGGTTGTAACTGTCCTTCGAAAGCTTCGGAAGAGGTATGAATACACCGGCAGAGCGTTCGACTTTTGAATCGACATGGGTGTAGTTGGCCTGCACGCCAAAGCCGCTCCAAATTCCGGGCAGAAAGTCGAAAAACTGCGTGTACCCGGTCTCGAAGCCCTTAATCTCGCCTTTTCCAAGATTGATACTCGTACCGATGGAATAGTCGACGCCGCTGAAGTTCATGACCTCGATGCCGCTGGCCAGGTAACCATCGACATCCTTCTTGAACAGGCCGAAGAAGGCCATATTGGCCGAGCCCCAGTAATATTCCGCAGTGAGATCATATGAGGTCGCGGTCATGGGCTTCAGGAACGGATTTCCGGAGCTGCCCGTCGGCCGGCCAAATGCGTCGTACTGGGACGGGATATTCGGATTGAGCTGCACGTGCGTGGCCATATCGGTGAAGTTTGGCCGCGTCAGCGTCTGGCCAAAGGCCGCCCGGAACTGCAGGTCATCGCTTACGTGAAGCCGAAGGTTCAGGCTCGGCAGTACATTGGTATAGTCGTTTTCGAGTACGGCACTGTGCGCCCCGGTGCTGTCCTGGATATAGCCAACGGACTTCAGGCTTGTCTTGACAGCGCGCACACCCGCGGTGCCGTCAAGTCCATAACCGAAGACGGTCGTGGCAAAGTCACCGGATACGTAAATAGCCTCCGTCTTTTCTTCCTGTTCGTTGATTTCAGACGGGTTGAAGGTCGTCCGGAACGTATAGCTGTTTGGCTTGCCCGCGAACAACTCTGCATAGGTCTTGACCGTCCGGTTAAACACGGAAGACTGCGGATCGGCGTATTCGGGGAAGATCCCGACAGCGAAGCCAACGCCGGGCACCATGAAGTTGTCCGCCGGGCCGACCGAAATCAGATTCGGATGCTGTGAGACCGGGATGAGCGGGCACGCCCCCCAGCTCGGGTTGGTACCCGTGTCGTTACAGACGCCCGTGCTATCCCAGTTTCCGCGCAGAAGGACCTTCGTGTCCGATACACGTACGCCGGCATGCAGTTTGTTGAAGAAATGCCCATCATTGTCGAAGTCAAATTCCTGCACAAAGGCGGACATCTTCAACTTATGACGGTCGACAGCGTTGGCCAGCCACTCATAGTACCAGTTGTTCGGATTGCCGAAATAGGCATACGGATTGTTCGGATTTGCCGGGTCAACAATCGAGAAGGTCGGGTATTTTCCCCTTACGTCGAAGGCAATGTCCAGATCAGGAATGTTGGCCACGCTCCGGCTCTCGTTATCGTACAGCTTCACTGAGTCGCCATTGCGGTCGGCGTCATATGTTGCGTACTCGTAGGCGAAGTCGGTCTTCGAGGTGAGCCGGTCGGAAATCTGCCATTTCAGGTTCACGGTTGACAGGTTCGTTACGCTCCGGACGTCCTGGTCGAAGCGCGATGTTGAAAAGATCTGCGGCGAAAGCACGCCGCTTGTCGCAGCGCCATCTTCCGACCACGTAAACGTCGAGCCCGCGGCTGCCCTGGGATCGGTGTTCTTGTCATCGCCGTACAGGTACTCGCCGCGACGGATGAATTGGTAGTTGGAGTGCATGTTTTGCACGGTAAGCAGGACGTCATCGTTGACCTGCCACTGGTAGGCCAGAGCAAGGCCCTTCCGGACCCGATTTCCTGAGTCCTGATAGATTTCAAACGAGGTCGGAACGTACAGGGTTGAGAGGCTGCCCTTGTTTGGGAAGGTTGCAAACGCCGCCGGGTTTGATGTCGCGGTGATGACGTGCTGCTGCTGCTGAAGGACGGCGTCCTGGCGATAGAAGGTCTGGCCGTAGGACGCGTTTACGAGAAAACCCATCCGCCCGAGGCTCGTATCGAACTGACGGCTGAACAGAGCCGAAACCGATGGTGAGGCCTTGTCGATGCGGTCATACTGGTTCGCCTTCAGCGTGATGCTGTTGATGTCGGCCTTCGAATCAAAGGGCTTGCGCGTGCGAATATCCACCACGCCACCGATACCGCCTTCGATCAGGTTGGAGGCAGCATTCTTATAAACATCCAGCCCCGCCATCAATTCCGACGGCAGCCCTTCCAGGTCAGGCGCCCGCCCGCCATTCGCCGTGAAAAAATCGCGTCCATCGACCAGATTGCGGACCTGGGTCATGCCGCGAATCGTAATCGCGGGCTCAGTCCTGTGATCGTAGTCCGTCCCGCCCTCGCCGTATCGGCGCTGGATCTGCACGCCCGTAATGCGCTGAAGGGACTCCACAGTGTTGACATCGGGCAACTTGCCGATATCGGTGGCCTGGATGGAATCGACGATCTGGTTTGCGCTTCGTTTGATGTTGCGTGCTGACCTGAGCGATCCTCTGGTCCCCGTAATGACCAGAGCCTCATCCGCCGGCGCTGCCGATGGGGCGGCGTCCTGCGCGTACGACACGATCGGCACAGCCATGGCAAGCACCGCTACGGTGGCCATCAAGGTGGGCTTGTAGGCTTTATGCTTGGGCATCTATTCCTCCATTTTGTTTTTTTGAGCGAAGCGGAATTGCCCGTCGCGCGGCTTTCGTCGCATGTCCCGTAAGCGCAATTCTTATCTGTGATTAAATCGCATTACATCACTTTTCAACGGATAAATTTGTATGATTTATTATAACGTTCAAACCGTGTTGGCATGTTGCATTTTTGACACTTCGCTTGGTTGCAGACAAAAAGCGAACCGCATCGCATCAAAAACGCGCAAATGCAGATACTGATATCAGCTGGCAGTGTGAGAGAGCACTTGCCGCTGAAAATATTTAATCATACATTACATAGCTATAACTATGCATTGTAAAGCGGAGGCAAGGTTGAAGGAAACGGATAGGTGGATCCGCCAGGTGGTTATTGTGGGCGGCGGGACTGCCGGCTGGATGACGGCCGCAGCCTTGTCTCAGGTGATGGAAAAGAATGTATTCCTGACACTTGTCGAATCCGACGCGATCGCAACTGTTGGCGTTGGCGAAGCCACAATTCCCCCTATTCGTACGTTTCACGAGCTTGCCGGAGTGAACGAAGTCGACTTTGTCCGCGACTGTCTCGCGACTTTCAAGCTGGGCATCGAGTTCAGAAACTGGTCCGCCATCAACAGCCGGTATTTTCACCCTTTCGGCGTGTACGGCACGAAAAAGGATCTCGGCTACTTTTTTCAGTACTGGCTACGGCTGGCAGAGCTGGGCAAGGTTGCAGACTTCGAAGCATTTTCCCTGTGCACGCTCGCGGCCAGACGCGACGCTTTTAGCCCACCCTCCCCCACGCCCAATCATCCGCTTGAGCATTTTTACTCAGCCTATCATTTTGACGCTTCGCTTTATGCCAAGCATCTGAGAGGTCTAAGCATCCGTCGCGGGGTCTCCCACAAGCTCGGAGACGTTGTAGACGCTCAAAAAAATCCGAACACCGGATTTGTGGAAGCCCTCGTGCTGAAGTCCGGCGAACGCATCGCCGGCGACCTGTTCATCGATTGCTCGGGCACCCGCGGCGCCTTAATCGACAAGGTCGGGGGCTCTTCCTTTGAGGATTGGTCTAAGTGGCTACCCATGAACAGGGCCGTTGCCGTCCCGTGCGAACGGACGTCACCCCTGTCGCCCTATACGGTGTCGACGGCCCATTCATTCGGATGGCAATGGCGCATTCCCCTGCAACACCGGGTGGGCAACGGAATCGTCTATTCGACAGACTTTGCCTCCGACGACCAGGCCGCCCAGACTCTGACGGAGAGTCTCGAAGGCCCCGCCCTCGCCGGACTGAACCGCCTCAAATTTACAACCGGCCGCCGAAAATCGCCTTGGAACAAGAATGTCGTTGCGGTCGGCCTTTCCAGTGGATTTCTAGAACCCCTGGAATCGACAAGCATACACCTCATCCAATCCAGCATTCAGAGGCTCATCAAATATTTTCCGGACAAGGGTTTTTCAAAGATTGTAACGGATGCGTACAATAGGGAAGCCGCGTCTGAATTTGAAAATATTCGCGATTTTCTGATACTCCACTACAACGCCACGCAACGCGACGACTCCCCACTGTGGAATTACACCCGGACCATGGCGATTCCGGATAGCCTGGCGGACCGAATTGCCCTGTTCGCCGAGCGCGGACAACTCGACCTTGCGGCGGAAGAGCTGTTCCAGACAACGTCGTGGCTTTCCGTTCTCCTCGGGCAGGGAATTCGCCCGCGCAGCTATATGCCAACCATGTCGTTTCAGGACGACAATCTGTTGGCGCAAGGGTATGAGCGGATGAGACAGCACTTGCGCAATGTGGCGGATAGATTGCCCACGCACGCGGAATATCTTCGCAGCAACGGGCTTACGAATGAAGCGGTCGCTGGCCTGGCAAGCTGACACCAGCACATCGTCAACTGTCCAATGGAGGCCAGGATGCCCGCGAAGAAAACATTGTGGAAACGCGCATCTTCCATAGTGATTGGGATGATTTTTGGAACCGTACTGGGCCTTGGCGGCGGGCTTTCGGCTCAGGCAGGCGAAACCTGCCCGATACCAGGCGCCAGTGTAAAGCGCGTAGATCTGCCAGGGACAATTGCCCCCTCCACACAGCCATTCGAAGGGTGGGGAACGGCGCTCGCCTGGTTTGCCAATGTTACCGGCGGCTATCCCGATCCGGTCCGCAACCAGCTCGCCGATTTGCTATATAGCCCCCAGGGTCTCAACTGGAATATCACCCGCTATAATATCGGCGGAGGCAACCCGGCCGAAACACCGGCGTATCTGCGCCCCGGTGCGGACGTCCCGGGCTTTTGGAAGCCAGCGGCGAATACTGCCGACCAGAATGGGTGGCATCCCGACGATCCGGATGCGTGGGATTGGGAAGCGGACCCACGTCAAAGGTGGTGGCTTGATGCGATTAAACGCCGGGTGCCGCAAGATACCGCCATATACGAAGCCTTCTCGAACTCACCCCCGCATTTCATGACGGTCAGCGGCCTGGTTTCCGGGGCAGACGATGGCCTGGAGCCGAACCTGAAGCCGGGCTACAGCGCCGCCTTCGCCAACTACCTGGTTCGCGTAACCGCGCATATCGAGACAGCGCACGGCATTCGGTTTCGAACCTTGTCGCCAGTGAACGAGCCCGGGACGCCGTACTGGTTTGCTAAAAACCGCCAGGAAGGGTCGCACTGGCCACCGGCCCTGCAAGGCGAGGTCATCCTGGCGACACGCAAAGCCATGACTCAGCACGGTCTTTCAGGCGCAGTCGCCGCGATGGATGAAACCGACGCCCTGACCTTCATACGAGACTGGGACGCCTACTCACCGGAGGTCCGTGACGCCATCGGCCAACTTAATGTCCATAGTTACGATACCTATGGCCAGACGGCCGTACGCGATATCGCCAGGTCAGCCAATAAACGCCTGTGGATGTCCGAAGTTGACCTGTCACCTCAGAACGTAGTGGAAGATTTCGATGATATGCGCCCTCCGTTTGCGTTGGCGGAACGGATCATATTGGACCTGAAACGTCTGGAGCCCGCCGCATGGGTCTTCTGGCAGGCGGTCGAAGATTCAGCAAAGCCGCCCTCGAAGGGCTCCAACTGGGGCCTGATAAAGATGGACTTCACGGCAAAGCCCGATGCGCCCCACCCTATTCACGTTACCCGGAAATATTGGGCCATGGCGAATTTCAGCCGATACATCCGCCCCGGCTACCGCCTATTTCCCGTCGACGACTACGATACTGTCGGCGCCCTGTCTCCTGACGGAAAGACCATTGTATTGGTGCATGTGAATGCCGGTTCGCAGCCGCGCGCGCTCAATCTGAATGCGCGGGATCTTGCACAGGCGGATGAAGTGTCCGTTGTGGTTACATCCGCGCGGCATAACGCCGAGCTTATCTGCCGACAATCTGGCGCGCGGACTGGACAGGCACTCGAACTGCCAGCCAAAGCAGTCTCGACGGTTGTCATTCGACGTGGGGCGGCGTCCTGAAGCGTTTCCCGACGGATACGCTTAAGCGCCGCGCGCCTTCATTACGCTCCGAAGCTATCCTGGCGTACTTGCGACCGGCGCGTATCTTCCCTGGCCAGCCGGATAAGACTTTCCATAGCCCACCTCGCCTCCTTGGTATTCTTTGCCGCCACCGCTTCAAAAACGCGGGCGTGATCGACAAAGCTGTCCCGGGAATCCTTTGGATCGGTCGATTTAAGCCGCGTCGACCAGGCTATTGCCGCGGCAATTGAGCTGTTCAGGGAGATCAGGACTTCGTTCCGTGTAGCCAGAAGCAGGACCTTATGGAACTCCAGGTCCGCCAGCCTGCCCGTTTCGGTGGCAAGGGTTTCGGCGCCCATAATATCGAGCGACTGCTTCAGCCGCTTGACTTCCTCATCCGTCCTGCGCTCGGCGGCCAGTTCCGCTGCTGCCGGCTCATTGATCAGCCGAAGTTCGAAAAGGCCGTCAATAAACTCCGGTGACGGCGTTGTCTGGAACATCCACCCCATCACTTCCGGATCGAGGAGATTCCATCTCGAACGCTCGCATACGACGGTGCCCCTTTTCGGCCGGCTCTCAACGAAACCTTTGGCGGCAAGGATCTTCAACGCCTCGCGATACGGCGTGCGAGAGATGTTCAGCGCCTCGATCGCATCGAGCTGATGCGGCAGTATATCACCTGACCGATACTTTCCGTTCAGTATATCAGTCGCCAGGCGCCGGGCTAACGACCCGTGGATACGCCCTTGTGACGGCACCTCTTCGAAAGTGAATTCGTCGCTGAATTCGCTTGCCGCGCGCGTACTGTCGTTTTCCATCGTGAGGCCCAGATTTACGATCGCTGTTTATGATCGAGTGAACGACACTTGACAAGCGAACGACCGCGATCCGATGAACCGTGGGACATTCGCTAGATCGGAATGGGTTTAGATAGAAACACCATTCCGATCTAGGTTTTTGCTTTGTCGCGATTACGGTTTTGTCGGTCTGACGGTGAAGCTGTAGCTTTGCGGCTCCAGCTTTACGCGGTACTTCGCCAGCGGCCGGCCATCGAGCGACCAGCCGGTATCGCCGCCAACGCCGGTCTGCACCAGGTCGATCAGCAGCGAGCCGTCACCATGCGGGGCGATGTCGGACGACTTCCACGTCCCCTGCTTGCGGAAGTAGAGGTCTTCATACGGGAAGGCCAGGGCATTGACCGACAGGGGCTGGTCGCCCTTGACCGTCAGGCCTGCGCCGTTGCCGCTCAAAGACAGCCACCGTACATCTGTCTTGTTGCCGGATTCCATTGGCCGGCTATAGGCATGATACTGGTCGGCGACCTTGCCTGTATAGATGCCGATGGCGGCGCCGGTCTGGCGATCGACGTAGCTTTCCTGCGGCCCGCGGCCATACCATTCGATGTCGGTCAGCGACGGATCGGTGTCGAAACGCAGGCCCAGCCGCAAGGGGTCGGGCAGGTCGTCGCGCAGCGGCGTGAAGGTCGAAGTGACCTGAAGCGCACCGTCGCCAAGCAGGCGGTAGGTCGTCTTCCAGTGCACCGAACCCGTGCCGAAGTTGTAGAGGATGCTGACCGCGTCATTGCTGACGTCGACCGCGCGCACCTGGCGCTTCTCGGTAAAAGTCTTCCAGATAGCGTGCGACTTGATAACGCCCGTACCTTCGTCATTGTCCGTCAGGCCGCGCCAGAAGTTCGGCGCCCCGCCCTTCAGCAAGACCCTGCCAGCGCGTTCATAGGTCACCAGACCCGTCGCTCTATCGACCACCAGGCGCGTGCCATCGGCCGAGAGGGTGACGGCCTGGTCGGTACGGCTCAGCTTGACCTCGCCGGCGGGCGATACCTCCGTCACGGCCTCGGGGGATTTGACGATAAACTGGGTGAAGCCGATCACCTGACCGGCCGGCACACCCGGAATGGCACCGGCCTTCGCTTTCGCCCGCAGGGTAACGATCTGTTCGCTGTCCGCGCTGGCCTTCAGCATCGGCAGGGCGATCGCGATCTCCCCCTTTTCACCGGCAGAAACCTTGACGCCGTCCAGTTGCCCGGTCGTCACGACATTTCCGTTATTGGTATAGACCCATTCGAAGTCGAAGCCCGACAGGTCACGGAAGTTGTGGCGATTGACCACGATCACCTTGCCCGACTTGGGGTCGCCTTCGAAGACAATGGGCGAATAGACCTTCTGCAATTCGTAATATTCCGGATCGGGGACACGGTCGGCATTGACCAGGCCGTCACCGACGACACTGTTGTCGCCACGCGCCGGGTTGATGTCGAATCCTGACGCCCAGTACGGCCGCCCCTTGGCGTCCTTGGCATGCACCGTCTGGTCGACCCAGTCCCAGACAAATCCGCCCTGCAGCTTCTTATGCGCGCGGATGACCTGCCAGTAGTCTTCGAGATTACCCAGGGAATTGCCCATGGCGTGGGCATATTCGCACTGAATCATCGGCTGCGTGCGCGTCGGATCCTCGGCCCAATCGACCATCTTCTCGATGTCGTCGTACATGGGGGCGTAGATGTCGACATAGGGATTGGGCGCATGCCGTTCGACCAAGGTCCCTTGGCCCAGATAGCTGATCAGGCGCGTGGAGTCGTTCTTGCGGATCCAGGCGGCGGATTTTTCGAACGCCTGGCCGGTGCCAGCTTCATTGCCCAGGGACCAGATGATGACCGAGGGCGAGTTCTTGTCGCGTTCGACCATGCGCGAGATGCGGTCGAGGTGGGCGGCTTCCCAATGCGGCTTATAGCCAAGCTGTATCTGTTCGCGCTGGGGGCTGCCCTTCTTGTCGGCCGTGTCCATATATTCGTGGGACTCGATGTCGGCCTCGTCATAGACATAGAGGCCGTATTCATCGGCCAGGTCATACCAGCGCGGATCGTTGGGATAGTGCGAGGTGCGCACGGCGTTGATGTTCGCCTGCTTCATCAGCTCGATGTCCTTGCGCATCAGGTCTTCGGAGACGACGCGGTAGGTGTCGGGGTCGTGCTCGTGGCGGTTGACGCCCTTGATCAGGATGCGCCGGCCATTGACCTGGACCTCGCCATTGCGGATCTCGACGGTGCGGAAGCCGATCTTGCGCGAGGTCGCCGAGACCAGCTTGCCCCTGGCGTCCTTATACTCGATGACCAGGCGGTAGAGGTTGGGCGTTTCGGCCGACCACGGCTTGACGTCCCTGATCGTGCCCTTTAGCGCGACCGTCTTGCCCTTGATGGCCCCGGTCGTAGTCAGGACAGCTGTATCGCCGTCATAGACGGTCGCCGTCACCGTGCCCTTGGCCGGTGCGCCGGCAAACTCGGTCTCGAGCGAAAACAGGCCGTCCTTATAGGCCGTCTTGTCGAGCAGGGCCTGCACTGTGTAGTCGCGCATACGCGCCTTGGGCTCGGCATAGAGATAAACGCTACGCTCGATCCCTGACAGGCGCCAGAAGTCCTGGTCTTCGAGGTAGGAGCCATCGGCATAGCGGTAGATCTCGATGCTGATGCTGTTCTGGCCGGCTTTGAGGAACTTGGTGACATTGAATTCCGATGGCAGCTTGGAATCTTCGGAATAGCCGACCTTCTCGCCATTGACCCAGATGTAATAGGCCGCTCCCGCCGCCCCGATGTGCAGGAAGACGTCGTCGCCGTTCCAATCCGCCGGCACTTCGAAGCCGCGCTTGTACGACCCAATCTCGATCATGTCGTGCGGGATGAAAGGCTCGTTGGCGGGAAACGGATACTTGATGTTCCAGAACTCCGGCAGGCCGTAGGCGCCGTCGCCTTGCGCTTGGATCATGCCCGGAACCTTGATCTTGGACCATGCCGCGGTGTCGAAGCCGTCGCGGTAGAAGTCGGCCGGACGATTGTCGACGCCCTTCGAGTATTTGAAGTCCCACGTGCCGTCGAGCGAGCGGTAGAGGCGCGACGACGCCATGTCACCCTTCAGCGCCAGATCGCGCGTTTCAAAATTGAAGAAGGTCGCCTTCATCGGCTCGCGATTGACCGCAACCACCTCAGGCTGCTCCCATTCCGCAACGGCTACAGGCCGGGCCGATACGGCTGTAGAACTGCCTGTGAGGGCCAACCCTGCATACAATGCGAACGTCGCCACTGAATTAAGGCGTGAGCGATAGAAAAACATGTTTCCCCCGGAGCGAAGCAAGGTGAAGAATGGATGGCAAGCGACGGCTGCTGACGCGGATTAAATCATATTAATTATGGCCGCAATAGTGATTTTCTAACGCCAAAGTCTGAATAACGCAGGAAAATTCTTCCGAATTCGCTTTGCAGGCAAAGAAATACCATTTTGCTAAAAAGCGCGCGCAAGGCGCGTATAGATATGCCATCGTGAAAAATTAGTCGCACTTTTAGTTCAGCGCTTAAAATGCGGTTTCGGCATCTCATACGTCATGAACCTGACTCGTGGACACCTGAACGGCCGGTCGCAAAAAGGGGCTGTTTAGCAAAGTAAAGCCAGGCGACAATGCACAGACCGACGCCGGCAAGCATGGACATGAATCCATACCCCCGCGCACCATAATTCTCGAAAATAATGCCCGAGAACAACATGCCGACACCCGTCATCGCACCGCTCGCATACGATGAATTTATCGCCTGACCAAGACCTTCGTGCCCGGGAGGAACGAGAATATAAACCAGCTCCAGACCCGCAAGATAGACGGCGACAAAAGAGAGACTGTGAAGCAGTTGCAGCGGCCAGAGCAACCAGAAGTCGGAGACGATTGCCGCAAGGCCCCACCGTAAAACGCCAGCCATCGCCCCCATCAGCAGAAGACGCCAAGGGCCGAGATGACGGCGCAATCGCCCACCAAAACTCAGAAACACCAACTCCGCCGCGACGGCGAGCGCCCACAAATACCCGCAGGAGGTAGCCGGGAGCCCCTCGCCCTGCCAAATTATCGTTGAGAAAGCGTAGTAATAGCTATGTGCGGCCTGAAGGCACCCCAAGGCAAGAATAAGCAGCACGAAAGCCTTGCTGCCCCAGAGCGCGCGCAGACGCACCAGACTTGGCTGGTCACGCCGGACCCAAAGGGACGGATCGACCCGGGCGTTCGGGGGGAGCAGAAATTTTGCCCCCACAACCATCAGGCAGGCAGAAGCAACCATCCAGCAGAGCACGATGTCCACGCCAACATTGCGCAGCATGTAACCCAGGCAGATGCTGGCGAATATGAACGCGCCTGACCCTACCGCCCGTACCCACGAAAAGCTGAACCGTTCACTACGCCCGAGCTGCATGGTCATGGCATCCAGAAGAGGCGTTACGCTCGCCACAGCCGTAAATCCAATCCCAAACAAAACGGCAAAAATGTAAAACGATTTAAGACCCGTGAAGGGCGTCAACGCCATCAGGCCATAAGCTGCGGCAGCCGCGAGCGCCAAACCCAGGAGCGGCGTTCGATATTTTATGAAGCGATCGGCCCATAATCCGGAAAGCGGGCCGGTCACGGCGCGACACAGAAGCGGAATTGCCAGTATCCAGCCGATTTCCGTCGGAGACATTCCATAATGCCCGAGCCACGACGGCAGGAACGGCAGGCTGGCCCCGGTGCCCGCACATAAAATGGCGTAAAAAGCAGCCTGTCTTGCAAGAATGCCAGCACTTCCGGGGCGAGCGAACAATTGCATCACCGGCTCCGCCCCACAGTGCAAGCGTTAGCTTTGCGCCCCATCCTAAATCAGACCCGTTATACGCCCGAGGAAAAAATCACATTACATGTGTATAATTAACGCCACGCAGTGCGGCCACACAAGAAAAAACGTTATCACGTACAAAATTAATGCGATTAATTATCGGCCTCATAAAACCCAAAATACCAGCTTAGTGCTTCTTCCTTGGCCCGGCAGGGGCCACCGCACCATCCTCTTCTATGATCTGCACGCCCCACGGCGCCAGGGTAACCGGCGAGCCCGTTGCAACGCCCGCACCGGATAGCAGTTCACTCCCGCCCGCAAAGCCATAGGTAAAGGTCTGCGGGCTGGCGGAATAGTTGAAGACGTAATGCACGTTATGCCCATTGTTCAGGGCGCCCGATTTGACGATTACCGGGAAGCGCGCCCCGGAAGATCGATCGGGAATGCCAGCGCGCCGAACTTCGTCGCTCAGAATCTTATCAATCATGGCGTCGGACGGCATGAAGCCGACATAAGTTACCTCACCCTTGCCGTAGGCGTTGCGGGTGATTGCGGCATAGTCCGGCCAGGACGCGTGCTTATAGCGGGCAATAACCCTGGCCGTTGTGGGAGTGAGAAATTCCATCCACCAGCGCACCTTGTTCTCGGCGCCGACGGCGAATGGGTCGCCGTCAAGCGTCACATTGTCCGGATAGGTGAACTGGCTGTAGGTCACACCGGCGGCCTCGGCGATCTTCCCCGGCTGGCGCTCATAGCGCACCTTGGTATTCTCGTCGGAAAAGCCGCTCTTGAAGGTATAGAGCAGGCGCCCGCCTTGTCTGGCAAAGCCATTGAGACGGTCGATTTCCGCGTCACTGGCGGCATAGAGCGCCGGCACCACGATGAGATCGTAACTGTCCAGAGGAACGGTCGAGGACGGCGACAGGATATCGACCTCCACGTTCATCCGATAGAAGGCGTCGTAGAACGGCCGCATGACTTCACTATAGCCAATGCTGCGCCCTTCCGTGTTCATGCGGAACGAGTCGAAGGCCGACAGGGCCGCGTTGCTGACGTATATCGCCACCTTGTTGCGTTTTTTCAGGTTCACCAGTCTAGGGCCCAGGCGCTTGAAGTCCGCCCCGATAGTCTTCGCCTCGTCATAAAGCGCGCTCGGTTGATAGTCCTGCGAGAGCAGGCCGCGCCAGTATGTCTCGATGGCGTTGGACGTCGTGGCCCAATGCCAGTATTCGACCATGTTCGCCCCGGATGCCAGATGGCTGAACGCCTGAAGGCGCAACTGTCCCGGATATGGCGTCCACTCCGGGAACCCCTGCGCCTGCGTTTCCAACACCAGATAATTCTGGCCGTTCTTCATCGAGCGGGTAACATCGCCACCGAACGCAATCTCGGCACCGGTCAGCTTGTCCTGGCTGGGATGGTAGATGTCGATACCGGCAATATCGAGCGGCTTGGCCGCTTCCCAGTGATTGACCTCGGGCTGGACTCCATAAGAGTGGCCGCGCCAGCCGAGGTCGAAATTCTGCGTAATGAACTGATCCGGACGCGCGTGAGCGCGGACAAGAGCGGCCTGCCAGGTCAGAAACTCAGTCACCAGGCTGCGTTGATATTCTGCAAAGGCGTTGGAGAGACTGGCATTGATCGAGCCATTGACCGACGGAAAGTCCTCCCAGCTATTGATCCGGTTGCTCCAGTAATCGAGCCCGTAGGCCTTGTTGAGCCCATCGAGATCAGGAAACTTCCGGCGCATGTGGGCTACGAACCCGGCTTGCACGTTCGGCCCGCTGGTATTGTACGCCTTGGTTTCATTATCGATCTGATAGCCGATAACGGCCGGATGGTCCTTGACGTGGTCGATCAGCGCCACGATGACCCGCTCCGCCGCGCGGCGATAGTCCGGGTCGGTAATGTCCATGTTCTGACGGGCGCCATACCTGGCCTGGCCCTGCGGAGTCACAACCAGCACATTCGGATGCTCGCGCGCCAGCCAGGTCGGGATGGCATAGGTGGGCGTGCCGACAATGACCTTGATGCCCTGTGTGTTCATGGCTTCGAGCATGCGGTCGACATGGGTAAAGTCGAAGACGCCGTCCCGCGGCTCCAGTGTTCCCCAGGTGGATTCAGCAATACGGACGACCGTGATGCCTGCCGCCTTCATCATCCGGGCGTCCTCGTCGACGCGGTCGACGGGCGTGTACTCGTCATAGTAGGCGACGCCGAACAGAACCGTGTCGGGTGTCGTGGCTGCACAAGCGCCATGCGCCAGAACGGCGAGACTGGCGCCCAGGATAAGGCCGAACAGTCGATTACGCATAGGGTTTGGCATCCGGCATCCCGCAAACTGACGCTTCACGTGAGGACTGACATCGACCCAGCTCATGAGCGTCAAAACCGTAAGTGAAAAATGGGGGCTTTTCGAGCCCCCATTCCAACGATTTAGTGGTACTTGAACCGCACGGAGACGCCGAAATACCGCCCTTCGTCACGGATATCCCGGACGAATTTCTTGCCGGATTCATAAACGTGGTAGTTATGGAAGGGCGTAGCCAGGATGTTTGAGACATCGAAGTTGATCGTATAGGTGTCGTTCGGCGAGTAGTTGAACGAGTAGTCCAGACGGTTGACCGCCTCCGTGCCCTCGCCTTCAACGCCCGCGTTCCGGTTGTCGTAACCGTTGATCCAGCGTGAACGGCCATTGTACGACAGGCGCGTCGAAATCTTGTCCTTCTCGTAGAAGATCGCCAGGTTGTAGCTCCAGTTGGAGACACCTGGAATCTTGACCATCGCGCCTTCGCTGTTAATCGCCGCCGGCAACTGGTTATAGGCGTCAAGATAGGTGACGTTGGCCTGGACGCCGAAGCCGCTCCAGGCGCCCGGCAGGAAGTCGAGGAAGGTCTGGCCTGCGACTTCGATGCCCTTGATCGCGCCGGTACCGGCGTTTTCCGGGCGTGAAACCTGCAAGTCGCCATAGACCGGGTCATCGACGCGGCGGGTATAGTTGCTGATGAAGCCGTCGAGGTCGTGATAGAAGACGGCGACGCTGGCCGAGGTGTTCGACGACGGGTAGTATTCCCAGGTGACGTCGTAATTGATCGAGGTCAGCGGCTTCAGATCCGGATTGCCAGCCGAGCCATAGGCGTCAGGCAGCGATGGATCGATCGTACCGGTTTGGACGTTCTGCGAGATGTTCAGCGCCGGGTTCAGCTGGCCGAAATCCGGGCGCGTACGCGTCTTCGTAACACCGAGGCGGATCTGCATGTCGTCCCTGGGACGCAGGCGCATGCTGATATTGGGCAGGACATCGGTGTAGTTTTGCTCGATGGTGCGGGGCACCGCCTCGGTGACGCCATTCCAGGTCACGGTCGAGTTGCCGCTGTACTGACCGACCGTATTGACCACGCGGACGCCGATCACGCCGTCAACATCCGAGCCGAACAGACGGGTCTCGTAACGCCCCTGGGCGTAGGCGGTATAGGTGGCTTCCTTGGCGGTGAACCCCCGGTATGGATTATAGCCCATCAGGTCCGCCTGCCATTGCGCCTGTGTGTTCTTCCAGCCCTGATCGGTCGGATTCAGCGCAACGAGCTGCGCCAGCGCGGCACGGGTCGAGGTAAGAAGCCCCTGGCGATTATCCACAATGCCTTCGCGCGATGGCTGCAGATAGCTGCGGAAGCCATGCTCGCCACCGCGGAAGGTATCCTGCGTCAGGGACAGATCCCCGACAGGAATGGACGTGAACGGTATGGCAAGCGGCAGTATCCAGGCATAACGGTCATTGCTTCGGGCAAAGGCATTGCGGTCGGAGTAGCGCAGGCCGCCCTTGATCTGCTTGAAGATGCCCCAGTCGGTGTCATAGACCGCGTCGCCGCGCCACTGGATGCCGTTGCCGCCGACCTTATAGATGCTTTCGTAATAGCCGCGCCAGATGTAGTTGGCAGGGTTCGACACATCCAGGCCGGGGGCCGACCACGCCACGCCGCCATCGGACACGAAGTTCACATTGATCGGATTGGACTGCTTGATCGCCGAATCGAGGCTCCAGGACGAGTTCGAATAGAGGCTGTTGGTGTAGGCCAGATCGGTGGAAAGCTTCAGCTTGCCGCTCGTATAGCTGCCGCCCACCGCGATCTGCTGCGTGTCGGTGCGATCAAAGCCGGTCGAACGGTAGAACTGAATCGGGTCGCCACCGGTATTGGTCATGCTCAGCACCTGGTCGGTGCCGTCCTGAAGGACGACATTGCTCTTGGTTCCGTTCCACAACGGCGCCTGAGCCCAGTCATTGGCGTGCTCGGCGCGATAGGCTTGCCACAGCAGGTCGGCATAGAGCTCAACCTTGTCGTTCGGGCGCCATTGCAGGGTCGCATTGGCAGACGGACGCCAGCGATGGCCGGTATCCATGTAAACACCCGCCGAGTTCGGGAACCGGATGTTCTGCCCATTGACAGTCGCGCTGTTGATATAGCCATCCGCCCAGCGCACGGCGTTGCGGAAATCCTGCTCGGTATAGGACAGGTTCACCAGGGCGCCAAAATCACCGTGATTGGTCGACCAGCGGTCGGTGATCAGCAGGTTGCCATTGGTGTTGAACTTGTCGTTCTGGTCATTATAGGTCTCTCGGATAGCGCCATCGATTTCGAAGCCCTTGAAATCGAACGGGCGGCGCGTGCGGACGTTGATGAGGCCAGCCAGACCCGGCTCAAGCAGATCGGCGGTGCCGGACTTGTAGACCTCCAGGCCGGCCAAAGCGCCGGACGGGAAGTCCTGCATCTGGACGCGACGCAGTTCAGCCGTCGAGATGTCGCGGCCATTCACCGTGGTGGCGACGTCCGGCAGACCGCGCACCAGGACGCCACTGCCTTCGTCGCTGCCGTGGGAGATCTGGACGCCCGGCAGGCGCGCCAACGATTCGGCGGCATTCACGTCTGGCAACTTGCCGATATCTTCGGCAACGACGGCATCAAGGATCGAATCGGACCGACGTTTGATGACCTGAGCGGACCGCATGCTGGCGCGATAGCCTTTGACGACAACCGCCTCCTCCTGCGCGTCCTTGGCCTGCTCCGTCTTTTGCTCGGATTTTTCCGCGGTCTGAGCCATCGCCACACCTTGCGTAGCGAGCAAAAGGATCGATGCGGACGCAAAAAGTCGCAATGTGGATCTCATAATGAACCTTCCTGATTATCTTATTTGTCTTTTGGCCGGCTGTGGCCGCCAAGCCGACGCTTTTGTAAGACAATATGATTAAATGTATAGGGTCAATTTTAAATAGTAGGACAAGAGCGATGCCGTGTGTCCGTTTTGCGACACTTGGCAAAATAGCCTGACCGACACGCAGATGAAAATAATTTTCCTTTAATAACAATTAGATACACTGTAGAAATTGCTGAAAGCAACTGCATAGTGGCGAAAATCGAGCCCAAGAAAAGATAACGCCGCGATCTAAAGGGCCGAGCACGCCCAGTCTTAAATCATACTTTTGAATGATCTTATTGAAATTAAAGCTGTTTAT
This sequence comes from Asticcacaulis sp. P4_H10, assembly GCF_056400965.1. Taxonomy (NCBI): domain Bacteria; kingdom Pseudomonadati; phylum Pseudomonadota; class Alphaproteobacteria; order Caulobacterales; family Caulobacteraceae; genus Asticcacaulis; species Asticcacaulis sp. P4_H10. The sequence continues at coordinate 102,766 of NZ_JBFUKH010000007.1, read as the reverse complement.
TTACTCGTTTAATATCGGCAGGAGCGTCGCTCAGTTGGGCCCTGGCGGCATCAGCATCGTGAAGGCTCAGAACCGCCATTTCGAGACAAACGGTCGGCCCACGTTTTCAATGGAACAAGCCAATCCGAAGATTGTCGCTGTTTAGAACAGCCTGCGTCATATGACCGAAACGCGGCCGAGCACCTTGCCGACAAAACAACGGCGGCGATGAAGGCAGACATACGCGTCGCCAGCTCAAAAAATACGATGATGTCAAAAGCGCGATAGCGAGTGGAAAGGCTGCGGGTGCCTTCAGACCGCTTCGGCTGATTCTTCCTCTGCGGAATAATACCGCCAAGTGTTCCGGCCGGCAGACTTGGCGCGATAAAGCGCGACGTCAGCCGATTTGTAGAGCGCGTCCTCACCATCACCGTCGTCCGGGAACATGGCGACACCGATACTGGGGCTGGTTTGCAGCTTGTGCGCCTGGAAATGCACCGGCGCCGCGAAGCTCCATATGATGCGCTTGCACACCGTATCGACGTCGCCATTGCCCATGAGGATGATGGCAAATTCGTCGCCGCCCAGTCGCGCCACGCAGTCGTTTTCGCGCAGCACGGACCGCAGGCGAACAGCCGCCTCCTTCAGTATCGCATCGCCGGCGTCATGGCCCAGCGTATCGTTCACCTGCTTGAAACGATCGAGGTCGATCAGCAGAAGGCTGAAAACAGTCTGCTCGCGCCGCGCCCAAGCCATGGCCTTGCGGAGATCTTCATGGAACATGCGCCGGTTGGGCAGGCCGGTCAGGGCATCGAAATAAGCCATCTGCTCGAGCTGTGCCTGGCTGCGTGTCAGCTCCGCCGTGCGTTCCTCGACAAGGGCTTCAAGCTGCCGCTGACGGCTGCGAAGCACGCCGGTACGCGTCTGGACGACAACCACGATCCCCGCCACGACCAAGGCGATAGCGACGAGATAGAACCACCAGGTTTCGTACCAGGCCGGCAGGACCTGAACGGACACATCGAGCGTCTTGCCACTCCACACGCCATCGCGGTTCGAGCCCTGCAATTTCAGGACATAACGGCCAGGCGGCAGGTTGGTATAGGTGGCGACACGGTGGCTGGAATCGGTCTCGTTCCAGTCCGTCTCAAAACCTTCGAGGCGATAGCGATAGCGGTTGCGGTCGGGCGCGGAAAAGTCGAGCGCCGAGAATTCGACGGACATCGACTTGCCCGGCGGCACGACCAATGCACTGCCGCTGCGGGCGTTGAAAGGCGAGGCCAGCCTCCCCTCCCTGCCGATACGGATGTCGCTGATGACCATAGGCGGTGCGTAGTCCCATGCACCCATTTCACCCGGCCGCACGACCAGGACTGCCGTGGCGCCGCTGAACAGCAGCTCACCGCGCGACGTGACTGCGCCCGATCCCACCCAATAGTTGAAGACGGACAGGCCGCTTTCACGGCCGATGGGGCGGACGGCAAAGGTGTCTGGATTGACGACGGCCAGCCCGGAATCGGTCGAGACCCAGATGCGCCCCCTGCCATCGGCCAGCAACTTATCGACATTGGGGTCCGGCAGACCATGGCGCACGCCAATATGTTGGAAGACAGGCCGCCCCTGCGGATTACGCCCGGTCAGGATATCGACGCCGCCACCAGACGTGCCGATCCAGAGCCGCCCCTTGTGATCGACCAGCAGTGACGTGACAAAGCTTGCGCTCAGGCCAGAGGCACTCTTGTCGGGCAGGATCCGCTCGATGCGGCCGCCACGATCCAGCCGGTTCAGGCCGTTCTCCGTGCCGATCCAGATGGCGCCGTCCGGTGTCGCCGCCATGACACGGGCGCGGTCGTCGGTCAGGCCGGTAATATGCAAAGGCTTGGCATCGGGCCGGCCAGGATCGATGCGCCACAAGCCGTCGTGACCCGCCACCCAGAGGGCGGCGCCATCGCGAATCAGCCCGACCGTATAGGTGGAGACATCGCGTCCGGGGATATGGATGCGCCTGACCGCGCGGCCTTCCGCATCGCTGCGGTAGAGACCCTGCCCCGTGGCGATAAAGACGTCGCTTCCCACCGGCAGGAAGTCCCAGATATAGTTTTGCGGCAGGGCAGTTTCGGGATGGCGCGTATCGGAGGCAAGCGTCCGCAATCGGCCCCTGACCGGATCGACGATGTCGATGCCCTTGCGCAGCAGGCCCATCCATATCCGACCGTCCGGCATTTCGCGGATAGCCAGCGCACCGGCCTCGGACATTTCCTGGCTACGCCCCGTGGCGCCGGGCAGGACGGAAAACGCGCCCTGCTCCGGCGCATAGCGGCTGAGCCCCTCGCCGGTCGCCACCCATATCAGGCCCGCCCGGTCGCGATACAGCGACCACACTTGATCGAATAGCAGGCTGTTGGCGACCTGCGGATCGTGGACGATGCGGCGCATCTGCATCGTCGCCGTGTCGATCGTAACGATGCCATGGCTGTAGGTCCCAAGCCAGATCTCGCCAGGGCGGACCTCGACAATGGTATTGATACCTTCGCTGGGCAAATCGCCGGCGCCTGGCCCCTTCATCGCCTTGACCGCGCCGGTTTTGGCGTCAACGACGTAAGCGCCGTGGCGCTGCGTGGCGATCCAGAGCTGTCCTGTGCTGTCGCGGTAAATCTGACGTACGGATGGCGCGCCGCCGTCGGGAGTTGGCAGCACAATAGCTTCGGTCTTTGCGCCGGTGCGCCGCACCAGTCCGCCGGCCGTACCGATCCACAAGGTTCCGGAAGACTCGCGAAAAAGCGCGCCGACCTTCACACTCGGCAAGCCCTGATTGACAGCTTTCTGAATGGTTCCGCTGCGCGGGTCGAGGTGATCGAGCCCGCCCCAGGTTCCGACCCACAGCCCTCCCCTGCCGTCGTCGGCCACCGAAGTCACGGTGACGTGGCTGAGACCTTTTGGCCCGGCAGTATAGGTCGTAAAGGTGTCGGAGGCTTCATCGTACCGCGCCACACCGCCGACATTGGTAGTGATCCACAGCCGCCCGCCCGCGTCGACAAACAGATTGCGCACGTCGATGTCCGGCAGCGTGCCGGCCTTGGCAGCGTCCGGCCGGTAGGCGCGGAAGCGGTAGCCATCCCAGCGGACGAGGCCGTTCTGCGACCCGATCCACAGGAAACCGTGGCGATCCTGGATCAGCGAGGTCGGATTGCGCACTTCGGAACTTTGGGCAGTGACGTGCTGGAAGGTCTCAACCGTGAAACCCGTCCAGCGCGCATCGGCCTGTGAGGATGCGACGCCTGTCACGAGGCCCCAAAACAGGAGCAGAAGCCAGAAGAGAACGATCGCCCGAAACCTCGATTTCGGGTCGATGTCGGGTGCGGTACTTATGCCGGTATTATGGGCGGTGTCGGGCACGGCTACGCTTTAAACAGATGCGGCGAATGCGCCGCGACATGCCACAATACAAAAAAACCTGAAAGAACCGCTTAGGAGACAGGGTTAATTGTTTCCACAGGGCATCTCGCCCTTCGCGAGTCGAGGCGAAATGATCGTGTTCAGCGTCCGCCTTCGCGGCCGATCTGGCGCAGCGATACGGAGGCTTTCGGATTGGGCGCGAAGGATATGCCGGCACCCTAATGATGGCGCAGCGACGACACGGAAAAGTCTCGCGCCGTCATGGCCGACTGCAAGGCAATGGTCGCCAGCGACACGCCAACCGCCACCACGCCCGCACCAAGGAAGGACCAGGGCGACGGGGCCACATGCTCCGCGAAGGATTTGAGCCATCCCTGCAGGCACAGCCACGCCACCGGCCAGGCGACGAGATTGGTCAGGACGAACGGCCACAGAAACGGCATGAAGCGTTGCAGGAAGAGGTCGGCAAAGGTCGCTCCCAACGCCTTTCGGATGGCGAGCTCGCGGACCTGATGGCGGGTCAGGAAGATCGACAGCCCCGTCAGCCCCAGCGACGACAGCATGATGGCAACGGCCGAAACGGCATAGAAGACGACCATCTGCTGATGAAGGTCGTGATATTGCTGCATGAGATAATCGCGGAAAAAGCGCCGCTCGATCGGAACATTGCCTTCGGACGCACGCCGCCACAGCGCATCGATGCGTGCGATCGTCGCATCCTGGCCCTCCGGTGCCAGACGGATATTCACCTGGGTAAAATACTTGGAAAAATTGTCGAAAATCATTGGCCGCATCGGCTCATAAACCGTCGCCACGCGGACATTCTGAATGACTCCGACAATGCGCGACCGCATCAGTGTGCGGTCGGTCTCGTAGGCGATATCGCGGCCGAGTGCATCTTCGGGCGAGTGAAAACCGAGCGCCGCGACAGCGGCCTGATTGATCAGAACCTCGCGCGGCGTTTCCGGAAACAGAAAGGTACCGGTCAGGTTATGGCCGGCCAGGAGCGGGATGTCATAGACCTGCAGAAAGTCGGGTTGGGTCGAATTGCGTGTCAGTGAGACGAGTGGCCGTCCAGCGCGCAGGGTCCAGCCCGGGCGGACGAAATCATTGGTCGGCGCGCCAAAAGATTCCGCCGCCGCCAAGACGCCCGGCAGTGTACGCACCTGCGCCATGAATTTCGCGTTGACCGCCTGCGTGTCGCTGAACCGGACCATCAGCACGTTGTCGCCGTCAAATCCCAGAGCGTCCTGCGTCGCATAGCTCCATTGCCGCGAAACAGTGTGCGAGGCTGTCAACAGGATGATAACCAGCGCCAGTTGCGCCACGACCCAGCCACGCCAGCGCATCGCGGCGATATCGCTGCGATGATCAACCACGCCTTGGGTAGGACGCGAAATCACCAGGGCGGGCCCAAGTCCGCTCAGGAGCGCCAGCGAGAGGACCGCGGTCGCAATCACCACCAGCAGGCCCAGCGGCAAGGTCCACAGGTCCAGATGGATATCAAGCGTGGCGTTGAGCGCGGGCAGCAGGCGTTCAACCAGGGTGAGGCCAAGACCGGCACTGATGGCGTGGACGATCAGTGCCTCGCGCAGCACCTGCGCCACCAGGTCGATCCGCCGCGCCCCAAGCGCACTATGCAGCCGATGCTCAGCTGTACGCTCATTGCGCTCGGCCAGGATCAGACCCGAAAAATTGATACAGGCCAGGGTTACGATAGCCGAAGCCACGACGATCAGGGCCAGTACAGAGTCGAGATGCCCACGTGGTTTCAGTTCGCCATCGCCGTGCGGCTCGAAATGCAGGCGGCTGAGCGCGGTCAGACGAAACCCGTCGGGCAGGTTATTCGGGCCCAGCCAGCGCTGGCGCGCGATGTCTGCCAGCCGGCCTGCCATGGCCTTCGGATCCGCTTCCCGCTTAAACGTCACATAGGTATAGCTGTTGGGCCAGAGGAACTCGCCATGACTGTCATAGTCGTAGAGCTTGGAATATGGGCTGCTGCCGGCACCGAAGATTTCGCGATCGAGATGGGTGTTGGCGGGAAAATCCTTAAGCACCGCGGTCAGCGTCATCCGGTGGCCGTACTGGGTGGTAACGAACTGCCCGATCGCGTCGGCGCGGCCGAAATAGGCGATCGCCATGCGCCGTGTCATCACCAGGCTGCCGGGTTTTTCCAGCGCGGTATCGAGATCGCCGTAAAGGACAGGCAGTTTGAGGACACGGAACAGATTGGCGTCGGTCCAGTAGAAGCGCTCCCTGGCGTGGCGGCGGGCGGTGCGCATCGGCCATTCGACCGTATCGAAGCGCGTCACCTGATCGACCTCGGGCATGTCGGTCCGCATCCAGCGCGCCACGCCGGCGGGTATCCGGTCGCTCCAGACCAGTGGCTTGCCGGCCGGTCCATAGCTGGCCGAAATCATGTAGACCTTATTCGAACCCGGCATGAAGCGGTCGTATCTCAGTTCATCGCGGACATAGACGCCGATGACGATCGCCGCGCAATAGGCCAGGGTCAGGCCCGCCACCATCAGCAGGTAGGCCAGCCAGCGTGCGCTGGTGATCCGCCAAACGACGCTATAAATGCGGGCAATCTCGGACAGCTCCAGCTTCACGACAACCGCCGCGAACTGATATGGACGCGGCCGTCGTGCAGTTCGACAATGCGCGACGCCTGATCGGCTTGACTGGGGGCGTGGGTGACGATGACAACGGTCGTGCCCCTGGCATTCAACTCGTTGAGGATGCCCAGGATCTGCTGGGCGTTCTGCGAGTCGAGATTGCCGGTCGGCTCATCTGCCAGAAGCACGGACGGATTGCCGACAATGGCGCGGGCGATGGCGCAGCGTTGCTGCTGGCCGCCGGACAGCTGGCGCGGCAGATGATCGGCCCGGTGCCCCATACCCACACGGTCCATGGCGGCATCGACCAGCTCGCGCTGGCCCGTCAGGCGATCGCGGCGATAGCGCAGGCCCAGCTTGATATTCTCATAGACCGTCAGGTGGTCGATCAGGTTGAAGTTCTGGAAGACGAAGCCGATCCGCGCGGCGCGCATCTGCGCCAGGGCATTGTCCGGCAGCTTCATTACATCGTGGCCTTCAAAATCGTAGCGCCCGCTGGTCGGCCGGTCCAGCGTGCCGATGACATTGAGCAGGGTCGACTTACCGCTGCCCGACGGCCCGACGACGGCCACGAACTCACCGGCGTCGATGTCGAGCGTAATGCCCTGAAGCGCACGGACCGTGCGTTCCGTATCGGTATAGTTCAGATGAACTTCGTGCAGGCTGATAAGCGGCATGGATCAGCCCCTCACCGGAAAGCTGAAGGCAAAGGTCGTGGGTCGACTGCCTGTCAATTGAAGATTGCCGCCGTGCGCCAGCGCGATCTGACGCGCCAGGTTGAGTCCTGTACCCGTGCCCTTGGGTTTGGTGGTCGCGAAGGCCGTGAACAGATTTGGCCGGATGCTGTCGGGAACACCCCGGCCATTGTCCGAAACCGTGAGGACAACGTTGTGCTGCGCCTCGCTGGCCGCGATCCGGATCCGGCGCGGCCCGTCCAGACCGTCCGTCGCCTCGATGGCATTGGTGATGACATTGATCAGGGCCTGACTGATCTGCGGCTCGTCAAGGCTCAGGCGGGGCAGCGCGTCGCTGATCTCGACCGTCCATTCGATGGTGCCGTGATCGGGCGTGCGCAGGAACAGGTTCGCCACGTCACGCACCAGCCGCGCCGGCTCGACCAGTTGCATCACCGGGTCGGGCAGGCGGGCCACCGAACGATAGGCCTCGATGAAACGCGTCAGACTGACGGCGCGGCGCGCCAGGGTAGAGAGTGCCTCGCTGGCTGAAGCGACGTCGGCGGGCTTCTTGTCGAGAAAGGTGGCGGCGACTTCCGCCAACGAGGCCACCGGGGTCAACGAGTTCATTATCTCGTGGCTCAGGACATGGAGCGTATCGCGCATGGCGGCGGCCTCGGCCTTGTGCATCTCGGTCTGCACGTCCGTGAGGGCCGCCAATCGGGCGTGGCCGCTGTCTGACGCCACCTCGCTGACACTGACGGCGTATTGCCCGCCCAGGACCGGCAGGACGGTCTGCGATCCGGAAGCGGCCTCGGACAATGCCTTCACCAGTTCGGGCATTTCGGCCAGTATGATGTCGTCGGTCTGAAACAGGGCGCGGGCCGCGCGGTTGAGCGCCTCGGGCCGCCGGCCATCGACGTGGCGGACCAGGGGCACCGGCAACTGGTCGAGGATAACGCGCAGGTCTTCGTCGCGCGCATCGCGTACAGCGTTCAGCTCCCCTGTCCGCATCACGCGCGCCGCCTGGCTGACCCATACGGTTCCCGCAAGAACGACGCAGGCAGCCAGACCCATACCCAGCCCGGCCCACAGGCCGCGCACCGCGGAATCGTAGCTAAAGACAGCCGCGACGACCAGCAATCCTATCGCCAGGATGTGGAATGGGCGCGAGTTAGAGACCATATTTTGACATGCGCCTGTAAAGGGCCGGCCGCGTCAACCCCAGTTCCGCTGCCGCCGCCGATACGTTGAAGTTACTGCGTTGCAAAGCCTCCTCGATCAACACCTTTTCCGCGTCCGAAAGCCGGGCGGCGGAGGTGCGATCCGAAGTCTTGCCGTGTGGTTTTCCGGGAGCCGGTTCCTCCGGCGCCAGGACCAGGTCCTGCGGGCCGATGACCGCATCGTCGCTCAGGATAGCCGCACGCTCAATCACATTGCGCAGGGCGTGCACATTGTCCGGCCAGGCGTAAGCGTTGAGATGTGCCAGGGCTTTCGGTGCCAGGGATCTGGCGGCCAGACCATGCTGGCGGCAAATGACCCGCAGGAAGTGCTCCGCAAGGTCCAGAATGTCCTTCGTCCGTTCGCGCAACGGCGGGATCTCGATATCGATGGTATTCAAGGCGTAGGTCAGCCCCCGGTCAAGGCCGAGGTCACGGTGCGGATGCGCCGTCGTCGACAGCAGGCGGCTGTTGTGACGCGGCGCGCGCATAAGCCAGGCCTGTAAGGCCGGCCCCATCGCCACGGGAATGCGCTCGATATTGTCGATCAACAGCGTGGTGTTGGATTGGGCGGCCAGATGATCGAAGGTCAGCGTCGACGCATCGGCCTGGATGAGCGTGGCGCGGCCCGACTGCCGGTGCAGGATATTGGCGACCAGCGTCTTGCCTGTGCCCGGTTCGCCGCGCAGCAGCACCGGTACATGCAGTGCAGCGCAACGGTCGATCATCGCCTTGATGCGTTGCAAGGCCTCCGAGCGCCCGACCAATAGCGCCGGATCGTTGTCTGAAATCTCGGCGAGCTTGCGCTCGGCCGCAGCCTTGTCGACGGCTTCAAGGAGGCGGCCATTATTCCACGGTTTCATGATGAAGTCGCGCGCACCGGTCCGCAGCGCCTCGACGGCGATATTGAGACCGCTGTGCCCTGTCACCACGACGACAACGGCGTGCGGATCGTGCCTGAGGATGTCGCGTAGCAGCGACAAGCCCTCCTCGCCCGAGGTCTGGGCACGCGAAAAATTCAGGTCGAGGAGGATGACATCGAAGGCGCCCGAGGCGAGCTGGCTCATGGCCTCGCCGGGATCGCAGGCGCCGGAATAGCGATATCCAGCCGATCTCAGCAGCAGTTCCGCGGTCTTGCGGACATCAGCATCGTCATCGACGAACAGGACGGTCTTGGCGTCATCAGGCATGTACGGTTCCGGACAAAGCGGACAATTATGCGAACACTTGTGGACGATGAAGTTTAAAATGTCAAATAAAATTAGCTAGTTAGGAGACCACATCATCAGATGCTATTATTACACAAAATATAAGAAACACATGAGGAGGGCGCCCCCTAATCCTGCACCCGGGCCGGAAATGAGGCTCACACCCTATCGATAACGCCGGCCGCGCTGCTGGACGAAATCGCCGCCTGGTGACAAGTCAAAAAAGATACGCATCCGCCTGGTCCATGGATGCGCTCTGTCTCCTTGGACCATTTCTCTTGACTGTCCCTTCCGGCCCTATGCCGGGAGGGACCTTTTTCTTGGCCGTTCTTCCGCCACCACGCGTCCTGATCCCGCAGCACGCCCAACTGGAGCCCTTATGACATCCCGCACCTTACGGACCCTGCTGACCAGCCTTGTTTCGACACTTGCCCTGGCCACGGCGGCGAACGCCGCACCGATCGCCACGCTCGACCGCAACGGCGCCTGGGTCAGTGTCGAGGCCTATGGCCCGAATGTCGTCCACGTCGTCATCGCCGCCGACAAGGCCGAAGCTTTGAAAGGCCCAGGCCAGGGAATACTCCCGGAAAATGCTGACAATACCGCCTTCCGCCGCAGCACCGGCGCCGACGGCGACACGTTTCAATCAAACGCGCTGACGCTTAAGGTCAATCCGGCCCCGGCCCCGCGCGTGCCGTCCCAGGGTGAAAAGTATTTCGCCCCGTCCCTGGCCTCCGTCGGCCTGACCGTCAAGAACGCCAAGGGCGACACCGTCCTGACGATGAATGGCTGGGAGATGTCACCCCACGAAGTGACCGGCGAGAAGACTTACCAGGTCGGCGCGTCCTTCGCGGCACCTGCCGATGAACATCTCTACGGCATGGGCCAGAACCAGGAATCCCTAAGCTCGCTCGACCTGCGCGGCAAGGTGCTCGACTGCAAGCACTGGTACGATGCGCCCGCCGGCGAAACCGTCTGCGTGCCCTTCATGATCTCCAGCAAGGGCTATGGCATCATCTGGGACAACCCATCGCAAACGCGCTTCATTGCCGCCGTCAATGGCCGCACCGCCTTCCAGTCGAACGTCGGCGAGCGCGTCAGCTTCTTCGTCGTCACCGGCGATACCCCGGAGCAGATCTATTCCGCCTATGCCCGCGTTACCGGCAAGACGCCCATCCCGCCCAAGGCCGCCTTCGGCCTCATCCAGTCCAAGGCGCGTTATGACAGCCAGGACCTGGTCCTAAAGGTCGCCAATACCTACCGCCAGAAGCAGTATCCACTCGACGTCATGGTCGTCGACTGGTTCCACTGGACGCGCATGGGTCAGATGGACATCGACCCCGCCCAGTTCCCTGATCCCGCCGGTATGAACAAACAGCTCCACGATATGGGCATGCAGTCGATCATCTCGGTATGGCCGCGCTACGAGACCTCGGGCCGCTACTACAATGAGCTGGCCGCCAAGGGCTATTTCCTCAAGGACGAGGACGGCAATCCCGTCGATGGCCTGCCCTTCCGGTCCGACCGCACAGGCGCCCTGATCGATTCCACAAATCCGGAAGCGAGAAAGTGGTACTGGGAAAAGATCCGCGACAATATCCTGAGCCAGGGCTTTGATTATCCGTGGCTGGATGAGACCGAGCCGGATCTGGTGCCGGAAGGCTATCACTTCTCGATCGGCACGGGCGACCGCTATCGCAACCTCTATCCGCTGGTCCACGTCGAAGGCGTGGCGCAAGGCATGCGGGCGTGGAAGCCCAATAAGCGCGTCCTGATCCTGGCCCGCGCCGCCTATCTGGGTTCACAGCGCACCGGCGCACTCTTCTGGTCGTCGGACATCCATCCGTCGTGGGAAGCCCTGCAGCGTCAGATCCCCACCGGCCTTAACATGACCGCTTCGGGCATTGCCTACTGGGGCAATGATATTGGTGGCTGGCAGTGGCTGCCGCAAACGACGAACGCCACCAAGCCGCCGCTGCTCGATCCGTCGGACGCGCGCGAGACCGTTGGCCAGAACCACGACTATCCGGAACTGCATACGCGCTGGTTCCAGTACGGCACCTTCCTGCCGACCCTGCGCCTGCACGGCGACCGCAAGAACGCCGAGCTGTGGGCGTATGGCAAGGAGGCCGAGGCCATCATGGCCAAGTTCGACCGCCTGCGCTACCAGCTGATCCCCTATATCTACAGCCAGGCCAAGATGACTTACGACAGCGGAGCGCCTTTCATGCGCCCGCTGTGGATGGACTTCCCGAATGACCCGGCTGTATCCGATATCGGCAGCCAGTACATGTTCGGCCCGGCCTTCCTGGTCGCGCCGGTCACGGAGCAGGCCCAGACTGAAAAGCGCGTATATCTTCCTGCCGGCGCCGACTGGTACAACTACTGGACCAATGAAAAGCTGGGTGGCGGACAATGGGTGACGGTCGCCGCTCCCATCGACCAGATCCCGCTGTTCGTGAAGGCAGGCTCGATCCTGCCCATTGGCGCGGACATCCAGTCGACGGCGACCAGGCAGGCAATCGCCAGCATCCGTGTTTATCCCGGCAAGGACGGCGCGTTCGATCTCTATGACGATGACGGCGCAACCTATGACTACGAAAAAAACAAGGGCGTCACTCAGACGCGGTTGGTGTGGAATGACGCCAGCAAGACCCTGACCGCGACCGGTAGCGACAAGGCCTTCGCCAAGTCGGCACCATCGCTCGTTCAGGTCATGGCGAAGTAATGCACAAGGCCCTGACCTGTGCGCTTGCCCTGGCGGCCCTGCTTTCGAGCGGGGCGGCTGAGGCGGCGCAACCCCTGCCGCCGGTAACGGTTACCGGCGGCCAGATTGCCGGCTTCGAAGACGGCAATATCCACAAGTGGCTCGGCATCCCCTTTGCCGCGCCGCCCGTGGGCAATCTGCGCTGGCGCGAACCTCAGCCGGTCAAAACCTGGCAGGGCGTCAAGACGGCACAGGACTACTCCCCCGCCTGCGCCCAGACCGCTGAATGGATCCCAAACACCAAGAGTGAGGACTGTCTCTATCTCAATGTCTGGGCACCTGCAGGCGCCAACGACCTGCCGGTCATGGTGTGGATTCATGGCGGCGGCTACTATGGCGGCACCGCAGCGCAGCCGCCCTATGACGGCGCCAACCTGTCCAGACATGGCGCTATCGTCGTCACGGTCAATTACCGTCTGGGCGTGCTCGGCTTCTTCACCCACCCAGAGCTGTCGGCGGAATCGCCGCATCATGCGTCCGGTAACCAGGGCATCCAGGACCAGATCGCCGCCCTCCAGTGGGTGCGCGACAATATCGCGGCCTTTGGCGGCGACCCCAGGCGCGTGACTATATTCGGCAATTCCGCCGGCGGTGAGTCTGTCGCCCAGCTTATGGCGTCACCCGTCGCGAAAGGCCTCTTCCAACGCGCAATCTCGCAGAGCGGCAATTTCGGCGTGCCGATCGACACATCCGAAACCGCCTATTTCTCGCAAAAGGCCGCTGAGGAAAGAGCCCAGACCTTCGTGAAGGGCACGGGCGCTTCAAACCTCGCCGAACTGCGCAGCCTCAGCGTCGCGGCCCTGCATAAGGTGCCATATTACACCCTGCCCAGCGTTGACGGTTACGTGCTCCGTGAAGACCTGACGACAACCTATGTCAACAAGCGCCACAACGATGTGCCTCTGATGGCCGGCTGGACCGCAGACGAAGGCAAGGAGCTGGCGCCAGAACTGCTCTTCACCAGCGAATTTACCGCCGCCAACCACAAGGCACTGGTGACAAAACTGCTCGGCCACGCGCCGTCTGAGACGCTTCTGGCCGCATATCCCGGGCGGACGGACGCAGAAGCAAAAACATCGATCAATCGGCTGACCAACGACTGGTGGGGCTGGCGCATGTGGTACTGGGCCGGGCTTCAGGCTAAACAGGGCACGGCCAAATCCTATCTCTACTACTTCGCGCACATGCCCGCGCAGCCCAACCCCTGCAATTACGGCTGCGGGATTGGTCATGGCGCCGAAATCCTGTTCGCCTTCGACAATCTCGATATTGAAAAGCGCGACTGGACGAAGGAAGATCGGCAACTGGCGAAGGACCTGGCCGACACCTGGGTCCGCTTTGCCAGCAGTGGCGTACCGAATGTCACGTGGCCTACCTTTGACGGCAGCAATGCCAGCGTTCACAGGATCAGCACGCAAAGCGACGATCCGTTGCTGGAAATACTTCCTGATTTCTCGGTGTTTTCGCAACCTCCTCATCAATAATAATTCTGAAAAATAAGAATAGACTTTACAGGACCGCCAATGATCTACACACCCTCCCGCCGCGCTATGGCCGCACTGCTCACCGGCGCGCTTGTCCTCGCCGCCCCCGCCGCCTTCGCGCAATCCGCCCGCACGGTGACGCTCGACGTCACCCAGGCAACAACGCCGGTCGACCGCTTCTACGACCTGTCGGTCGGCGCCGACTATCCCGGCACGACGATTCGCGACGCCAACCAGGCACAGCTGAAGACGGCCGCCGAGGAACTCGGCTTCCGTTATGTCCGCTTCCACGACATCTTCCACGATGAACTGGGCACCGTGAAGATGGTCGATAACAAGCTCGTCTACGACTGGACAAAGATCGACTATCTCTATGACAGCATGCTCAAGTCCGGCATCAAGCCGTTCGTCGAGCTGGGCTTTACGCCGTCCGCGATGAAGACGTCCGACCAGACCATCTTCTACTGGAAGGGCAATACTTCGCATCCACGCCTCGACCTGTGGAAGCAGCTGATCGACAGTTTCGCCCGTCACATGATCGCCCGTTACGGCATCGAGGAGGTGCGTTCCTGGTATTTTGAAGTGTGGAATGAACCGAACCTCGATGGCTTCTTCCAGTATGCCGACCAGGAACAGTATTTCGCGCTCTACGGCGTGACGGCTCGCACCCTCAAGGCTGTCGATCCGCAGCTTCGTGTCGGCGGTCCCGGCACGGCGGGCGCGGCCTGGGTGCCGGAACTTCTGGCCTATACCAAGGCGACCAACACGCCGATCGATTTCGCCAGCACCCATACCTACGGCGTCGACTACGGTTATCTCGACGAAGAAGGCAAGATGGACCTTCAACTGTCGAAGAACCCGAAGGCGGTCATCGCCGATGTCGAGAAGGTGCGCGGCGAGATCGAAGCGTCCTACAAGCCGGGCCTGCCGCTCTTCTTCACCGAATGGTCCACCAGCTATAATCCGCGTGACCTCAGCCACGATTCCTACGTCGCCGCGCCCTACATCCTCAGCAAGCTGAAGGCCACCCAAGGCATCGTCCAGGGCATGAGCTACTGGGTCTATTCCGACCTGTTCGAAGAGCCCGGCCCGCCGTCCGGCGCTTTCCACGGCGGCTTCGGCCTGATGACGCGCGACGGCATCCGCAAATCGTCGTGGTTTGCCTACAAGTACCTCAACGCCGTAAAGGGCAAGGAAATCCCGTCGGCCGACAAGCAGGTCTGGGCCGGCGTCGATGGCACATCCGTGTCAGCAGTCGTCTGGGACTTCCAGTTGCCCGACCAGAAGGGCCGCAGCAACGGCACCTTCTTCTCCAAGCTGGTTCCGAACGCCAAGTCCGCGCCGGTCAAGCTGAAACTGACGGGCCTCAAGCCCGGCAGCTATGCGCTGAAAACCTTCCGCACGGGCTACAAGACCAACGATGCCTACTCGCATTGGATCGAGATGGGATCGCCCAAGGACGTGACGCCGGCCCAGCTCGAAAAGCTGCAGAGCCTGACGCGCGACCTGCCCGAGACCGACAAGGCCATCACCGTCGGCAAGACTGGAACAATCGAAGTCAGCCTCCCTATGCGCAGCAACGATGTGGTACTGGTAACGCTTAAAGCCAATTAAAATTCGACAGGGGCTGGCACTTTCAGAAATGCCAGCCCTCACCCCAGGACCGCGCCATGAGACCATTCCTTGCCACCCTCGCTCTGACCGCCCTTTTTGGCGCCACCACCCTGAGTCCCGCGCTCACTGCCACGGCTAAGAGCGTAGCAGCGTCGGACGTGAAACATCGCCTGATCGTGCTCACGGATATCGAAAACGAGCCGGACGACAGCCAGTCGATCGTGCGATTGCTGCTCTATGCCAATCAAATCGACATCGAAGCCCTGATTGCCACGACGTCGGTGCATATGAAGTCGCGGGTCGCGCCGGAAACCCTGCAGGCGACCATCGTTGCCTACGGCAAGGTCCAGCCCAATCTGCTCAGGCACGAAAAAGGCTATCCCGACGCCAAGGCCATGTCGGCCCTGGTGACCCAAGGCCTGCCGGCGTACGGCATGACGGGAGTCGGTGACGGCAAGGACTCGCCCGGTTCAGAACGGATCATCGCGCTGCTTGAAAAGAACGATCCGCGTCCCGTCTGGGTATCAGTCTGGGGCGGCGCCAATACACTGGCTCAGGCCTTATACAAGATCAAGCAGACGCGGACACCGGAAGACACCGCGCGCCTTATCGCCAAACTTCGCGTCTATACCATCTCCGACCAGGACGACAGCGGCTTTTGGATGCGCAAGACCTTCCCGGAGCTGTTCTACATCGTCAGTCCGGGCGGCTATGGTAATGGGACCTGGACCGGGATCATGCACAACGACCCCGCTTTCGACAACACCGAGGCCACCAACGCCTGGTTGGCAGAACATATCCAACAGGGCCATGGACCACTGGGCGCCATGTATCCGGACGTCTCCTACGGGATGGAAGGTGACACGCCTTCTTATCTAGGGCTCATTCCTAATGGCCTCAATGCACCCGAACATCCCGACTGGGGCGGCTGGGGCGGGCGTTATGCGCTCTATGTCCCGAAGCTGGCCGATACAAACCCCGAGGGCTTCACGGGTGGCGTTCCGGTTGAGCAGGAGCCACGGCCAATCTGGACAAATGCAATCGACAGCTTCACGCCTGCCGTCGCCAATCCCTTCGGCCGCAGTATCAAACCCTTCGACAAGACCGCCACCGGCTACAGAATCACGATCTGGCGCTGGCGCAAGGAGTTCCAGAACGATTTTGCCGCGCGCATGGACTGGACGACCAAGCCCTATTCGGAGGCCAACCACCCGCCGGTCGCGGCGCTCGGCCACGCCGACCAGTTCACAGTCAAATCGGGCCAGAGGTTCGCCCTGAGCGCAGCCGGCAGCAGCGATCCCGACGGCGACAGCCTCAGTTATCAATGGTTCAACTACCCCGAAGTCGGCAGCCTGAAAATACCCGTCCCGATCGACAATGCCGACAATATCTACGCCGTCTGGGTGGTCGCTCCGGCAGTCACAAAACCTGAGACCGCCCACTTCATCGTCAAGGTGACCGACAAGGGCACACCCGCCCTGACCCGCTACAGGCGGGTGATCGTCACCATTACGCCCTAAGGACTTCGCTCATGACGACGCCGTCGCGCCGCAACCTTTTCAAGACCCTCGCCGCAGGCGCCCTGCTGGCGCCCGCCGCGGCAACGGCCGCGCCGAAACCCGCCATGGCCAAGCCGCCGAAATGGGGCAAGGGCATCGAAGGCCAGCGCAAGGCCGATCTCGGCGACGGCACCTATGTCAATCCGATCATCGCCGGCGACCATCCGGATCCGACGATCCTGAAGGACGGCGACGACTACTACATGACGTTCTCGTCGTTCTTCACCTATCCAGGCCTGGTGATCTGGCACTCCACCGACCTGGTCAACTGGGCGCCGGTCGGCCCTGCCCTGCATAAACAGCTAGGCAACATCTGGGCGGTCGATCTGTGCAAGCACAATGGTCGCTACTTCATCTACATACCGGGCGCGGCAGACGGCAAACCGTGGTCGATCTACGCCATCTGGGCCGACGACATCAAAGGCCCATGGAGCGATCCGGTCGATCTCAATATCAGCGACTGCATCGATCCTGGCCACATCGTCGGCGAGGATGGCAAGCGCTATCTGTTCGTCAACGGCATTCGCCGCATCCGCCTGACGGATGACGGACTGGCCACCGACGGCAGGCTCGAGCCGGCCTATCAGCCCTGGATCTATCCGGATGACTGGGTCGTTGAGAACTTCGCACCCGAAGGCCCGAAGCTGCTGCGCCACGGTGACTACTTCTACCTCGTCACCGCTGTCGGCGGTACGGCGGGACCTGCCACCGGTCACATGGTCATCGCGGCCCGGTCGAAGTCGATCCACGGGCCGTGGGAGCACTGCCCGCACAACCCATTGGTGCGCAGCGTCAGCACCGATGAACCCTGGTGGTCGCGCGGCCACGCCACCATTGTCGAAGGGCCAGGCGGCGATTGGTGGCTGGTGTATCATGGTTATGAAAACGGCTTCCGGACGCTCGGGCGCCAGACCCTGCTGGAGCCGATGGAGTGGACGGCGGACGGCTGGTTCCGCGCCAAGGGCGGCGACCTGTCGAAGCCCCTGCTCAAACCCAAAGGCGGCAAGGCGAGTGCGGCGGGCTTCGCCCTGTCGGACGACTTCAGCACGGACCGCTTCGGCATCCAGTGGGCCTTCCACGATCCGAAGTCCGGCGAGATGGCGCGCGTCAAGCGCGGGGACAAAACCCTGCATCTCACCGGTCGCGGCACGTCGGCTGCCGACAGCTCGCCCCTGACCTGTCCGGTCGGCGACCGGTCCTATGAGGCCGAAGTCACACTCGAGATCGATGGCAAGGCCGAGGCCGGACTGCTTCTGTTTTACAATCACAAGGCTTTTGTCGGCCTTGGCTTTGACGGCGACCAGACGCGGACCTGGCAATATGCCGAGGACCAGGGGTGGAACCGCCAGCCTCTCAAGAGCCGCAAGGTCCGGCTGCGAGTTACCAATGTCGAAAACGTCATCACCTGGCATTATTCGCCAGACGCCGGCCAGACCTGGACCCGCCACCCAACGCGCATGGAAGTCAGTGGCATGCACCACAATGTCTTCGGCGGCTTCCTGAGCCTTAAGATCGGCATCTACTGCACCGGCGACGGTAGTGTCCGCCTGTCGGCCTTTACCTATAAAGCGCTGTCCTGACGGCAGCGCTAAAACACAGGCACATAACGACTACGCAATGACTATGTCGGGACAATTGATCAGAAGGGCGCCCCGTAGGTGTCCGGCGCGCCGTCGAGCTTTACGTCTATGCGATCGAGCAGGAAGCCCGGGTCGAGCGCATAGACATCGAGGCGGTGCTTTCCACCTGGCAACTGGCTTACTGGCAGGACCCGGACGGCGGTGTTGCTGAGCACATTCTGCTTCCACTCTTCGCTGCGGCCGAAAGTTTCGAAGTCGAGGATCTGTACGGGTCCGCCATCCAGCCGGACGGCCAGTTTCAGGCCGTTGGCCGAGGTCAGCGGATGGGCGGGGATGGCGACGATCTTCAGCCTGGCGTCCGTGACGGCGCCGGTTTCGAAGTCGTAGCCGAGCGGTTGGCGGCTTGTCGTATCGTTGGTCGTGGTCAGGTCAAGCCGTGACCTGAGGGCAGCTCCCCGGCTGCCAAGACCCGGCACGATGTCCCAATCGGCATTGCTGCGGCTTGCGGCCATAAGCGATAGGGTTCGGTTGGCACCCACTGCCTTTTCAATTCCCGGCAGCGGACCAATTGCCGCCGGCAGCGCCCATTGCGGGTAGATGGGCTCATCGAAGACCGGCAACCGGCGCGGCGCCATGTCCATGATACCTCGCCACTTGCCGCCATTCTGCGCATTGTAGGCGGCCGTGTCGGCGACGATGCGCGCATGCGCCGCCTTCGCCTGATCCGACAGGAGATTGGGATTGGCGCGGCCCTGTTTGGCGTAAAGCGCAGCCAGGTCGAGTTTCAGAATACGCGCGTTGAGGCTGGCCGCCGCACGCACCGGATAAAGCACAAGTTGGAAGTAGGCATCCTGCCGATCGGCCGGCAAGGTCGCGCCTAAACGTTCGGCGCGTTCGGTCAAGGCTTGGTAACGGTCGATCCGGCGCCAGGCCTCGCCGCCGCCGGTGCGGATATAGTCGCTGATGACATTCGGCCGCGTCGGTTCGGTCTGACCGAAGCCCATGAATTCAGGCCGGCGCTCCCAGGCGAGGTCATAATATTCCGTCATGATGGCGGCGACGTCTTCGGCCGTGTCCGCGCCGAACTGACCCGCCGCCCAACTCACGAGGTGTTGGCGCGGTGTCTTGTCGAAGGCCTTATGATCAAACGCCAGGTCGAGGAAGTACTGCGTCAGATACTCTGCCGGTTTGATGTCGCCGACATTGACGATCCACACCTTGCGGGCCTCCATCTGATAGGCCCGGTCCGCCTGTTCGCGGATCAGTGCCGGGTGGGTCGTGCCCAGCCACAGATAGTCGTGCGGCCGCCCCCAGTAGGAGATGTGGTAGTAAACACCCGAACCGCCGGGACGCTTGCGCTCCTCCGGCCTGGAAAGCTGGTTGATATAGCCGTAATTGTCCTCGGGCCAGATCAGGGTCACGTCGTCCGGGACTTTCAGACCGGTCTTATAGATGTCCAGCACCTCCTTATAGAGGGTCAGGACCTGGGGTATCCGGTCGGCCGGGGTCTTTTGCGCTTTTGACAGCAAACGCCGTTGGATGTCGAAAACCTTGACCAGGGTATCGCGCGCCTGCTCCGGCGTTTTCGCACCCTCCATACCAGAGTCATGCTTGCCGCGCAGGCCGATGGTGTAGATGTTGTCGAAGTCCTTCACTTGGCGGACGCGCTCGTCCCAGTAAGCAATCATCTGGTCGCGATTGGTGAAAAAGTTGAATTCCCCACGCGCCTTATCGTCCCATTCGCGGACATTGTTGCGCATCATTGGCTCGGCGTGCGAAGTGCCCATGACAATGCCATAGTCTCGCGCCACCTCGGCATTGCCCTTGATCTGGTAAAAAGGCCTGGTCGAGTCGTGCATCGCCGGCCACAGCGTGTTGGCCTTCAGCCGCCACATCAGCTCAAAGATGCGGGCATAGGTTTTAGGGCCGATATCGCCCACTTCGGGTTCGTAGGTTTTGGCGGCCCACGGTTGCAGCCCCCAGTCCTCATCGTTGAGAAAGATGCCGCGGTATTGCACCGATGGCGTGTCGGAAAGATGCCGCTCGCCGCTGACGGTCAGGCGCTCGACCTTGCGTGGCGTGACATCGGCCCACCATTCCCAGGCCGACACGCCCATATCGCGCGTCAGGTCGATGACGCCCCAAACCGCGCCACGCGTATCCGACCCGGCGATCAGCAGATAGGTCGCGCGTTTTGAGCGGACAACAACGCGGTCATAACGCTCCCACTGGCCCTTCAGCGTTGAAAGATCGAGACCTGCTTCGCGTGCCACCTGGATGACCAGACGCGAGTCGTAACGGCCAACCACCACACAGACCTGACCGCAGTCGGCAAGCCGCGCCGAGACGACAGGCGCCTTGCCGCTCACTGCCTTAAGGTCACGCCCCAGCAACTGGCCGGCAAGATCAAGCGTGCGATCATCGTCATGGATAACTGCGGCGACGGTCTTGCCGTCGAACAGGGTGACATCGTCTGCCAGGGCTGGCGCCGCCATGGCCAGGGCTATCAGGCAAACGACCCGGCAGAGCGCGCGCCACATGGTCAGGCTACCAATTGAACAGGGTGCCGTCCTGCAGGCGGTTCACCGGCAGATAGGCGCGCTGATACGGATATTTCGCCGCCAGCGCCTCGTCAATATCGACGCCTAAGCCCGGCGCTTCCGGCACCATCAGGTAGCCATTGTCGAAGCTGTAGCCATGCGGGAAGACCGCATCGGTTTCCTCCGTGTGGCGCATATACTCCTGGACACCGAAGTTCGGGATCGAAATGTCGAAGTGCAGGGCCGCGGCCATGCACACCGGCGACAGGTCGGTCGCGCCATGGCAGCCGGTTTTGACGTTATAGATGTCGGCAAACGCCGCCAGCTTCTTGAGGTGGCTGATGCCGCCGGCGTGGACGACCGTGGCGCGGATATAGTCGATCAACTGGTTCTGGATCAGATCCTTGGCATCCCAGATCGACGAGAAGATTTCACCAACCGCCAAAGGCGTCGTCGTGTGTTCACGGATAAGGCGGAAATTGTCCTGGTTCTCGGCAACAACGGCGTCTTCCATCCAGAACGGACGGTAGGGTTCCAGGTCGCGGCCCAGGCGGCCCGCTTCGATCGGTGTCAGGCGGTGATGCACGTCATGCAGCAGGTGGACCTGTTCGCCCAGGACGTCGCGCGCGGCCTTGAACAGCTCCGGCACGACACGCAGGTAAGCTTCGGTCGACCAGACATTCTCGGTCGGCAGGTCGGCATCCGCGGGCTCATAGAACATCTTGTCCTTCGACACGCCGTAGGTGCTGTTAAGGCCTGGTACGCCGCACTGCAGACGGATGGCCTTGTAACCCATTGCCTTGTAGCTCTGCGCGACTTCAATCGTGTCTTCGATCGAGGTACCATTGGCATGGCCATAGACCATGACGCCGGTACGGCACCGGCCGCCGAGCAGCTGATAGACTGGCAGGTTGGCAACCTTGCCCTTGATGTCCCACAGCGCCATGTCAACGGCGGCGACAGAGGTCATGGTCACCGGGCCACGACGCCAGTAGGCGCCACGGTAAAGGTATTGCCAGATGTCCTCGATCTGATGCGGATCGCGGCCGATCAGGCAGGGAATGACGTGGTCCTGCAGGTAGGACACGACCGACAGCTCGCGGCCGTTCAGCGTCGCATCACCGATGCCATAGACACCTTCGTCCGTAATGATCTTAAGCGTGACGAAATTCCGCCCCGGACATGTAACAATAACCTTGGCGTCGATGATCTTCATAATAGGTCTATCCCGGTGTTTTTGATGCAGCATGGCTGCGCAGTTCATGCCTGACCTTTATCGCACCGCACCGCGCCATTCAATATTGGACTGACCAATTATATAAAAATCTGACCATGGTACCCTCGGAAACCGATTGGCCTGTCCTGTAGGGGAGATTCAAGTAATCAAATATTAAACAAGTATCAGTGTTATTTCGCCAGGGAAACGGGTGCGATGAGGGGGTATATGGTCAACTCGAATATCGTTACGACGAAACCGAAGGGCATCATGCTGGTCTTGGCCTACGCCGTCGCCGTGCCAATCTGGCTCCTTTCAGCGCCCTTCATTATTATCGGCGATTTGAGCGCCTGGACGGCTCGCAGGCGACAGACCCTTTCGAACGATACGCCCTCCTGACGTCGATTTCGCGCACTTTTCTTTCATAAATCGAATTGTTGCGAATGCATCGCAATATATATTTACACGCCCGACACGGGCTGGTATCGGAAGGCCATGACTACGGCCTTCATGACCTTGGCGGCAATTGTTCTTATCGCCGGAGCGGTTGCATTATTATACCTCAGATGGCTGGGCCGCGGCCTGCCCGCTGTTTTAACCCCTTATGGCGTGCCCATCGCATGGCTGGCCATGCTGGCTTCGGCTGCCTTATGGATGACGGCCTATAAACCTGACTTCGGCCTGCCATTCGGTGTTCTGATCGCCATGAGCCTGCCGCTGGTGCTGATTGCCTGGCAGACGGTCCGTAATCTCGACCGCACTCAAAAACCCGACAAGCAGCGCCGCCAACGCGCAGCAGCCGATATACCCGATCATCCTGGCAAACGGCGTATCTTGCGCATCATCGCCCGCCTGATCTCCTGCCTGGTCATTGCGCCGGCGACGGGTATGGCCATAGCCATGCTGGCGTGGGAATACATGCCTGGCCACCCGGCCACGCGCTATGCCTGGGCCGTCCTTGGCTTCTCCGTCGCTTCGGCCACGGCGCTGGTCGTGGCCCTGAGCGCCCAGCGGCCGTGGCGGGCGCTCGGCCTTATTACCACCAGCACAGCCGTGGTTTCCGCCATCGTTGGCCTGCCACTGCAGACCGGAGGGCTGTCGTCATGACGATCTGGCCCAAGGTTCCCGCCCCCTTTGTTCGCCGCGTCCTGCATGGCCATAAGATCCTGGGCCTGACGCTGTGCGCCATTCTGTATCTGGTCTGCCTGACGGGCTGGGTCGGCGTCTACTATACCGAGTTCGAGCGCTGGGAGCGCCCGAACGTGCCGGAATTCACGACGGTCACACCGGAAGCTATTGCCCGCGCGACAGCTGACACACGCGCCGTCATGCTGTCGGATAACCATCGCGGCCCCCTGGACACCGACCTTTACGTCATCGTCCCCAGCCAAGAGATGCCGCGCCTGACCATCGGTTATGGCCACGAAGCGCGCGCTTATGATGCATCCGGCACCTATGTCGGGCCAGCCAGCCACGACCTCACCCACTTCCTGACCGAACTGCACTATTACATGCACCTGCCGGAAAGCTTCGGCATGATCGTCGTCTGCCTGTTCGGCATCGGCATGATGGCGCTGCTGATCGGCGGCGCCCTGTCGCACCCCAGGATGTTCCGCGACGCCTTTGCCTTCCGGGTGCGCAAGCACGGCCACCTGACAAAGGCGGACCTGCACAACCGCATCGGCGCCTGGACCCTGCCCTTCAGCCTGATCATTACCATCACGGGAACGCTCATCGGCCTTGGCCAGCTGGTGGCCATGGTCATGGGGCTGATCTTCTATCAAGGCGACATCCTGAAGGCCTATGAGCCGATTTTCGGCAGCCAGGCAGAAATCACGGCGGCAACCGGCGGCAAGCCTTTGCAAAACGGCGCCATGCTTAACGCGATACATAATCTCAAGGCCGCCGTGCCGGACCAGCCGATCACCTTCATCGCTATCCGCATGGTCGGCACGCCGACCGAATTCATCGAGATCACCACCCAACCCGCCCAGCGGCTGGTCTACGGCGAAGCCTGGCGCTTCGATTCGCTGGGTAATCTCAAGGGCAGCTATCATCTGTCCGATGGCCCTGCGGGGCGGCAGGTCGCCGCCAGCCTTTACGATCTGCACTTCGGTTCGTTCGGCGGCTGGCCCGTCAAGCTGATCTACGCCATTCTGGGCTTCGGCCTGACTGTCATGATCTCGGCCGGCATGGACATCTGGCTGACCAAGTCCGCTGAAAAGGGCGAGCCGCATCCGCTGATTCATAGGCTGTGGACCGTGCTGATCTATGGCGCTCCGGCCATGATCGCCCTGACCTTCGCCATCGCCATGGGCTTTGCCGCCCCGCCAGTGCCGGTCTTCTGGGGCGGCATGGCGCTGATGACGGCGGTGACCTTTGCCAGCCATCGTTTCAGCCAGGCGGCAATCGCCGACGTTTCGCGTCTGATGCGCCTCAGTCTTGGCCTCAGCCTGATCGCCATGGTTGGCGTCCACCAGGCCGTCAACGCTTCGGCCAGCCTCGCCGCATTGCAGGTCAATATCGTCGTGATCCTCCTCGGCCTCGGCTTTGCCGGCACGGCCCTTCATGGCTGGCTACGCCTGCGCAAGACGCTGATGTTGCAAATCGGCCAATAGCCCGGCAAATCATTAATCGATTTTGCAATTCATTCGCATATTTCTTGACAGCGCCAACCCATCTAGTAAATGCGACGCATTCTTAATGTAGCAGCACTGTGTGTGCGCCGCTAAGGCAAAGGCAATAGCTCCCCATGATTTCCAAAACCACGCTTCGCGCTTCGGCCTCAGCCCTGATCCTGCTGGGCCTCGTCTCCGCCCTTCCCGCCATGGCCGACGATGATGCGCCCGAGGAGGCTAAGGAGGTGATTGTGCTGGGCAAGCGCGTCATCCGTGAATCGGCGGGCGCCACCGGGCTGGATCTTTCCCTGCGCCAGACGCCGCAGTCGGTAACAGTCGTCACGGCTCAGCAGATGGAACAGTTCGCCCTCACCGATGCCAACCAGTTGTTGGCCACCCTGCCCGGCATCAACGTCGAATCCGTTGAAACCGACCGCACCTATTACAATTCGCGCGGGTTCGACATCATCAACTTCCAGGTCGATGGCGTCGGCCAGCCGCTCGACTGGGGCCTGCAGACCGGCGCGTTCGACGTCGCCCTGTTTGAGCGCATCGAAGCCGTGCGTGGCGCCAATGGCATGATGACCGGTACCGGCAATCCGTCGGCGACCATCAACTATATCCGCAAGCGTCCGACCAAGGATTTCCGCGCCAGCGCCTCAGCCGGCTACGGCTCGTGGAACAATCTGCGTCTGACCGGCGACGTCTCGGGCCCGCTCAATGCCGACGCGACCGTAACCGGCCGCCTGGTCTTTGCCCGCACCGAAAGTGACAGCTACCTTGACTACTACCATGTCGACCGCAACGTCTATTCCGGCATCCTGTCGTGGGACATAACGCCCAAGCTGAACGCCACGGCCGGCTATTCCCAGCAAGACAACCTGGTCGATGGCAACAACTGGGGCGCCCTGCCTCTGCTGTGGTCCGACGGCACGCTTATCGATTACGATGTGTCGGCGACGACCGCGGCGCCCTGGACCTACTGGGACACGCACAACCGCATCGCCTTCGCCGAGCTGTCCTATGAATTCGCCAGCGGCTGGACGGTCAAGGGCGTATTCACGCACCGCGACTATGATGACAATGCCAAGCTGCTCTACGCCTACGGCAGCCCGGACAAGACGACCGGTCTCGGCGTTGGCGGCATGAGCGGCAAGTATCCGTCCGAACTGAAGCAGGACATGCTCGACCTTATCGCCAACGGCCGCGTCAACCTGTTCGGCCGCGAGCACCAGGTCGTCGCCGGCTTCAATACCTCGACGAGCAAGAGCAACAAGTGGGAAGCCTTCGCAGACCTGTTCGACTATCCGGCCTATCAGGGCACCACAGTCGTGGCCCCGGTCGAGCCGGCCTATCCGGCGGAATACCTGGCTGAAGAAATCGAGAACAAGCTGTCGCGCGCCTATGCCGCCATCCATCTCAATATCACCGACACATTCAAGGGTATTGTCGGCGTCAACGCCATCGACCTCGACACGACCGGCTTCTCCTACGGCGTCGCGCAAGTGCGTTCGGAACAGAAGGTCAGCCCCTATGTCGGTGCAGTCTATGACCTGAACACCCATCTGACGCTCTACGCCAGCTACAGCGACATCTTCGATCCGCAGTCGGAAGCCGACATCAACCGCAACCGCCTGACCGCCGCCGAGGGCAAAAGCTTTGAAGCCGGCGTGAAATCGGAATGGCTTGACCGCCGTCTGTACGCCACAGCCGCGGCCTTCAAGTCGGAACAATATAACCTCGCTGAATATGCCGGCTATATCCCGGGCACGCTCGATGGCTATTATGTCGGTGTCGATACCTTCGTCGAAGGCTATGAGTTCGAAGTCGCCGGCAAGATCACGCCGGAATGGACCGTCAATGGCGGCTGGACCGACCTGTCGATCAAGGACAAGGACGGCAATGACGCGCGCACCTACGTCCCCCGCAAGACGCTGAAACTGTCCACGAGCTACGCCCTGCCCTACCGCGATGCCCGCCTCGGAGCCGCGCTGCGCTGGCAGGGCGACACCTCGACCACGGACCTCGGCCAGACAGTCACGCAAGAAGCCTATTCGGTCATCGACCTGACCGCCAGCTTCAAGGTCATCGACGGCCTGCGCGCCTCGCTGAACATCAAGAACGCGTTTGACGAAAAATACTTCGGCAGCGTGATGTGGACCCAGGCCTTCTATGCCCCGCCGCGCAGCCTCATGGTCACGCTCGACTACGACTTCTAGAGCGATATGGCGAAAAGTGTCAGCGGTTTCGCCAAAATATTGCGACAAAGCAAAAGCCTAGATCGGAATTGTGTTCCCACCTAAACCCATTCCGATCCAGGCGGAAGGCTTACCGGGAAGCGGTGCCTTTTCCGAGATCGCCCACTGTAAACAGGATACGCATGACAGGCCTGAGTTCCGCCAGCATCGCCTTACGGTCAATATCGGGATTGCAGATGGCCCTTATCATCATGCCGTCGAAAATCATGCCTATGATCTCACCGCGCATATCCATTGCCGCCGGGTCGCTGCCGTTATTCAATCGGCGGCACAGGTTGCGTCCCAGTTCGCGTTCTTGGACATCGGCGGCCTGGACAATAGCGGCGACACGTGGATTGCGGCCAGCCTCGGCCAGAACTTCCAGGGCCATGGCGGCATTGCCGCACATGTATTTGTGCTCGATGGCGTGCTCAAGGACCTCGAGCACGGTATCCAGGAGCCTCTCGTCGGGCGTGGCTTCCCACTCGGCGAACTTGGCGCGCATTTCGGCCAGGTCGTTAGCCACAATGGCCTCGATGATCGCTTCCTTGTTGGCGAAGTAGCGATAGATGACGCCGACACTCATCTTCGCTTCCGCCGCGATGTCAGCCATGCTGGCGCCATGGAAGCCGGACTTGCGGACACAGTTCAAGGTGGCGTCGAGGATTTGTTGCTGCCGGACTTCACGGCTTTGGCGGGGCTTTGTCCCTGTGGCGACGATGGGTGACTCGGTCATGCTCTACGCGGAAATCCTTTGCACAAAAGGCAATAAACGATTTTTAATGTTTTGGTCCGATTGACATACACGAAAAAGCCGCATATTGCCAGAAATGAGAATGATCGTTCATTCACATTTCTATCATCACGTCTTGCTGACATGTTTTGGCAAGGGTTGCGGTGCACAATAGTTCCATTACCCTGCGTGCCTTAAAAATCTGCCCATCCGGAGCACCCGCATGAGATCGTCCCTTTTGCCTTTCAAGCTTGCTGCGACGGCTGTGGTGGCGCTCAGCCTCGGCCTCACTGCCTGTGGCAAGAAGCCTGAAGGTGGCATGCCTCAGGGTATGGCCGCGGAAGTCGGCGTCGTGACCGTCCAGACCGAAGCCGTCAATCTGACGACCGTCCTGTCGGGCCGGACCTCGGCCTATCTGGTCTCGGACGTCCGCCCGCAGGTGTCGGGCATCGTCAAACAGCGCCTGTTCACGGAAGGCGGCTTCGTCCAGCAGGGCCAGTCGCTCTACCAGATCGATGCTGCTCCCTTTCAGGCCCAGGTCTCCAGCGCCCAGGCGTCCGTATCGCAAGCCAAGGCGGCCGTGACCTCGGCCCGCCTGCGCGCTCAGCGCTATGCCGAACTGGTCAAGACCAGCGCCGTCTCCAAGCAGGAAAATGACGACGCCCAGGCCGCGCTCCAGCAGGCCGAGGCCCAGCAGGAAGCGGCTGAGGCCCAGCTGCAGACGGCGCGCATCAATCTCGACTATACCCGCGTGACGGCGCCGATCTCGGGCCGCATCGGCAAGTCATCGGTAACGCCAGGCGCGCTTGTCACGGCTGCGCAAGCGACTGAACTGACCAAGATCCAGAACACAAGCCAGATCTATCTCGACATCAATCAGTCGGCGACCGATCTGATGAACCTCAAGCGCGCTTCGGCCAGTGGTGAAATCAGCCAGCCCGGCACCGCTGAGGTCGAGCTGATCCTCGAAGACGGCACCGTCCATCCGGTCAAGGGCCGCCTGCAATTCTCCGATGTTTCGGTCGACGAAGCCACCGGCACGGTGACGCTCCGCGCCCTTTTCCCCAATCCGGACGGCACCCTGCTGCCTGGCATGTACGCCAAGGCGCGCATCGTTTCCGGCGTTGTCGGCAACGGCATCCTGGTGCCGCAGCCGGCCGTGACCCGCGACCCGAAGGGCAATGCCATGGTCATGGTGGTGTCCAAGGACAACAAGGCGCAACCCCGCCCCATCAAGGCAACCCAGACGGTTGGCGACAAGTGGCTGGTGACCGAAGGCCTGCAATCCGGCGACCGCGTGATTGTCGAAGGCCTGCAGAAGGTCATGCCCGATGCACCGGTCAAACCCGTTCCCGCAGGGTCGAAAGCACCTGCGCCAGCTGGCGCGCCCGGACAGAAGTAGTCTGACAGTTTTTGCTCTGTATCGCGATATGCCGGAACACCCCTTTTTCGACATATCGCTTCAAATGCCCGCCCGGACTCCGTCTGGACAGGCCGCCCGCTTTAAGTTTCGTCGCGATATTTAGTCGAAAACCGCTGCACACTTTTCGACCTGTCGCTCCAAAAGACTGCCGAAGGATTTAAGGCATGATCTCCCGTTTCTTCATTCATCGCCCCATCTTTGCCTGGGTAGTCGCCATCGTCATCATGATGGCCGGCCTGCTGTCGATCGCCAACCTGCCGATTGCGCAGTATCCGCAGATCGCGCTGCCGCAGGTGTCGGTCAGCGCCTTCTATCCCGGCGCCTCGGCCAAGACCGTCGAAGACAGCGTCACCCAGATAATCGAACAGCAGATGAAGGGGATCGACGGCCTGCTCTATATGAACTCGACCTCGGATTCGAGTGGTGCGGCCAGCATAACCCTGACCTTCAAGGCAGGCACTGATCCTGATATCGCCCAGGTCCAGGTCCAGAATAAATTGCAATCCGCCACGCCACTCCTGCCCGCAGAGGTGCAGCAGCAAGGCCTGACAGTCGCAAAGGCATCGAGCGGCTTCCTGATGGTCATCGGCCTCTATTCCGACGACCAGGCGGTGACTGACACCGACCTCGGCGACTACATGTCTTCTACGCTAATCGACCAGATCAGCCGCGTCGACGGGGTCGGCACCATCCAGAACTTCGGCGCGCAATATGCCATGCGCATCTGGCTCGATCCCAACAAGCTGACCAGCTACAACCTGACGCCAACCGACGTGATGAGCGCTATCCGCGCCCAGAACACCCAGGTCTCGGCCGGCCAGCTTGGCGGCCTGCCGGCGCTGAAGGGCACGGCGCTTAACGCCACCATCACGGCCCAGTCGCGCCTGACGACGATCGACCAGTTCCGCAACATCATCATCAAGAACTCGGCTGGCGGCGCCATCGTACGCCTCCAGGACGTGGCACGCCTTGAACTCGGCGCCCAGCAATATAGCGGTACGGTCAAGTTCAACGGCCGTCCCGCGACCGGTGTCGCCCTCAGCCTGGCCACGGGCGCCAACGCGCTCGATACCGCCAAGGCCGTCAAGGTCAAGATGGACGAACTGCAAAAGCAGTTCCCCAAGGGCTACCACTACGTCGTGCCGTTCGACACCACACCGTTTATCGAACTTTCGATCCACGAAGTCGTCAAGACCCTGATCGAAGCCGTTGTCCTTGTTTTTGTCGTCATGTTCGTCTTCCTGCAGAACTGGCGCGCGACCATCATCCCGACCATCGCTGTCCCGGTCGTCCTGCTCGGCACGTTTGGCGTGCTGACCGCCTTCGGTTACTCGATCAATACACTGACTCTCTTCGGCCTTGTGCTCGCCATCGGCCTGCTCGTTGACGATGCCATCGTCGTTGTCGAAAACGTCGAACGCGTGATGCGCGAAGAGAAGCTGCCGCCTCTAGCCGCCACCATCAAGTCCATGGAGGAGATTACCGGCGCTCTGATCGGCATCGCACTGGTTCTCTCTGCGGTGTTTATCCCGATGGCCTTCTTCGGCGGTTCGCAGGGCGTCATCTACCGCCAGTTCTCGCTTACCCTGGTGTCGGCCATGGCCCTGTCGGTCGTCGTAGCCCTGGTCCTGACACCGGCCCTGTGCGCCACACTGCTGAAGCCTGAGACCGATCACGGCCCGAAGAAGGGCTTCTTCGGCTGGTTCAACCGCAGCTTCGACGGCCTGGCCAATGGCTATCGCAACACGGTCGGCAAGATACTGGGCCAAAGTGTGCGCTGGATGGTGGTCTTCGCCGCCATCGTCGCCCTCATGGTCTTCCTGTTCACGCGCCTTCCGACCTCCTTCCTGCCCGAAGAAGACCAGGGCATTCTGTTCACCATCGTCCAGTTGCCGCCCGGCGCCACCGAAGAGCGCACCAATGTTGTGCTCGACGAGATTGCCGACCACTTCAAGAAGGACCCGGCCGTCGAATCCGCCTTCACCGTCTCGGGCTTCTCCTTCTCGGGTCCCGGTCAGAACGCCGGCATGGCTTTCGTGCGCCTCAAGGACTTCCACGATCGCAAAAAGGCCGATGAAAAGGCTCCGGCCGTCGCCGGCCGTGCCATGGGCCGCTTCAGCCAGTTCCGTGACGCCATGGCATTCGCGATCGTCCCGCCGGCCGTGACCGAACTTGGTAATTCGTCGGGCTTCGACCTCCAGCTCAAGGACGTTGGCGGCCTGGGCCACGGCGCCCTGCTCAATGCCCGTAATCAGGTCCTTGGCATGGCCGCGCAAAATGGCGCCCTAATGGGCGTGCGTCCGAACGGCATGGAAGACACGCCGGAACTGAAGCTGGAAATCGACCAGGCCGCTGCCGGTGCCATGGGCGTCAGCCTGTCGGATATCAACGCCACCCTGTCGACCGCCATGGGCGGCGCCTATGTCAACGACTTCATCGACCGCAACCGCGTCAAGAAGGTTTTCGTCCAGGCAGATGCGCCCTTCCGCATGAAGCCCGAAGACCTGAACCAGTGGTATGTCCGGAACAGCCAGGGCCAGATGGTGCCGTTCTCGGCCTTTGCCACCTCGCACTGGGAATACGGCTCGCCGCGCCTGGAACGCTACAACGGCGCCCCCTCAATGAACATTCAAGGCGCGGCTGCCCCAGGTCAGTCGTCGGGTCAGGCCATGGCCGAGATGGAAAAGATCATCGCCCAGCTGCCGCCCGGTATTTCATACGAATGGACCGGCCTCAGCTTGCAGGAAAAGCAGTCTGGCGCGGAAGCCCCGATGCTATACGCCCTGTCGATCTTCATCGTCTTCATCCTGCTGGCGGCCCTGTACGAAAGCTGGTCGATCCCGGTCGCCATCGTCATGGTTATCCCGCTGGGTGTCCTGGGTGCCCTGCTGGCGACCATGTTCCGCGGCCTGTCGAACGACATCTACCTTCAGGTCGCGCTTCTGACCATCATCGGCCTCAGCGCCAAGAACGCCATCCTGATCGTCGAGTTCGCCAAGCATAACCACGAAAACGGCATGAACCTGATCGACGCTACCCTGACGGCCGCGCGCATTCGCCTGCGCCCGATCATTATGACTTCGCTGGCCTTCACCTTCGGCATCCTGCCACTCTTCTTCGCCAACGGCGCAGGATCGGGCAGCCAGAACGCCATCGGCACCGGCCTGGTCGGCGGCATCCTGTCCGCGACCTTCCTGGCTGTCTTCTTTATCCCGCTGTTCTTCGTCATCATTGAAAAGATGTTCAAGGCCGACGAAAAGCACATGAAGAAGCTGGCCGAGCAGCGTGAAGCCATGGCCTACCTCAACCGCACCGACAGCGATCCGAAGGGACACTGATATGACACCAACCGTCAAGATCATCCTTCTGGCGGCCGTCAGCGCCATGACGTTGAGCGCCTGCACCATGGCGCCACGCTATGAACGCTCGGCTTTGCCCGTGCCGGGTGAGTTCCCGACCGCACAGGTGTCGTCCGGCGCGTCGGCGGAAACGCTCGCCTGGCGTCAGGTTTTCCTCGACAGCCGCCTTCAGGCTGTCATCGCCCAGTCGCTTGAGAACAACCGCGACCTGCGTGTGGCCTTGCTCAATGTCGAACGGGCGCGCCAACAATATCGCATCCAACGCGCCAGCCTGGTGCCGGCGGTTCAGGGCACAATTGGCGGCTTCCGCGGCGACACCGGATCGGTCAATCCCGCCACCGGTGCGCCTATCGGCGAGACCGAATCCTACACGGCCGATATCGGCGCGTCCTGGGAACTCGACCTCTTCGGTCGCATCCGTTCATTGAGCCGCAGTGCGCAGCAACGTTTTTTCGCGACATCGGAAAACCGCAAGGCGGCACAGATCAGCCTGATCAGCGCGGTCGCGTCGTCGTGGCTGGCCCTGGCGGCCGACGAAGACCAGTTGCGCTTGTCGCGAGAGACCCTGCGTCTGCGCGACGAAAGCCTTGGCCTGATGCGCCAACGTTTTGACGCCGGCGCGTCGGACCAGATGACCCTGCGCCAGACCGAAGTCCTGGCCGAACAGGCCCGCGCCGACGTCGCCGCGCTCACCGCCCAGGTCCAGCAGGATCGCAATGCCCTGCGCCTGCTCGTCGGCGCAGAGGTGGCGGCGGAAAACCTGCCTCAGGCGTTCCCGGAAAACGCCGTCCTGGCAGACCTTCCGGTCGGCCTGCCGTCGGATGTGCTGTTGAAGCGTCCGGACGTCCTGGCGGCGGAATATAATCTCAAAGCTGCCAATGCCGATATCGGTGCTGCGCGCGCCGCCCTCTTTCCGCGCATTTCGCTGACCGGCGCGGTCGGCAAGGCGTCTGGCGACCTCGACGGCCTGTTCGACGGCACCGACACGTGGACGTTTGCGCCATCGATCTCGGTGCCGATCTTTGCCGGCGGCGCCAATCTGGCCAATCTGCGCGCCAGCCGCACCAGCCGCGATATCGCCGTGGCTCAGTATGAAGGCGCTATCCAGGCCGCGTTCCGCGATGTGTCGGACCAGTTGGCAGTGCGCGCCACGATCGACGATCGCCTGAACGCCACGGACCGGGTTGTCATGGCGGCCTCCGACAGCAACCGGCTGGCGCAACAGCGCTTTCGCGAAGGCATCGATTCCCGCCTGACACTGACCGATGCCGAACGCACGCTTTACGGCGCGCAGCAGGCCCAGATCGGCGTGCGGCTTATCCGCGCGATCAACCTGATCAACCTCTATGCTTCGGCAGGCGGCGGGTTCAGCGCAGAGTAGCTGCGAGCGTCAGTTTATATCTGTCGCCAATCAAGGCCTGCATCCCGGAAGTAATGCCGTGTCCGTCCTTGCGGACCCGGCGCCGTACGATCAGGCAGGCCAAGGGGGCTTCGGCTTTCAACAGCCGAAGGGTCTCCGGATCGGCCAGGTCGGCGGAGACATGCATCTCTCCGTGCGTATCCCTGACGGTCTGCGCCAGCCAATGACCCGGAGAGGTTTGCGAAAAATCGGCCGTCTCGGCATCCGGCAGGATGGTCAGGTTGATGAGCCTCTGTTCGACCGCCAGCGGCTTTTCCGACGCGAAGTGCACACCGCTCAGGTACAGCACGCGCCCGCCCTTGCCGACCAGCGCAATCTCATCGACGCGAAAGGCGGCATAGGCCGAGCGCGACATCAGCTCGAAGCGATAGGTTTCGCCGCGCGCCAGGACCTCGGCTTCGATATCGTCCTCGACCTCCGCCTGCATATCGCGACCTCTTAAATTACATAGAGGTCGACATACTCGTGAACGGGTATGGTCTCAAGTGCCGACTGGTTGAGACTGATGGCCAGGATGCGATCCTGCTGCTTCTTCGGGAAGCGGCGCTTCAGGTTCTGACGGAACTTTTCTTCCAGCACCGGAATGCCTTCGACGCGACGCAGGCGATGACCGATAGGATAATCAACACGCAACTCGTCGGTCTTTGTGCCATCGGTGAATTCGATCGTCATGGCATTGGCGATCGAGCGCTTGTCCGGATCGTGATAGTCGCGGGTGAATTCCAGCTCTTCGACGCAAGAAATCTTGTCGCGAAGGGCATCGATGCGCGGATCATTGGCGACGAAATCCTCATAGTCCGACGCGGTCAGACGGCCGAACAGCAGCGGCACAGCGACCATGTACTGGATGCAGTGGTCACGGTCGGCCGGATTGTTGAGTGGCCCCTTCTTGTCGATAATGCGGATGCAGGCCTCGTGAGTGCGGATCGTGACCTTGGCGATATCGTCCGTCGTCTTCCCCAGTTCCGCAAGCTTGCCGTGGAAAGTCATCGCGGCTTCAACCGCGGTCTGCGAGTGGAACTCGGCCGGGAAGCTGATCTTGAAGAGAATGTTTTCCATGACGTAGCTGCCGTAGGACCGCTGAAATTTGAATGGCTCTCCTTTGAACGACACGTCGTAGAAACCCCAGGTCTTGGCAGTCAGAACGCTGGGATAACCCATCTCGCCCTTCTGGACCATCAGGGCCAGGCGCACGGCACGCGAGGTCGCATCGCCCGCCGCCCACGACTTGCGCGAGCCGGTATTGGGGCTGTGGCGATAGGTGCGCAAGCTTTGGCCATCGACCCAGGCCAGCGAGACCGCATCGATGATCTCGTCGCGCGTCAGGCCAAGCATCTGCGCGACCACGGCGGTCGAGGCGACCTTGACGAGGATGACGTGATCGAGACCGACCTTGTTGAAGCTGTTCTCCAAAGCAATGCAGCCCTGGATCTCGTGGGCCTTGACCATAGCCGTCAGGACATCGCGCATCGTCAACGGCGCCTTGCCTGCGGCGATCGCATTGCGGCTCAGCCAGTCGGCGACGGCCAGGATGCCGCCGAGATTGTCGGATGGATGCCCCCACTCCGCTGCCAACCAGGTGTCGTTGAAATCGAGCCAGCGGATCATGGCGCCAATATCGAAGGCCGCCTTAACCGGATCGAGCTGGAATTGCGTGCCGAAAACCTTGGCACCATTGGGTACGACAGTTCCTTGCACGATGGGCCCCAGGTGCTTGGTACAGGCCGGGTATTCGAGCGCTTCGAGCCCGCAGCCGATCGTGTCGATCAGGCAGTTGCGCGCCGTCGTGTAAGCGAGGTCGGATTTAACCTCATAGTTCAGCACATAGTCGGCGATATCGACCAGCACGCTGTCGGGTTCGGGGCGGACATTGGAAATATGGGCAGACATGGGAAGCTTTCGGAATTTGTAGCGCCAGCCCCCTCTCCCCGCTTAAGGGGAGTGGGTAGGCGCGGGGCGGCGAGCCTGAGGGGGCTTACGGACGTTGATCCAAAGGCACGAACGGCACGTTTTCGGGACCGGTATAGTTGGCATTGGGACGGATAATCTTGCCGTCCTGGCGTTGCTCGATGATGTGCGCCGACCACCCGGATGTCCGGGAAATGACGAACAACGGCGTGAACATCGCCGTCGGCACGCCCATCATGTGGTAGCTGACCGCGCTGAACCAATCGAGGTTCGGGAACATGGTCTTGATATCCCACATCACCGTCTCAAGTCGCTCGGCGATGTCGAACATCCGAACGCTGCCGGCTTCGCGGCTCAAGGACCTCGCGATCTCCTTGATTACCTTGTTGCGCGGATCGCCTGTCGTATACACCGGATGGCCAAAGCCGATGACAACCTCCTTGCGGGCCACGCGCTCGCGGATATCGGCCTCCGCCTCATCGGGTGTGTCATAGCGTTTCTGGATATCGTGAGCAACCTCGTTGGCGCCGCCATGCTTGGGCCCCCGCAAGGCGCCGATGGCGCCGGCAACGCACGAATAGACGTCAGATCCCGTGCCCGCGATGACCCTTGCAGCAAAGGTCGAGGCGTTGAACTCGTGCTCGGCATAGAGGATCAGCGAGGTGTGCATCGCCCTCACCCACGACTCGCGCGGCCGTTCACCGTGCAGCAAATGCAGGAAGTGCCCGCCGATCGTCTCGTCGTCGGTTTCGACCTCGATGCGCCGGCCGTGATGGCTGAAATGGAACCAGTAGAGCAGCATCGAGCCCAGGCACGCCATCAGCCGGTCGGCGATGTCGCGCGCATTGGCAGTGTTATGATCGTCCTTTTCCGGCAGGACGCAGCCGAGAATCGACACGCCGGTGCGCATGACGTCCATCGGGTGGGACGACGCCGGCAGGCTCTCAAGCGCTGCCATGACCGCCGCCGGCAAGCCGCGCAATGCTTTCAGTTTGGACTTGTAGGCCGCAAGCTCCGCCCGGTTCGGCAGTATGCCGTGGACCAGCAGATGGGCGATTTCCTCGAACTCGGAGGTATTCGCCAGATCGAGAATGTCATAGCCACGATAGGCCAGGTCGTTACCTGTCCGCCCGACAGTGCACAGCGCCGTATTGCCGGCCACCGTTCCGGAAAGCGCAACAGATTTCTTGGGCTTAAAGCCCGATGCTGGGTCTCCTGCCGTATCCATGTTCGTTTCCTTCGGTCACTATTTTTCTTATTTTTGGCCGCTGAACAGGGTGTCGAGCCGGTGCTCGAAATCCCAGTAGCCGATGCGGTCGTAAAGCTCTTCGCGGGTCTGCATGGTGTCGAGCACCGCCTTCTGATGCCCATCGCGGCGGATGGCCGTGTAGACATTTTCGGCCGCCTTATTCATGGCGCGGAAGGCCGACAGCGGGTGGAGCTGGATGGCGACGCCGGCCGAGGCCAGCTCATCGCGCGTGAACAGCGGCGTCTTGCCGAACTCGGTGATGTTGGCCAGGACCGGCACCTTCACGGCATCGACGAACTTTGCGTAGGTCTCAAGGTCATAGGCGGCCTCGGCGAAAATGCCGTCGGCGCCGGCTTCGACACAGGCGATGGCGCGTTCGATGGCGGCTTCAACACCGTCAACCGCGATGGCATCCGTCCGTGCAATCAGGAAAAAGTCGGGGTCGGTCTTCGCGTCGGCGGCGGCCTTGACGCGATCGACCATTTCCGAGGCCGGCACGATCTCCTTGCCCGGGCGATGGCCACAGCGCTTCGCGCCAACCTGATCTTCAATGTGGCAAGCGGCGGCGCCGGCCTTAATCAGCGCCTTGACAGTACGTTCTATATTGAAGGCCGAAGGGCCGAAGCCCGTATCGATATCGACCATAAGTGGCAGGTCACAGACATCGGTGATACGGCGAACGTCGATCAGGACATCGTCGAGCGTGTTGATACCGAGATCTGGCATGCCCAGTGAACCTGCCGCCACACCGCCACCCGACAGATAGATGGCGCGAAAACCGGCGCGCTTGGCCAGCAAGGCGTGGTTCGCGTTGATGGCGCCGATGACCTGCAGCGGCTGCTCGTCCGCCAGGGCATCACGAAAATTACGGCCGGCGGAAACGATCGGCATGGGTATCCCTGTTTTGTCTTTTTAAAACTGGTATCTTTTGCAACAAATTAAGTCAAGCCGCAAAATTTACGCACACGTCAATATAGCGGTCAAATCAAAACGCCGGAGACAGGGGAACGTCTCCGGCGTCGTCACGCGAATGTGTAGGTCTTAGCACGCTTATCGTTCGCCTTAGTTGACCTTGTCGACAGCCTTTTCGGCGTTGCGCTGAACGTTTTCGGCCGGCGACTGATCGCCCAGCTTATCGGCGGCATTGTCGACGCCATTCGGCAGCGCTTCGACGGCGTCACCCAGGCGCTCACTGCCCGAACGATTGTCCTGCATCATGAACACAGCGCCGACAGCCAGCGCGGCGATGATCAGAACGGCAAGAATAATGATGGCGGTGTTGTTACCGGAAGACTGGGTGGCGGTGGCCATGACGGTTGCTCCTCTCAAGCGATATCCGAAAAGTGTGCGGCGATTTTCGGGTAGATGTCGCGCCACACAATTAGATAGAGCAACCGTATCAGCCTGTTTGCAAAATGACGGTGCGAGCCTTGAGGTAGATGAATAAGCATCGGATCAAGCCATTGTGAATTCACTTTTCAGGCGAGTTGAGATGCCGCGCATGTGAAACGAGTTTTGTTGCTACGCGCCAGCATTGGTGAGACGCTTAAGGACAGTTTTCAGGACGGAGGCTACCATGACGACCGACACGATTCCCGCGCCGATCAATGGCATCAACCAGCAATCCCGCCGTGACTACCTGGCCGAGCAGATGCAGATGCTCGACAGTAATGAGTCTGAAGACCGGGTCGTGACAGGCCTTCAAAGCCAGATCGAATCCCAGACCTCCCTGCGCCTTGGCGAGGAAGACCGCGTAGCCTTGCGAGCCTACCTGCGCCGCGTTACCTCTCAGTATCGCAGCGGCGAAATGGATGAGCGCAGCGCCCAGATCGACCTCAACAAGGTTCTGATGGCCGCGGCGGCCAATAATCCCGATGTGCTGAACTACATCCATATGGATGCGTGATTATCTTCCCGTCATCGACCGGTTCTTGTCGACGATGGCAATGACGATCAGCAGGAACGAAAACAGCCGGATCAGATAGATCAACGGGCTCTGGTCGTTTGTCTGCGTCAGGCCCAGCACGATCCGGTCTATTCCCTCGACGACGAAAGCGGCTGCGAAGAACAGAAAGAAGCGGTCGCGCGTTGTCGTCCATGACCGGGCGAGCAACAGCGCTATGGTGAAACACGCCATGGCGGTGGCGCCGAGAAGCATAAGTTTCATGCTATTCCGTGTCCCATATCAGGCCGTAGAGAAAGATCAGCAGCGATACGCCGGTGACAATGTGGCGCGTTAATGACAGGTCGGTTTCCGGCGGCAACCACACCTTGTCGATCATCAGAAGGGCGTTTGACACCGTCATGCCGCAGAAACATAAGCCGCCCCACAGCAGCAGGCGATAACGGCTGCGGAAGTAAGCTGCCAGCAGGAGCCAGGCGCAGATAAAGGCCATCACGGCACACAGGGCGTAAATAATGGCAGCCATCCTAGTCCTTTCTGATCCGGAAGGCGTCGGCGAAGGCCTGGACGCGTTTGGGTTTCGAATGGATAATCTTCGTTACGGGAATGAGGTATTGCCGGTAGAGTTCGGCGCACAATCCAATCACGGCGTCGGTTTCCGGGCTGTCCGGCGCGTAGCGATACCGCCCGTCTTCAAGCACCAGGATGTGGCGCTCGGCCAAGCCGTTCAGCAAGGCTGTGGTTTCCGCTTCAGAGATGTAAAGATGGCGCGCAACATCTGCCGCATCCCGCGACGTATCGGGATGGCCGCGCAGCCACAATAGCCCCTCCCATTGCGCTACCGAGTCGATATGGCGCAACAGAAACTGCCTTGCGTCGTCGGGAATGACGCCAGTCATATCCTTGACTATCGCGACTTGGCGCGACGGCAAAATAAGTTTTTGATAAAAATCTGGCTATTCTGCAGCGAGGCGCGGTTGCAGACGGCCTTTGAGGAAATAGAGGACGCACCGTTCGTCTTGCGTCAGGCCGCTGTCGTCCAGTTGGTCATCTATGACGGTTTCGATCTGCGCGATCAGGTCGCCGTCGAGATAGGCGTTCAGAATTTCCGGGTGAACATAGCATTTGCGGCAAACGCTCGGTGTGTTGCCAAGCCGCTTGGAGACTGTCTCGATCGCGGCGACAACATTCTTCTTCGCCTGGGTTTGCGTATCGTAGGCATCAAGTCCCTTCAGGGCCATTGCCGCGAGGACCGTGCCCGTCCAGGTGCGGAAGTCCTTGGCCGTGAAGGGTTGGCCACTGATCTCACGCAAATAAGCATTGACGTCGCCCGAAGAGACGTCGCGCACCCGTCCCTCTTCGTCGACATATTTGAACAGCTCCTGGCCTTCGATGTCGGCGCAAGCCGTCACGACCCGGGCAATGCGCCGGTCGCTGAGCTTGAGATTCCACTCCTTGCCGGACTTGCCCTTGAAGCGGAAACGCAGGGTCGAGCCGCTCACCTCGACGTGTTCGTCCTTCAAAGTCGTCAAGCCGTAGGACTGGTTCTTGCGGGCATATTCGTCATTTCCGACACGGATGAGGGTCTTCTCCAGAAGCGCCACGACGGTCGCCAGCACCTTTTCGCGGCTTAAACCCCGCTGCGCCATATGCTGGTTGACCGTCGCACGAATCGTCGGCAGAGCCTCGCCGAAGGCCAGGATATGGGTGAACTTTGTCGCGTCGCGGGCCGCCCGCCACTCAGGATGATAACGGTATTGCTTGCGGCCCTTGGCGTCGAGCGCCGTCGCCTGGATGTGACCGTTCTTCATCGGACAAATCCAGACATTACGATAGGCTGGCGGGATAGCCAGCTTGCGGATGCGGATAATCTCGGCATCGTCGCGGATACGCTCACCGGTCGAGTCGTAATAGACGAAAGACTTGCCGAAGCGCCGGCGGGTATAGCCCGGCCGGGTATCCGAGACATAGCGCAGCCCCTGTTCGCGGGCCTGCTGACGGTAATCGTGGCTGTCGAAACTGATGACGTTCATGGCAAAGAGGCTAAGGCGCAAACCCATCGCAAGACGATGAGGAAGACCGGGAGCCACTGTAAAAAATCCGTGACGTGTTTGATGGTCGCGCTTCCTGTCCAAAAACCGTTGTACACTTTTTGGGAAGCGCTTGGTTTGCCGGTCGCGCTTCCTGTCCCAAAACCGTTGTACACTTTTTGGGAAGCGCTTATCGCCATCTACGAAGTTCTTCGTTGACACGTTACGAAGCCCTTCGTATAAGTATCCTATGACATCATCTTCTTCCATTGCCGACGCACCCCTCAAAAAGCCGACCGAGGCTGAGCTGGAAATCCTGCGCGTTTTGTGGGCCAAGGGCTCGGCGACCGTGCGTGACATCCACGACGTCCTCAGTGACACCCGGTCCACGGGCTATACGACCGTGCTCAAGACACTGCAGATCATGACTGAAAAGGGCCTGGTCGCACGCGAGGAGGCCGGCAAGGCACACATCTATTCGCCAGCCATGCGCGAAGCCGACATGCAGACGCAACTGCTGAAGGATCTGAGCGAAAAACTATTCTCCGGCTCACCGGCACTTCTGGCCATGCACGCCCTGTCGCTGCAGCCAGCCAGCGAGGATGAGTTGGAACAAATCCGCGCGCTGATCGCCGCAAAATCTAAATAACTCAATACGGTCAAGAGAGGCTGACCATGGTTGAACAGGTTCAAATACTCTTCCAGGCGCTGGGCCTGACCCTGCTGCATTTTTGCTGGCAGGGCGCCATTATCGCCGTCGCCGCGAAGCTGGTCTCCTCGGCCCTGCCTGCCTTACGCCCCCGCGCGCAATACGCCATCAGCCTTTTCGCCATGCTGGCCATGGCGGCGGCTGCCGTCGCGACCTTCGCCTGGGAGCAGGTGCGTCTTGGCAAGGGTGACGCAGCGTTCGGCCCGGAAGCCGCTACCATTGGCGCCGTCATTATTCCGCAGGGCATCGAGCCGATGAGTCTCCTGCCATGGCTGGACGCCGTGTGGGCTGCCGGCGTGCTGGCCCTCGCCCTGCGCACCCTAAATGGCCTGTGGGCCATCCATCGCCTGAAAGCCAATGCCCAGCCGGTACCCGAAGCCCTGGCTGCCCGCTTTGCGCGCGCCGCACTCATACTCGGCCTCAGCAATGTCCATATCCGCATGCATGCCGGGATCGACAGCCCCTTTGTCGTCGGCGTCTTCCGTTCCGTCGTCTACCTGCCGGTGTCGGCCGTCATGACGCTGTCGCCAGATCAGATCGACGCCGTCCTGGCCCACGAACTCGAGCACATCCGCCGCGCCGATTTCGCCTGGAACCTGCTGCAGACCGTTCTCGAGACATTGTTCTTCTATCACCCCGCCGTCTGGTGGCTGGGCCGCAGCCTGCGCGAACAGCGCGAACTGGCCTGCGATGACGCCGCCGTGCGGACCTGCAGCGATCCGCTGACCTACGCTACCGCCCTGCTTCGTCTCGAAGAACAGCGCCGCGCAACGCCCCATCTCGCCGTCGCCCTGAATGGTGATGGCTCAGGCCCTACCCTTCTGTCCCGCGTCCGCCGAATCCTGGGCGATACGCCGAAAGGAACCCAAGCCATGTCCCCGCGTAAAGTCTCGCGCCCGGCTTTGCTGGCCGCCCCTGTGGTCCTGATCACCCTGGCTACCCTAGCCGTGCCAGCCGCACAGGTCGTGGCCGGAACCGATGGTGGTCTCGCCAAGATCTGCAATATCAAGTCGCTCGAATCGGTTACGGGTTCGTCCGGCCTGGCCGGCAGCCTTGCTGCCAACGATGCCGAGATCGCCGGCCCCGAAATGCCCGCCGCCGAAGCCGGCGCCGCCGATGTCGAGCCCCAGGATTTCTGGTCGGGCCTGATCACGCCCCAAAAGGACGAAGGCAACGGCGAGCGCGATTCGACCTGGACCTGGGTTGCCGACCTGGACCCTCACGTCGATCACGAGGCAATCGCCCGCGCCCAGGCCGAAGGACTGGCCGAGGCCGCCGAGGCGGTGCGCCATGAGGCCGAGCAGATGAAGGCGACGGATCCCGTTCGCGCCAGGCAGATGCGCGAGACCGCCGATCGTCTGGCCACCCAGTCCCGAACCGCCCAGGACAATGCCGCCATCAATGCACGCCACGTTGAAGCCATGGCTTACAACGCAGAGGTCATGGCGCATAACGCCGCAGTGCAGGCGATCGATGTCAAGGCTATACAGAAAAGCGCCGAACGCGAGGCTCGTAAGGCCGAAATGATCGCCCGGAAAGTCGAGATGAAAATCCGCAAGGACGAGATGAAATTCCGCAAGGGCGAGTTTGCCCAGGAATGGAACGTTCCGGAACCGCCCGAACCACCTGTGGTTCCTGCTGTACCAGCCATGGCCGCACCTCCCGCCCCCGCGGCGCCACCAGCGCTGACAGCACCGCCTGTCCCCCCGGCGCCGCCCGCGCCTCTCGCCAAGCCTCTGGCGGTTATGTCAAGTCCACTGAACGTCAAGGTCAGAGTTATCACTCTTCCGAACGGCAAATTCGCGGTGGATATTGAAGATACCGGTCGCAAGGCCAATGCTGTCCCATCCGCGACGCTCAACGCCATGCCGGCCGCAAGCCCCATGCCATTACCCGCACCCAATCCCAAAACGGACGTCGTCGTTAGCGTCCAGACCAGGATAAGGGCCGGCTAATATGCCAACGCGATAGCAGATCGAAAGGCGGCTTCCTGAGGAAGCCGCCTTTTCTTATCCCTTGAGCGGCGCGGTCGATTCCCGCTTGATCAGTTCATGCGGAATGATGTGACGCGCCTGAATATCAGATTCCCGCACGGCATCTCCGGCCGCATTGAGGATTTGCAAGGTACGCCGCGCCATGTCGAGATAGGGCTGGCGAACCGTCGTCAGCGCCGGCCAGATGGCCGAGGCAATCGGCGCATCGTCGAAACCAATGACGGACAGGTCCTCGGGGATGCGCAGGCCCATCCTGTGCGCCACCGAACAGGTTGCCGCCGCCATTTCATCGTTCGAGACGAAGATGG
Organism: Asticcacaulis sp. P4_H10; assembly: GCF_056400965.1. Lineage (NCBI taxonomy): Bacteria > Pseudomonadati > Pseudomonadota > Alphaproteobacteria > Caulobacterales > Caulobacteraceae > Asticcacaulis > Asticcacaulis sp. P4_H10. Next base: position 59,020 of record NZ_JBFUKH010000007.1, on the reverse strand, counting down.
CCGTCGGACGGTCCGGCAGGCTCAGCAGCTGTTCCGCCGCGGCAATGCCGGTCTTGAACGTGAACATGCCCTCGGCGAAGTACGCCTTGGGCGGACGCGGGCGCCCCGAAGCATCGAACGCTTCGTAAAACCCCTGCCGGCGCAACAGCGCCGCGGCGTGATCCGGGTGACCGGCGATATGCGCGATTTTCGTGTGCCCGAGCGACAGCAGATAATCCGTGATATCGCGCGCCGCCACCCGGTCGTCCATGGCTACGGACGGATAGTGGCTGTCGGGCGTCGTTGGTGAGATCAGCACGCAATGAATGTTGCGCGCCTTTAACAGCGCTTTCAACGGTCCAAAGTCGCACAGCGGCGGCAATAAGACGATAGAGCGAATCTGGGCGTCGGTAATAAAGCGGTCGACGTCGGCCAGATAGTCTGCCTGCTCGTGTTCAAACAGCTCCATGGCGAGATAGTTGCCGGTCTCCATCGACGCCATCAACATGGCGTGGTGGAAGCGGCCCTGATAGCCGCTGGCCGGGTCTTCGAGCAGCATGCCAACAGAGGTCTTGGTCTTGCCCAGACGCAAGGAACGCGCCTGGTTGTTGGGTCGATACTCGAGCTTGCTCATGGCTTCGAGCACGCGCTCACGCGTATTGTCCTTGACGGCCCGGTCCTCATTCAGGACACGCGACACCGTCTTTGCCGAAACCCCAGCCAACTCGGCCACATCATAAATGGTCGACATAATGTACGTTCAATACCCCTGGGCGGCGCGATGCCGAACAACTCATAACGTGGTTGCGCTAACATGCCAATGGCCTCAATGCGCGGCCATCATCGCGTGCATTTTATAGACACGACCTCATCTGATGCAAGCTTGCAACATGGTGACAGACAAAGCTGAACGATTCATATGTTTCAAATGACATCGATGACATTTTTCTTGACATTTTTCGGCTGCGTCGCCATCGGTGCCATTGCCGGTTTTGTCGTTTAACCGAGCATAACAGCAAAAATAGCAGGTTATGTTCCCATTAATGCCTTAAGCGTCCGTGTCATAATTTATGACATCGATGACTTATATTTTGTCCATATGGGACATTGCGCTGGGACTCGAGGCAATAACGGCATCAGTACGCGTACACCGACATAGAGCGGTGACTCATAAGCAATAACTCGGACAAGGATTAGGGACGGATTACACATGTCATCACACCTGAATGGTAAGAAGGCTTTAAAGCTGGCTTTCAGCACATTGCTGTGCTCGGGCGTTTCGATGCTCGCGCTGTCTTCGGGCGCGGTCGCCCAGGACACGGCTGCTGCCGCAACGGCGGAAGACCAGGTCGTCATCGTCAAGGGCGTGCGCGGCTCGCAGCTGCGCGCGGTCGACATCAAGAAGCGGGCAATCGCCCAGGTCGACGGCATCTCGGCCGAAGATATCGGCAAGCTGCCGGACACCACCATCGCTGACTCGCTGCAACGCGTTCCCGGCATCCAGATCATTCGCGAAGCCGGTGAAGGCGCGCGCGTCAACATCCGCGGCCTGGCCCAGACCATGACGCTGATGAACGGCGAACAATACCTGTCTGCCGGCAATATCGGCACCGCCCAGGCCAACTTCCTCGACGTGCCGTCGCAGCTGATGAGCGGCGTCGTCGTCTACAAGTCCGTCGATCCGCGCACGCCGCTGGCCGGTATCTCCGGCACGATCGACCTGCAGACCCGCCGCCCCTTCCAGCTGTCGCAGGGCCTGACCCTCACGGGTGCCGCCGAAGCGTCGCGCGGCGACTACACCAAGGAAAACGACTACATGGTCAACGCGCTGGCTTCGTGGCGCAATGACCGTGTCGGCATCCTGGCCAGCGTCGCCGTCGGCGATACGACCAACGGCAACAACTATGCCGGTTCCGGCGGCGGCGTCTTCTCCCAGAACGACTGGGGCGCAGGTCAGCCGCAGAACTACATCGCGCCGCACGGCTTCGAAGTTTACAACCGCGCCATCCAGCGCAAGCGCACCGGCGCCAACCTGTCCTTCCAGGCCAAGCTGGATGACGGCTGGACCCTGACCGGCGACGTGTTCTACTCCAAGCTGGAAGAACACAATCGCGCCATGGGTCTGAACATCTCCAATCGCTGGGACGGCGGCGCGTTCGCCACCTGGGCAACCCCGACGGCGCACACCGACACCGGTCTGACGGACTCCAACGGCACGCCATGGTGGAACGTGTCGCAGTACGACATCAACGCTCAATGGCTGAACTCGTTCACGGTCAACCGCACCAACAATTCGGAATCGACGAACTATAATCTCGAGCTGAAGTACGATAACGGCGGCAAGTTCACCGCCGAGACCCGTTTCATCAGTGCTCGCACCAGCCGCCTCAGCATGAACGGCCAGGTTCAGGGCGACCTGTCGAACTGGCGTTACGACGCGGCGGCGCCTGGTGAATTCACCCTGTTCCGCAACGGCGACGACCGCACGCGCGGCACCTTCTACCCGTCGGACATCTGCGCCGGCTATCCGACGTCGCAGCGCACCAACGCCGTCGTCGGCTCACAGGGTGGCTGCTATCTCGATCCGAACCCGCAGGGCTACAACTCCAACCCGCTGCTGCATGTCGACTTCAGCGGCGAGTCGCCGGTCTTCTCCGGCTTCGGCAATGTCATGGCCCGCACAGGCGGACTCGGCGCCGGCAAGACGACCGCCGACTACATGGCCAACCTGAACTCCTACCGCGTCGCCGCCTTCTCGTCGGAAGGCAATAACGATGCTTCCTCGACGCTGAACGTGGCGCGTTTCGATGGTCACTATCGCTTTGAGGAAAAGGCGCTGGGCCTGTTCACCAAGGTCGATGCCGGCGTCCGCGTCAGCCAGCGCACGACCGACATCGAGCAGTTCCACCTGTTCTCGTCCTTCTACGCCGGCAAGGGCGTCCAGGCCAACGGACAGCCCGTTCCCGCGTCGGGCTGTCTGGCCCAGTGGAAGGCCATCGACGTCGTGATGGACCAGGGCCAGTGCTCCGCCGGCGAAATGGTGCCGTCGGCCGCCAACCCGGCCGTCATGGTGTTCCAGGGCTATACCGTCAATCGTCCGACTGCGCTCGACAAGTACAACAATGTTGTCTTCGTCGAAGGCCTGGGTGGCGACGTAGCTTCGGGCATTCCGGGCTTCTGGGCCGTCGATGCCAAGGACTTCGACAATGTCGAGGACTTCCACAAGCAGGTCTTCGGTGGCGCCACGCGCATCACCGTTCCGGGCCAAACCTACGAAGTCGACATGTACGAAAACAATGTCTACGCGTCGGGCGAGTTCGAAACCGGCATCTTCTCCGGCAATGTCGGCGTTCGCGTCATCCAGACCGAGCTTAACGTCAAGCAGAACGTTACGGGCGACACCCTGGCCTATGGCGACACCTCGGCTGACACCGGCGACACGGTCACCAACCGCAAGTACACCGATGTCCTGCCGTCGCTGAACATAAATGCCGACGTCACCGACCAGTTCAAGGTCCGCTTCGGTTACGCCAAGACCATGCAACCGCTGGATCTCGGCAACTACGGCGGCTCAATCAAGGTCAACACCAACGACGATCCGGGCCACGTCCCGCCGCGCCGCGTTGTGACCTCGGCCGACTCGAACGGCAACCCGGGCCTGAACCCGTGGCGCGCCTCGAACATGAACCTGTCGGCGGAATATTATCTCGGCCGCGCCACCATGATCAGCGCCGCCATCTTCGACATGCAGATCGACAGCTACGTCGTTCGTGGCCAGGTCCAGTCAACACCGGGCCAGTTCGTGAACTCCGATGGTTCGCCAGCTGGCGCTGTCAATATCTCGCTACCGCTGCAAGGTGACGGCGGCAAGGTCCAGGGCCTGGAACTGGCCGGCAAGGTTGCGTTCGCCGACTTCATGGACGGAAGCTTCCTGTCGAACTTCGGCATCGACGCCAACTACACCTATTCGCCGAGCGAGCTCAGCGACACGGGTCTGGATGGTGAAAAGCTGCCGTTCTACGATAACTCCGAGCATCAGGTGAACCTGATCGGCTGGTATCAGGACGACAAGCTGCAGATCCGCGCCGCCTACAACTATCGCTCGGAACGTCTGGCCAGCGTGGCCAACCTGGTCGACACGTCGCGGGTCCCGATCTATGCGGAGCCGACGACCTTCATCGACCTGAATGCCACCTACAACATCAGCGACCGTGTGTCGGTGTACTTCAACGGCTCGAACGTTACCGGCGAGATCGAGACGTACAAGTACCACTTCGGCGACTCCGAACAGTACGCCTATCAGTACCAGTTCGAGCCGCGCTACACGATCGGCGTCCGCGCCAAGTGGTAAGCTGAATGTGCGGGGTGCGTCCGACGCATCCCGCACAAGATATTTGCGTGAAGCCGGCGGAGACCGGTGCGCATCCCGGTCACATATCCGCATGCGAACATGACTCCCTGGGTGTGTGCGTACCGGATATGTGATGCAGGAACATGTTGGGCGTAGTTCTTCCGTCCATTGGTTTCTGTCTTCCCCAACTGACAGGTCCCGGCACCCTGACTCCGTGCCGTGGACGTGATTTCCCTCCCGTGCAAACTGGCTTAAGACTTTTGCACGGGAGCTTTTTTTCTCACGGCGCTCTTAAAGAAGAGCGCAGCAACAATAGCTTTGGCGGCTCGCACATCGGACGGTGCGGTGCAAGGCTTGGGGAGTGCGATGAAAAACGTCGAAGGCGGCAAACGCCTGTCTCGTATTGTCATTCTGGGCGGGGGAACCGCCGGCTGGATGACCGCAGCCTCTCTGATCAACCATTACCGCAACAGCCCAATCGAAATTACCCTGATCGAATCCCTGGCCATCGGCACCATCGGCGTCGGCGAAGCCACAATCCCGACACTGCGCCGCTTCTATGCGGCTCTGGGCATGACCGACTACGGCGTCATTGCCGCTACCCACGCCTCGTGCAAACTCGGCATCCGCTTCAATGGCTGGAAGCACGACGGCGCAAGTTTCATCCATCCGTTCGGCGCCTTTGGTCACGACCTCAGTGGTGTCGGATTTCACCACTTCTGGAACCAGTATCGCGACGAGTTCGACCTGAAGGACATCGACGACTACGCCATGGGCGCGGCCCTGGCCAAGGCCGGCAAGTTCGCCCTGCCCTCGCCGACCCAGGACGCCTACACCCAGTTCGACTGGGCGCTGCACTTCGACGCTGGTCTGTTTGCCGCCCATATGCGGGACTTCGCCAAGGCGCGCGGTATTCGCCACATCGACGCCGTACTGAAGGATGTCGCGCTCGATCCGGACAGCGGCCACATCACGGCGCTCAATCTTGATAACGGCCAGGCGGTCAGCGGCGATCTGTTCATCGACTGCTCGGGCTTTCAGGCACTGCTGATCGGCAAGGCTTTAGGCGTCGGCTATGAGGATTACGGCCAGTGGCTGTTCTGCGACAGCGCCGTCGCCCAGCAGAGCGAGCCCGTCAACGTGCCCAACAGCTATACCGATGTAACGGCTCGCCCCGCCGGATGGCAGTGGCACATTCCTTTGCAGCACAGGTCCGGCAATGGCCATGTCTATGCGTCGGCGCACATGTCAGACGACGCAGCCATCGGCATCCTGGCCGACAGTCTGCCGGGCAAGGCCGTCACGGAGCCACGCGTCATCCGCTTCCGCCCCGGCCGCCGGCTGAAGGCCTGGGACAAGAACTGCGTCGCCATCGGCCTCAGTTCCGGCTTCCTGGAGCCTTTGGAATCGACCTCGATCGCGCTTATCCAGACCGGCATCGAGCGCATCCAGATGCTGCTGCCGATCGACGGCTTCGATGAGATGCTGGTTGACGAGCACAATGACATGGCCAAGCGCGAAATGGAGCGCACCCGCGACTTCATCATCCTGCACTACAAGCTCAACCAGCGCGGCGATACGGACTTCTGGAAGCAGGCGGCGAGTATGGACCTGCCCGACACGCTCCAACGCAAGATCGACCTATATCAGAGCCGCGGCCATTTCGTCCGCTATCGTTGGGAGATGTTCCATCCGGCATCGTGGCTGGCCATCTATGCCGGCTTCGATGTCTGGCCGGACAGCGTCGATCCGGCTGTCGCTCAGCTTTCACCCGCCGAAGTCCAGGCCAGGGTTGCGCACATGCGCCGGGAAATCGACGCGACGGTAAAGGCCGCGCCGCCGCACAGCGCTTTCCTCGACCACTGCAATCGCCTTTCGGGAGGACATCGTGTCTCCGCTTAAAGAGTCCGTCATGAAAGACCCCAATGAAATCCGCGACGTCGTCATTTGCGGTGGCGGCACGGCCGGCTGGATGGCGGCGGCGCTGTTCGCCGTCCACATGCCCGGTGCCCGCGTCCGGCTGATCGAATCGGAAGAGATCGGCACGATCGGCGTCGGTGAATCCACCATCCCGCCTTTCCTGGGCTTGATCGCTAATCTCGGCATCAACGAGCAAGACTTCATCCAGAAGACGCAAGCCAGCTTCAAGCTCGGCATTTGCTTCGAGAACTGGCTAACCAAGAGCCACAGCTATTTCCACCCGTTCGGCCAGATCGGCGCAGCCATCGAAGGTAACGACTTCTATCACTGCTGGCTTAAGGCCAAGCTCGAGGGCCACGACAGCGAATTGCAGGATTTCGCTCCCGCTTCCGTCATGGCGGCCGAGGGCCGGTTCATGTTGCCGCAAAAGGCGGCGCGCACACCAATCGCCTCGGCCAACTACGCCCTGCACGTCGATGCCAGGCTGGTCGCCCAGTATCTGCGCGGCCATGCCGAAAAGTTCGGCACCGTCCGTACCGAAGGCCTGATCGAAACGGTCAACCAGGCGCCCAATGGCAATGTCCGCTCGCTGGTGCTCAAGTCCGGAGAAGAAATCAGCGGCGACCTGTTCGTCGACTGCACTGGCTTCCGGGCACTCCTGATCGGTAAGACGCTTGGGGTCGAATACGAGAGCTGGGCCGATCAGCTTCTGTGCAATCGCGCCGTCGTCTGCCAGACCGAAAACGTCGGTGAGCCCGCCCCCTATACTCTGGCACAGGCGCAGGACTATGGCTGGCGCTGGCGCATCCCTTTGCAACACCGGTCGGGCAACGGCTACGTCTTCTGCAAGGACTATATTTCTGACGACCAAGCGACCGCCACCTTGCTGAGCCAGGTCGACGGCAAGGTCTTGGCTGGTCCGATGATCGTCCCGTTCACGACCGGCATCCGCAAGCAGGTCTGGTCGAAGAACGTCCTGTCACTGGGCCTGGCTTCGGGCTTTATCGAACCACTGGAATCGACCGCCATCCACCTCGTCTACCGGACGCTCGACTTCTTCTTCCGCTACTTCCCGGACAAATCGTTCAATCCGGCACTTCAGGCCGATTTCAACCGCCGCATCTACAACGACTACGAAGAGATCAAGGACTTCATCATCCTGCATTATTGCGTCACGCAGCGCGACGACACCGAATTCTGGCGGCGCGTCAAGTCGGACCCTATCCCCGCTTCGTTGCGCGCCAAGCTCGACGTTTTCCGGGCCTCGGGCGCCTTACGCGAAACCGGTCCGGAAGAGCTGTTCCGACAACCGTCGTGGTACTCCGTCTTGGAAGGCATGGCAGTCAAGCCCTACCGCTACAGTTTCCTGACCGACCGGCTGGATAGTGCACAATTGCATCCTTTGCTAAACGAAGTGAAGCCGCAGTTGCAGAGTTTTGTGCAAACCTTGCCAGCGTTGTCAGACTTCCTTAAAACCTATTGTCCAGCCCATCCCACGGCATTACGAAAAAACACGCTCGCCGCCGAATAAACCTGAATAAAAGAGACGGAAACTCCTGCATGACATTGAACAAATTTGCTCTTTTGAGCGCCTCAGCCCTGATTGCCCTGGCGCCTATGGCTGCCTCGGCTCAGACCAACACGACCAATAATGCGCCCAAGGCCGCGGCCACGCCGACCGATGCGCCGGCTGACCGCCCGTGGATGAACAAGGCCCTGAGCGCCGAACAGCGCGCCGACCTCATCCTCAAGGAAATGACCCTGACCGAAAAGCTGCAGCTGACCTTCGGCTACTTCTCGACCAAGGCGCCGTGGCAGATCGGTAAGATCAAGAACTTCGTCGTGCCCGAAGAAGGCCTGCCTTTCTCGGCCGGCTTTGTCCCGGGCGTGCCGCGCCTGGGCATCCCTAACCAGTGGCAGACCGACGCCGGCGTCGGCGTCGCGACCCAGACCGTGCCCGCCTCCGACAAGTCCGCCGACCTGCCGCGTGGCCGTACGGCCCTGCCATCGGGCATTGCCACGGCCGCGACCTGGAACCCGGACGTCGCCTTTGCTGGCGGCGCAATGATCGGCCGCGAAGCCTACCTTTCGGGCTTCAATGTCCAGCTGGCCGGCGGCATGAACCTGCTGCGCGAAGCCCGCAACGGCCGCAACTTCGAATATGGCGGCGAAGACCCGCTTCTGTCGGGTGTTATCACCGGCAAGGAGATGGCCGGCATCCAGTCGAACAACGTCATCACGACCATGAAGCACTACGCTTTCAACGGTCAGGAGACCAACCGTTTCAACATGGACCACCAGATCACGGACAAGGCCGCGCGCGAAAGCGACCTGCTGGCCTTCCAGATCGCCTATGAAGTCGGCAAGCCGGCCTCGGTCATGTGCGCCTATAACCGCGTCAACGGCTTCTATGCCTGCGAAAACGACTGGCTGCTCAACCAGGTCCTGAAGACCGACTGGGGCTTCAAGGGCTACGTCATGTCGGACTGGGGCGCGACCCATTCGACCATCCCGGCCGCCAACCAGGGCCTGGACCAGCAATCGGGCTGGGCATTCGATCGCTCGAACTATTTCGAGGGTGCGCTGCGCGAAGCCGTCAACAACGGCTACGTCTCGCAAGAGCGCGCCAATGACATGGCCCGCCGCATCCTGTGGGCCATGTTCGAAACCGGCCTGTTCGACAACCCGGTCAAGGGCGACCAGGGATCAAGCATCGACCTCAAGGCGCACGCCGCGATTACCCAGGCCGATGCCGAAGAAGCGATCGTTCTGCTCAAGAACACGCCAGGCCTCCTGCCGCTCAGCAAGACGGCCAAGTCGATCCTGATCGTCGGCGCTCACGCCGATGTCGGCGTTCTGTCGGGCGGCGGCTCCAGCCAGGTTTATCCCGTCGGCGGCTCGCCCGTCGCCGACGAATTCGGCAAGGGGTTCCCCGGCCCGAAGGTCTGGTATCCGTCATCACCGATGAAGGGCATCCAGGCCCGCAGCTCGGCCACCGTCACCTATCTCGACGGCAAGGACCTGAAGGCGACGGCAGCGGCGGCCAGGAAGGCCGATATCGTGCTGGTCTTTGCGGAGCAGTGGACGGGTGAGTCGATCGACGCGCCGGACCTGAACCTGCCGGACAACCAGGACAGGCTTATCGACACGGTCGCCGGCGCCAACAAGAAGACGGTCGTCGTCCTGCAGACCGGCGGACCGGTCGTCATGCCCTGGTTGTCGAAGGTCGGCGCTGTGTTAGAAGCCTGGTATCCCGGCACGGCCGGCGGCGAAGCCATCGCTCGCGTCCTGACCGGCGAAGTCAATCCGTCGGGCCACCTGCCGGCGACATTCCCGGCCTCGCTGGCCCAGACGCCGCGCCCGGTCCTGGAAGGCGATCCGAAGCTCGACAGCGACTCGCACCCGATGAGCAACTACAACATCGAAGGCGCTGCCATCGGCTACAAGTGGTTCGACAAGAAGGGCCTGAAGCCCCTTTTCGCCTTCGGCCACGGCCTGAGCTACACGACCTTTGCAGCTTCCAACCTGTCGGCGCAAGCCTCGGGCAAGGGCCTCAAGGTGTCGGTGCGCATCACCAATACCGGCAAGGTCGCCGGCAAGGACGCCGTTCAGGTTTATGTCTCGCCATCGGCGGATGCAGGCTGGGAAGCGCCCAAGCGCCTCGGTGCCTTCGCCAAGGTCGACCTGAAGCCCGGCGAAGCGAAAGACCTGTCACTCGACGTCGATCCGCGTCTGCTGGCGACCTATGACTCGGCATCCAAGACCTGGACGGTCAAGGCCGGTACCTACAAGGTCCTGACCGGCAACTCAGCTACCGACCTGACCCAGACGGCGACCGTCACGCTTTCCCAGCAGACGCTCAACGTTCGCGGCCAGTAAGTCGTGACATCAAGATGAAAACGCCGCCTGTTTTTCCACAGGCGGCGTTTTTATGCTTCACCTCTCCCCTCTTGAGGGGAGAGGACGAGAGCCGAGTGAAACGAAGGCGATCGGGTGAGGGGCTTTAGGCCGCTCCTAACATCCTTGTGATCACTAAAAAGCGAGCTTGCAATCTTATATGTAACCGACTTAGTTACGGCACGCTAACCGGCAGCAAAAGGATATTCAGCCATGACCAAGGTCCTCGTTCTCTACTATTCCGCCTATGGCCACATCGAGACCATGGCCAAGGCCGTCGCCGAAGGCGTGATTGAGGCCGGCGCTGAAGCCATCATCAAGCGCGTCCCCGAAACCGTCCCGGACGACATCGCCAAGGCGTCACACTACAAACTCGACCAGGAAGCCCCGATCGCCACGGTCGATGAACTGGCCGATTACGACGCCATCATCATCGGCGTTGGCACACGCTATGGCCGCATGGCGTCGCAAATGACTGCCTTCCTCGACAAGACGGGTGGCCTGTGGGCACGCGGCGCCTTGCACGGCAAGATTGGCGGCGCCTTCTCATCGACAGCTACCCAGCATGGCGGACAGGAAACGACGCTGCTGTCGATCATCACCAATATGCTCCATTATGGTATGACCATCGTCGGCCTGAACTATGGCTTCGCCGGCCAGATGAAGCTGGATGAAGTCACCGGCGGCTCGCCCTACGGCGCCACGACCATCACCGGCGGCGACGGTTCGCGCCAGCCCAGCGCGAACGAGCTGGAAGGCGCGCGCTATCAGGGTCGCCGCGTTGCTGAAGTCGCCCTCAAGGTGCATGGCTGATGGCACGTGCCACAGCCCATATCGGCACCGACGACTACGCGACGCAGATCGTCGCCGGCGGGCACAGCCTGACCAGCGACGAACCGGCCGACAACGGCGGCAAGAACGTCGGGCCCGCGCCCTACGATCTGCTGCTGGCGTCTCTAAGTGCGTGCACCGCCATTACGCTGCGCATGTACGCCGAACGCAAGGGGTGGGACCTCAAGATCGCCGACGTCGCCCTGCACTTCTATCGCATCGAGGACAAGGAGATCATCGACCGGGTCGTGACCCTGACCGGCGATCTCGATGAGGCGCAGGTCGCGCGCCTGCTTGACGTGTGCGAACGCACACCGGTCACCAAGACCCTGAAAAACGGCCTGACGATCAATACGACACGGGGCTGAATTCTAAAGTAAAAAACCTCCGGACATGCGCGTCCGGAGGTTTCTTTTTTCAGCGTAAGCTTGCTTAGCCACCCAGGAAGTCAGGCTTGCCCAGTGGCACGCCCGAGTGGCGCAGGATGGCGTAGGCCGTGGTGACGTGGAAGAAGAAGTTCGGAATGGCAAAGCCGGTCAGGTAGGCCAGGCCGGTGAATTCCATCGTCCGGCTCGGGAACTTCATCACGATCTGTCGGGACTCGGCGCCTTCGAAGCCCTTGACATCGACCGACTTGACGAAATCGATCGTCTTTTGCAGACGTTCGTGCAATTCGGCAAAGGTCGTTTCCGTATCGGCATAGCTCGGCACCTCGACGCCAGCCAGGCGGGCCGCAGCCCCCTTTGCGGTATCGCTGACAAGCTGGATCTGCTTGGCGAAGGGCAGCATGTCAAGCGCCAGGCGCGCATTGAGAACCGTCTCCTCCTTGACGCCCTTTTCGGTCGCCCAGGTCTCGGCCTTCGTCAGGATCTTCTTCAGATTGTTAAGACCGTTCAGCACGACGGGCACTGTGGCCGCGTACATATTGATCTGCGCGTGTTCTAGAACCGCGGACGCCTGGGACATGGAAATCCTCTCTGTGGTCAGGTGGTTGAGCTTAGGCCGGAGTGGCGGCTCATATATAGGAGACACTGTTACGGTTATAAGTGCAGAGCCTGGGGATAAGTCTGTTCGGCCGCTTCCGTATTCTCATTTGCAACTGCCACAGGATGGACGCAATTGTCAGGCGGTATCATCACGCGAAAAATTTCAGGGGGTTCGTAAAGCCCCTCTTGAAATGTCAAACAGTAACTATTATTGTTACGAATAGAGGCGCTGCTCCCCTGCGCCGATACTGAAGCCAGATGCCAAAAGTCTGATGAGAGAGAGACCCGCCATGAATGCCATCAAATCCTTGCTTGCCGCCTCCGCCGTCGCCCTCGCCTTTGTTGGCACCGCCGCCTTTGCCGCGCCGGTCACCTACAATATCGAACCGACCCACACCTCGGTGACCTTCACCTGGAATCATGGTGGCGGCCTGTCCCGCATGAACGGCAAGTTCATGAACGCCGTCGGCACAGTCGTGCTCGACGAAGCTGCTCCGGCAACGTCCAAGGTCGACGTCTCCTTCGCCATCGATGGCATCAACACCGGCGTCGCTGCGCTCGATAACCACCTGAAGACGCCCGACTTCTTCGATGCCGCGCAGTTCCCGACCGCGACCTTCAAGAGCACCAAGGTCGACGTCACCGGCGCCAAGACCGCCAAGGTCACCGGCGACCTGACCCTGCACGGCGTCACCAAGCCGGTCACGCTCGACGTCACGCTCAACAAGATCACCGACGACAAGAAGAAGGCCGGCTTCAATGCCAAGGGTACGATCAAGCGCAGCGAATTCGGTATCTCGCGCTTCGTTCCCGCAGTCAGCGATGAGATCGACCTGGAAATCTCTTCCGAACTGAACCTGCCGAAGTAGAATTGCATACCAGGGGGCGGGTTACACCGCCCCCAAATCATTTGTGTGAGGAACAACCATGTCACGGATGCCTGTCGTCTATATTCCACATGGTGGCGGTCCGTGCTTCTTCATGGACTGGAATCCGCCCCGCATGTGGGACGTCATGGGCGCCTACCTGAAACGCCTGCCGCAGGATACCGGCGCGCCCAAGGCCCTGCTGATCGTTTCTGCGCACTGGGAACAGGCCGACTTCACCGTCCAGACCAAGCCCGCACCGGGTCTGCTCTACGACTATTACGGCTTTCCCGAACACACCTATCGCCTCAACTGGCCGGCGCCGGGTGCGCCCGAACTGGCTGCGCGTGTTACCGAACTGGCAGCCGCTGCCGGCATCACAGTCAAGGCCGACCACAGCCGCGACTTCGACCACGGCGTCTTTATTCCCATGCTTATGGCGTGGCCCGATGCAGGCATTCCGACCATTCAGTTGTCCATGAAGGCGCCGCTTAATCCGGCCGAGCACATGGCTATCGGCCGGGCGCTGGCTCCGTTGCGCGACGAAGGCGTGCTCATCATCGGCAGCGGTATGAGCTTTCACAGCATCCCGCGCCTGATGGGCCGCGACCCGGCCAACAACAGCGGCCCAGCCTCGCACGCCTTCGACGCCTGGCTGCGCGATACCGTGCTGTCCGATCCGCAAGGCCTGGTCAACTGGGCCTCGGCACCCAGCGCCCATGACTGCCACCCGCGCGAAGACCATTTGATCCCGCTCATGGTCGTGGCCGGTGCGGCCGACGGCGATGAAGCCGCCGTCACCTATCACGAGGACGATCTTGGCGCGACGGGTATTGCCTTGACTGCCTTTCAATTTGGCGCCGCCAGCGCATAAGGAAAGCCAATCGCTCACATTGAGCATATGGTAAGATTGAAAATTAGGTACTGACGTGGTATATACGTCGTCAGTACCTAATTTTTATCGCAATATTTAGCCAAAAACCGCTGCACACTCTTTGGCATATTGCTCTGGTTCACGAGGCCCGTCATGTCCAAGGAAGCCGTCTTTACGCTCAAGCTCGAAGCAGACCTGCGTGATGCCTTCATGAAGGAAGCCGCCGAAAGCCATCGCCCGGCCTCCCAGATCGTCCGCGACTTCATGCGCGAATTCGTCAGAAAGCAGCAGGACCAGCGCGAATACGACGAATGGCTCGACGCCGACCTCGACCGCGCCATCGCGACCGCCGACAATCCGAATACGAAATGGATCCCGCACGAAGAAGTCGTCGCCGATATGGAGCGTCAGCGCCAGTCTTTACTGAAACGTCTTGCAGAAAATCCTGACGCAGAATGAGCGCAATCTATTGGACAGAGGACGCGCGTGAAGCTCGCGACGCGGCGCTGGAACATGTCGCGCAATTAAGCATCCGCGCCGCACTCAAGCAACTGGCCGAAGTTCAGAAACAGACGACCCGGCTTTTGACGCATCCGCACCTCGGACGGCCGGGCCGGAAAAAGAATACGCGCGAACTGTCGATCAATCGCACGCCATTTGTCGTTACCTACCGCATCATCGGCGAAAATATTCAGATTCTGCAGTTCCGCCACACGGCGCGTCGGACTTAATCGGATTCAGGAAGTGCCTGAGAATGGCGCCATGGTCCTCGAAGAACTGGCCGTGATATTGCGCCAGGTCCGCCACCGGTACCCACCGCGCTTCGACGGCATCATCAAGACCTTCGACGTCCGGCAACGGACCTGCCGGGAAGTCAAAGTGGAAGCCATGCGTAATGACACGTCCACGCGACGACCGCTCCGGATCGTCAAAAACGTAACGGCCCCTAAGCCGCTCGATCGCTTCGGCATCGGATAGTACGAGGCCGGTTTCCTCGCGCAGCTCCCGCAGCGCCGAGGTCAGAAGATATTCGTCCGGCTCGATGAAGCCACCAGGCACAGCGTAATTGCCGCTACCGGGAATGCCGCCGCGCCGTATGAGCAAGACATGTGGCACACCGTGCGGATCAGCATGGACGATGACAGTATCGACCGTCACCAGGGTCACGGGATACGGCGCGGCCGCCCAGGCGCGTTTATAGTCCTCGACATAACGCGCTTCCTTGACCATTTGCACGAAGTCGTCCGTACGGCGGAACGCATCCAGCCACTCGGCGACTGCCGCCGGTACGGGCATATCCTCGCCGTTCAGAAAGGCCGGAACCAGGGCCGCGTCGTGCACGATCGTTTCGCCCTGGCGACCGTCGGCCTGCGAAATCGTTATCTGTCCCGCATCTTCGCCCAGGGCCAGGCGCAGCATATCCACCCGATCAGCTACCGTCCACGGCAGGCGGCTAGACCTTGCCAGGTCCGCGCAGGTCACGACGACCTCTACCCTGCCGGATGACAGGGCGTGCCGGATGACCGCGATGGCTTCCAAAGTTGGCGGTGCGAAACGGCCGCGGATTACAGTTTCAGGCATGTCGGCTCTCCGATTCTGTCAGCTACATCCTGCTTTGGCGGCCACGCAATTATCGGGGTTTCACACACCGGCGCACCTTGGCAATTTCGCTTTTAAATTCGTCATTATGTGGTGTACTGCCGATAAAGGCGCACAGGGCGATGTGTCAAAACGTGTGTAGCGGTTTTTGACGAAATATCGCGACAAAACAAATATCTGGGTCAGACTGGTGTTTGGAAAACATCATCCCAACCCAGAATCATAACAAAGTCAGGGTCCCGCTTTATGTTTCAGGCCTCCGCCTTAAGCCTGCTCGATATCGGGATCATCCTCGCCTATTTCGCCGCACTGCTGCTTTATGGCTGGTTCGACAAGCGCCGGACGCTGAAGGCGCGCGACCACTTCCTGGGCGGCAATTCGGCAGCCTGGCCCAAGATCGGCTTCTCGCTCTACGCCTCGACCATATCGGTGACCTCGCTGGTCGGGCTGACCGGCAGCGCCTATGCCCACGGCATTTCCGTCTTTAATTACGAATGGAGCGCGGCGGTCGTCCTGACCGTATTCTGCGCCTTCGTCCTGCCGACCTATATCCGCAGCCAGGTCTTTACCGTGCCGGAGTTCCTGGAACTGCGCTATGGCCGCTTTGTTCGCACCTATGTCTCAGCGCTGTCGATCGTGCTTGGCATCTTCCTCGATGCCGCCGGCGGGCTGTTCGCCGGCGCGGTATTATTTCAGCTTCTGTTTCCTGGGTGGGCGCTGTGGCAGGTGTGTACCCTGCTGGCCCTGCTGGCTGGTGGCTTCCTCGTCGCAGGCGGCCTGCGCGCCGTGCTGATGGTCGAGTCGGTGCAGGGGCTGGTCCTCGTCGTGACCTGTGCGGCCATCGCCTGGTTCACCTTCAATGCCGCTGGCGGATGGGAAACAGCGCTCAGCAATGTCAGTCCCGAAAACCTGAAGCTGATCAAGCCGGCCGACGATCCGTCCATGCCGTGGACCGGCCTGCTCACCGGTGTACCCTTGATCGGCTTCTACTTCTGGTGCACCAACCAGACCATGGTCCAGCGCGTCCTGGCCGCCCGCACGCTCGACGACGGCCGCTGGGGCAGCTTGATGGGCGGTGCGCTGAAACTGACCACCCTGTTCCTCGTCGTCCTGCCGGGGGCCGCGACGATTGCCCTGTTCCCCGACCTCGACAATCCGGATCAGGTCTTTTCGCACATCGTCTTCGACATCCTGCCGCATGGCCTGATCGGACTGATTGTCGCCGCCTGCCTGATCTCCGTCCTGTCCGGCCTGTCCGGCATCTACAATGCCACTTCGACACTGGTGACCATGGACTTCATTCGCCGGCTTAAGCCCGACATGGGTGAGATGAGCCTGGTCCGCACCGGCCAGGTGACAACGGTCGCGGTCATGGCCCTGTCCATCTTGTGGGCGCCCCAGATCGTTCATTTCAAGGACACACTGTGGCAGTATCTTCAGTCCATTTTGTGCTATTTCGTGCCGCCGATCGCCGCTGTCTTTATCTGCGGACTGTTCCTGAAACGCGCCAACTCCACGGGCGCCGCTGCGGCGCTTGCCTTCGGCACGGCCGCCAGCATTATCCTCTTTGCCGATGACATCGCATTCAAGATCATAAACCTGCACTTTCTGCTGGCCGCCATCGTCATCTTCTCTGTCAGCCTTGCCGCGCTCTTCATTGGCAACCGCTACGGTCAGGCGCCTGATCCCGACCGCATCATTCCGCTGATGTTCTCAAAGGAAATCTGGGACACCGAAACCGCCCATCTGCGGACGGTAAAATGGTATCAGAACTACCGCATTCTCTCGATTGGTCTGCTGGTCATCACGGGCGCTGTCGTCATCGCCTTCTTCTAGTTTTTTTGCCGCGATGTTTAGCCAAAAACCGCGAACCCTTTTTTGTATATCGCTTAATCCCACCATGTGAAAAACACGTTGCAGCAAAATGTCATCGATGTCATTAGTTGAAAAAAGAGGAAACGCCATGACAGCCACCTACCGACTGCGCACCACCATCGCCGTTACCTTAAGCTTTGCCGCGCTCGCGGCCTGCGGCGGCGGATCGGCACAAAGCACCGGCGGAGGCGCAGCCAGCAGTTCGTCGACCTCGTCCGCCAGCGGTCCTGGCCCGACCCAAATCAACGAACCCGGCGGCATCCCCGCCGGTTACACGCTGCACTGGTCAGATGAATTCAATACGGACGGCCTGCCCGATCCAACCAAGTGGAGCTATGACACCGTCCGCAACAAGGAGGGCTGGTTCAACAACGAGAAGCAGTACTATTCGGCCAATCGTCCGGAAAATGCCCGCGTCGAGAGCGGCAACCTGATTATCGAGGCACGGAAGGAGTCGCTTAACGGCAATGCCGACTGGGGTGGACAGGCCTACACGTCCGCGCGTCTGTTGTCGAAAATGAGCTATCAGTACGGCCACGTCGAAAGCCGCGCCTATGTCACCTGCCCGCGCGGTTCGTGGCCAGCCATATGGCAGTTGCCGTCAGCGCCGTACAATTCGTGGCCCGATGACGGCGAGATCGACATTATGGAATATGTCGGGTGGAATGCCGGCAAGATCTACCAAAGCGTTCACACCCGTGCCTATTACCATTCGATCAACACCCAGAAGAGCGTGCTGACCGACGTGGCCGACGCCTGCAATGCCTGGCACGTCTATGAGATGACCTGGACCGCCGATCGCGTCACCATGGGAATCGACGGCCGCAACTATTTCAGTTTCCGCAATGACGGCAGCGGCGACTACACCAAGTGGCCCTTCATCCACCCGCAATTCCTGATCCTGAACCTGGCGGTCGGTGGCGACTTCGGCGGAGTCAGCGGTGTGGACGATGCCTCCCTGCCCTGGCAATTCAAGGTCGATTACGTCCGCGTTTATACAAAACCATAGCCCTCCCCCACCTTCGTAACAATAAGGCACACGGCGCGCTTGTCGCCGTGTGCCTGCTCATGTTAGCTGTTCCTGAAAAGCCAACGGGGATAGCGCCTTATG
Source organism: Asticcacaulis sp. P4_H10 (assembly GCF_056400965.1). Taxonomy (NCBI): domain Bacteria; kingdom Pseudomonadati; phylum Pseudomonadota; class Alphaproteobacteria; order Caulobacterales; family Caulobacteraceae; genus Asticcacaulis; species Asticcacaulis sp. P4_H10. The sequence goes on along the minus strand of NZ_JBFUKH010000007.1, from coordinate 40,731 downwards.
ACATCGCCACGCAGCATCCTGATCGCCGGCGGCGGCACAGCGGGCTGGCTGACGGCATGCTACCTGGCGAAGGTCCTGGGTCATGAGCCCGGCCGCACCCCGACCATCACCCTGATCGAGAGCCCGGAAATCGGCGTCATCGGCGTCGGCGAAGGCACCTTCCCGACCATCCGCACCACACTGCAGACGCTTGGCATCGAAGAGGCGACCTTCCTGCGCGAAACGACTGCGACCTACAAGCAAGGTATCAAGTTCGTCGACTGGCTGCATGCCCCCAAGGACGGCCAGCACAAGCACTACCTTCACCCCTTCGACGCACCCTACTGGGTCGAGGGCGCCGGGCTCATGCCCTACTGGTTGCTTCAGGACAAAGGGACGCGCGCGCCCTTCGCCGAAGCCGTCACCTTCCAGCCCAAGGTCGCCGACGCCGACAGGGCGCCCAAGCGGCCCTACGAGGGCAACTTTTCGGGCCCTCTGAACTTCGCCTACCACTTCGACGCGGTGAAATTTGCCCGGCTGCTGGAGCGGCGCGGCGTCGCCCTGGGTGTGCAGCACCTGCGCGGCACGATAGACGACGTGATGCTCGACAACGATGGCGCGATTGCCTGCCTGACCTCTCCCGAACACGGGACGCTCGAGGCCGACCTCTATATCGACTGCACCGGCTTTGCCGCGCTTTTGATCGGCAAGGCGATGGGCGTCCAGCAGACCTCTGTGCGAAAATACCTCTTCACCGACCGGGCCATCACCTGCCAGGTACCCTACGAAGCGCCGAAGAGCCCTATTCACTCCTATACCGTCGCCACCGCCCACGAAGCGGGCTGGACCTGGGACATCGGCCTCAGCGAGCGGCGTGGCATCGGCTATGTCTACAGTTCCGATCACACCGATGATGCGCGCGCCGAAGAGGTCGTCCGCACCTATGCCGGACCGATGGCAAAAGACGTATCAACGCGCGTTATCCGGTTCGATCCAGGTTACCGCGAAACCCAGTGGGTCAAGAACTGCGTCGCTGTCGGCCTGTCAGCGGGTTTCTTCGAGCCGCTGGAAGCCACGGGCATCATCATGATCGAGGTCGCCGCCGGCATGATCGCGGAGTTTTTCCCACACGACGGCCGGATTGATGCCTCGGCCGACCTGTTCAACCGGCTGATGCGCCAGCGCTGCGAGAAGATCGTCAACTTCCTTAAATTACACTACTGCCTGACGCAGCGCGATGAGCCGTTCTGGCGTGACAACATAGCCGAGGCGACGATCCCGCCCGAGCTTCGTCACATGCTGCAGATGTGGACACACCGGCCACCCTCGCGCTTCGATTTCCTCACTGATGTCGAGACCTTCCCCTATTTCAGCTACCAGTACATCCTGTATGGCATGGAATTCGACACCGACCTGACAATGGCAAGCGGTTCCTACCCCAATATCGAGGCAGCCCAGAGGATTTTTGAGAAGGTCCGGACCTTTGGCGAACACGCCGTCAAGGACCTGCCCACCCACCGCGAACTGATCGAACAGGTCTATCGTAGCGGGTTTATCGACCGGCAGAAGGACAAGGTCTCTTCAGGGAAGAAGGCTTAGCCTTTTGTTTATCGCGATATTTCGCCGAAACAGCGTTCGGCGCAGCCAAAACCGCTACACACTTTTCGGCATATAGCTCGCCCGAATTGGTACTATTGATATAATACCAATCTATGTTAGCCTGCCCGGCAATCGTACCTCACAGGCCGGGAAACCCGTGGAACCGCATAATACCTTACAGCCGCGTCGTGTGCTGATTGCCGGCGGCGGCACGGCCGGCTGGCTTACAGCCTGCTATCTCGCCAAGGTCCTGGGGCAGAACCCGGCGACCTGCCCCCGGATTACCCTTATAGAAAGCCCCGACATCAGCATTATCGGTGTCGGCGAAGGCAGTTTCGCCACCATCCGCACGACACTGCAAACGCTTGGCATCGATGAAGCAACCTTCCTGCGTGAGGCCACCGCGACCTTTAAACAGGGTATCCGCTTCGTCGACTGGGAAGTGACACCCGGAAACGGCCAGCACGCCCATTATTTCCATCCGTTCGATCCCCCCTACTTCGTCGACGGCGCCGGCCTCCTGCCCTACTGGCTGCTTGAAGACGAGGCCACGCGCATGCCGTTCGCCGAGGCCGTCACCTTTCAGAAGCGCGTCGCCGAAGCCCAGAAGGCCCCCAAGCGCCTGCACCAGGGCGGTTACGCCGGGCCGCTCAACTACGCCTACCACTTCGACGCCACCAAGCTGGCCAAGCTGCTGGCGAAACATGCGGCCTCCCTGGGCGTCACCCACCTCCAGGGCCGGATCACAGATGTAAAACTGGCTGGTGACGGCGCCATCGCCTCGGTGCTTACCGACAGTCACGGCGAGTTGGACGCCGACCTCTATATCGACTGCACCGGTTTCGCCGCCGTCCTGATCGGCAAGGCACTGAAATCGCCATACAGGTCCGTCAAGCACCAGCTACTGACCGACAGCGCCATTGCCTGCCAGGTGCCATATGACGCGCCGGATAGCCCTATTGAAAGCTACACGGTTTCGACCGGCCATGAGGCGGGCTGGACCTGGGACATCGGACTCAACAGCCGCCGTGGCGTCGGATATGTCTACTCGTCCGCCCATACCAGCGATGCCCGCGCCGAAGAGGTCCTGCGGGATTACGTCGGCCCTAAGGGCACCGACTATTCGACGCGGGTGATCAAGTTCGACACCGGCTATCGCGAAACCCAGTGGGTCAAGAACTGTGTTGCAATCGGCTTGTCCGGCGGCTTCTTCGAGCCGCTGGAAGCCACCGGCATCATGATGATCGAAGTCGCCATCGGCATGCTGGCCGAATTCTTTCCGCACGACGGCCCGATTGATGCGCAAGCCGCGACCTTCAACCGGCTGATGACCTTGCGCAACGAGAAGACCGTCAACTTCCTCAAGCTGCATTACTGTGTCACAAAACGGCATGAGCCGTTCTGGCGCGACAATGCCGATGTTCGCACCATTCCGGACGAACTGAACGAACTCCTGGCCATGTGGAAATACCGGCCACCGTCGCGTTTCGACTTCATGGATGACGTCGATACGTTTTCCTATTTCAACTATCAGTACATACTGTACGGCATGAACTTCCGCACCGATATCAGTGCCAAGGCCGGCGGCTTTAGCCCGCGCCAGGCAGCGGCCGAAGCCACCTTTGCCCGTATCGCTCGCTTTGGCGAACAAGCGACCCGGGAACTCCCGGCGCACCGCGAACTCGTCGAACAGGTCTATGCCGGTGGCTTCACGGAGAAGGCAAAAGAGAACTACGTCGCTGTGCCCAAGAGGGCCTAAACCTTTCTCAACATAGTCAACCAAGTGTTAAGTCATAATTTGGTACCTTTCGGTGCCCACGATGACACACGCATCGACTCCGAGTCTCACAAACGTTGGAACGCACACCTTGGCGTTTGCGCAAATCGATGTTAATACATCGGTATAATTGACACGAAGGCGTTATTTGCATGGAACTCAAGGTCACCAAGATCGGGAATTCACTGGGCGTCATCCTGCCGCGCGAGCTGTTGATCCGTCTGAAGCTGGATAAGGGCGACAGCATTTTTATCACCGAAACTCCGGAAGGGTTCCGCTTGTCGGCGTTGGACCCTCAGTTTGCCGAACAGATGCAGACCGCCCGTACGCTGATGCGCAAGCGCCGCAACGTTCTCAACGAACTGAGCAAATAGGCCGTGGCGTTCGTACTCCTGAAAGACGGGATCATCTCCGCCATCCAGGCCGAACTGGCCGCGGAATACGGCGGCGTGGCTGGCCTGCGGGAACTCAGCATGCTCAGGATGCTGATGGCGCGCACCGAGGCCCTGAGCGAAAGCCGGACGGCTGATCTTGCCAGCCTCGCGGCTTGCTATGGCTTCGGCCTTGCCCACGATGAGCTGTTTCTGAGTCACAACCTGACGACGGCGCTGCTGACTATCGAAGTCTTCCTGTCGCAGAACGGCTACCGTCTCGTCGCCGACGATACGACCTGTTATCTCGGTTTCGGAGTCGTCGCTAATGGCGAGTTGAGCGCCGAGGCCTTCGCCAGCTGGATACGCGGCCATATCATTCCGGCAGAAGGTGCAGCGGCTACCGTAACCGGATAGAAAAAGGCCGCAGACTTGCGCAAATCGAGGAATTAACGGGAAAAAAACGTCATTCGGCTAGGATGAGCGCTGAATAGCCGCGCCAGAAGGCGTGGCCTCTCGCGATATTCCGAAAAGTGCCCAGCGGTTTTCGGACAAATATCGCGACAAACGCACGCAAAAGGCCTGGCCCCAGTTTATGTACCGCATTCTCGCCTGTCTCCAAACAGCCCATGACTGGAAGCTGGTTCTTCTTGCCGCGCTGGTCTGTGTCGTTTCGTGCGCCGTCACCATCCTCGTCCTCGGTCGCGCCCGCACCATATCGGGCCGTGGCCGCCTGCGCTGGATTTTAACGGCCGGGGCTGCCGGCGGTTTCGGCATCTGGGCAACCCATTTTATCGCCATGCTGGCCTTTGATCCGGGCCTGCCACTGGCCTTCGACCTGCCCCTCACCCTGATCTCACTGTTCGCCGCCATGGCCATCACCGCCGGCGGCGCCGAAATCGCCATTTCGCGCGCGTTCAAGGGCTCAGCCGTGACCGGCGGCGCCGTCATGGGCTCGGGCGTCTGTACCATGCACTATCTGGGCATGATGGCGGTCAGCACGCACGGCTATATGCGCTGGGCGCCCGACCTGGTCATCGCCTCGATCGTCGCGGGCCTCGCCGTCGGCGCCATCGCCATGTGGGTATTCGACAAGAAGACGCCGTGGACGCGAACGGCTGCCGCCGGCCTGATGGTTCTGGCCATTGTTTCGCACCATTTCACCGCCATGGGCGCCGTCACGGTCGTACCCGACCCGCGCCACGCCGCTACGGGCCTCACCCTATCCCCCGACAGCATGTCCTTGATCCTGGCCATCATGGCAGCCGCCATTCTGGGCCTGTGCGCCGCCGCTGTGCGCTGGGGCCGGCAGATGGACGACATCAAGGCCGACAATGAGCGTCGCTTCTCGACCCTGCTGGAAGGGGTGCGCGACTACGCCATCTTCATGCTCGATCCGGATGGGCGCATAGCCAACTGGAACATGGGTGCGCAACGCATCAACGGCTATACCGGCGATGAAGTCATCGGCCGGCATTTTGCCGAGGTATCGGCGGTCAACGCCGCGGCCCGGGTCACGTCCGCCGCAGGACTGAAAATCGCTTTGGAAACCGGCCGCTACGAAACCGAAGGCCTGCTCAGGCGCAAGGACGGCTCGACCTTATGGGCCCATACCGTCATTACGCCGCTCTACGACGACCCACAAAGACTGCTGGGCTTTGCCAACGTCACGCGCGACATCACCGCCCAGAAAGAGGCCCAGGACCAGATCCTTGAGGTGTCGCGCAATCTCGACGCGGCGCTGAGCCACATGTCGCATGGCCTTTGCCTGTTCGACGCCAATGAAAAACTGGTCCTCAGCAATTCACGCTTCAACAGCATCTATGACCTCAACAGCGACGTCGTGAAGCCAGGCGTTTCCTTGCGCGACCTGCTGGCCAGCATCATTACCCTGCGTGAAGGCCAGGTCCCGGACGAAGCCAAGCTGGAAGCCTTTCACGCCAAGCATCGCGCTGTCATTTCACAGCCCGGTGGCGGTATCATCATATCGGAGCTTCTGTCCGGCCGAACCATGTCGATCGCGCATCGTCCCATGCCGTCCGGCGGCTGGGTGACGACGTTTGACGACATTACCGAACGCCGTGCTTCCGAACAGCGTATCGCCCATATGGCGCGCCACGACGGCTTGACGGGCCTGCCAAACCGCGTCCATTTCAACGAATACCTGGACACCGAACTCGGCTGGGCCGTCCGCCACGGCGAACAGGTCGCGGTCATCACGCTCGACCTAGACCGGTTCAAGGATATCAACGACCAGCGCGGCCACGAAACCGGCGACGAAGCGCTGAAGATTCTCGCCGAACGCCTGGCCGCCCTGACCAGCGGCGATGGCCGTTTCGTGGCCCGGTTGGGCGGCGATGAATTTGCCGCCATCAAGCGTTTCGACGACGACACCGACATCGCCGAATGCGTCGCCCTGCTCTACGACTGCATCTGCGATCCCATCCTCGTCAATGGTGTCGACGTGGCCCTGCAGGCTTCATTAGGTGTCGCCGTCTATCCCCAAGACGGGTCTTTGCGCGAAACCCTGCTCAACAATGCCGATCTGGCGCTGTACCGCGCCAAGATGCCCGGTGGCGACAAGGTCTGCTTCTACGAGCCCGGCATGGACGAAGCCGCCCGCGATCGCCGCGCCTTGGCAAAGGACCTGCGGCGCGCCCTGGCCAACAAGGAGTTCCGCGTCTTCTACCAGGTCCAGCAGGACGTCCGGACGCGTGAAATCACAGGCTATGAGGCGCTTGTGCGCTGGAAGCATCCTGTGCGCGGCTATGTTTCACCGGCCGACTTCATCTCGGTGGCGGAAGAAAGCGGTGCCATCGTCGAAATGGGCGCCTGGGTGCTGCGCACGGCCTGTTTCGAGGCCGCATCCTGGGCAGGGAACCTAAAAATCGCCGTCAATCTGTCACCCGTCCAGCTCAACGACGTCAATCTGATCGAGATCGTCCACTCCGCCTTGGCCGAGAGCGGCCTGTCCCCGCAACGGCTGGAGCTGGAAATCACCGAATCGATGATCATCGAGGACAAGGTGCGCGCGCTGCACATCCTGCGCCAGATCAAAGCCCTGGGCGTGACCATCGCCATCGACGACTTCGGCACCGGCTATGCATCGCTCGACACGCTGAACGCCTTCCCGTTCGACAAGATCAAGATCGACCGCTCCTTCCTGATGGAAGCGGACAAAAGCGCCCAGGCCCGCGCCATCGTCCGCGCCATACTTGCGCTCGGCCGGTCGCTGGAGATCCCCGTCCTGGCCGAAGGCGTCGAAACCGAAGGCCAGATGGCGCTTTTGCGCGAAGAAGGCTGCGATCAGGCCCAGGGCTACCTGTTGGGAAGGCCACAGGAAGACATTTCACCGGCACGGCTGGCCTGCTGAGGCGCCCTGATCAGGGTATTCGGCGCGCCTGCGACGCCCGGCAGACGATGGCGGTCGCCAGCAGAATCCCACAGACGAGCCCGCCAATGGCCAGGAGCCCGTCGGGCGTCGCCCGCGCCGTCATACGCAGGGATGCATTGCGAGTTTGCAGGACAAGCCTCGCCGCCTGTACGTCTTTCATAGACGACATAGTATCTTCCATTCAGCGACCAGCCTGACGTGCAGAGCGGCTCCGGCTTCGCCACGACCATTCCGCTTAAAAGCGCTACACTTTCACGACCTGTCCACCCGCGTCGGCGCTGCGGTACATGGCCTCGATCAGCCGCAAGTCGCGCCAACCCATCTCACCCGGCGTCCGGTGCGGCGTGTTGTTCAGGGCCGCCAGCGAGAACCCGTCGATCTGGGCCACGAACTGCTGGCGCGAGTCTTCTGCTGATATGGCCTGTATAGCCCCACCAGCCTTCTGGAGGCTGGCCTTGACCCCGTCATAGGCAGACGCCGGGTCGAGCACGATCTGCCCTCCAGAGCCGTCTATGACCTGCCTGGTGACGTATGAGCCCGTGTAGAAGGACTGTCCCTTGACCTCGAGACCCGAAGCAAAACCAATTTTCCAGTCGACCCCGCCCTCGACTTCGGCAAAGCGCGGGTCTTTCCGGTCATAGGTATAGACAGCTGACACGCTTTGCGGCGCCTCATCGACAAACATCAGGCCGCCATTCAAGGCATAGATGCCGATGTCGTACATCGAACCCCCTCCCCCGATCTCCTTGTCCAGACGCCATTTGTGCGGACCATAGTTCGGATTGATCTCGAAGCCGGCCTTGCCGGACACGTGCTTGAGCGCACCGACCTCACCGGCCTTGAAGCGCTTCAGCGCCTCGACATTGCTGGGTTCGAAATGGACGCGGTAGCCGACGCCCAGCTGACGGTTGGCGGCCTTGGCCGCGGCGACCATGGCCGCGCATTCGGCGGCGGTCGACGCCATCGGCTTTTCGCACAGGACGTGTTTGCCGGCCTTCAGCGCGCGGATGGTGTATTCGGCGTGCAGACCGGGCGGCAGCAGGATGTAGACGCAGTCGATCTCGTCGTTCTTGGCGATATCATCGAAATTGTCGTAGCTGTAGTGGTGGGTCACACCGTATTTGGCGCCCTGCTCCTGAAGTTTCGATGGCGTGCCGGAAACGAAGGCCGTCATCTTCGAATGCCTGGTGTTTGCGAAGGTCGGCATGATCTGGCCCACCGCAAAAGAGCCGAGCCCGACCATGGCCCAGCGCGCCTGTTTGCCCGACGGCGTAGCGGCACAGGCCGGGCCGACAAACGGCAAGGCCCCTGCCCCGATCAGCAGTCCGCGGCGGCTGATGTTGAATGCGCTCATTAATTCCCTCCTGATTTGTAGTTTTGCCGCATGATAGCGCTATCAAGCGCGCAGGCAAGACGGCATGTGGACACGTCTTTGTGCAGGACAGGCGGACACGCTGTTTCCACTCCCCCCTCCCCTGCCAGACGTTCTTAGTCCAGCATTGGAATCGATAAATTCCAGAGATTCGGAAATAAGATGCCGCGTGGCCTTTCCGGCAGCGGCATAGTTGCCGATATCGGCCAGCAGCGCCAGGTCGTGACGCGGTGCCTCCGCCTCCATCGTCTGGGACACATTGTGGAAGCACGAGTACCGGCCTGGACGCCTGCCTTGCCGTCCGGAAGGCTGCGATCGGTTCTATGCCCACGCGGACCTCCGTATAGTTGCGATGGACCTTTGCTATGAACGGCCGGTTCTGCAGCCAGCGCATCCCGTCCGCGTCGAGGAGGTTCCAGCGCGCAGTCCGAAGTTCCTTGGCCGCCGGCATCATGACCGCTTCGCACGTCACCGTGCGGCTGGCAGAGTATTTGAGCGGCGGGTCAGGCGAGGCCCCTCCCCTTCCCCTGGTGATCCCGATATCGCTTTTAATGCCGTACGCGCTGTGGGCCATCGGTAATCTTCTGTTAACCAAATTAGCCCACCTGTGGCCTTGCCCATTCATCCGCATGAAGGGATGAGGGCCTGTCTTCGCGTATCATGTGCCCGCGTGTTGTGAAGTCCCGCTCCCTACCTGTTGCCGTAGCCACTTGCACACCTGTCCGCTCGCCGTCATTTCGGCAGGCCCGCAGGTAGGCGTGTCGAGCGCCGGACACAGGGACAGGCCTGCATCACAACATGTATATATATAGACATATCGACACGTCGTCTTGCGCGCGTGTTGAAAAGCCTGCGTGTCCACATGGCGGAATGACGAGGTGCGGGCGCCTCCGCGCGTTGGCTTGACGACATGTCACCGGGTCTACGTGTCGATGTATCAACGTCTCCGCAGGCCATCCCGCCATGTTTTCCACACACCAGCGGGCGGGCCGGTCAGATTATCCACAATCGGGCGGGCCAACCTGCCCGCATTTTAGTATTTCGTTAGTCATAGTCCTTTACCATTTGGCGTGTCCACACCTTGAACGGTCCTCAGGTCCGGTCGCTGGAAGGGAGTAAGTCTATGAAAACCCTGGCTATTGTTTCGCAGAAAGGCGGCGTCGGCAAGACGACCATCGCCGTTCATATCGCCGTCGCCGCAGCGTCCGCCGGTTACAGCGTCGCCATTATCGACCTCGATCCGCAGGCCACCGCCGCGCAATGGTCCGACTGGCGCAATGCCGGAAAAGGGGAGGGGGCTACCGAAAATCCGGTTGTCGTCGCCGCACCCCACGCCCGTCTGGCCGCCACGATCAAGGAAGCGGACAAGATGGGCGTCGATCTGGTGATCCTCGATTCGCCGCCGGCGGCCGACTCCGCCGCCGTCGCCGCCGCCAAGATGGCCGACCTGGTGCTCATTCCGACCCGCGCATCGGCCTTCGATCTGCACGCCATCAAGACTACGGCGGAGTTGGTTCGCGTCGCGCAAAAACCTGCCAGCGTGCTGCTGAATGCTGTGCCGGCGCGCGCCAATGCGCTCATCGAAGAGGTGGCGACCGTCATCCATTCGCTCAATCTCAACATCGCGCCGGTGTGTCTGGTCGATCGTGCAGCGCTGCGTCACGCTGTCATCAACGGCCAGACGGCGGCCGAATTCGAGCCTTTAGGCAAGGCTGCCGATGAGGTCCAGAAGCTCTACGCGTGGGTGTGTGGACGTCTCGACATGCCGACCTCTCCACAAAAGAAGACAATCGAACCGCTTAAAGGTGCCGCATGAGCAAGTCCAACGCCCGTCCGAGTTTAGCTGAACGCCTGGCCGCCGTCGCCGGCCCGCAGGTCCAGCCTTCCGCCATCATAGCCCGCGAGGCTGCCCCGGAACCGGCCACTGCCGTCCAGGCGCCGCGCATAAAGCCCAGGCCAATGGCCGTCGTATCTCAGCCAGTAGCTGAACAGACGCCAAAGGCACGCGACGGCAAGACAATGATCGCTGGCTATTTTAGTCCGCAGATGGCCAAGGCCGTCAAGCTTCTGGCTGTCGAACGCGACACGACGGTCCAGGCGCTGATAGGGGAGGGGCTGGATGCGATTCTTCACAAATATGGGAAGCATCCGATGGGTGAGCGTTAGGGCAGGGCGCTTGTAAAATGTAAATCGCGCGTTACTGTCAGAGCCAGTAAGAGGGCCGGGACGTGCAAAGATTTACATACTGCGGTGACAGCCATGGCAGCGGGCGCGTATGCATATATGCCGTATTTATCGCGCTAGGCATCTTCAGCGCGACGGCCAGCAACGCCGACACTAAACGGCGTGAAGCTGACAGGCCTGAACTATATCCACGCGAAGCCTACAAACAGGGAATTGAAGGCCAGGCTACGGTTGAGTGTACTATCACCAAGTCCTTCCAGCCTGGTGATTGCATCGTTCTTAGTGAAACCCCTCCGGGCATGGGGTTTGGCAAGGCGGCACTCTTAGCGGTAAAACGCGGCCGTTTTGACCCGACGAAGCCGGAAGCCATTGGAACGAAATACAAGGCAACATTCCGCTGGGATCTGCCAGACGAGTAACCGGCCTACCCGTCCACACACCGGACGTGTCCACACGCCCAACAATTGACTCCATCGCACGAAGGAATCATGACAGGCTGAATCGCTATGACCCGCCGTCGCGATCCGAACGCCGAACTCGACCTGTTTATTCCTCTGCTGCACGATGTGTCGCTGAAGGATCAGCGCGAGACTATGGAACGGCCGTTCTTCTCGCTCCAGAAGCGCAAGCGACTCAAGCCTATCGAATACAAATCCCCCGACGCAGAGGTCTGGGTCAAGGTCGAAGCCATGCCGGCCTATGGCATGGCGACCATCTGGGACGCCGACATTCTCATCTGGGCAGCGTCTGCCCTGGCGCGTATGAAGGCCCAGGGTGTGAACGATCTGCCCCGGACGCTGCGCACGACCACCTACGACCTCCTGCGCGCCATCAAGCGCGATACCGGCGGCAAGGCCTACCAAGAGCTCCAGGCAGCGCTCCAGAGGTTGGAAACGACCTCTATCCGCACATCCTTGCGCGCCCCGACCCGGCGGACCGAAGCGCAGTTCGGCTGGCTCGACGGCTGGACGCTGGAAATCGACCCGGCGACCGGCCAGCCGCGCGGCATGACCCTGACGTTGTCGAACTGGGTGTATGAGGGCATTGTCGGCGACCGGTCGCTGCTGACCATGCATGGCGATTACTTCCTGCTGACCGGTGGGCTGGAACGCTCGCTGTACCGCATCGCCCGCAAGCACGCCGGTGTGCAACCCGAAGGCTGGCTGTGCCGTATCGAGGTATTGCACACCAAGACCGGCTCCGACAGCCCGCCGAAAGAGTTCAATCGCATGCTCCGCAAGGTGGTTGAGCGCAATCAACTGCCGGAATACGACCTGAAACTGACCACGACCCAGGATGGTTCACCGGCCCTGTTCGTCATCAGCCGTATGGCCGCGCTGGAAGGGGCGGTGTCGGCCGAACTGGCGCACCTCAATGCTCGCGATGGTCTTCCGCCGCCGGCCAAGTCTCCAAAAATGGCGCGGAAAACCGCTGCAAAGCCCAAGGTGGGCATGAAAACAACCGCCCCTGCCTGATCTTCTGCTTACCGGCACGTCTGCGTCGATTTCGCTGGAAAAGGTCTGGCTATCGGGGGATCACACACCCTGTTCGCGGTCTGATCCCTTTGTTAACAAGGCTGAGGCGGACAGGTAGTGCCCCGAATCATCGGGGGATCACACACCGATTCGCCAAAGTGACGATGAAATGTCCCTGGTGCCGAACCTTCGGGGGATCGCACACTCACCCCATGGCACCGATTGCGGTGAAAAGCCGTGGAAAGACCCGTTCGAAAGGCATTTGGCAAATCATCGGGGGATCACACACCGTCAGCATGACGGTCACCCAGCGTACGGCTGTGGGCAAATTTGTGGATAACTCTCGTTACCTGCCCAAGGCCCTCGGGGTATTGCCCACCCTGCTATCGGGGGAACACCCGCCGGGCTCGCGGGGGAACACCCACCGAAACACGGGGTATCGCACACTGCGCCTCACAACAACACACTGAAAATAATAGTAAAAAAGGCAAATTAACCCGCCTTAACTTACTTAAGATTCTTATAAAAGACTCTTAATCAGGATGCGGTGTGTTGTTACGGGCTGGGCGCTTGCGAGCCCTGGCCTGATAGAAAGGCCGGGCCCGCGCTTAAACCGGGCGGAGAGGTGTGTATCCCGAGGGAATCACAATAAATGCGGCGGGTATTGACGCTGTTAAGAACTGGCCCTTAAGTTGCCGGCATATGCCGGAAGGGGACCGGTGGGCACTATCCTGCGGGGATTCCATCATCGTGTCAGTTTCCGGCCCTCAGGCAGCGGGTGTGCAGGCTCAGGCCGGCAATGCGCTGTCCGCTGCGCCACAGCCGGGACTAAGCCTCGATGAGGCCAGAAAGCTGATCCAGACAGTCAATGCCGACAAGGATCTTCAGGCTTCGTTCGCGCACACTCCCAAACCCGATCCCGCTGTCGCCGAGTTCTGGCGCAATCTGGCGGAGGGGTTTGCGAGATTCTTCAAGGGCGCCAGCGAGCTGTTCGCGCCGATCGCGCCGGTGCTGCCCTATCTTCTGTATGCGCTCGGCCTGGCCGTCATCCTGCTGCTGCTGTCGCCGGTCGTGCGGCTCTTCCTGACCACGCGCTTCGAACGGCTGATTGCGCGTGATCACCTGCGCGCCGACACGGCCTGGCGGCCGTCACGCGCGGCTGTCGTGGCCATATTGAGTGATATCGATGCCCTGGCAGGGGAGGGGCGTTACGACGAGGCCATCCACCTTCTGCTGGTACGTTCGGTGGCCGATATTAATGCCTTCCGGCCGGACATGGTGCGTCCGCACTATTCCTCACGCGACATCCTCACCCACCCTTTGTTGCCCGAAGCGGCCCGCCCCGCCTTCCGCAGCATCGTCGAGTGGGTGGAAAAGAGCTATTTCGCCGGGCTTTCCGTGGGCAAGGCCGGCTTTGACGCCTGTCGCCAGGCCTATGTCGACTTCGTTTCGGCAGAGGGGATCGCCTGATGCCCGGTTTTGCCCTGCCAAAGCTGGCCGTCCCCGACGCCCGGCGCTGGCTGCCGGCCGTGGCCCTGATCCTGTGCCTGTCGATGTTCGCCATGGTCGCCGTGGCCATGTTCTCGGTGGGGGCGGATCCGGAAAGTGGACCGTCATCCCTGCCGACCTCAACGGCGGCACAAGGCTACCAGGGCCTGAAGCGGCTGCTGCTACGCCGGGGACATGCTGTGGCCAGCAATCGCTTCGAAGATGGCGGGGAGGAGGCGCAACCCCTGCACAGCGATATCGAGGTCATTACCCTCAATCACGACGGTATGAAGGCGATACGGCGTGTGCGATCGTCGAAGCCGGCGTCTTCATCGTCATCGTCCGCCTCGGAGTCATCCTCGGCATCAGCGTCTTCCGAGGCAGACGAACAGGAAACGAAGGCCGACGTTCCGGAAAAACGCCGCGCCGACCATATTCTCTATAAGCCGCTGGGCAAGGTCGTCATCGTCGTCGCACCCAAGTGGGTGTCAGGACCCGCACGTGGCAAGCCGCGCTGGGGTGGCGATCCGCAACCCTATCCGGACCAGGTCCTGCGCCGCATGCTGATGGTCCTGTCGCCTGTCGCGTCAAGCCCGTCGCCGAATGTCGACTACAACGCAGATGATGAGAAGGCCCAGTGGGTCCGGACGACGGCTCCGGACGGCAAGGAGGTCTATGACGATGGCGAGAGCCTGCTGACCTATGATGCCCCGGCCTATGAGGTCCGGCATGCGCGCCTGACGGGGCCGATTACGGTGCAAGGCGCGGCGGGGCAGACGGTGTTTCACACACCGCTGGCGGTGGGTACCATTACCGATCTTCAGTCTATCACCGGCCCCAACCTGACGCCGGTCCTGGTCGGGCCCAATGGCGAGGCGCTGATATCAAAGGTGTCGGTCACGCAGGGCCGCGCGCAACCCATAGCCTCCGTCTATCTCATCAGCGATCCGGACCTGTTGAACAATCAGATAATGGCCGACCCCAGGAAGGTCGTCGCCGCACTGGGCATAGTCAGTGCGCTTGCGCCCGCCAAGGCGCGCCCGTCCGTGGTGTTCAACCTGACCTTCAACAACCTGTCGGTCGAACGCGACCTGCTGCACGCGCTCAGCCGTCCGCCCTATCTGGGTGTGTCCTTGAGCCTTATTCTGCTGGGCCTGGGCCTGACCTGGGCGGCGTTCAGCCGCTTTGGCCCGCCCTTGCCCGTGGCGGCAGGCCCGGCGCTGGGGCGTGGTGTGCGGGTTCTGGCCGATAATGCCGCGCGCATCATGGCTATTGCCGTCAAGGAATCCAAGCTCGGCCCCGCCTACGCCCAACTGGTTCGTGACGAAGTGCTGAAGGCGAGGGGACATCGCTTAAGCAACCTTCAGCAATCGCCCGACGAACTGGCCGACCGTATCGGCCGGCTTTACGGCGCTTCGGATACATACACAGACCTCAGGACAGGGGCCGACAAACTTCTCACCGTGCATCAGCTGATCGACTACGCGCGACGGCTGCATGGCTGGAAGGAACAGATTGGAAGATCGGAGATCGAACGTGCACATAAGTGACATCCATATCCTGGCCCAGAGGCTGCGCGACGAAATCGGCAAGGTCATTGTCGGCCAGAAGGACACGCTCGACCTCATGCTGACCGCCCTTTTCTCAGGCGGGCACATGCTGCTGGAAGGCCCGCCGGGCACGGCCAAGACCCTGCTGGCGCGGACCTTCGCCCAGTCGCTGTCCCTGCGCTACGGACGCATCCAGTTCACACCGGACATGCTGCCGGGCGACGTGCTGGGGTCGAACCTGTTCAACTTCCAGACGTCTGCCTTCTCATTGAGCAAGGGGCCGATCTTCTGCGATCTGCTCCTGGCCGACGAAATCAACCGGACCCCGCCCAAGACCCAGGCTGCCCTGCTGGAAGCCATGCAGGAGCGCCACGTGACGCTTGACGGTGTGCGTCATGACCTGGGCGTGCACTTCACGGTCATCGCCACCCAGAACCCGATCGAGCAGCAGGGCACCTATCCTCTGCCCGAAGCCCAGCTCGATCGCTTCCTGTTCAAGCATATCCTCGGCTATCCCAGCCAGGAGGAGGAGCGCCGGATCATCGAGACGTCCGGAAATGCTTCGGCATCGCCCGACCCGGCCAATGCCGGCGTGACCGCCGTGCTGACGGCGCAGGCCTTGACCGAGGCAATCGACACAGTGGCGGCTATCCGGCTCAATGACGCCAATCTCGATTATATCGTCGCGCTTATCCGGGCGACGCGTGAGACGGCGCAGCTGTCGGTGGGCGCATCGCCGCGCGCCGGCGCCCTGCTGGCCCGTGCGGCACGCGCCTATGCCGTGCTCGACGGTCGCGACTATGTGCTGCCCGATGACATCAAGACGCTCTACAGGCCCTGCATGCGTCACCGCGTCCTGTTGTCGCCCTCGGCCGAAATCGAAGGCCTGAATGTCGACGGCGTCCTGCAGACCCTGCTCGAAACCATCGATATCCCGCGGTGAGCATCTAGCCTTGTCCATCTCACCCACGACACGCCTGCTGGTTCTGCTCGGCCTCGGCCTGCCCGCCGCGATCGCGGTCGGCCTGTTCGCGCCACACGCCTGGCCGTGGGTGCCGGTCGTCCTTCTGGCGGTGTTCATCCTGGCCGTGCTGGATGGCGTCTTCGCGCCGGTAGGGCAGGGGTTGCAGATCGTCATGCGCCTGCCCCGGACGGTGGGGGTGGGCCGCACCATAAGTGTGCCGTTTTCCCTTCGCTTCATGCAGGCCCGGCAACCCACCCGTCTGGAGCTGCGGCTGGGTATGAACACCATACTGGCCGGTTCCAGATATGACCGGACGCTCGACAAGACCGAGGGTGGCTTCAGCGGACAGCTACATCTCGACGCGCGGACGCGTGGACGCGGGGACGTCGATACCGCCTGGGTGCGCTGGCAGGGTTATCTCGGTCTGGTCGATGTTCAGAAGACCCTGCGGATTGATGGTCACGTCATCGTCACCCCGGATCTGAAGGGCGTCGAGCAGGACGCGTCGGACCTGTTCTCGATGGACAATATCTACGGCGTCCGCATTCAGAACCAGCTGCACAACGGTTCCGAATACCATGCGCTGCGCGAATACGACGCCTCGCAGGACCATCGCCGCATCGACTGGCGATCGTCAGCCCGGCACATGAAGCTCTACAGCCGGGAATACCAGGCGGAACGCAACCACCATATCGTCCTGGTCTATGATACCGGCCGGTTAATGGGCGAACCGCTGCATGGTCTGAAGCGGCTCGACCGCGCCATATATGCCGGCCTGCTGCTGGGATACTGCGCGCTGCGGATAGGCGACAATATCCGCACCTTCGCCTTCTCGTCACGGCCCTATCATGCCGCGCCGATGATTTCGGGCACCAAGGCCTTCGAGATACTCAAGGGCCAGTTGTCGGCGCTCGAGGACAGTGAGGATGAATCGAACCATACGCTGGCGCTGGCCGATCTCAATGCCAAGGTGGCCAGGCGATCGCTGATCATCCTGTTCACCGACTTCATCGACGAAATCTCGGCCGACCTGATGCTGGAGGCACTGAACCGCCTGTCGAAGAAGCACCTCGTCATGTTCGTCGCCTTCAAGGACGAGGTCGTCGACGACCTGATCGCACGCCGGCCCGACCAGCCCGAAGACGTGACACGGGCCGTGTTCGCCAAGCGTCTGTCCTTGCAGCGCGATCGCGTCCTGACCCAACTGCGGCGCCAGGGTGTCGAGGTTCTGGAGGCGCCGACCGAAGGGTTGGCGACGGCCATCGTTACCAAATACCTGGCGCTGAAACGCGCCGACCGGTTGTAGGGGAGGGAGGCCATGGCTGATCCAAATACACCCAAGACGCCCTCTTCGAATTCCGGGCTCCAGCTCAAGAGCCAGAAGTTCCGCGAAGCGCGCGAGGGCGACTGGCGCGCGCTCAATTCCGCGCTCGACCGCGCTGAGCGCCAGGGGTTGGGCGGCTTTTCGATTGACGAGTTGCTGAACCTGCCGGTCCTCTATCGCCAGGCCATGTCGTCACTGAGCATGGCGATGGCGATTTCGCTCGACCGCAACATGGTGGTCTACCTGCAATCGCTCAGCGCCCGGGCCTATGTCTACATCTACGGACCCCATTCGCGCCTCAAGGATGTGCTGGCAGACTTTTTCGGCATGGCGTGGCCACAGACGATACGCAAGCTGACGGCCGAGCTGTGGCTGGCCTTCGCGGCGCTGACGGCGGGCATACTGATCGGCTGGCTGCTGTGCGCCAGCGACTCGAGCTGGTATGACGTCTTCGTACCCGTGGACCAAGCGGGTGGCCGCGATCTGTCGGCCTCGGCCCAGTCGCTGCGTGAGACCCTGGGCAGCGGGCCAAAAGACACGGCCTTATCGCCGTTTGCCGTCTTTCTCATGACGCACAATACCCAAGTGGCGATCATGGCGTTTGCCCTGGGCGCCATATTCGGGCTGCCGACCCTGATGCTGCTGATCCAGAACGGCATCAGCCTGGGGGCCATGCTGTGGCTGTTTGCGCGTAAAGGTCTGGGCTTCGAGTTCGGCGCCTGGCTGACCATTCATGGCACGACCGAGCTGTTCGCCATCATCATCGCCGGGGCGTGCGGCTTTCATATCGGCCGGCGGTTGATGTTCCCGGGCGAGGCGACACGCATGGCGGCCTTGAGCGAGGCTGGCCGCCGGACCGGCACGGTCATGATCGGCGTGGCCCTCATGCTGACCGTCGCGGGCTGCCTGGAAGGCATAGGCCGCCAGACCATAACCGACAGTTTCGTCCGCATCGCGATAGGTGCGGTCATGCTTGCCCTGTGGCTGGCCTATTTCCTTATGGTCGGCAGGAAGGCGAAGGCCGATGGCTGACAAACACACGGCCCGGCGCGACCTGATGAGCGATGCGCCCTACGGTGAGTATGGCCGCACGGCGACCGAAATCGTCACGCCCGAAGGGGTCGTCCTGCCATTCATCAATGCCAGCTTCGGCGAGCGTCTGGGCGCCCTTGTCATCGACCTGATCATCGTGGTCCTGGTGCCGATCCTGGTCTTCATCGCCTGGATCATCCTGCCGGGCGATCAGATGGGCAGCGAGACGACGGCATCGGCGATTTTCCAGATCGCCATTATCGCCCTGATGTTTTTTCTCCGCTCGGGCTATTTCATGTTCTTTGAAATGGGGCCCAAGGCGGCGACACCAGGTAAGCGCCTGATGAAGCTGAGAGTCATCGCCCACGATGGTGGACGCCTGACGCCGGCGGCGGTCTTCACCCGCAACGCCATGCGCGAGGTTGAGCTCTATCTGCCGCTGACGCTGGTTTTCGCCGGGATGGCTGCGCAGAATTCGCTGGGCTGGCTGGCCTTGATCTGGGCGCTTGGTGTGCTGCTGCTGCCTTTGTTCAATCGCCAGCACGCCCGGCTGGGCGACTATTTCGCCGGCACGCGTGTCGTGCACATGCCGCGGGCAAAGCTGAGCTACGACCTGGCCGACCTCGACGGCGACCGCCGGCTGGGGCTGACCTTCACGGCGGTGCAACTGGCCTATGGCGAGATGGAGCTGGGCGTTCTCGAGCAGGTGCTGCGGGAGCGGAAAGCCCCGGTGATGAAGGCTGTTGCCGACAAGATCAAAGCGCGCATCGGCTGGCAGGAGCCGAAAAATGCGGCTGACATTCCGCGCGATGAGGACTTCCTGCGCGCCTATTACAGCGCCCTGCGCGCCCACCTGGAAGCCCGTATGCTGCTGGGCCGGCGCCGCAAGGACAAGCACGATCCGGCGCTGACGTAACCTCTTAATTGAAGACTTCCGCGGTCGTTTCCGGCGTCAGCTTTTCGCGGGTTTCGCGCAGGCAGACATAGATGGCGGCGACCAGAACGGTGCCAAGGACACGAACCACGCCATCAACCGCTGCGTTGACCAGCATGTAGGGCATCATGGTCGCGCCCATGTTTGCGGGATCCGGCGTCGTGCCCGGGGTGAACATGAAAGGCATGGTCATCGAGCTGATCGTTCCGCCGATAGCCATGGCGCCGATACCCAAGACAATGAAGATCAACAGCAGCCACCAGCGACGGCCCTTGGTCAGCTCGAAGCTGCGCGAAATGCTGCCGGTAATACCGCGCGCCGGTTCGCCGACATAGACGGGAACGGCCACGCAGGTCGCCAGCGCCAGGAAGATGCCGGGAATGATAAAGGCAAGAAAGCCGAAGAATATCATGATGGCGACCAGGATGGAGATAACCAGCAGGGGCAGGATGTTGCGCAGGGCGTGACTGAAGATCGCGCCGATATCCATAGGCTTGCCAATGGCGCGCAATATGGTCACCTCGGTGATCATCGACAGGATGATCAGGTTCAGGACGAACAGCAGCAGGCCACTGCCGAAGGATATCCCTAAATTTGTGCCGCTGAGCAGGCCGAGATAGGCGTCTGTCGGGTTGGGAGCGCCTATAAGGCCACCGAGCATCGACGTCACGCCATAGGCCACGACGACAGACGGCAGGACGACGCCAATAAGTCCCAAGGCGGCAATGACGGCGAAGTTCTCACCCACAAGCCTGAAGAAGCGGCTGAATACGGTTCCAATGTCGAAGGCCGGCATGTCTGTCCCCTTTGCTGACGTGAAAGCGTAACATAGTTCGCCGGCGCGTCCAGCAGACAGGTACGCGGCTTTTTACGGCTTCTTTGGTTAATCGATGTAATTGTAGACTGAAGCCATAGTGATCCTTTGCCATGATATGGCTTTAAGGAGTTGGTCATGGGTATTGCACAAAGGATCGGACAGGGTATCCACAGCGCTGCGCTGGCAGCGTGTGGCGTTATTCTTTACCTACCGGCGGCCATCGGTCTTGCCGCTGCGGAACTGATGCGCCGTCCTGAACCTGACGATGACCGCTGGCGGTTCATATTGCCGGGAATGGCGCAGTGCCTTGGCCCCACGGCCAGAAAGGCCGACCTGTGGGCGCATATGAACCTGGCTCAGTACTTTTCACTGATCCCCGGTGCGACGGCGCTTGACAGCGACAACTGCGCCTTCAGTCGCCCCAGTTACGCCTGAACCGCCTCAATTTATACGCCGAATTCGGATTTTAGGGCGGCGACCAGGTCGATGTTCTCCCACGAGAAGCCGCCTTCGGCATCGGGCGTACGACCGAAGTGGCCATAGGCGGTTGTGCGCTCATAGATCGGGCGGTTGAGACCCAGGTGTAGGCGGATCGCTTTTGGCGTCAGGTCGCCTATCAATTCAGGCAGAATTTTCTCCAGTTTCTCGACGTCGACCTGGCTTGTGCCGTGTGTATCGACGTAGAAGGATAGGGGGCGCGCTACGCCAATCGCATAGGAGACCTGAAGCGTACACTTCTTGGCCAAGCCGGCCGCCACGACGTTCTTTGCCAGGTAGCGCAGGGCATACGCGGCTGAACGATCCACCTTGGTGGGGTCTTTGCCGGAAAATGCACCGCCACCGTGCGGAGCGGCGCCGCCGTAAGTATCGACAATGATCTTGCGGCCGGTCAGGCCGGCATCGCCGTCCGGGCCGCCGATGACAAAGTTGCCGGTTGGATTGACCAGCCATTCGGTATCCGCGCCCACCAGGCCTTGCGGCAGGACTTCGAGGGCGTAAGGCTTGATAATAGCTTCGACATCGGCAGGTGTCAGGCCGTCTTTGTGCTGATGCGAGACCAGGATTTTCAGAATCTTACTGGGAACGCCGTTTTCATACTGCACCGTTACCTGGCTCTTGGCGTCGGGCTCCAGGTTATGCTCCCCGCCGTGACGTGCTTCGGCTAGGCGGCGCAGAATGTTGTGCGACCATTGCAGCGGCGCGGGCGTCAGCTCGGCTGTCTCATCTGTGGCATAGCCAAACATGATGCCCTGGTCGCCAGCGCCCTCATCCTTATTGCTGCCGGCATCGACGCCCATGGCGATGTCCGCCGACTGGGCATGCAGGTGGCAGGCGTAATCTGCCATCGCCCAGTGGAAGCCCTTCTGCGCGTAGCCGATCTCCTTGACGGCGCGGCGAACCTTGTCTTCAAGGCCACCGATGATGTCGCTGATATGATCGTCGCTCGCCCGGACTTCGCCGGCAAGGACGATGCGATTGGTAGTGACAAGTGTCTCACAAGCGACGCGCGCCTCGGAATCGCGACTCAGGAAGGCGTCGACCACGACATCCGAAATGCGGTCGGCGACCTTGTCGGGGTGGCCTTCGGAAACACTTTCGGAGGTGAAGATATAGGATGGACGCATGGCGAAACCCTCGGCTGGACAGCTCATAACCATATAAAGATGTCTTTATATGGAGCAAGGCTTAATTTTTCGTCCGGGGCAAATTTCCTGTGTCAGTCCACACTGCCGGTATCTGCGACGGTCCGATAAAGGGTGACCAGGCTCGACGCCTTCGCTAGGCGCAGATTGACCAGGCCTTGCTGTGATCCGTAAAGCGTGCGCTGGGCGTCGAGCAGAATGAGGTAGCTGTCGGCGCCGTTCTGATAGCGCGCCTGGCTCAAAGCCAGGCTGCGCTGGGCGGCGTCTGTGGCCGCCAGCCGCGCCGACAGGCGCTCGTCGATGCGGGCACGGACCGCCAGGGCCTGGGAGACATCCGAAAAAGCCGACTGGATCGCCTTTTCGTATTGCGCGAGGGCGATGTCGCGATTGACCTTGACGCTTTTCAAGCCCGCCAGATTGGCGCCGCCATTGAAGATCGGGAGGTTCAGGCGCAGGCCGTAGGAGTAGCTGTTGGTGCCGTCGGAAAAGAGATCGCCCAGTGCGTCGCTGGCCGAACCCGCCGAGCCTGTCAGCGATATGCTGGGGAACAAGGCGGCACGCGCCGCGCCGATATTGGCGTTGGCGGCCTTGAGGTCATGTTCGGTCGCCAGCACGTCGGGACGGTTGAGCAGGACATCCGACGGGATGCCGACCGGCAGGGCGGCAGCGACTGCGTTGTCACTGAAGGCCACAGGCAACAGGCTGGCGGGCAGGGATGCGCCGGTCAGCAAGGTGAGGGCCGCCTTGTCCCGGTCGATCTGGGTCTCGATATTGGCGATGTCCTCACGCGCCTCTTCGTACTGGACACGTGCCTGATTGAGCTCAAGGTCGCCAATGGCGCCGAGGCGCGCCCGGCCCTGCGCTATGTCGTAGGCATCCTTGCGCGATACAACGGTCTGGCGGGTGATGGCCAGCAGGTCCTGATCGGCGGCGAGGGTCAGCCAGGCGTCGGCTGTATCGGCGATCAGTGAGATCGCCACCGCCTTGCGGGTCTCCTGCGTTGCCAGAAAATCTTCACGGGCGGCGCGGTTCAGCGAGCGGATGCGGCCGAACAGGTCGAGTTCCCAATCGAGATTGAGATCGGCCGAATAATTCTCGCTGTCGCCCGAAGCATCACTGTGCAAACGCGTTCCTCCGGCCGAAGCGTCGAGTGCCGGCAGCCCGTCGGCGCGCTGGATGCGGTAGAGGGCGCGGGCGCGTTCGATGTTTAACGCCGCAACGCGCAGATCGCGATTATTGTCGAGCGCCAACTGGATCGTGCCCTGCAGGGCGGGGTCGGTGAACAGGTCGTGCCATTTTAGGCTGCCGGTGGCGGGCGTGGGGGCCGTTACGGGCCACTGGGCAGCGACCGGCAGGTCCGGCCGGTCATAGGCGGGTGTCATGGCGCAGGCCGACAAGGCTGTAGCGAGAACGGCCAGGGAAACAACTGTCCTTGTCATACCTTTGCTCCCTTTTTGGCATCGACATCCTGGGGCAAATTATCGTGTTTGAACACGCGCTGGACCAGGACGAAGAAGAGCGGTACGAAAAAGATGGCCAGGAAGGTCGCTGCCAGGACACCGCCGATCAGCCCGGTACCGATGGCGCGTTGCGCGCCCGAACCTGCCCCGGCCGACAGCGCCATGGGCAGCACGCCGAAAACGAAGGCGAACGAAGTCATCAGAATTGGACGCAGGCGGATGCGCGCGGCTTCAAGCGTCGCATCGAGCAGGGTCATGCCGCGTTCCTGATGCAGCAGGCGGGCATATTCAACGATCAGGATGGCGTTTTTCGACGACAGTCCGATCGTGGTCAGAAGGCCAACCTGGAAGAAGATGTCGTTGTCGAGCCCGCGCGCCCAGGTGGCCAGCAGCGCGCCTAAGACGCTCAGCGGAATGACCAGAATGACCGCGAAAGGAATGGTCCAGCTTTCGTAGAGCGCCGCCAGCAGGAGGAAGACGACCAGGATCGAAAGGGCATAGAGGGCAGGCGCCTGGGCGCCCGATTCGCGTTCCTGCAATGAGATACCGGTCCATTCGATCGCGGTGCCCTGGGGCAGGTCGCGGGCCAACCCTTCGACGGCGTTCATAGCATCGCCCGAAGACACGCCATCGGCCGGCATGCCCTGGACGCCTGTCGAGGGTGAGCCCTGATAACGTTCCAGCGACGGCGTGCCGGTCGTCCAGCGCGACGACCCGAACGACGCGAAAGGCACCATCTGACTGTCACGATTGCGGACGTACCAGCGGCTCAGATCATCGGGCCGCATGCGAAAGGGCGCGTCGGCCTGGACATAGACGCGCTTGACGCGGCCGCGATCGATGAAGTCATTGACATAGGAGCCACCCCAGGCAGCGCTGAGCATGGCATTGATGTCGGAAACATTGACGCCCATGGCGCCAGCGGCAGTCTTGTCGATATCGACCTTCAGCTGCGGAGTCACGTCCTGGCCGCCGGAGCGCACCGACCCGACACGCGGGTCTTCTTCGGCGCGCTTGATGAAGTCATTGCGCGCCTGCAGGAGGGCTGCCGGGCCGACGCCGCCGACGTCCTTGATGACAAATGAGAAGCCGGACGCGTCGCCGAGCGAGCGGACGACAGGCGGCTGGGTCGGAATGATCCGGGCGCCGCCATATTCCGGCTTGGCAAACTCCTTGCGCGCGCGTTCGATGACGGCCGGCACACGCATGTCCTCTCCCTCCCGTTCTTCGAACGGTTTCATGCGGATGGTAACCTGGCCCTGGTTCTGCGAGCCGCCGGTTCGGGAGAAGATATAGCGTGCGGTCGGGTCGGTCTCGAGATAGGCACTGACCTTGTCGACAAGCTTGCGCGTCACCTGGGTCGGCGTCCCGGGCGGCAGTTGGATAATGGTTTGGACGATGCCCTGGTCTTCCTCGGGCAGGAAAGAGGTCGGCAGGATACGGAACATCATGCCGCAGGCGACGATGACCGCGCCATAAATGACCAGATAGCGGAACGGCTTGGCGATCATGGCGCCGATGCCGCCGCGATAGCGGTTGGCGGCCACTTCAAAGCTCTTGTTGAAGCCGCCGAAGAAGCGGTCGAACAGATTCTTGCGCCTTGCCTTCTTTTCGTGGTCGATCGGCCTGAGCAGGGTCGCGCACAGGGGCGGGGTCAGGACCAGGGCGACCACGACAGACAGCGCCATGGCCGAGACGATGGTGATCGAGAACTGGCGATAGATGATGCCTTGGGTGCCGCCGAAGAAGGCCATCGGCACGAACATGGCCGCCAGCACCAGGCCAATGCCGACTAAGGCGCCGGTGATCTCGTCCATCGACTTGCGCGTCGCCTCCTTGGGCGACAGGCCTTCCTCGTGCATGACGCGTTCGACGTTTTCGACGACGACAATGGCGTCGTCGACCAGCAGGCCGATGGCCAGGACCAGGCCGAACATGGTCAGAAGATTGATCGAGAAGCCGAAAGCCGCGAGAATCCCCATGGTCCCCAAAAGTACGACGGGTACGGCGATGGTCGGGATCAGGGTCGCCCGCCAGCTTTGCAGGAAGAGGTACATGACCACGAAAACAAGCAGGATGGCTTCGACCAGGGTCTTGATGACCTCCTTGATCGACAGCTTGATGAAATCGGTCGAGTCATTGGGGATGGCGTATGCGATGTTCGACGGGAAGCTTTCGGCCAGCTCCTCCATCTTGGCCTTGGCCAGTTCGGCCGTCTTGAGCGCATTGGCGCCGGTCGCCAGGCTTATGGCGATGCCGGTTGCCGGCTTGCCGTTGATCCGGCTGAAGGATTCGTAGTTCTGCTGGCCCAGTTCGACGCGCGCCACATCGCGTAAGTAAACCGTGGCGCCCGTGGCGTCGCTCTTGAGGATGATGTTGGCGAATTCCTGGGGCGAGGTCAGGCGCGACTGCGAGGTGATGGTGGCGTTGAGCGCGACGTCGTCCGTCGCCGGCTGGGCCGCAAGCTGGCCGGCCGAGACCTGGGCGTTCTGGGCGCGGATGGCCGTGACCACATCAGCCGGCGTCAGGTTGAAGCCGGCCAGTTTGCCGGGATCAAGCCATATGCGCATGGCGTAGCCCGAGCCGAAGACATTGGTTTCGCCGACGCCATCGACGCGGCCCAGTGTGTCCTGGATGTTTGACACCAGATAGTCGCCGAGGTCGGCATTGGTCAGCGAGCCGTCGGTCGAATAGAGCGAGAACACCATCAGCATGTTGTTCGACGCCTTGTTGACGCGTACGCCCTGGGCCTGCACGTCCTGCGGCAGTCGGTTGATAACCGACTGGATCTGGTTCTGGACCTGGACCTGGGCGACGTCGATATCTGTGCCGGCTTCGAAGACGAGCGTGACATTGGCGCCGCCATTATCGGATGACGTAGAGGTCATGTACTTCAGGCGGTCGAGCCCGATCATGCCCTGTTCGATGATCTGGGTGACGCTGTCCTCGACTGTCTTGGCCGAAGCGCCCGGATAGCTGGCATTGACGCGTACCTGGGGCAGGGCGATGTCGGGATACTGTTCAACCGGAAGACGGGTGATGCTGAGGGCGCCGGCCAGCATGATAACGATGGCGATGACCCAGGCGAAGATCGGCCGGTCGATGAAGAAACGCGATAACATGGGCTATTGCTCCGCGGCGACGGCCGGGGTAACGGCGCGGGGCTTGATCGGCCCCTTGTCCTTTACATTAGCGGCGCCTTCGACGATGACCTTGTCGCCGGGCTTCAGGCCGGAAATGATGCGCCATTCCTTGCCGATCATTTCGCCCAGCTGGACATCACGTTTTTGCGCCTTGTTGTCGGGACCGGCCAGCATGACGCTGGCGCCGCCCTTCGGATCAAGAATGACGGCCGGCTGGGGCACCAGTATGCCGTCGGACACCCTGCCCTTGATGATGCGGGCGCGGACGAACATGCCAGGCAGCAGCAAGCCATCGGGATTATCGAACACGGCACGCAGGGTCACCGAGCCGGTGGCCGGATCGACGCTGACGTCGGAAAACTGGACGCGGCCCTTGACCGCATAGGCCGAGCCGTCATCGAGCGTCAGGGTGACGTCAGCATGGTCTACGGCACCGACCGAGCCGGCCGCGACATCGCGCTTCAGCCTGACCATGTCGGACGAAGACTGGGTAATATCGACATAGACCTTCGACAGGTCCTGGATGGTCGCCAAGGGCGTCGCCTGATTAGCGGTGACCAGTGCGCCAGGCGTTACCGTTGAGCGGCCGATACGGCCCGATATAGGGGCCGCGACGTGGGTATAGTCGAGCGCAATCTTTGCCTGCTGGACGGCGGCCTTTTGCGCCGCCAGTAGCGCGGAGGCCTGTTTGGACGCCGCGCGGGCATCGTCGAAGTCCTGCTGGCTGATGGCCTTGATGGTGATGAGCTGTTGGGCGCGGCTATAACGCAATTGGGCGGCTTCAGATGCAGCCTGGGCCTGCTGCTCGGCGGCGACTGCGCTGTCGTAATCGGCCTGGTAAGTCGCCGGATCGATCTGGTAGAGCGGCTGCCCGGCGGTGACACTGGCGCCTTCGGTGAACTGGCGCGCCTTGATGATCCCGCCGACCTGAGGGCGCACTTCGGACACCAGCCAGGCCGAGGTTCGTCCCGTCAGTTCCTGCGTCAAATTGACCGGGCGCGCCTGGAGCACCATGACGCCAACGCTGGCCGCGCCACCACGTTGTCCCTGGCCATCTTCGGGTTTCTTGCTGCAGGCGGTGAGCATAACGGAGATCATTATGATCGTTGTCGTCACCACGAAAATCCGATTTAACATCAATGCGCCTCTTGTATACTGACGTATAACGGCTTCATGCCAGATTCCCGGCGCATTAACATGCCAGGTTAGTGCCGTTCATATGCAAATTTCACAGGTTTTTTCGATGCGACGGGTTGTGTTGCATCGAGTGTGAGGGTTTTACCGGCAATCGCGGAAAAATATTCACCGCGATTCAAGAAAGCGATTGCAAGGGTTGTCACACCCGGGCGCGCTCTTCATAGAGCGACGAGGGAGGTATGCATGGTAGCAATCGATGTTTTGAGGCATGTTCAGGCAGGAGGCGGCGAAGCTGGGGTATATGCCGGCGGGATTTGCATTGACCGGCCATGGGGCAGGCTTGATGCAGGAACCGTCGACCTGGCTGCAGGCTGGTACCGGCTTTCCGTCCGGCAGAGCGACGGGCCGGTGAAGTTGAGATTGAGCCAGCCCGACATTGCCTCGCTCATGGAATTGACGGTCGAGTCGGGATGTCCGGTTTATATACGACTGGAAGCCGGGCGGTACGATCTGTGCGTGCAGGCCGGGGCGCGGCCGGGGCGCTATCGTGTAGAGAACCTGTGTCTGGAACCCCTCGGTGTCTTGTCACTGGCCGCCATGCTGGGGGGGCGGCTTTTGTCCGCCGTGCGCTCCGGTCTATCGGTTGGGCGCATCGCTGGACTGGTGCGGCGCGCCCTAGCAGGCAGGGGCAGTTTCGGGGCTCGAGCACCGTCCCAGCGCAGTTCGGTGCTGGAGGCGCCCCACAGCCGGTTCGACTGCCTTCATCATGCCCGTCTTGCTGACGAAACGGGACAGCAACGTCTTGCCAAGCTTGCCCGCCCTCTGTTGTTCCTGATATGTGACAGCGCTGGCGGCACCGTTAGCGCCGACCGTCTTGCCGCGCAAATCTATCCTCACTGGTCGATCCGTCCGGAGGACGACTGGGATTTCCGTTTAATAATCGATGCAGAAGAGCGCCTGACGCGGGATGCCCTGCTGCTGTTTGCTGAATGCATATTGTCGGCCGAGAAGCCTTGCAGGGCCGTGATTGCCGACGTCTGGCGGGGCAATGAAGCGACGGCGAGAATAGCCTGGGATCCGATCCTGTATGCCTCGCATCTTCCTACGCCATGCGCCTTGCGACGGGATGTCGAGGGCCTGTCTTTTGCCCTTGAAGAGGCGCAGCTCGTCGCTGTGCCCGTCGCGTCGGCGCCCATGGTGTCGGGAGAAACCACGCTGCCATTATCTGTGCCGGTACCGGTCGAAGCTGACAGGCCCGGGTGTACCATCATCATCCCGACCCGCGATCGTTCGGACCTTCTTGAAGCGTGCCTCGAAGGACTGTTCGACAATACGGACTGGCCCCATGAAGTCATCGTAATCGACAATGGATCCAGCGAGCCGGAGACCTTTGCCGTGTTCGAGCGATTTGCCGCCAAAGGTTTGAGGATTGTTCGAAACGCCGGGCTGTTCAATTTTTCCGCCCTGTGCAACCAGGGGGTGCGGGAAGTGAACACTCCATATGTTGTATTTCTGAACAATGATATTGTGCTGCAGGACCGGAACTGGTTGGGGAACATGATGCGGCATGCTCAACGGACCAATATCGGCGCAGTTGGGGCCCGGCTACTTTACGACGATCTTACACTTCAGCACGGCGGGGTTGCCATCGGACTGACCGAGGCTTGTGGCCATTTATGGCGCGGTACGCCGTATGACCAGATTGCCGGAAACGAGCGCCTGCTGCACTCTTCCTTGCGGGCTGCCGTTACAGCGGCATGTCTTTGCGTCGCCGTTGACAAGTTCAACGCTGTTGGTGGATTTGACGAGGATGCCTTTCCCGTCACGCTGAATGACGTAGACCTCTGCCTGAAGCTTACACGGCGTGGCTGGTATTCTCTCTACTGCGCGGATGCGCAGGCCTTGCATCTTGAGGGAAAAAGCCGCGGAGAAGACCTGAACGCGGCTAAGCGGTCAAGACGCGAACGTGAGCTGCGGGTTTTTGCCGAACGGTGGCATAGCTTTATAGAGTGTGACCCATGGCTGTCGCCGGCGACAACGCGCGCGGATGAGACGGGGCGGCTGGGGTAAGCGTGACCAGCCGGCGGCAACCGCTTCTGCACCATCGTGACGTCCTGGTTTGACGTCGCGGCGTGGGCAGGTTAGCGGCGGCTACGACCAGTACTTTTCCTTCACGTATTCATACAGTTCTTCGTCGTAGACAATACGTTGCCTGGCCGCATTTCGGAAGGTCGAGGTGTTTATATCGTCTATTAGTTCCTTGTTCTGAGAGACATTTTCAACAGGCGGCCGGCCGATATTCACGCCGAAAATTTCGGATATAGTTTTAGCGCTGGCCTCAATTTTCTCCGCGATGCCCACAAATTCAAAGTGGTCATCGATATTTTTCTTTGCCAGTTCCAGATGTCTTCTGGTGACCGGCTTGTTGTAACGGAAGGCGCCGGACAGCTGCCGGCAAAACACATTGTCCATGTCCGACCGCGAGCATTTTTCCAGCATCTCGTAGGGATCTTTGTATTCGGCGAACTCGGGGTTCAGGCAGTTGAATTTCTGAAACAGGAACTGCGAAAGCAGGTAGTTGGCAGGTTCCCTGACCATGGCCACATATTTGTAGGGGCGAGGGTCGATGCGGTCCCTGTGCATTCCAAATGAATAATGGCCGAATATAACCTCGACCTTGCTGGTCGTTGCCGACGAAAACTCACAGAACTGTTCGTAGCAAGGGTACTGAGGGTGGTCCTCATACACACGGAAAAACGCCTTATCCAATGCCCCCTCCAGCGAACTGGCGATGCTGGTTCCTGCACATTTGGGCACGTGAAGGAAGTAGTAAAGGAGCTGCTCCGTCGTGTCGCCCTGCCATACCGGGCGTATAACCTTCGAAGAAACGATCCGGCCGTCCACACGAACGGAAAGTGTAACACCCCGGCGATTTAAATTC
Source organism: Asticcacaulis sp. P4_H10 (assembly GCF_056400965.1). Taxonomy (NCBI): domain Bacteria; kingdom Pseudomonadati; phylum Pseudomonadota; class Alphaproteobacteria; order Caulobacterales; family Caulobacteraceae; genus Asticcacaulis; species Asticcacaulis sp. P4_H10. The sequence continues at coordinate 10,147 of NZ_JBFUKH010000007.1, read as the reverse complement.
CTGAACTGGCCCACATCGGCCCAGACCATCCACCCGCGGCAATGGTGCTGGGGATGCGCCTCACTGACGTCCGGCCGCTCTATCCAATGCACATAGTCGAGTTCGATGCCATTTATGCAGATTTCAACAAGCGCATTGGCGTCAGAAGCGTACCAGCCCTCCATCTTCAGTAGATTTGATGAAATCGCACTACTTACAGGTGAATCGATGAACGCCTTAGGTTGGAGTTCCATAGTGTATCCTACACGGGATTAGCGAATAACCGCTGTTTCTGAAACCGGCCATGCCGGCGTTGCGTTGCGGTTATTGCCTACCATATCGGAGTGCCGCCACCGCCTACCTTAGGCTACAGAACTGTAGTAGCCTTTGTAAAGGCATACAAATATAAACACCGGCAACACAAACTTAGAACTGAATGTTTCCATTCAAAAAACCGTTACATCTAAGGTAACCGGTGCACCCGCGGCGGCGACGCGATTGTGAAGTCTTCGTGCTCAAGCGTCAGGTTGGGATTATAGTAGGGATCATTCAGAAGTGCGTCGCTCCAGCGATTCTTCATAAACGCCACTTCGCCGTTGAAGCGCGCCTGCTTTTCTGGTGTTGTTTCCGCCCCACGCGACGCCGACTCGTGATGGAACATTTCCGCATACGGCGTCCAGACGTTGCGATATCCGGCGGACCTTACGCGCAGGCAGAAATCGACGTCATTGAACGCGACGGCCAGGCCCTCGTCCAGCCCGCCAACCTCGTCATAGGTGGACCGCTTTATCATTAGGCAGGCAGCTGTTACCGCGCTGAAGGCCTGATGATGTATCGCCCGCTCGAAATATCCCTTGTTTGACGCACTGACATACTTGTGCGAATGGCCGGCTATTCCCCCGATACCCAGAATGATGCCGCCGTGCTGCAAGGTCTTATCGGGATACCACAGCCTTGCGCCGACGCATCCGACATCCTTTTGCTGTGCGAAGCCGACCATTTCTTCGATCCAGTCGGGTGTTATCACTTCAATGTCGTTATTCATCAGGCAGATGAACTTGCCCGTCGATTTTCTGACGGCAACATTGTTGATACGGGAGTAGTTGAACTCACCCTCATCCCGAACGACTTTTATATTCTTCGCTTTCGATATCTCAGCGAAATATTTTATCGTCTCTTCTTCCTGGCTTCCGTTATCCAGGACGACGATCTCGTAATTGATGTAGGTCGACCGCGTGATGATGGAGTCGATGCACTGCTTTAGCAGCTCGGCCTTGTCACGGGTCGGAATGATGATGCTTACCTTGGCTGCGCGCTTGGGCAACTGATAGCGGATGCGGAAGTGGCCCGACTTGCCGTCGGCGATCGAAACCGTCGCGTTGACCTTTATCCGCTTGAAATGGTCGTTGACCGCGTTAAGGCCGGCAGACACCGTATAGGACTTCTCGCTCGTCGCCAGCGCCGTGCTGCCCTGTATGGCCCGCCAATGGTACAGGATGCGGGGAATATGGACAATATTCTGCGGTTCCGTTTTCTCGATGACTCTGAGCGCAAGGTCGTGATCCTGCGAACCCTCATATCCCTTGCGGAAGCCGCCAACCTTTCTCACCAGCGCAGTGCGATAAACGCCCAGATGGCAGATCATATTCTGCGCCAGGAAGAGTTCGTAGTTGAATGAAGACTTGAAATACGGATCGAACAAGCGTCCGCGCGCGTCCACCTTGTCCTCATCGGAATATATCAGATCGACTTCGGGCGACTTGTTCAGTTGGTCGACAACCCAGAACAGTGCATTCCGGTCCAGAAGATCATCATGATCGAACAGCGCCACGAATTCGCCTGACGCCAGTTCAAGCGCGCTGTTGGAGGCTTCGGATATGTGGCCGTTCTGCTCCCGCAGGCAGAGCTTTACCCGGGAATCGGTATCCTGATAGTGCTTGAGGAGTTGCGTGATTTCGTCACTGCCTGATGCATCATCGGCTATGCACAACTCAAAATTTTCGTAGCTTTGGCCAAGCACGGACTCGATCGCCTCCCGCAGGAAGCGGATTGGCGTCTTGTACACAGGCATGACGACGGAGATCAGGGGCCGATATGGAAATGTTGATCCCATTTCTTCGAAAATGGGTTGTTCCGCCTCACTGTAGGCGCCGTATTTCCGGTGCCATTCCTCGTAAGAAATCTGCCCCTTCTTTTCGCTGGTGCCCTGAACGGTAAGCAGGCGCGCCATGCGCCCTTCAGCCTTGCCAAAAAGACGATAGTGTAGCAGCCCGTCGAAGCCGGCGGCAGCGACGTCCTTGTGTGTTGAGAGATACCATTGATTGTCAAAAAACAGGGCCGACCGACCTTCTTTCAAGCCAAATTCAATGAAGTGCTTGAAAGGATCGACTTCCGCCCGCGCAATATCCGAATAGCGCGTTAGGTAATCATCGGCCCAAAAATAACGCCTTCCATGAAATATGTGAGCAAACTCATGCTCTTTTCTGTTCAGGCTCGGCGTCCGCTCTTGTTTCGAAGCCAAATACGCAGAATATACCCGTGCTTTTAAGAGCGTAAAAAGATTCTTCAAGTTCATTTAATCAGCTCGTAATACTGCATAATAATTACGCCGCCCCTGACGCGTTAGCTAAAATTTTGACGTCCTGTATATTGGACACCTCACCGCAACGAACGCGTAATCCCTGGTCGATTACGCCGTTATAGAGCGGGCACACGAAAAAGCGACCATTATAGGTCTGAATATGACGATTTTCCAGGGCGTGTGCCATTGCGCGCAGATAAACTGCGAACGATCTGAACCAGTAGGTTCCCGCAGACGCGTGGGATGAAATGACGACCTTCTCAGCTGCCCTGGTTACATATCCGGATTCATCGATGTCCAGATAGCTATAGACAGGGTTATCGGACTGGAAGGTAAGAGCGACCCCTCCAAGCGCTTGCTCACGCTCGAAGGCTTGCATGGGATCGAATGTGCAGTCGTAAAGGATATCTGCAAGGTCGACGCAAAAAGGGCGATCATTCGTTGACGAACATGCGACGCCTGCCAGCGCGGACAAGGCTGCGCCGTCGGTGTACTCTGAAATGAATACCTGCCGCGCGTCGGGAAACCAGTCGCGGAGCGGGCCATTGGCAAAGCGCTTCGTATTCGGTGAGTCCCGTAAAATGAACGTTAGTGCGATATTGCCGGTTCCGGAAGCCTGCATCCAGGGCCGTTTATGAAGTGCTGCCAGCAACAAGGGGTTGCCGGCAGTGAGTACTTCAGCCTTTACTCTTGAATCCGATACTTCGAAATCCGGCCCCGCCAGCGGCACAATTACATTCATTTGGCGACTGCCGCCCCATCTGGCTGCTTGAACCGGATAAATGCGTCAAGATCGGCCGGAATTCCCAGGCCGTGCATAGCGTGTTGCGGAATCTCGTAGACGCCGATCCTGGCGCCGTTGGCAATCATGTAGTTGTACACAGGGCATGTGTAGAACTCGTTGTTGACCCGGTCATTGCGCGCAATCATGTCAATGGCGGCGCTGACAAATTCACTGCCCTTGCTGAACAGGTAAATACCCACGGTCGCCAGGTCCGATATTGGCTTTTTCTCTGCGACCTCGGTGACCAGCCCATTTTCGTCGATCTTGGCAAACGACCACTTTGGATCCATCGTCGGATCCTTGAAGACCAGAATGGACCCGTCAAGACCGCGCCTGCGGCAATCGTTGACAAAGGCATCAACCGAGAAATCGACATACTGATCTGAATTGGCGACCAGAAGCGGGGTGTCGTTATCGAAGACAGGCCTGTGCAGCAGCAAGGTGCAAGCGGTGCCTTCGGTCAGGCGATCCGCTGCATGCAGCTGAATGCCACCAGCAACCAGCTTGCCGGCGACACCGGGCTCTGCCTCCATGTGCGCCTTGCGGAAGATCACATGAACCTTCGAATTTTCAGGGGTCACGTTACCGATGACGTGCTGTATCATTGGCACCCCCAGGACATCGATAAACGGCTTGGGCTTCTCATAGCCGGCGGCTTTGAAGCGGCTACCTTCACCGGCAGCTGGAATGACGACGTTTACAGCCTTCGAAGAGCGGACCTGTTGCAACTGCCTTTTGTCCTCGAATTCCTGAATTTTTGCCGGAGAATAGAAGCTGTGAAAGGCGTCGTTGGAAATCCTGACGGCCTGAACTTCCTTACCCTCAAGAATAAGCTCGTTCAATGTCGCTGAGATATAGTACTGACCGTTGGTCGTAGACGAGCCGATAATACATTTCTTCGCCGCCTCTATGAACAGAGATGCCTTCTTGAAATAGTAGACGCCTGCGATCGCGCTGTTGCTGATTACCTGCTTCTCCGCGGCCTGCAATACCGTACCGTCAGCGTCCGTCTTGACATAGGACCACCTCGGGTGAATGCTTTCAAAAGTAATGACGCCGGCGTCAACACATTTAAGTTCCAGATCAGCAATGATCGACTTCAAGGAGGCATCAATAATCTGATCGCCGTTTGCGATGATCAACGGTTCGTCTTCTTCCAAGTCGTCGACGGTCATCAGGCAGGAGCACAAGGCTCCGTTGCACTTTTCCCGCAGGGAAATCACCTTGCATGTCGGTGATAGCAGGCTAAGCGCACTGGCCAATGAATACTTGGCTGTATCTTCCCAGGCGGTAACGAACAGAAACTTCGCGTCTGGCGAAATATCGACCAGATTCTCAAGAACAAGCTGGATCATTGGCTTGCCCGCCACTTCAATCAGCGGCTTGGGGAAATGGTAATCCTCCGGTTTAAAGAACGGAGAGAGGCCGGCGATGGGAACAAGAATTTGCATTGATTACTCGATTCGATCAGCTGTTGGCCTGGGCAATTGCCGCCGTGATTCTTTCGTAAGTTACATCGAACGGAGTGCCCACAACAAGGACGTGGGCCCCGCTCGCCCGGGCGGCCTGAATGCCGTGGTCGTTGTCTTCGAGTATCACGGCTTCCTCCGGCTGGATGCCAAAATGGGCCATCGCCTTTTGATAGATTTCGGGATCCGGCTTTGGCTTTTCCACGTCTTCGTTTGAAAGAATAAGATCGATATTCTCGCGGAGCTGTGACAAATCCATCATCAGCTCTATGGTCTTGCGGATGGAATTCGAGCAAACCGCGACTTTCAGACCGTCAGCCTGCAACTTGGCCAAAGCCTTCCTGTGATTGAATACCGGCCGGCAACGGGCATAGGTGAGTTCGATCGTGTGGATTTGCTTCAAATTATTCATAAATGTATGTAATTTGACAGGTAATCCGCGGCTTTTCGTCAGGATTTGAAGCTTCGTCTTCGTCGGCAGGCCGTCGTAGGTCGAAAGATGCGTGTCGCGATCTATCGCCATACCGAAATTATCCAGCGCCATATTCAGAGCTTCGTAGTGCCAGTCTTTTGCGTCGATCAGGACCCCGTCCATATCGAAGAGTACAGCTTTTATCATTCTTAGTGCTCCAAGACTGCCTGGAAAAACTCTTGCGCGGCATCGGGAAAATCAGTGCAGAGGCCGACACCTTTAGCTCGAGTCGGATTTGATTCAAGGATTTTAAACCAGTCATTCCAGGCGTCCAGATGCGGCTTGCCGTGCAGTTCCGGGGATACGATGGCAATTTCCTTTCCCGTTTGAAGGGCATCTGTGACGAGCCGGGAGGGGACATAAGGCTCAAGGAAGGCGTCCAGCCAAAATCCGGCAGCGCTCTCGTCGAGGCTTGAGCCCAGTTCGTACTCGCTGCGTCGTGTGTATAGTGTCAACCCGCTCCTCAGATAGTGCAGGCTGTCCGGAACAGACATGTCGAATACGAAATAGCTGCTTATTTCGTGCGCCTCCAAGGCGTCCTTGATCAGTCGTTGCAGGCCGTCGGCCTTGACATTGAGCGCAAGTTTTCCTGTAGCGCCGAGGTCCCGGTATTTCTGAAGAAAATCGTCGAGTGTCTGATTCTGCGAAGTGGGGGGGTCATGGCTGATTACCGCGACACCGTTGTAATCGCGTATGTCCGTCTCGATTCCGTAGCCGGCTTCCAGTGCCCGACTAAAGGCAAGCTTTGTGTTTTTTTCATCTGGTGCGTGCCACCAGCCGCGATGCGCGATTATTTCCATGTTCCAGTACCTATATACCCAATGCAATCTTGATTGCGGCTTTGACGGACGGGGGAGCGCTTTCGAAATCGGCTAACAGTTCTTGGCGCAGATCTGCCACCGACCAGCGTCCGCGGAAAATCTCGAAACCGACTTCGCCAGACGGAACGCGTACCACTCTGGATCCGTGCTCGAATAGGATCGTGTCCAGGAATTCGTGTGCCGCGAAACGTTTGATGTAGGTCTGGTCGATTGTATCGCCTTTTGCCGCCGCCATCTGCATCAGCCGCTCGGCATCCAGTATCCGGTCCAACGCCGTACGGTCCGCAACCATGAATCTGTCGCCAAGACCTTCGATGTAATTCGCATGCGGATCATGGTCCGCAAAGACGCAATTGCTTCCCATCCTGGCCACGCTTTCAACAAGGGCAACAAGCGAGCCGTGGTGGAATTTGAGGTCCGACCTCAGAAGAATGGCGTGTGAAACAGGAATACCCTTCGATTTTTCAGCTTCGACGAGCAGATTCTGCAGACCGGCGATACGGTTCCACATCCTGGCCTGGTTGACAAAGTGAGGGTCGTTGTTACAGCGGGCAGCAACGAACTGTCCTTTTTCCTCCATGAATTTGCGATCCGTAGAGATGTCGGCGGCGATATTATCGCCCCAGATCGCGGATATGGAGGCCGCCGTTACCTGATCTCCCGACAATTGCGAATCCAGGATACGATCGACCGTACGCGGCAGTATCTGGCGTGCACCTTTGACGGCAACTGGCGCAATGTCGTTGACCGCGGAGGCAATCTCTCCCGGAAGGAGGTCAAGAACGAAGACGATCGGATCGTCGGTGGCGACCATTCTGTGGCCAACCTTGTCCCAGGTGCTGATGCCAAATGACACCGGGCAGTCACTAGGCCGGTCCGCCGGATGGTTAAGATAGGTGTTCAATGTCGGCAGCACGGCGTTCGGGAAGCGCAGTTGGCCGAATATGCCGACGAAAAGGTGGGAGACGCCCTCTCCGGAATGGGTATTTTTTACCGTCGGGGGGAGTGTCTTGTGAGCCTTTGCGAGTGTGGGCTGGTATGTGGCCTGGGCAAATCTGCCGATGACCTCGGGTCTCTGCAGGTGAACGCGCGGGCCTTCCCACTCCGGTGCCTTTCCGGTAGCAATGGCTTCCGAGCATTCCATCGCGCGCTGCGTCCAGAGCTCCGATGGCACCAGTTCGTCCAGTTTGACAATGCTCTTGACAAAGCCCGGATGCTGCCGGATTGCCTCGATATTATAGAGCCGCTCGGCCAGTGCATTCGCCTGCTCGTGAAACCTTATCGATACAAGCATCCTGAGCGCGACGACAAGATTTTCCGGAGTTGTGCACTCGGAAAGGATTTCGATTGCCCGCGCTATGACTTCAAGCGGCTGGCGTTCGCTGGCAGGCCCAATAAAGGCGATATTACGCAATTGCCAGTCAAACTCGGTCGGAGACAAATCCTTTAGTCGTTGGACTACCGACGCGGCAGCAAGGTTGCGTGACTGGTCGGCCAGTCCGGGGATGTCGCACTGATCAGCCATCGCGCCTATGACGGTCGCCGCAGTGTCTATAATCCTGGCAATCAGGGTTTTCCGGAGCGCCACGAATGACGGCACATCGGAAATGTCTGCGAAACGCGCATTGCGCAGATGTTCCGCCGCAAGGACTACATTTCGCTCATTGCTGTATCCGTTAGCAAGAAGAAGCTGAATGCGCCCGTTCTCCCTGATATGGGCGGGTATGTCTTTGGCGAGATGGTTAAAGCCATCAGCGGAGGGTCTGACTACGGTCAGTATAACCAGCAATTCCACACAGATGTCATGGGACTTGTACGTACGCCACAGGGCCAATAACGTATCCAGAGCCTTTGGAGCGTTTCCCTTGTCCCGTACCTGGACGATTGCGTTCAGCGCAATCCTGATCAGTGCGGAAGCTTCCGGTGCGGGCATGTCAGGAAGGGACTGTTCAAGACACTCTACAACTTTTCCAAGGTTCAGGTCATTGGCCGCATCGGTCACCCGTTGCTTTGTCTTACTGAAGTCGTAAGTGCGAACGTTACTCATATTCATTTCCTGAAACATATGCGTCGTATGGCTGCGGTGAAGGGGGCTTCAAACCGAGCCGGCATTCATAGAACAAACCAAGCGGGCCAAGCAGATGGTACGGCCCCAGACGCGGGATTAGGCGATATTCTGGGTCAGCTTTGTCTGGTTTTGGAAGTCCCATTCATCCGTCCTGCCGAAGTACCGCTGTTGGCCGCCATCAAGCACCAGAAGCTTGTTACAGACATCCCGAATCAACTGCTGATTGTGGCTGGCCAAAACGATCACGCGCGATCTCTGCAGGATATCGTTTAGTCGATCAACTGCCTTTTGGAAGAAGGAGGCGTCTCCAGCGCCGATCCATTCATCCATGAGCAGTATGTCGGGCTCAAGGCTGGTGGCTACGGCAAAAACCAGGCGGGTCGTCATGCCGGCAGAGTAGGTTTTGATGGGAAGATCGATGAACTGGCCGAGTTCCGAAAACTCGATGATCCCTGGAATTTTCTGATGGATTTGCTTGAGCGTAAACCCGCGCATCCGCCCCATAGTGATGAGGTTTTCGCGACCGGTCAGTTCAAAATCCAGACCCAGGTTGATGTCGATCATGGACGAGATGCGGCCGGCGATGTGAACCCTGCCTCGGTCAGGCTCATAAACGCCTGCCAGAACCTTGAGCAGCGTCGACTTGCCCGCGCCGTTGTGCCCTATAATGCCCAGCCGGTCGCCCTCGTTGAGGGTAAAGGAAATACGGTCGAGGGCCTTAACATGCACAAAGTCATGCCCGTCACGGAGCAACTTGCCGCCCACCGCTATATTTGCAATCGCATTTCTGAGAGACTGCGCCTTCGTCGAATATATTGGGTAGCTCAGTTCAACATGCTGTAGTTCAACGATAGTAGACATTATTTATACCCAGAAAGGAATGCGACGGCGGAAGCCGGTGAACACTAAAGCCCAAATCACTACACCTGCAGCAGTGTAAGCTAATGCAATGCTCCATGCTGTTGAGCTCGCCATTTGCCCCATCAGCGGCATTCTGACAATCTGGATGACCTGATATATTGGGTTAAGATTGACGATAAACAGAATATTCGGGGGAAGATTTTCGGCACGCCAGAAGATGGGAGTGAGCATCGAGAAAAGCTGGCCAAGGTAAGGCAGCATAATGCGCATGTCGCGAAAGCGAGCGGCAAGCATACCCGCGAGCATCCCCCAGGTAAACATGAAGATCAATGCTATAATCAGGCCGAACACCAAAGACCAATTTGGAATGGCGATCGTCCCGATAATGACCATTAATATCCAGAAGACGACGACGTTGTGCAGGAACAGAAAAAAAGATTTGCACACAGTGTGGAAAGCATAAAACGTGAACGGGTAGGCGTGATTTTTTATGATGCCGCCGGATGTCATAAACATCTCTGCACCATCATAGAATACGTACCCTACCATGCCAAAAACAAGAATGCCGGCCATGGTGTAGGGCAGGGCTTCTTGCAAGCTTTGGCCGAAAAGGGCCCCGAAAATAACGGCAATCGATATGGACGTGACCACCATCCCGCCCGACACCCAAAGCGACCCCAGAACCGTGCGTTTATACTTCGCTGTGATATCGTGATATGCTTGGTAGACCCAAACATAATACAGCTTAATTCCCGCGACTAGGTCGCGAAGTGATCGTTCAAACATGTTGTAATTTACTTTTCATTGCTCGTGGTTTTCACAATCATGCCGTGCCAAAGCATAGAGCTTTTAGCAGATATTGGCCGTATTCGCTTTTGCCGAGGGCTTTTGCGAGGACTTCGAGCTGGGCATTGTCGATGAAGTCCTGACGCCAGGCGATTTCCTCGGGGCAGCAGATTTTCATGCCCTGGCGTTTTTCGAGGACGCGAACGAACTCGGCAGCATCAAGCAGGCTGTCGGGCGTGCCGGTATCGAGCCAGGCATAGCCGCGGCCGATGGGCTGGACGGAGAGCTGGCCGCGCTCGAGATAGACGCGATTGACGTCGGTGATC